>CAVXLA010000008.1:0-62601 GCA_963762445.1 uncultured Chloroflexia bacterium
AGTCGTCGTTTCATCTCGGTCGCCTCTTCGGACGCTGCCTGTGTGGGACGCCGCCAGTGGCTCGGCGCGGTCCCGGCGACCAGAGTGTGGACCGCGTGTCAGAGCCTCCCGCCAACCGGTCACCGTAGGCGGGAGAGATGCTTCTGGCGAGAGGCGAACGGCCCCCGGACGCCCGGCGAGCCCGCCGGCTCGATCAGATGAGTCGCCGATAAGACGGCCTCGCTAGTCTCGGCGTCGACGCTCGCCGCCTCGGATGTGCAACGCATGCACATAGGACATAGATCGGCCCCCGGACTCTCGGTGCGCGTCCCATCCGAGGAGAGCGGAGCGCCCGGTGCGGCACCGGGGCTGCGAGACTTCGCGCCGGGGGTCAGAAGCCGGGCCCAAATCCGAATGAGGCGACGATATCCAGGAAGAGCGCCCGGTCCGCGGTCTCTGTCCCCGCCACGTTCGCGAAGGCGATCTCGTAGGCACGCCCGTTGCGCACGCAGAAGGCGTCGAGCTGATGGACGTTCATGCCGATGTTGAAGAAGTGGTACGTGAACATCCGACCGGGAACACCGCCCATCGTCAGGGCTTCGGTCTGCTCCGGGTCAGCACCAGTCCGGGCCCTGATGTTCGCGATGATCTGCGCGCTCACCTCCTCGAGGGTCAGGCTCGTCGGAACGGACTTCACACCGATCTGTTGGGACCCAGGGCCCCTGAACGCCAAGACGTTGGGGTCGCCGCTCGGCAGAGGGCTCCAGCCAGCCGGAATGCCCAGCGTGAAGTACGGGCCGACGAACAGCGTGCCGCCCGCCAATGGCGAAGGCGAGGGCGTCGGGGATGGCGTGGCTGTCACCGGTGGAGTGGCAGCCGGCGGACCCTGCGTAACGCCGGAGAAGTCGATGCGGACGACTTCGGCCGGCGTCTGGCCGACGAGCCACGCCGTCGAACCGCCGACATCGACGCCGATGGAGTCCCTTCCAAGGGGCACTCGGCCGCCGATCGTGTTGGTCGCAGGGTTGACCCAGATCGCGTCGGAGATTCCCTTCGCAGCGACCCACACCGCGGAGGCGGTCGACGCCACACCCCAAGGATCAGCCGTCAGGGGGATGCTGGCGACGATCGCGTTCGTCGTCGGGTCCACGCGGACAAGCGTGCCGAGCGTGGCGTCGGAGGCATTGGCTACGGCGACCCAGACGGCGTCGGGCGACACGGAAACCCTGCGAGCACGGCCGGCGAGCTTGACCGTCGCAACCACCTGGCCCGTCGTCTGGTCGAGCCGCACGAGGGCGGCACCGAGATAGTCGGCGACCCAGACGGCTCCGGCTCCGACTCCGATCCCGCCCGGGTTGACGCCGACGTGCACGGTCGCTGTCACGCTGTTGGTCGCGGGGTCGATCCGGCTCACCGTTCCGTCGCGGGCGCTGATCACCCAGACGGCGCCAGCACCGGCCGCGATGTCGAGCGCTCCGGAACCGACCGGGATCGTTGCCACGACCGACCTGCTCGTCGGATCAACGCGAAGGACCATCCCCTCACTGGGGCCCCCCAGCGTGTTGCTCGCCACCCATACCGCGTCACCGGACGCGGCGACAGCCATCGGCATGGCGGCGAACGGGGCCCCGAGGGCCACCGGTCCGGCGACCTGGTTCGTCGCGGGATCGATCCGGAACAGCGCGTTGCCCACCATGTCCGTCACCCAGACGCCACCGGCGCCGACGGCGATGTCGGAGGGGACAGAGCCGACAGCGAGCCTCGCGGTCACCTTTGCCACGGGCGGCACGGCGAGTGCCGTGAACAGGCCGCACTTGACCCCGCCGGTCGCGGCGCTGCCGACTCGGATCGCGATCTTGCCGGTTCCCGTCGCCGCCTTCTTGACCAGGGTGACCTGGCTTGCGGTCAGGCTCGACGTCCGGGCGGCGGAGCCGGCCTTCGTCGTCTTGATCGCCGCGAGCTTCATGAGCGTGGTCCCGACCTTCCCGCACGTCCCCTTCGAGACGACGACGGGCAGGGACGTCGCCGGCCTGAGCTTGGCGAGCTTGAGGGCGAGCGAGCCGGTGCCTGTGTCGAACGCCTGGATCTTGGCCGTGCCGTTGGCGCCGCCGGAGCCGAGCTTCGCCTGCCAGGCATTCGTGAGGGTCGCCGACGAGACCGCCGGGGCGAGGGCGAGCGAGCCGACGAGCGCGAGCGAGCCGACGAGCGCGAGGCCCGCGAGGGCCGTCGTCCAGCCGAAGATCCGATGCCCCGGCCCGCGGCTGGAGGTGGGCGCATCCATGCCGGCCATCCTTCCGGGACGCATCCCGCGGGTCGGTCTCGCCAGTGGCTCGACGCGGTCCCGGCGACCAGAGTGTGGACCGCGTGTCAGAGCCTCCCGCCAACCGGTCACCGTAGGCGGGAGTCAGTGCTTCTGGCGAGAGGCGAACGGCCCCCGGACGCCCGGCGAGCCCGCCGGCTCGATCAGATGAGTCGCCGATAAGACGGCCTCGCTAGTCTCGGCGTCGACGCTCGCCGCCTCGGATGTGCCATATATGCACATAGGGCATAGAGCGGCCCCCGGACGCCCGGTGCGCGTCCCCTCCCGCGAACGGGAGCGGAGCGCCCGGTGCGGAGCGGCTGGGAATGACAAGCCCATTTGGCCCCACCGTGATCAAACGCCCACGAAGTGGGGCCAGTTCAGGTTGTCATACCCAAGCGGGGGGCCCGGTGTGACAGGTTGGAGCGAACAATGAGCGCTCAGGGCCACCCAAGGGCGTTCTCATGGCGACCCACCAATCCGGCATCGAGACCAGGCTGATGTCGGGCTAGGAGCCGTCTGCTCTGGCGCTCCAAGTGACGCTCGGTGGGCGGTTCTGACAGTCGGTTCCTCCGGACAGCCGGATGTTCCCGCGCACCGAGGTGGCCGAATCGAACACCCCGTCCCAGTCGAGGGGGAATGCGCCGCCGCGGGAGATCGAGAACCGCCCTCCTTCGATGGCGATGGGATCTGGGAAGAAGTACGTCGAGGTACCGCTGTCGACGATCGTCTTGCCTCCCCCGCAGTCGAATTCGGTGAGGCCTCCTTCCAGCTTCATCTCCGCGATCTGACCGGTGTCCGAGATGACGAACGAGATGCTTCCGGAGATGCCTGGGACAGCTTCGAGGGGACCCGAGAAGGCCGTGTTGGAGGTCGGGGTGACGGGCGCGACGGTCGGATTGGGAGTGCGAGCCCCCTGGCCGGTCGCGGCGGCGTTCGAATCCCCGCCGGTACTGCCGGGGGTCGCACTGCACGCTGCGATCAGCAGCGCGATCGTGAGAGGCGTGAATGTCCGACGCATGGCGCCTCCTTCTCATCGCGGGTCGGTCTCGCCAGTGGCTCGGCGCGGTCCCGGCCTCCTGCTGGCGGGTAGGGTTCCCGTGCGTCGCGGATCTGGCGAGAGCCGAACGGCCCCCGGACGCCTGGGCGCCCGCCGGTCCGCGCAGATAAGTCGCCGATAAGCCACCCTCGATAGTCTCGCCGTCGACGCTCGCCGCCCTGGTTGTGCCCCCAATGCGGCGGGCGTCTCCTCGTCCCGCCACGCCCGGTCGCAGCACCCGCCCGCACGCCCGCCGGGGAGTCGAGCGTGGATCGTCCCTTTCCCTGGCGCGTCCTCGAGGACGCAGACGACGCCGTGCCCTCCGGGCCGGTCGCCTCGCCGCAGAGCGGCGCTACAGCCCCGGCGCCGGCTGATCCGCCGGACCCGCGGCGCGGCGGGCGGCGTCGCCTGGCTGGCCTGGCCTCGCTCGCGGCAGCGACGGTGGCCGCCGTCGTGGCCGTGGCCGTCGTCCTCGTCGGCTCCTCCTCGCCCACCCTCGTCCTGCCGGGGGACGGCGCTCGCCCGCTCGCCGTGAGCCGGCTCCTGGCCGGCGGCACGCCGGGCGTGAGCCCCGGCGACGCGAGCCCGGGGAACGTCGGCGCCGGCGCGCTGATCGTGATCGATGTCGCGGGGGCAGTGCGACGCCCGGGCGTCTACCGCCTTGACTCGGGCGCCCGGGTCGCCGATGCGGTGGAGGCGGCCGGCGGGTACGGACCGCGGGTGGACGTGGAGGCCGCGAGCCGGCTCAATCTCGCGGCGCCGCTCCACGACGGCGAGCAGGTCCGGGTCCCCTCCCGCGACGACTCGCCCGCGCCGTCCTCGCCTGCCCCCGCCGCTCCCGGCGGACGCGACCCCTCCTCCGGCAGCCTGGTCGACATCAACACGGCGACGGCCGCCACCCTCGACACGCTTCCGGGCATCGGGCCGGCGACCGCGGCGAAGATCATCGCGGCCCGCGAGGAGGCGCCGTTCGCGACGGTCGACGAGCTGCGCAGCCGCGGCGTCGTGGGCGAGGCGACGTTCGCGAAGGTGCGGGACCTCGTCACCGTCGGCCGGTGATCCCGCTCGGGTCCCGGGTCGGGATCGGGGCCCTCGCGGTCGGGGTGGCTGCCGCGTCGGCCGGGGTGCCCGCGGCCGCCCTCGTCGCGCTGACCGCTGCGGCAACGTCGGCCGCCGCGCTTCTCGGCGCTCGGTCGCGAGGGCCGGGGAGCGTCCGCCGGGCGAGCGTGGGCCTGCTGGTGGGCGCTTGGCTCGTCATCGCCCGCCTGGCCGTGGCACCGGCAGGCCCCGGGACGCCCGCCCCGCTGCCCTCCAGCGCCGGGCCCTGGACAGCTCGGGTCGTCGCGATCAGCACGCCGCGTGACGGTCAGCAGCGACTGACGGTCGACCTCGACGAACCGGTCAGGTTGATCCTTGCCGTCACCGCGCCACGCTACCCCGCCGTGGAGCCCGGTGACCGGGTTCGCCTGGACGGCAGGCCGGCTCCGCCGCCGGAGGGCGGCTATGGTGACTTCCTCCGGCGGTCCGGGGTCGCCGGCACGCTCCGGACGGGCACGCTGGAGGTTCTTGCTCAGGCGAGCGATGCCGCCGGGCTGCTGGAGCGGATCCGGCGCGCCGCCGGCGATTCGCTCGCCCGGGCGCTGCCAGAGCCAGCGGCGGGGCTGGCGGCCGGGATCCTGGTCGGGCTCCGCGACCGGGTGGACCGGGATCTCGCGGCCGCGTTCACGGCGACCGGCCTCTCCCATGTCGTCGCCATCTCGGGGTGGAACATCGCCCTCGTCGCCGGGCTGGTCGGGGCCCTCCTCGCAGGCCGCGCGCGCCGCGCCCGATCGGGCGCGATCCTGGTGGCGATCGTCGCCTACACCGTGCTGGCAGGGGCGTCCGCCTCGGTCGTGCGGGCGGCCGCAATGACGGGCGTCGCCCTCCTGGCACGCGAGACGGGGCGCCCGGGAACTGCCGCGGCCGCCCTCGGCTGGGCCGTCGCCGGCCTCGTGGTGGCCAGCCCTGCCAACGCCGCGGATGTCGGGCTGCTGCTCTCGGCGGCCGCGACGGCAGGCCTGATCGCGTGGTCGGCGCCGGTGACGGCGCTCCTCGAGCGGCGGGCCGGCCGGGTGCCGCGCTGGATCCGCGAGGGTCTCGGCGTCTCGCTCGCGGCGCAGGCGGCGACGCTGCCCCTCGTCCTCGTCGCCTTCGGCCGCCTGGCGCCGCTCGCGCCCGTCACGAATCTCGCCGTGGTCCCGCTCGTGCCCCTCGCCATGGCGACCGGCACCCTGGCCCTGGCCGGGGGGGTGCTGGCCGCGCTCGGGGCGCCGGCGATCGTCGCCTCGATCATCGGCATCCCGGGGGCGCTCGTGCTGGGCCTGCTGATCGGGATCGTCCGGCTCGCCGCGGCGCTGCCGCTGGCCAGCGTCACGCTCCCGCCGGCGCTGGCAGCGGCGGCAGCCGCGCTCGTCGTCGCTGCGCTCGGCGCGATCGTCGCGCGGCGGAGGATCCGTCGGGTGCTGGCCGCGTCCCGGGCCCTGCGCACGACGCCGCCGGCACGATCGGCGACAACGGGCGGCGGCGGCCGTCCTGGTGGCGGGCGAGCCGCCGGCCGGCGACCGGGCGACGAGCGGTCGGGGCGGGTCGTTCGGCTGGCCGGCCTCCTCGGCGCGCTCGCGATCGCCATCCTCGTCCTCGCCGGCGCAACGCGACCCGACGGGCGGGCCCACGTCGTGGTCCTCGACGTGGGCCAGGGCGACGCGATCCTCGTGATCGGCCCGACCGGCGGCCGGATGCTCGTGGACGGTGGCCCCGACCCGGACCGGCTCCTCGTGGCGCTCGACGCCCGGATTCCGCCGTGGGACCGCCGGATCGACCTGGTCGTCCTCACCCACCCGCACGAGGACCACGTCGCGGGGCTGCCGCTCGTCCTGGAGCGGTACCGCGTCGGAGCGGTCGTGGAGCCCGGGATGCCCGGCCGCGGCCCGGGCTACGAGGCGCTCGCGACGATCCTGGCGGCACGCGGGGCGCCGAGCGGCCGCCTGGCGACGGCCGACGCCTTCGCGCTCGATGGGATCGCCTTCGATGTGCTCTGGCCGGATGCTGCCCGGGTCCCCGCCGTAGCGTCCGACGACGGCAGCACGGTGAACGACACCTCGATCGTGCTCCTCGGCTCCTTCGAGGGTCGCCGTTTCCTCCTGCCGGGGGACGCCGAGGCGGACGTCGAGGCCGAGCTGGTCGCCCGCGGCCTGCCGACCGTGGACCTGCTCAAGGCCGGCCACCACGGCAGCCGGACGTCGACGACCGAGGCGCTCGTGGCCGCGATCCGCCCCCGAGTGGCGGCGGTGTCGGTCGGGGCCCGGAACGACTATGGACATCCGTCGCGCGAGGTCATCACCCGGCTGGAGGACGCGGGGGCGACCGTCCTGCGGACGGACCAGGTCGGGACGATCGACGTCGCCCTCGGCGCCGCCGGGATCGAGGTCCGGACCGAGCGCCCGGCGCCGCGGCGGGCGGCCGCGACACCCCGGGCCGGTGGCGGCTCCGGCATCCGCAGGGAGCCCGGCCGCACGGCGGGGCTCCCGTATGATCGGGGCGATGCCCGTCCCGTCGCGCACGGCCGCCGCCGTCGTCCTCCTCTCGCTCGAGCCGCCCGCCTGGCACCTCCGCCACGCCTGCGCGGTCGCGGAGATCGCGGGTTGGCTCGCGGCGCGCTGCGCGGTCCGGGGCGTGGCCGTCGACCGGGCGCTCGTGGAGGCAGCCGCGCTCCTCCACGACGTCGACAAGGCGATCCCGGCCGCCGACCCGGCCGCCGCCCTGCCCCACGGCGACGGCTCCGCCGCGTGGCTCGCGGCGCGGGGGATGGCCGAGCTGGCGCCGGTCGCGGCGGCCCACCCGGTGACCCGCCTGCTCGACGCCGGGGCCGGCGCCTGGCTCGCCTCCGCCCCGATCGAGGAGCTCCTCGTCGCCTACGCGGACAAGCGGGCCGGCCAGCGGCTCGAGTCGCTCGACGCCCGCTTCGCCGGCTGGCGGCGACGGTACCCGGACGGCTGGTCGGCCGGCGACGATGCCCGGGCGCGCGCGTGCGCCGGCGCCCTCGAGGCGGCCTGCTGCGCGCGGGCCGGCGTGAGCCCCGCCGCGATCGGACGCCTGCGCTGGACCGGGCGCGCCCTGCGCGCCGCCCGCGGCCGGCCGCACGGCGAGGAGCGGGCCGCATGACCGCCGCGGCGCTCGGCTACTACTGGGGCGACGACGAGTACGGCCTCGAGGCCGCCGCGGTCGCCCTCGGCCGACGGGCGTCCGGCATCGACGGCGAGCCGCCCCTCGCCTGGCGGACGAGCGGCGCCGCGACCCGGGCGGCGGAGATTGCCGAGCGGGTGGCGACCGGGACGCTCTTCGGCGGCGGCACGCTCGTCATCGTGGAGGACCCGGGGCCGCTCGTCCGCTCGAAGGCGGACCGCGACGCGCTGCTCGCGGCGGTCGCCTCCCTGGCGCCCGGCAACGCCCTCGCCTTCCTCGAGCCCCTCGACGGGACGGCGCGACGCCCGAAGTCGCTGGAGGACCTGGCGGCCGCCGTCGCCGGCATGGGCGGCGAGGTGCGCCCGGTCGCCGCCCCGCGCGACGCGGGCATGGCCCGCTGGATCGAGGAGCGCGCGGCGGAGCGGGGCGTCCGGCTGGACCGCGGCGCCGCAGAAGCGCTCGCCCGCAAGGTGGGGGCGTTCGTGCGCGAGGGCGACGTGGATCGTCGGCGCCAGGGCCGCCTCGCCGTCGCCGAGCTCGAGAAGCTCGCCGTCTACCGCCTCGACGCCCCGGTCCGGGCCGCGGACGTGGACGCGCTGGTCGCCGACGCGGTGCCGGGCTCGACCTGGGCCTTCCTCGACGCCGTCGGCGGACGGAAGCCGCGCGAGGCCGCCGACCTGCTGGAGCGCCTGCTCGAGACCACGCCCGAGCCGGTTCTCGTCGCGGTCCTCCACCGGCGGATCCGGGACCTCCTGCTCGTTGCCGATCGTCGCGAGAGCGGCGCCACGATCCAGGACATCGCCCGGGCTCTCAAGCTCAAGGAGTACCCCGCGCGGAAGCTCTGGGAGCAGGGCCACGCCTGGCGGCTCGACGAGCTGGCCGGCGCCCTGGAAGGGCTCCTCGAGCTGGATGCCGCGCTCAAGGGCGAGCGGGCGGCGGACGTCCGGCGGCGGCGCCTCGCCTTCTCGCTCTGGCTCGCCGAGCGCGTTGCCCGGGGCTGAGACGGCGCTCCGGCGCTCCGGCGGAGCGGGCGGCCGGCGGCCGGCGGCCGGCGACCGACGGCGGGCGACCGCCGCGTCAGTCGGCGCTCGACCAGGCCTGCTCCTGGAGCACGAGGTCGGACTCGATCGCGAAGACGCAGCGCGCCGTGGCCAGGCGGAGGACCTCGATCAGCTCGGGGTCGATGTAGAGCTGGTGGCAGTTCTCGCAGAGCCCGCCGGGAACGGCGAAGCAGAGGCGCTCGCTGTGGTCGGGCAGGCGGAACGTGGCGTCGAAGCGCGAGACGACGAGACGACGGCTGCATTCGGGGCATCGATCGCGGGGGCTCGCCATCGGGATCCACCGACCTCAACACGGGGGCCGATCCAGCCGGCCGCCTGCCCGGATTGTCGATGCGGGCGGCACGGCGGGGCGATGGGCCGCTGGTACCGCCGCGAGGCGGCGGTCGTCCCCCACCCGGGACGCCGTCCGGGCTATTGCAGGCGCAGGATCGTCCTGGCCTCGGCCCACAGCCGCTCGAGGGCGTAGAAGTCGCGCTCGGGGGGCGCGAAGACGTGGACGACGACCGCGCCCGCGTCGAGCAGGATCCAGTGGGAATCGGGCGCGCCCTCGCGAGAGAGGATCCGGATTCCCTCCGCCTTGAGGCCCTCGGTGATCCCGTCGGCGATCGCGCCGAGCTGGCGCTCCGAGCCGCCCGAGCAGAGCACGAGGTAGTCCGCCACCGTCGTCAGCGGCGCGATCTCGAGGAGGACGATGTCGGCGGCCTTCTTGTCCTCCGCGAGCTCCACGATCCGGCGGGCGAGGTCGAGCGGCGCCCGGTCGACGTCGGGCGGGGGGGTCGTGCGGGCCGGGAGGCCGGCGCGCGGCGCCGTGGCCGGCCGCCCGGCCGGGGCGGCAGAGGGCTCGGGCGGGTCGGACGGCGGGGCCCCGGCAGGGATCCTCGCGGGATCGTGCGGGTCGAGGACGGAGTCGCTGGACATGGGCCTCCTCAGGGGTCCGCCGGCGCCGGGGCGGGCGCCCGGTCGGCACGGTAGAGAGCATGCTCCGCGATCAGGGCCGCGACCGCGTCGGGCACGAGATAGCGGATGGAGCGGCCGGCCCGCACACGGGCGCGAATCCGGGTCGAGGAGATCGCGAGCCGCGGGCCGTCGAGCGCGGCCAGCCGGCCCGCGGCCGCAGGATACCGCTCCAGGAACCGCGCGATCGCGACGTCCGGCGCACCCTCGCGGGGCACCACGCAGAGGCGCGCGCGGGCGAGGATCCGCTCGGGGTCGCGCCACGTGTGGAATCCCGCGAGGGCCTCCGCCGAGAGGATGAACCACGGCTCGCCGCCGGTCTCGGCCGCGATCTCCTCGACCGTCTCGGCCGTGTAGCTCGGACCCGGCCGGTCGACCTCGCGCGGATCGGCCGCGAAGGACGGGTTGCCGGCGATGGCGCGCACGACCATGGCCAGCCGGAGACGCCCCGGCGAGACGAGCCGGTCCGCCTTCTGCCATGGCTGGCCGGCCGGCACGAACAGGACCCGGGCCAGCCCGAGGACGTCGCGCGCCTCCTCGGCCACCGCGAGGTGGGCGAGGTGGGGCGGATCGAAGGTGCCGCCGAGGATCCCGATCGGCCCCGGGGCGGGGGGCGTGGTCACCGCCCGCCGTCCCCCCAGGCATCCGCGCCCCACTCGAACTCCACCCGGCCGATGCGCACGGTGTCGCCAGCCTGGACGCCGGCCCGCCGCAGCGCGCCGTCAATCCCGAGGCGGTCGAGATCGCGCTGGAAGCGGGTGGCGGATTCCTCGACGTCGAAGTTCGTCTGGACGGCGATCCGCTCGATCCGCCGGCCGCGGACGCGGAAGGCGTCGCCTTCGCGCTCCAGGGTGAAGCCGTCGCCGGCCGCGTCGAGCCGGTGCACGACGACGCCGCTCGGCTCCGGCTCGGCGGCCAGGCCGGCGGCATCCGGCAGGAACTCGCCCAGGAGCTCGCGGAGGGCGCCCAGGCCGTCGCCGGCGTCCGCCGAGACGGCCGCGCACGGCAGGCGCTCGGCCCGGCGGGCCGCCGAGAACCCGGGCCACGCCTCCCGGGCTGCCGGCAGGTCCATCTTGTTGAAGGCGACGACAAGCGGCTTCTCCAGCAGGGCGACGTCGTGGAGGCGCAGCTCCTCGCGGATGACGCCGAAGTCCCACTCCGGGTCGCGGGCAGCGCCGTCGACGACGTGGACGAGGACGCGCGTCCGCTCGACGTGGCGGAGGAAGGCGTGGCCCAGGCCCGCGCCCCCGGAAGCGCCTTCGATGAGGCCCGGCACGTCGGCGATCGTCGGGCGGCGGTCCTCGTCGTCGCCGAGGTCCATGACCCCGAGGTTCGGCTCCAGGGTCGTGAACGGGTACGGCGCGATCTTCGGGCGGGCCGCCGTCAGGGCCGCCAGGAGCGTCGACTTGCCGGCGTTCGGGAGGCCCACCAGGCCGACGTCGGCGATGAGGCGCAGCTCCAGGCGCAGCCAGCGCTCTTCGCCGGGCTCGCCCTTCTGGGCGTGCATCGGGGTGCGGTGGGTGGCCGTGGCGAAGTGGACGTTCCCGAGGCCGCCGCGGCCGCCGCGGGCCACGGCGGCCGACTGGCCCGTCGCGACGAGGTCCGCGATGAGCTCGCCCGTGGCGTCGTCGAGCACGCCCGTGCCCGGCGGCACGGCCAGGAGCAGGTCCTCGCCCGCCCTGCCGTGACGCTTGGCGCCCAGGCCCCGCCCCCCCGGCTCCGCCCGGAAGTGGTGCTTGTAGCGGAAATCGCGGAGCGTCGTCAGGCCGGGGTCCACCCGCACCATGATGCTGCCGCCGCGGCCCCCGTCACCGCCGTCGGGACCGCCCCGGGGGACGTGGGCCTCGCGGCGAAACGTCGCCGCGCCATCGCCGCCGTCGCCGGCGCGGGTCCAGATCGTGACGCGGTCGAGGAACATCGCGGCGATTGTCGCACGGGGGCCGGCCGGGGCCGGGCCGCGAGGCGATCGGGGGGCGGCTACAGGTACGCGAGCGGGTTGACGCGCGCGCCGCCGCCCCAGACATCGCCGCGCCACACCTCGAAGTGGAGGTGGGGGCCGGTGGCCCAGCCGCTGGTGCCGACCCGCCCGATGAACTCGCCCTCGCCGACGCCCTCGCCGTCGGAGACGGCGATCGCCGACAGGTGGTTGTAGGTCGTGTAGAGGCCGCCACCGTGGGAGATCCAGATCTGGTAGCCGCCGCCGTTGCTCTTCCAGCCGGCGAAGACCACGGTCCCTCCCGCCGCCGCCCTGACCGGGCTCCCGTAGTCGGCCGCGATGTCGAGGGCCGGGTGGCCGTAGTGGAAGTACTGGCTGATGTACCCGCCGGCGACCGGCCAGGTGAACGCCCCCCCGGAGTACTGGGCCTCCGCGCGGCTGGTCGAGCGCGACGTGGTCGACGGCCGGCTGACCGTGGCGACCCGGACGACCGGGCGGCTGGTCGGCTTCGGGGTCGGGATGGGAGCTCCGCGGGCGCCGGGGATGATCAGCACCTGGCCGATGACGAGGGTCTCGTCGGTGAGCCCGTTCGTCGCGACGATGTCGGCCGCGTCCACCTTCTGCGCGGCCGCGACCGTGGCGAGCGTGTCGCCCGCCTTGACCGTGACCACGAGCCCGTTGACGGGCGGGACCACGAGGACCTGGCCGACCTTCAGGTCGTCCTTCGACTGGAGCTTGTTGGCCCACCAGAGCGTCATCATCGAGACGCCGGTCTGGCTGGCGATCCCGGTCAGGGTGTCGCCCGACCGGACCTTGTAGGTCCGGAGCTGGCCGCGCCCGTCCTCGACCGTCGTGTCCACCACGACGGGCTTGAGCAGCGTGCCGTCGGCGAGGAACTGGCCGGCCACGGCCGGGGCGCCGCCGGCCGGCTCCTGGCCCGCGGTCAGGCGGGCGGCGCTCTCGTCGGCACCGAGCCCGGGGTCGGTCCCGGCGCCGTCGTTGGGGCCGAGGACGCCACTGTCCACGCTGAAGCCGACGTCCCCGACGCCGCCGTTGGGGCCGACGTCACCGCCCACGACGAGGCGCGGCGCGGAGCCGGCACCGTCCGTCGCGCCGGTCGCTCCGCTGGCGATGCCGGGCACGGCGGTCAGGGAGGCGACGAGCAGGAAGCCGGCGACGAGGACGGGGACGAGGCGCTCGGGGGATTCGAGGCGGCGCAGGAGCGCGGCGGGGGTGCGGACCGGCCGGGCGGCCGGAGCGGCCGATGCCGTCGCCGCCTGGCGGCCGGACGCGGCGCGAAGCGCGGCGTCGAGGCTGCGGGCGAGGCCCAGGCCGGGACGAGGCGGGGATTCGACCCGGGATCCCGGGCCGCTGCCGTCACCGCGCAGTCGCGATTTGAGTCTGCGCGCGGCGACCGTCGCGTTCAGCAATACGCTCTCCTGGAGATGGAGGCGGCATCAGCGCGGGGACGCACGCTCGGGGACGATGCCGTCCCGATGGACGCGGTATGGAGCTGGGGTCTCGATACGGCGCTCTCAAATCCCGGCACGCAGCCGGGCGATGCGGGCACCTTACCAGAGGTTTCCGGAACCGGCAACGCGGTCGCCCGCTCGGCAGACCCCTGCCGCATGGCCCCTTTGACAGGGCCGATTGGCACGTCGAGCGGCCGGGGGGACCGTCGACGCGAGCCTAGCCGGCGGTCGCGTCGGCGCTCTTCTGGAGCGAGGCCAGGAACATCGCGTTGTTGTCGGTCTTGGCCAGGCGGTTGAGCAGGAGCTCGATCCCCTCGTTGGTGCCGACGGCGGAGAGCATCCGGCGCATCGTCCAGACCATCTTGAGGACCGGCTCCTCGAGGAGGAGCTCCTCGCGCCGGGTGCCCGAGCGCTGGACGTCGATGGCCGGGAAGATCCGCTTCTCGGCGAGCTTGCGGTCGAGGATGAGCTCGCTGTTGCCGGTCCCCTTGAACTCCTCGTAGATGACGTCGTCCATGCGGGAGCCGGTGTCGACGAGGCAGGTGGCGATGATCGTGAGCGAGCCGCCCTCCTCGATCTTCCGCGCCGCCCCGAAGAACCGCTTCGGCGGGTAGAGGGCGATCGGGTCGATGCCGCCCGAGAGCGTGCGGCCGGACGGCGGCAGGGCCAGGTTGTAGGCGCGCGCCAGGCGGGTCACCGAGTCGAGGAGGATGACCACGTCGCGGCCGGTCTCGACCTGCCGCTTGGCGATCTCGAGGGCCATCTCGGCCACGTGGGTGTGGTTCTCGGTGGGTTCGTCGAAGGTGGAGGAGATGACCTCGCCCATGACCGAGCGGCGCATGTCCGTGACCTCCTCGGGGCGCTCGCCGATGAGGGCGACCATGAGGAGGATCTCGGGGTAGTTGGCCGTGATCCCGTTCGCGATGTTCTTGAGGAGCATCGTCTTGCCGGCCTTCGGCGGGCTGACGATGAGGGCGCGCTGCCCCTTTCCGATCGGGTTCACGATGTTGACGAGCCGCTGGCTCAGGTTCTTCGGATCCGACTCGAGGTTGAGCAGCTCGATCGGGTGGATCGGCGTGAGGTCGGCGAAATGCGGCCGTCGGCGCGCCGTGTCGGGATCGACGCCGTTGACGGTGTCGACCCGCAGCATGCCCCAGTACTTCTCGCCCTCGCGCGGGGCCCGGACGGTGCCCCCGACCCGGTCGCCGATGCGAAGCCCGAACCGGCGCACCTGGCTGGAGCTGACGTAGACGTCGTCGGGCCCCGGCATGAGCCCGTGACGGCGCAGGAACCCATACCCCTCGTCGACGACGTCGAGGATGCCGGTGACGTAGGACTGGCCGAGCCGCTCGGACTGGCGCTGGAGGATCGCGTCGACGATGTCGTCGCGGCGCTCGGCCTCGCCGGTCTCGACCTCGAGCTCCTTCGCGGTGGCGCGCAACTCGGCCGCGCTCATCTCGCGCAGCTCGGCAGCCCCGATCTCGGGGCCCTCGTCGCCGCTGCCGTTGAGCTCGTCGACGTCGGGGAAGCCGGGGCCGCGCTGCCCCTGGAGGCGGCGGCGGGGGCGGCGATTGCGGGTGCGCTGCGGGTCGGGACCGTTCGGCATGTGGGTAGGGGTCACCTGCAGGGAGGAGTCGGTCCACGAGGACCGGGCGGATGGGCGCACGGGCGCGGAATCGGATCCGCGGCGGCGGTGCGGTGGGATAAGCGGAGCATACGCGGGCGGCGCGGACCGCGTCAACGGGGATCGAGCGCGATGTGAGCGCGATCGCGACGCGAGGGCGGCGCCGCCCGCGGCGGGAGTCGGAACGCGGCGGACGGCGGGCCGGCTAGCCCCTGGCGGCGTCCTTCGTCACCTTCGCCCAGTCCGCCTTGAAGAGCTCGATGCCCCGGTCGGTCAGGGGATGGTGGATCATCTGGGTCAGGACCTTGAAGGGGATCGTGGCGATGTGCGCGCCCGCGAGCGCGGCGTCGGTCACGTGGCGCGGGTGGCGGACCGAGGCCGTGATGATCTCGGCATCGAGCTCGTGGAGGGTGACGATGTCCACCAGCTCGCGGATCACCGTCATGCCGTCCTCGTTGACGTCGTCGAGGCGCCCCACGAACGGCGACAGCAGCGCTGCTCCTGCCTTCGCGGCGAGCAGCCCCTGGTTCGCCGAGAAGATCAGCGTGCAGTTCGTCCGGATCCCCTCGTCGGCGAGCCGGCTGATCGCCTCGAGGCCGTTCTCCGACATGGCGACCTTGACCACGATGTTCGGCGCCAGCGCGGCGAAATGACGGCCCTCGGCAAGCATCCCGTCGACGTCGTCGGCGACGACCTCGGCGCTCACGGGGCCGGTGGTCAGCTTGCAGATCTGGCGCAGGACGTCGTCGTAGGAGCCGCCCACCTTGGCGTAGAGGCTGGGGTTCGTCGTGACGCCGTCGATCACGCCCCAGCGGACGCCGGTGCGGATCTCGTCGATGTCGGCGGTGTCGAGGAAGAGCTTCATGGTGGCCTCCGGGGCGGGCGACGGGAGAGGGCGGCGCGGGTCAGGCGAGGTCCGCCTCGGGGACGGGGGCCTCCGACGTGACCGGCGACGGGCGGCCAGCGCACGCCCGCAGGACGGGCTCCCGACCGTCCCGGAGGGCGACGGCCGTCGCCACGAACCCGTCGAACAATGGATGGGGCCGGTCTGGCCGGCTCTTGAACTCGGGATGGAACTGGCTGGCGACGAACCAGGGATGGTCACGCAGCTCGACGATCTCGACGAGCCTGCCGTCCGGCGACTGGCCCGACAGGATCATCCCGGCGCCCTCGAGGGTCGCCCGGTAGCGGTTGTTCACCTCGAAGCGGTGGCGATGCCGCTCGTAGACGACCTCGTCGCCGTAGACCGCGTGGGCCTTCGAGCCCGGCGCCAGGCGCGCCGGGTAGAGGCCCAGGCGCATCGTGCCGCCCTTCTCCTCGAGGTCGCGCTGGTCGGGCATGAAGTCGATGACGGGGTGCTCCGTGAACATGTCGAACTCGGTCGAGTTGACGTCGCGGGAGCCGGTTGCCTGGCGGGCGACCTCGATGACCGCGCACTGGAGCCCCAGGCAGAGGCCCAGGTACGGGATCCGGCGCTCGCGAGCCCAGCGGGCGGCGAGCACCTTGCCCTCGATCCCGCGGTGGCCGAAGCCGCCGGGGACGAGCACGGCGGCAGCGCCCCCGAGCTCCGCTTCGAGGCTCTCGTCCGTGAGCGTCTCCGAGCTGACCCAGCGGACCCTGACGTCGACGCCGTTCGCCCAGC
The DNA here is from genome assembly GCA_963762445.1 of uncultured Chloroflexia bacterium. Taxonomy (GTDB): domain Bacteria; phylum Chloroflexota; class Limnocylindria; order Limnocylindrales; family CSP1-4; genus CTSoil-043. The sequence goes on from CAVXLA010000008.1 coordinate 16,228, forward strand.
CGGCATGCTTGAGCGATTCGGTGACGGACAGGTAGGCGTCCGGCAGCTCGATGTACTTGCCGACGAGGGCGATCTCGAGCTCCGGCTTGGGTCGCTTGATCCGCGCGACGAGGTCGCGCCAGGCCGAGAGCTCGGGCGGCGCGGCGACGCCCGCCAGGCCCAGGTCGCGCACGAGCAGATCGCCGAGGCCCGCCTCCTCGAAGAACAGCGGGACCTCGTAGATGGTCTCCGCGGTCTCGGCCGGGATCACCGCCTCGAAGGCGACGTCGGTGAAGAGGGCGATCTTCTCCCGAATCTCGTCGGAGACGGGGTGATCGGAGCGCAGGATGATCACGTCGGGCTGGATGCCGATCCCCCGCAGCTCCTTGACGGAGTGCTGGGTCGGCTTCGTCTTCAGCTCGCCGGTGGCCTGGAGGGCGGGGAGCAGGGTGACGTGGACGTAGACCACGTTCTGCCGCCCGATGTCCTTGCGCATCTGGCGGATCGCCTCGAGGAAGGGGAGGCTCTCGATGTCGCCGACCGTCCCGCCCACCTCGACGATGACGACGTCGGCGCCGCCGTCCCGGCTGACGCGCTGGATCCGCTCCTTGATCTCGTTCGTGATGTGGGGGATGACCTGGACCGTGCCGCCCAGGTAGTCGCCCCGCCGCTCCTTGGCGATCACGGCCTGGTAGATGCGGCCGGTCGTCACGTTCGAGAGCTGGGAGAGGTTCTCGTCGATGAACCGCTCGTAGTGCCCGAGGTCGAGGTCGGTCTCGGCGCCGTCGTCGGTGACGAAGACCTCGCCGTGCTGGTACGGCGACATCGTCCCCGGGTCGACGTTGATGTAGGGGTCGAGCTTGAGGACGGAGACGGAGAGCCCGCGGGACTTGAGGATGCGCCCGATGCTGGCGGCGGTGATGCCTTTGCCGAGCGAGGAGGTGACGCCTCCGGTCACAAAGACATACTTCGCCACGGGCTCGATCCTCCGGGGTTTTACCGATGCTACCGGATCACGGGCGATGGCGCCAGCGGCCCGGGTGGTCGGCGGGGTTGCGCTTTGGGTTCGATTGCGCCGGCGGCGGCCGGGAGCCAGGACAGGAGGCGCCGACATGGAGTTCCGCGACGTGGTCATGAAGCGGCGGGCGGTCCGCCGCTTCGAGGAGGGCGGGGTGGATCCGGCCGTGATCGAGGGGATCGCCCGGCTGGCCCAGCGGACGCCGTCCGCCGGCTTCAGCCAGGGCCAGCGACTGGTCGTGGTCACGGACCCGGAGATGCGGAGGCGGGTCGCCCGGGTCTGCGGCGAGGAGGGCTACGCCGATCTCGGGATGGGCCCCTGGATCTCGCAGTGCGCCGCCCAGTTCGTCCCCTGCGTCTCGGAGGAGATCTACCACCGCCGCTACCGCGAGCCGGACAAGGTAGACAAGGACGGCCGCGAAATCGAGTGGCCGGTCCCCTACTGGTTCGTCGACATCGGGGCGACGACGATGGTGATCATGCTGGCCGCGGTCGATGCGGGCCTCGCCTCGGGCTTCGCCGGCGCGTTCGACCCGGCCGCCCTGCGCGCCGAGCTGGGAATCCCGGACGAGTTTGTCCCGATCGGGGTCATGCCGGTCGGCCGCCCGCTCCCCGACGTCCGCTCCCCGTCCCTCAAGCGCGGCTGGGTCCCCTTCGACGCGTTCGCCCGTTTCGAGCGCTGGGGGTAACCCCCGGCGCCAGCGCGTCGAGCGGCCGGGGGACCGACCGCCCGGGCCCCCAGGCCTCCGGGCCGCAGATGAAGTCGGCGCGCAGCGGCCGGTGCGTCGCCCGCCAGCCCGGCAGCTCGGCCGGCGTCCCGGGCAGCAGCCCGGCGGCGAGCGAATCCCGGAACCAGGCCTCGATCTCCGCGAAGCGGTCCCAGGCACGGAAGTCGCGCCCGGTGGCCCGGCCCCAGGCGAGGAGCGCGTCCTTGGCCCACACGACGTCCGCGTGGTGGGCGGCGTAGCGGTCGCTCGGCCCGTCGCCGACGAAGACGACCACGCGCCCCCCGGCCGCGTGGGCCCGCACGCGCTCGCGCTTGCACGTCCCGCAGACGAAGCAGGCCGGGTGCCCGTACGGGAAGGCCAGCCGCCCGGTGCCATCGACGTCGTTCTCGTTCGTCGCGACCGGCAGGCCGGCCAGCCCGGGATCCAGGCGGGCCAGGTTCGTCGCCACGTAGAAGCCAAGGCCGTCGCTGACGATCTCGATGGCGGCGCCGGCCTCGCGGACGGCGGCCACGAAGGAGGCGAAGGTCTCGTCCTGGGGGATCGCCGCCGCCCCGGACCGCAGCAGCTCCCCGTCGCGGGGCAGCACCTCCATGTCCCACTGCATCAGCTCGCGCGAGCCCGCCCGTCCCGCGGCGTAGTCGGCGTCCTTCGCGGCGACGACCGGCCGCTCGACGAGCGCGTGCTCGGTCAGGAGCACGTCCCCGATGTCGCGTCGCGAGACGGTGCCGTCGTAGTCGACGAGGACGCTGATCGGGGCGCCGGACGGCAGCTCCGGAACGAGCGGGGCACGGGCCATCACCGGTCAGGCCTCCAGGGGCGGCGTCGGCTCGGGCGCCCCGTCCCGCCCGCCCGGGGGCGGTCCGGCCGGAGCGCGGCGGGCGATGAGGATGCCGGCCAGCCCGTGGCGACCGGGCATGGAAACGGCCCCGGACGCCGCGCGCGGCGCCGGGGCCGTGGTCTCGTCGATGGGTCAGACGCCTTCCTGCTCGAGCTCGAGGGCCTCCTCATCGCTCTCTTCGGTCAGCTTCAGCCAGACGAAGAGCCCGGCCAGCACCGCCAGCGGGATGACGACGGCGGCCGCCAGGAGGATCCCCAGGATGGTCGCCATGGTCTTGAGCGCCTTCACGGCCTTCCTCCTACTGCGTGGGTCCTACCGCCGAAGCTGCGGAGCCTCCGTGATCATCGCCTCGATGTCGTCCTTGGTGAACTCGGCCAGCGTGTGCCGCGCCCCGGCCTGCCCAACCATCTGCAGGCGGACCACGAAGGAGCCCTCCTGCTCCAGGAAGAAGATGTCGTGCGGGTGCTGGCTGTCGATCCAGCGCCCGAGGACGCGGAGGGACTTCTCATAGTAGCCCGCCTTGGACCAGTCGGGCGGGGCCCCGGCCTCGGAGCCGCGCCGCGTCAGGGCCTCGTCCATGAAGCGGGCGATGTCGTCGTCCAGGAACGTCAGGGTCTCCTTCGCCTGGTGGCCGACCGATTCCGACCACACGCCGCCGGCGCCCTCGACGACCAGGCCCTGGACGATGAAGCCATCGGGGGTCTCGAGGAGGATGACGTCGCGCATCCCGCGCTGGTCGAGGAAGGCACCGATCGAGCGCAGGACCTCCTCGAAGTCCTGGCGCGGGCTCCCGTCGTAGATGCGCATCATGCCTCCCCCGGCCCGTCTCCCGCGGGACGTCGTCCGGCTTCAGCTGCCGGTCGTCTGGTCGATCAGGCCGCGCTCGCGCGCCAGGCGCTCGAACATGCGGAAGACCGCCCAGCTGACGAGTGTAAGCACGGCCGTGGAGGCGCACAAGGCGAGCATGAGGGCCATGTCGTCGAAGCCGCCCAGGAGGCCCGGTGTCCGCACCCCGAGGAGGGCTCGCCGGACACCCTCGAGCCACCACGTCGTCGGCAGCGCGAGGGCGACGGGCTGGATGGCCGCAGGCAGCACGTCGGGCGGGAAGATGGCGCCCGAGAGGAGGTAGAGGGCGCCGGCGATCGCCTCCGGGTAGCTCCAGGACTCGCGGCGGGTCGTGAGGCACAGCCCTGCTACGGCGGTGCCGAGGGCCACGATGGCGGTCAGCCCGACGGTCATCGAGGCGGCGAAGAGCCGCCAGTCGACACCGGCGAGGTCGACCTGCACGCCGAGGAAGACGATCCCGACGACAAGGGTGACCAGGAACCCGGCCGCGGCCGTGAAGAGCTGGCCCGCGGCACGGCCCACCAGGAAGGGCAGCAGCGCCGACGTGCTCACGACGACGTACTTGAGCATCCGGTAGCGCTCGCGGTCGTCGAGCACGGCCCAGACCAGCCCGGAGAGCCCCCCTCCGACGAAGGCCCAGCAGGCGCTCCCGACGATGAGGAAGCCGATGTAGTCCGGGCGGCCGCCGCCGCCCACGATCCAGACGATCGCCACGAGGACGAGGGCGGCGCCGACCGGCCGGGCCACGGCGTAGACGGCGAAGAGGAACGGGTCGGTCCAGTTCGACTCGATGGCCCAGCCCAGGCGGGCGCCGGTCGCCAGGGAGCGCCAGACCGGGGTCCCGCGCCGCACTCCGCCCGGACCGGACGCGTCGCCCGGCATCCCGGGGTGGCGGCCATGCCGGTCGACGACGTGCACGCTCACGGCCGTGCCCTCGCGGTCGGCCGTCGCCCGGCCGCCCGCGCGGCCGCCGGGCGCGCGATCGCCGTCACTGCCAGCGCGCCACGAGGCGCCCCTCGGCGCGCGCCCGGCGCTCGAAGTAGGCGAGGGCGACGCGGGCGAGCAGGAGGAAGACCACCGCCATGACGGCGAGGATTGCCGCCTCGGCCGCCGGCGGCAGGACGCCGATCCCCTGGACCTGGGCGAACGTGAGCTGGCGGATGGCGTCCAGCCCCACCGCGAGCGGCAGCAGCCCCATCCCGAGCGCCGCCAGCGGCCCCAGCACCTTGAGCGGGGCGTAGAGGCCGCCGAGGAAGTAGACCGGCTCCTGGAGGAGGTTCGCCAGGTGCCAGGCCTCGCGGCCCCAGAACAGGAACAGGCTGGCCATGAGCATGCCGAGGCCGTAGAGGGCGATGAGCGTCAGGAGGAAGACGCCGCCCAGGAGGAGCCACTGGTCGATGGCGTACTGCACGCCGAAGAGGACGGACCCCGCCACGATGATGACGAGCGCCCGGGTGGCGGACATGGAGAGCCCGCCGACCGCCATCCCGACGAGGATGCTCATCAGGTGGATCGGGGCGGTGAAGTAGATCTCGAGGTTGCCCTCCCCGCGGTCCCAGTAGAGCTGGGCCCCCATCATCCAGAGGACGTTGAGCCAGAAGGCGGTCATCGCCCCGCCCAGGACGGCGAAGCCGACGTACGCCTCGGGGGCCCGGAGCGCCCGGTACACCAGGACGAAGGCGCAGGTCGAGAGGAACGGCAGGGCGATGTCGAAGAAGACCCACGACTTCTCGCGCAGGCTGCCGCGCACGCGCGGGTAGGCCCGCCCGGTGACGGCCCGCAGGTTCGTGGCGAGGACCCGCCGGTGACTCCACTCCGACGCCTCGGCCGGGCCGGCCGCCACGTCGCGGGCGTACGGGGAGCCGCTCATGTCGGCGGTCCGGGCCGGGCCGTGTCGTCGGCCTCGTCGACCTCGTCGAGGCCGCGCCCGACCAGCTCCACGAAGACGTCCTCGAGCGTCGGCTCGGACTTGGCGAGGCCGCGCAGCCGCACGCCCGCCCCGGCGAGCGCCGCCACGACCCCGGCCAGCGCGCCGTCCTCGGCGAGGGCCAGGCTCACCGCGACGCCGTCCGGCGAGACGGCCCCGGGCCCCGCGGCGGCGAGCACCGCGGAGAGGACGCCCGGCAGCCGCGCCAGGCTGCCCGTCCCCTCGGGGAGCCGGTCCACCTCGATCCGGAACAGCGATTCCTTCTGGACGCGGCGCTTCAGCTCGGCGGGCGTGCCCAGCGCCAGGATCCGGCCGCGGTCGACGATCGCGACCCGGTCGCAGAGCTCGTCGGCCTCCGCCATGTAGTGCGTGGTGAGGAGCGCGGTCCGGCCCGGGACGGCTGCCCGCCAGCTGCGGAAGTGGTCGCGAACGTCGCGGGCGGCGGCGACGTCGAGGCCGAGCGTCGGCTCGTCCAGGAAGAGGATCCACGGGTCGTTGATGAACCCCCGGGCGAGGTTCAGCTTCTGGCGCTGGCCGGTGGAGAGCGCGCTGACGCGCTGGAGGCGCTGCTCAGCGAGGCCGACGAGGTCGATCAGCTCGTCCGTCCGTCGCCAGCCGGCGCGCGTGCCGAGGCCGTAGAACTGGCTGAACATCCAGAGCTGCTCGCGGACCGTCAGGATGCCGTAGCCCGAATGCTCGCCGCCCGAGACCATGTTCATCACGCGCCGGATCCGGGCGGTCTCGTCCACGACGTCGAAGCCGGCCACGCGGGCGGTCCCCGAGGTGGGGAGGAGAAGCGTCGTCAGGATCTTGATGAGCGTGGTCTTGCCGGCGCCGTTGGGGCCGAGCAGCCCGAACATCTCGCCGGCCGGGATCTCGAGGTCAATCCCGTCGAGGGCGACGACGGGATTCGGCTTCGCCCGATAGACGCGGCGGAGGGCGTGCGCCTCGATGGCGGCGCCCGTCGAGGCGGGCGTCACCGTGCTTGGCGCCTTCGAGCCACGCTCACCGGGCGCTGATCGTGATCGGGCCGTTGCTGGTCCGCAGGATGATGGTCGGGCCCCCCTCGCCCACGGTGCCCTCGAGGCCGTCGCGGCCGGTCGCACCGGTCGGCAGGATAGCGAAGCCGTCCACCCTCGCGACTGCGTTCGAGGTCGTCGCGTCGACGGAGAACGAGGCGCCCACGGGCAGGAGGAGGTCGATATTCTCGTTCGACGTCTCGAGCGACTGCTCATCGCCTGACAGCGTGCCGTCGAACGTGATCGAGCCGTTCGAGGTCTGCACCCGCACGGTGGCGTCGGTCCCGTGGAGGATGACCGCCGCGTTCGAGGTCTCGACGTCGAGGCGGGCGCCGCCCTCGATCTCGACGGAGTTGTTCGAGGTCCGGACGGTCGCACCGGCGACCGCCCCCCGGAGGTTCACGGGCCCGTTCGACGTCTTGACCGCGATGGCGCCGCCGACCCCGGTCGACGTGACGCCGCCGTTCGAGGTCCGCAGGTCCAGGGTCGCTCCCGGCGGGACGTCGACGACTGCGCGCGCGGCCCGGTTGTTGGGCGAGCCGGGCCTCGGCCCGTAGACGGCGCGCAGGACGATCGTGCCGTCGGCGTCCGCGTCGAGCGTGACCTGGATCTTCGCCCGGTCGGCCTCCGCCTCCGCCTTGGAGCCTCCGGCGCCGATGGTCGTCACGGTGGCGGCGACCCGGCCCGGGGCGCCGGCGCGGATCTCGATGGACCCGTTGAACATCTCGACCCGGACGCGGTGGGTGGGGCCGGACGCCGCGACGTCGCGGGCCAGCTCCTGCGTCCCCTCGGCCCGGATGGCGAAGGGGCCGTCGCCCGCACAGGCGCCGAGCGTCGAGCCGGCGACGAGGAGCACGGCGAGGACGCCGAGGGTGCGCTGGAACCTGGACATGGGCGGACCTCCGGCGGGCACGCACGGGACGCGAGCAGGCGGCGGATGGGATCGCGAGTCAGGCGCGGGCGAGGATCGCGGCTAGACGGCCGGCGACCCGAGCGTCGTTGATGATGAGGGCGATGTTGGCGCGCACGGAACGGCCATCCGTCAGGTCCGCGACCCGCCGAAGGACCCACGGCGTCAGGTCGGGCCCGTGGATGCCCGCCGCCTCGGCCTCGGCCGTGGCCTGCACGATCGCGGCCATCGCCTCGGGGCGCGGGAGCTCGTCCGCGACCGGGACCGGGACGCAGACCAGGACCCCGCTTCCGAGCAGCTCGAGGTGGACCGCCGCCAGCGCGGCCGCCGCCGCCTCGTCGGGCACCGACTGGGGCGCGGGGAACCCAGAGCCGCGCGAGAAGAAGCCGGGCAGCTCGGCCGTGCCGATCGCGACGACCGGGACGCCGCGGCTCTCGAGCACCTCGAGCGTCGCCGGGACGTCGAGGATCGCCTTGGGCCCGGCGCAGACGACGACGACCGGGGTCCGGGCCAGCTCCTCGAGATCGACCGAGACGTCGAGGCTCGGCGGCCGGAGGCGGTTGTCGGCGCCGGCGGAGGGCTGGAAGGCGCCGGCGTGCACGCCGCCGATTCCCCCGGTGGCGAAGACTCGGATCCCGGCCGCGGCCGCGGCCAGCATCGTCGCGGAAACCGTGGTCGCCCCCCAGCCGCCGGCGATCAGCGCCGCGGCCAGCGTCGGGCGGGCCACCTTGCGGACGCCGGGCGTCGTGGCCAGTGCCCGCAGCGCGTCGCCGTCAAGCCCGACGAGGATCCGGCCGTCCCGGATGGCCACCGTCGCGGGGACGGCGCCGCTCTCGCGGACGGCGGCCTCCGATGCGGCGGCTACCTCCACGTTCTGCGGGTGCGGCAGGCCGTGGCTGATGAGGGTGGATTCGAGGGCGACGACCGGGCGGCCGGCGGCGAGCGCGTCGGCGACCTCGGCGGCGACGTCGAGGCGGGCGCGGATGGCGGCCGGGCGCGCATCGTCGGGCATGGCCGCAGCGTAGCGCGGCGCGACCGCGATCGTCCGGGCCCCGGGGGTCTACCCTGAGCACGCATGGCGCGATCGATCGGTCCCGCGGCGCTCATCCGCCGGCAGGTCGTCCTCGAGGAGCACGATCCGCTCCCGGACGGGGGCGGCGCGGTCGTGGTCCGGCGCTTCGTCCACGACGAGACGTACCGCTCGCACCTCCTGCTGGTGTCGTTCGCGCGCGACCCGAGACGGTCTCGGGCGGGCGCCGCGCGGGCGGGCGCCGCGCGGGCGGGCGCCGCGCGGGCGGGCGCCGCCATCCCGGCCGCGCGAGCCCTCACCGATGGGGCCGTTCGCGACGCCAGCCCGCGGGTCGCCCCCGACGGCCGCCGTGTCGCGTTCCTGCGCTCCTTCCCCGACGAGCCGGACCGCCCGACCGCGGTCATGGTCCAGGAGCTCGCGCGGGGCGAGCCGTGGCTCCTGTGGGCGCCGGCGCACGGCGTCGCCGAGCTCGCCTGGTCGCCCGATGGCCGGCGAATGGCGTTCGTCGCGGCCGAGGCGGAGGACCGGCTCGTCGTCGGCAGGGAGACGAAGGGCCGCGCCGTGACCGCGCGCCGGATCGTGCGCGCCGACTGGCGCTGGGACGAGGTCGGGCACCGTGACCACCGGGGCCAGGTCTGGGTGGGACCGGTGCGCCGGGGGGCGCGCCCGCGGCAGCTCACCCGCTGGGACGCCGACGCGAAGGGGCTCGCGTGGGCGCCCGATGGATACGTGATCGCCTTCGCCGCCGACCCGCGCCCGGAGGCGGACGTCCGGCCGCTGCCGTCGATCTGGGTGGTGCCCGCCGGGGGCGGCGAACCACGGGAGGCCATCCGCCTGGCCGGACACGCCGGCCTCCCCGCCTTCTCGCCCGACGGGTGCTGGCTGGCCTGCGTCGGCGTCGACGTCGCGGAGCCGCTCGACGACGAGGCCCCGGGGCTGTTCGTCGCGCCGTTCGACCCGCGCGGGGAGGGCCCGGCACCCGCCGTCGCCCTGGCCCCGGACCTCGACCGGCCCATCGGCGCCTGGAACGACACCGACCTGAACGGCTGGATGGCGGCGTCGCGGCCCGGCCCGTCCTGGGCCGGCCGGGAGGGGCTGGTGGCCCTGGTCAGCGAGGCCGGACGGGTTCGACCCTGGCGCTTCCCCTTCGATCCGCCGCGCGGGCGCGCCGCGGGTGCCCCCGCGCGCCTCGCCGACGGCGACGTGGCCGCCTGGACCCTCGGCGTCGCCAACGGGGCCGTCTCCCTCGTGGCCACCGTCGACGACCGCCCGATGGAGCTGCTCACAATCGAGGCATCGGGCGCGGATGCCCGCGAAGGCGCCGAATCGAGTGTCCGCGACCGCGGCGCCGGACGGACCCGCGGCAACCCGGGCCCGACCCTTCGCCGCCGCACCACCCTCGGCGGGTCGTGGCGGCGGGGTGTCGCCTGGCCCCGGATGCGACGGGTCGAGGCGCCGGGCGGCGGCGGCCCGATCGAGACCTGGATCGTCTCGCCGGCCGGGTCCGCCGACGAGCCGCTCCCCGCGATCGTCGACGTCCACGGCGGCCCGCTGGGCGCCTGGTCGCCCGCGCCGTCGCTCGAGAGCGTCCTCCTGGCGTCGCACGGGTTCCGGGTGATCCTGCCGAACATCCGCGGCTCGGCCGGCTACGGGCGGGCCTGGATCACGCCACAGCTCGGCGACTGGGGCGGCGTCGACGCCGCCGACGTCCTGGCGGCCGTCGACCATGTCGTCGCCCTCGGCCTGGCGGACCCCGACAGGCTGGGGATCCTGGGGCTCTCCTACGGCGGGTTCATGGTCAACTGGCTCGTCGGCGCCGAGCCCGGCCGCTTCGCCGCCGCGGTCTCCGAGAACGGCGTGACCAACCAGGTGAGCGGCTGGGCCGGCTGCGATTCGGGTCCCGAGTACGACCGGATGGCCCGCCTCGGCGACCCGCTCACCGAGGTTGGGGCAGCGCAGCTGTGGCGCCACTCCCCGCTGCGACTGGTGAGCCGGGTCCGGACGCCCCTGCTCCTGCTCCAGGGCGAGTCCGATCTGCGCTGCCCGGCGGCCGACAGCGAGCAGCTCTTCGTTGCCCTCCGCCACCTCGGCCGCACCGCGGAGTACATCCTCTACCCGGAGAGCTGGCATACCTTCTCGATCACCGGGCGCCCCGACCGGCGGATCGACCGCAACGAGCGGATGCTCGCCTGGTTCGAGCGGTACCTGAAGGGTTGAGGCGGGCCGGCCGGGAGGGACCGGCGCCCGAGCGGCCGCCGCGCCCGCCCTCGACCGGCGACGCCGGTCGGCGGCGATGCCGGTCAGCCCAGCGCCAGCCCCGGCCGTGGCACGCCCAGCTGACGGGCGGCGGCGCGATGCCCCGCGACGACCGCGCGCCGGAGGGCGGTGAGCGTGGCCGCCCGACCGCCGGCGAGCCAGGCCGCGAGGAAGCCGGCGTCGAACGCGTCGCCGGCGCCGGTGCTGTCGGCGGCGGCCCGGGAACGGGTCGGGACATCGAGCCGGACGACACTGCGCGGGGAGCCGACGACGACGGCCGCGCCGCCGGTGCCGCGCTTGACGATCGCGATGGGCGCGAAGGCCACGAGGCCCGCGAGATCCACGTCGCCGAGGAACGCCTCCGCCTCGGCCATGGTCGTGAACAGGACGTCGGGGGCGACGCGCTCGATCAGCCGCTGGGCCGCGGGACGGCCGCCGGCCAGGAGCGGCCCCGCCGACGCGAGGTCCACCGTCACCGAGGCGCCGGCGTCGCGGGCCAGGGCGACGGCCCGCGCTGCGGCCTCCCCCAGCGGCGAGCCGAGCAACGAGTACGCCGGGAGGTGCAGGACCCCGGCGCCCCGGAACCAGGCGGGCCGGAGGTCCGCCGGCGCCAGGAGGTCCGCCGCCCCACGATCGGCCACGAAGCTGCGCTCGCCCTCGGTGTCCACGACCATCCCGATGCGCGCCGTCCGGGCACCGGCCGGTCGCGCGGCGCGGACGGTCACCCCGTCCCGCTCGAGCGCGGCCACGAGCGCGCGGCCCGGTCCGTCGCGCCCGACCGCGCAGACGAGGGTGCTGGGCACGCCCAGGCGCGCAAGCCACCGCGCGGTGTTCGCGGCCGACCCTCCCTGGTGAAGCCGCACGACACCCGGCACGTCCGTGCCGTGCTCCAGCTGGCGCGCCGGCGCCAGGACGACGTCGAGCGCGAGGTCGCCGAGCACCACGGCGCGTGGCGGGCGCGCATGCGGGAAAAGGTCCGGCGGCGGCATCAGGCCGAGGATACGCCCGGTCGCCACCGGGCCCGCGGCCGGCAGGCGGCCAGCCGGCGGCCAGCCGGCGCCAGGCCCGCGTCGGCCCGCCCCCCGGTCGCCGGCCCGCTGCCCGTGCCTACAATGGCCCCACTTCCCTCCGCCCACCACGGGAGCCTGTCGCGATGACTACCCTCTCCCCGGAGCAGCTGGACCGGCTCGCGATCGACACGATCCGGACCCTCTCCATCGACGGCGTCCAGCAGGCCAACTCCGGCCACCCAGGCGCGCCGATGGGGATGGCGCCCATGGCCTACACCCTCTGGACCCGCTTCCTCCGCCACGCGCCGACCCACCCGGACTGGCCCGACCGCGACCGCTTCGTCCTCTCCGCCGGCCACGCTTCGATGCTCCTGTACTCCCTGCTCCACCTGACCGGCTACGACCTGCCGCTCGAGGAGCTCAAGCGCTTCCGCCAGTGGGGATCGCGCACGCCGGGCCACCCCGAACGCGGGATGACCCCCGGCGTCGAGGCGACAACCGGCCCGCTCGGCCAGGGCGTCGCCAACGCGGTGGGGATGGCGATCGCCGAGCGCCGCCTTGCGGCCGAGTTCAACCGGCCGGGCCACGCCATCGTCGACCACTGGACGTACGCCATCTGCTCCGACGGCGACCTCCAGGAGGGGATCGCGTCCGAGGCGGCGAGCCTCGCCGGCCACCTGCGCCTGGGGAAGCTCGTGATGCTCTACGACGACAACCTCGTCCAGCTCGACGGCCCGACGGCGCTGGCGTTCTCGGAGGACGCCCTCGAGCGCTTCCGGGCCTACGGCTGGCAGACGCTGCGGGTCAAGGACGGGACCGACATCGGCGCCATCGAGGCCGCCATCCGCCTCGCCCGCTCGGACGACCGGCCGTCCATCATCGCCGTGCGCACGGTGATCGGCTTCGGCTCACCGAACAAGGCCGGCAGCCAGAAGGCCCACGGCGCGCCGCTCGGCCCCGAGGAGGTCCGGCTCACGAAGGAGGCCTACGGCTGGGATCCGGACCGGACCTTCTTCGTCCCCGACGCCGCGGCTGCCCTCTTCTCCCGGGCGATCCCCTGGGGCGAGGAGCTCATCCGGCGCTGGGACGCCGCGTTCGACGCCTACCGGGCGGCCTACCCGACCGAGGCCCGCGAGCTGGAGCGGCGCCTCGACGGCGACCTCGCGGCCGGCTGGGACGCCGCTCTCCCCCGCTGGGAGGCGGGCGCCGAGGTGGCCACCCGGAACGCCAGCGCCGACACGATCAACGCCCTCGCGGCGGGCGTGCCGGAGCTCTTCGGCGGCTCCGCGGACCTCTCGGAGTCGAACCTGACCGACGTGAAGGGCGGCGGGGACTTCTCGGCCGATCTCGCCGGCCGCAACCTGCGCTTCGGGGTCCGGGAGCACGGGATGGGAGGGATCGCCAGCGGCCTCGCCTGTCACGGCGGCTTCCGGCCCTACGTCGCCACGTTCCTCACGTTCTCCGACTACATGCGCGGCAGCGTCCGCGTGGCGGCCCTCTCCGGGCTCCCGGTCGTCTACGACTGGACCCACGATTCCGTCGGGCTCGGCGAGGACGGGCCCACGCACCAGCCGGTGGAGCAGTACGCCGCCCTGCGGGCGATCCCGAACCTGTGGTTCGTCCGGCCGGCCGACGCGAACGAGACGGCCGCGGCCTGGGCGCTGGCGCTGGAGCGGACGAGCGGGCCGACGGCGCTGGCCCTCACCCGGCAGAAGCTCCCCGTCCTCACGGGCACGCGCGAGGGCGCCCGTGCCGGCGTCCGGCGCGGCGGGTACGTGGTCCGGGCGGCGTCGAACGAGCCGGCCGGCGGCACGCCCGACCTCGTCTACGTCGCCACCGGCTCGGAGGTCCAGCTGGTGGTCGCGGCGGCCGGGGCGCTCGAGGCCGAGGGGATCGCCACGCGGGTCGTCAGCCTCCCCTGCTGGGAGGCCTTCGAGGCCCAGGACGCCGCCTACCGCGAGAGCGTCCTGCCGGCGGCAGCGCGCCGGCGCGTCGCCGTGGAGATGGGCGTCCCGTTCGGCTGGGAGCGCTGGGCGGGCGACGAAGGGGCGATCGTCGCCCTCGACCACTTCGGCACGTCGGCGCCGGCGGCCACGATCCTGGAGGCATTCGGCTTCACGGCCGGTGCCGTGGCCGCCGTCGGGCGCCGGGTCGTCCGCGAGGGCCTCCGGGGCCGCGTCGCCGCTCCGCCCGCCCCCCACCCGGGGGAGGCCCGCTGATGCGCGTCGCCTTCGCCGCCGACCACGGCGGCGCCGAGCTCAAGGCATGGCTGCTCGCCCGCCTCGCCGACGCGGGCTGGGAGCTGATCGACCTCGGCGGCGACGGCTCCGACCCGACCGACGACTACCCGGACTTCGCCCGCCGCCTCGCGTACGCGATCCGGGACGGCGCGGCGGACCGGGGGATCCTCGTCTGCGGCTCCGGGATCGGGGCGAGCGTCGCGGCCAACAAGATCCGCGGCGTGCGGGCGGCCGTCGCCCACGACACGTACTCGGCCCACCAAGGGGTCGAGCACGACGACCTGAACGTCCTCTGCCTGGGCGGCCGCGTGATCGGCCCGGAGGCGGCGCTCGAGTGCGCGCGGGCCTTCCTCGCGGCCCGCTTCTCGGGCGAGGAGCGCCACGCCCGCCGCGTCGCCAAGGTCCTCGCCCTGGAGGCCGAGGGCGGCTAGGGGCGCCGCCGGCCCCGCGCGCGCCGCCGGCCCGACGCGCGCGTAGACTCCGGGGCGCAGGAGGACGACCATGCCCGAGACCACGCTCCCATCGTTCGCCCCGGGCACCCTCGACGCCCGGGTCGACGACCTGGCCCTCGCCGGCGCCATCGCCGCCGCCCTCGCCCGCGCCGACGAGGAGCGCTGGAGCGAGCGCCTCCACGACCGCGACACCAGCCTCTGGTCGGGCGACCCGGGCGTCCGGGACAAGATCGCGAACCGCCTCGGCTGGCTCGACCTGCCCGTCGACTTCAGCGTCCAGGTCCCGGCCCTCGAGGCCTTCGGCGAGACGGTCCGGGATGCCGGCTTCACGGCCGCGATCGTGGCCGGCATGGGCGGCAGCAGCCTGGCCCCCGAGGTCATCGCGACCGCCTTCGGCGACGTCGAGGGCTGGCCGGTGATCCGGGTCCTCGACTCGACCGATCCCGACGCCGTCCGCGCCACCTGGGAAGGGCTCGACCCCCTCGCGACCCTGTTCATCGTCGGGTCGAAGTCCGGGACGACGACCGAGACACTCGCCTTCCAGGCGGACGCCTGGCGGCGCATCCACGACGGCCTGCGGGCGCACGGCGCGCGCACGGAGTCGCCGGGCGAGTTCATGGTGGCGGTCACCGACCCCGGCCGCTCGCTCGCGGCCATCCCCCACCAGGACGAGATGCGGGGCGTCTTCCTCAACCCTGAAATCGGTCGGCGGCCGCTACTCCGCGCTGAGCTACGTCGGCCTCCTCCCGGCCTCGCTGGCGGGCCTGGACCTGGACCCGTTCCTGGCGGCGGCGGTGGGGATGCATGCCCGCTGCATGGCCGTCGATCCCGGCGCCAACCCGGGCGTCGCCCTCGGGGCGGCGCTCGGCGCGCTGGCGGCGGCCGGCCGCGACAAGCTGACCCTGGTCGTGGACCCGGCGATCGGCCCGCTCGGAGCATGGCTGGAGCAGCTCATCGCCGAGAGCACGGGGAAGCTGGGGGCCGGCATCGTCCCCGTCGACCGGGAGCCGCTGGGCGACCCGGCTTCGTACGGCCCCGACCGCGTCTTCGTGCGGATCACCCTGGAGGGCAGCCCGCCTCCGGCCGCCGCCCCGGACGGCACCCCGGCCGACGCGTTCCTCGACCGTGCCGCCGCGGCCGGCCACCCGGTGTTCCGCTTTGCTCTCGCCGACCCGATCGACCTCGCCGCCGAGTTCCTGCGCTGGGAGGTCGCGACCGCGATCGCGGCGATCACCCTTGGTGTCAACCCCTTCGACGAGCCGAACGTCACGGAGTCCAAGGAGAACACGAGGCGCGTCCTCGACGAGCTCGAGCGCCGCGGCGCGTTCCCGCCCGAGGAGCCGCTCGCGGCCGGTGACGGGATCACCCTGCACGGCGACACGCCGCTCCGTCTCAGCGCCGGCGACGGCACGGTCGTGGGGGAGCTGCGGCGCCACCTCGAGCGGGTGCGGCCGAACGGCTACCTCGCGATCGGCGCCTTCATCGCCCCGACGGCCGTCCGGGCGACCGTGATCGACGGGCTCCGCCGCCGCCTCCGCGACGCCACCCGGCTGGCGACCACCGGGGGCTTCGGACCGCGCTACCTCCACTCGACGGGCCAGCTCCACAAGGGCGGGCCGGCGATCGGCTGGTTCCTCCAGCTGACCTCCGACCACCCGGCCGACCTCCCGGTTCCCGGCCGTCCGTACACCTTCGGCCAGCTGGTGGACGCCCAGGCGCGCGGCGACATGGAGGCGCTCGAGGCCCACGACCTGCCCGTGCTGCGGATCCACCTCGGGACCGACGTCGACGCCGGTCTCGCCGCCCTGGACGCCGCCCTGGCCACGGCACTTCGTCGGTAATCACGCACCGTTCGCTCGCGCCGACGGTCCGGTGCGTCGAAATCGGAGGGCAACCTGATGCGAATCGGCTTCGTCGGCCTCGGCCGGATGGGCGCCAACATGGTCCGGCGCCTGGTCAGGGATGGGCACGAGGTCGTCGCCTTCAACCGGACGCCCGAGAAGACCCGGGAGATCATGACCGAGGGCGTCGAGGGCGCCTTCTCCCTCGAGGAGCTCGTTGCGAAGCTCGTCGCTCCGCGCGTGGTGTGGGTGATGGTCCCGGCCGGCGACGCCACCGAGTCGATGATCACGGAGCTGGCGGGGCTCCTCGCCCCCGGCGACACGATCGTCGACGGCGGCAACACCAACTTCCACGATGACGTCCGGCGCCACGCCTCGATCGCGGCGAAGGGCCTCCGCTACGTCGACGCGGGCGTCTCCGGCGGGATCTGGGGGCTCCAGGTCGGCTACTGCCTCATGGTCGGCGGCGACCCGGACGCGGTGGGGCCGCTCGAGCCGGTCTTCCGGTCGCTGGCGCCGGCGGACGGCTACGCCCACGTCGGGGGACCGGGCGCCGGCCACTACGTGAAGATGGTCCACAACGGCATCGAGTACGGCCTCATGCAGGCCTACGCCGAGGGCTTCGAGATCATGCACGCGAGCGACTACGACCTCGATCTCGCCCAGGTCTCGGGGATCTGGCGTTACGGGTCCGTCGTCCGCAGCTGGCTGCTGGACCTCCTCCACGACGCGCTGTCGAAGAACCCCGACTTCGCCGGAATCAAGGACTGGGTGGCCGACTCCGGCGAGGGCCGCTGGACTGTGCAGGAGGCCATCGACCGGGACGTCCCGGCGCCCGTGATCACCCTGTCGCTGCAGGCCCGCTTTCGCTCCCGCCAGGACGAGAGCTACGGGGCCAAGGTGCTGGCCGCGCTCCGCAACGAGTTCGGCGGCCACGCCGTGAAGACCGAGTAGTCGACCCCGTGGCCCGGCCAGCGGCGCGAGCGACGGAGGGAGCGGCACCGGCTCCACGCCTCGGCGACGGCGGCCCGCGGACCGCGCGCGACCTGCGCCTGGCCAGGGCCGGGAAGCGGCGGCCGGCGCCGAGGACCGCCGCCAACCCGCTCCGGGAAGGCCTTCGCCTGGAGCGCGTCCCGGATCCGGCGATCCTCGTCCTCTTCGGCGCCACCGGCGACCTCGCCCATCGCAAGGTCGTCCCGGCCCTCTTCCAGCTCTGGCGCACCAACCTGCTGCCCCACGAGTTCTCGCTCGTCGCGATCGGCCGCCGGCCCTATGCCGACGAGGCGTTCCGGGCCGAGCTCCGGGCCTCGCTCGAGCAGTTCAGCCGGGCCCTCCCGATCGACGCCGCCGTCTGGGACGCCTTCGCGGAGCGGATCACCTACCACCGTGGCGACTTCGGCGACCCAGCCCTTTACAACGGCCTCGAGACGCGGCTCGACGAGCTGGACGCCGAGCGCGGCACGCGCGGCAACCGCTGCTACTACCTGGCCACCCAGCCGTCCGCCTTCGCCGACATCGTCGCCGGCCTCGGGCTGGTGGGCCTCGACCACGAGCGCCACGGCGGCGGGTGGCGAAGGGTCGTCGTCGAGAAGCCGTTCGGGCGCGACCTGACGAGCGCGATCCGCCTCAACCGCGAGGTCGGCAAGGTCTTCCGGGAGTCGCAGGTCTACCGGATCGACCACTACCTCGGCAAGGAGACGGTCCGCAACATCCTCGTCTTCCGCTTCGGGAACGGTATCTTCGAGCCGATCTGGAACCGCCGCTACGTCGACCATGTCCAGATCACCGTCGCCGAGTCGATCGGCATCGAGAAGCGGGGCTCCTACTACGAGGAGGCCGGCGCGTCGCGCGACTTCCTCCAGAACCACCTCATGCAGCTCCTGGCGCTCGTGGCGATGGAGCCGCCCACCGCCTTCGACGCGGACGCCATGCGCGACGAGAAGGTCAAGGTCCTCCGGGCGATCGAGCCGATGACCCCGGCCGCGGTCACCGCGAACGTGGTCCGGGGCCAGTACGGGCCGGGCTGGGTGGCGGGCGAGCCCGTGGCCGGCTACCGGCAGGAGCCGGCCGTGGACCCCGCCTCGGAGACCGAGACCTACGTCGCGGCGCGGCTCTTCGTCGATGACTGGCGCTGGGCGGGCGTCCCCTTCTACCTGCGGGCCGGGAAGCGGCTGCCCAAGCGGGCGACGGAGATCGCGGTCCAGTTCAAGCAGGTCCCCCATGCCCTCTTCAAGGGATCGAGCGCGAGCCCGGAGGCGAACCTGCTCGCCCTCAGGATCCAGCCGGACGAAGGAATCCTCCTGCGCTTCGCCGCCAAAGTCCCGGGCCTCGGGGTGGACGTCCGCAGCGTCAACATGGACTTCACCTACGGCTCGGCGTTCAGCGTCGACAGCCCGGACGCCTACGAGACGCTCCTCCTCGACGCCCTCCTCGGCGACGCGGCGCTGTTCACCCGGGCCGACGAGGTCGAGAAGGCGTGGGGCATCGTCACCCCCGTCATCGAGGCCTGGGCCGACGAGCCGCCGCCTGCCTTCCCGGACTACGCCGCAGGGAGCTGGGGCCCCGAGGCGGCCGACACGCTGCTCCGCGGGGACGGGCGACGGTGGCGGCGGATCTGAGCGCGCGGGGGTCGGCCGTCGTCCCGTTCGGGATCGAGGGGACGCCGGGCGGCCCCGTCCTGCGCTGGGACGGGCGGGCGACGTCGGTCGCAGGCATCGATCGCGAGCTCGGCCGGATCTGGGCCTCGCCCCGCGCGACCGCGGCCGTCCCTGCCGACGGCGAGCGGACGATCGCCGCCCGCACGAGCGTCCTCAACCTCGTCGTCGTCGCCGGCAGCCCGGAGCTCGGCGAGCAGGCCGCCGCGACGCTCGCCGCCGGGACCGGCCGCCACCCGTCGCGGACGCTCATCCTGGCCCCGACCGACCCGGACGGCCCGGGCTGGCTCCGGGCTAGCGTCCGGGCCTGGTGCATGGTCCCCCGCACGGGGGCCGCCGAGACGTGCGCCGAGCAGGTCTACGTGGCCGCCGGCGGCGAGACGGGCCGCCACCTCGAGGCGATCGTCGCGCCGCTCCTCGTCCACGACCTGCCCGTCACGGTGTGGTGGCCGGGCGACCCCCCGCTCGGCGACGAGGCCGCGATCACGCTCGTCCGGACGGCCGACCGGCTCGTCGTCGACGGGTCCCGCTTCCGGGGCGACGGGCTGGCGCGGCTGGTCGCCCTGGCCGGGCTCGCCGGGCCGTCCCTGCCCGTCTCGGACTTCGCGCTCATGCGCCAGGCGCGCTGGCGCGAGGCGCTCGCCTCGATCTTCGACCTGCCCGAGCACCAGCCGTACCTCCGCTCGATCCGCCGCGTCACGGTCAGTTACGCCAGCCACGGCGGGTCGGGCGTGGAAGCCGCAACGAACCTCGTGAAGCCGATCTACCACGTCGCCTGGCTCGCCTCCCGCCTGGGGCTGGACGTGGTGCGGCCGCTGGAGCGCATGGGACGGCCACGCCGGGCGGGAGCGGGCCCGGGTGCGCCGGCGCTGGTGGGGCGCGACCTCGGGGCGCTCCTGGCATGGCCGGGCGGCGCCCCGGTCAACGTCGCCATCCGGCCGACCCCCTCGGCCATGCCGGGGGGCACCACGCTCGGCGTCGAGCTGCGGGCGGAGCGGCTCGGAACGTCGCTCCGGGTGGAGGTGACCGCGGACGCCGCGGGGAGCCACGTCCTGGTCCGGGTCCGGGAGGGCCGCGGACGACCGCTGGAACGGGTCTTCCACGCGGCCCGCCGCACCGACGCCGACCTGCTCACCGAGGCGATCGAGGCCGGCGGCCGCGATTCCGTGGCCGAGGGCACGCTGGCGATGGCCGCGCGGCTGGCAGAGCCGCAGCCGGCCCCGGTCGGGGCCTGAGGTTGCGCGGCCCGGCGGCGGCCGGCGAGCCGGCGATCCTGGTCCGGCCGGACGCCGCGGCGGCGGCCCGGGCCGTGGCGGAGCTGCTCGCCGACGCCCTGGCTGCCGGCGCCGCGGCCCGGGGACGGGCCGACCTCGCCTCGACCGGGGGCTCCACGCCGGCGGCGGTGTACCGGGCCCTGCTGGCCGCGGACCTTCGCGGCCGCGTGCCGTGGAACGTCCTCCACCTGTGGGTCGGCGACGATCGCTTCGTGCCGCGGGGCGATCCCGCCTGCAACGTCTGGGCGATCGACCGCGTCCTGCTCCCCGGCGACCCCCGCCACGGCCTGGCTCCGGCGCCGCTCGACGCCGCTCACGTGCACCCGTGGCCGATCGACGCCGCGCTCGCCGCCGGCCAGAGCCCGGCCGCGTGCGCGGCCCGCTTCGAGGCGACCCTGCGCTCCGAGCTGGCGGCGGACGCGGAGGGGCGGCCCGTCTTCGACGCGATGCTCGTCGGCGTCGGGCCCGACGGCCACATCCTCTCGGTCTTCCCGGGCAGCGCCTCCCACGACGCCCCGGGGTGGACCACGTGGGCACCGGCCCCGACGCACGTCGCGCCGCACCTGGACCGGGTGACCCTGACGCCGGCAGCGCTGGACGCGACGCCCGCGCTCATCGTGGCCGCGCTCGGGGCCTCGAAGGCCGCGATCGTCGGCGACCTGCTGGGCCCCGCCCACGCCGGCGTGACCCGGCGCGCCCGCGACGAGCGCCGGCTCCCCGCGCTGCGCGCCCGGCGCGCGGGGGCCGTCTGGGTCCTCGACGAGGCCGCGGCCGCCGGCCTCGCGCCGGACGACCGGCGTCGCGTTCGCCTCGCCTGATCGAGCAGGCGTCGGCGAACTCGGCCGGACCAGTCTCAGGCAAGTCGGCCGGCCCGGCGGAGCGAGGCCGCGACGGCGATCCCCCCGACCAGGAAGACGGCGCCGGCAACGAAGAAGGGGGCCGGGATCCCGCCGGCGCTCGCCGCGACCGCCCCGACCGTGGGCCCGACGATCCCGGCCAGGTAGAGGGGCAGGAGCACGAGGTTGAGGGTGGCCGAGCGGCGCTCCGGGGCCACCTCCACGGCCACGAGCCCGAAGACCATGGCCTGGGTGGCGGCCTGGAGCGCCGCATAGACGACCGCGAGCCCGGCCAGCGCGGCGACGGCCGGCGCCAGGGGCATGAGGAGGAGGACGGCCCCGGCACCCAGCAGCGAGCCCGCCAGGACGCGCCGGAAGCCGACCCGGTCTCCGAGGGGGCCCGCCACCGGCGAGATGAGGGCCCCGACGAGCGCGGCCGTGCCGGCCACGAGGCCGATCGCCGAGGCGAGGTTCGCGGCCCCGCCGTTCACCTGCTCCACCAGCAGCGGGAGGTAGGGCCGGCTCATCTGGTTGGCGAGGATCGAGACGCCGAAGATCGCGAAGATGCGGCGCACGGCCGGATCCGCGAACACCCCCGCGATCGCGCGCCGGGCCAGGGAGACCGCGCTGCCCACCGGCACGACCGCCGGCCGGATCTCCCGCGACCCGACGAGGAGGAGCCCGGTCGAGGCGAGCGAGAGCGCCGAGCCCAGCCAGAAGACGTCCACGAGCGGCCGGTGCAGGCCGTCCACGACCAGGGCGCCCAGGACGGGACCGATCGCGAACCCGAGCGGCCCGCTGGCCCCGAACAGCGCCGTCACGGTCCCGACGCGGTGGCGCGGCGTCACGTCGCGCAGGGCGGCCAGCATCACGCCGGTGTTGCCCAGCTGGAGCCCGACGAGGAGGAGGCTCGCCCCGAGCTGCCACGGCTCGGCGGCGAGGGCGACCCCGGCGAACACCACGGCCTCGACGACCGCGCTGCGGACGATGACGGCCCGGCGGCTGTACTTGTCGGCCCAGACGCCCCAGAAGGGGACGAGGACGATCCCGAACACGAAGATCAGGCTGGAGAAGAGCCCCGTGAACGTCGCGATCTGCGCCTCGGGCAGGCCCACCTCGCGCAGGCGCAGCGGCAGGAAGGCGAAGACCTGGGAGATCCCGAGCGCCTCGATCGTCGAGACGAGCCCGTAGACGACGAGGAGCGAGCGCCACCCCTGGGGCGGGCGGGGCGGCTCGCGGTCGGGCGCGCCGTCGCCGCGCGCTGGCTCGGGGATCACCGCCGGAGTCTACCGGCGCGGCCCGGCGCGGCGCGTTGTCGCGTGGCACGATCAGAGGGTGAGCGAGTCGTCCGTCCGCGCGACCGAGCGCCCGCGCCTCCGGGTCCGCCGCGCCGTCCGGGCGGACCTCCCGGTGATCCTCGACCTGCGCCTCGCGTTCGACCGCGAGCTTCTCGGCGGCGACCTGCCGCCCGATCGCGTCGGACCCCACCGCTCGCAGGTGGCCGACTACCTGGCGACCCACATCGACGGCGAGGTCTACCGCCTCTGGGTGGCCGAGGACGGCGGGCGGATCGTCGCGATGGGCGGCCTCGTGCTCGTCGACCGGCCGCCGCACCCGCGGTCGCGGCGGACCGGCGAGGGCTTCGTCGTCAACGTCTATACGCTGCCGCGCTGGCGCGGCCGCGGGGCGGGACGGGCGGTGATGGACGCGCTCGTGGCCGACGCCCGGGCGCTCCGCCTGCGCCGCATCTACCTGCGAACCTCGGATGACGGCCGCCCGCTCTACGAGGGGATGGGCTTCCGGGACCCCGGCAACTACCTCTCGCTCGACCTCGACTGAGGGCCGTCAGGCGCCGCCGGCGACCAGGACGGCCGCCAGCGCCGCCATGGCGATCCCGACAGCGTGGACCCGCCCGATCGGCTCGTGCAGGACGGCCGCCGCCAGGACCACCGTCGAGACCGGGTAGAGCGACCCGAGCATGGCGGCCAGGGCCAGCCCCGACGACTGCGCCGCCGCCAGGAACATCGCGTTGCCGGCGAGGTCGAGGACCCCCACCAGCAGGACGAGCAGGAGGAGCCGCCGATCCCCGGGCGCGACGGCGCGCCTCGACGTCCCCTGCGCCATCACGATGCCGAGCACGAGGACCGAGGCCGTGGCCCGCGACACCATCAGCGGCCCGAACACGCCGTTCGCGACCTGGCCCACGCAGGCGCTGTAGAGGCCGAAGCCGAGGCCGGCGCCGAGGGCCAGGAGCAGCCCGCCGCGTCCCGTCGTGCCGTCATCGACGAGCGAGACGAGGATGATCGCCAGCAGGGCGGCGCCGAACCCGGCCAGCCGAACCGGGCCGGGCAGCCCGGCCGTCGCGATCCCGACGGCGACCGGGATCGCCGCCGTCAGGACACCGGTGATCGGGGCCACGATCCCCATCCGCCCGTCGGCCAGCGCCCGGTACAGCGCGGCGAGGCCCAGCGCCCCGAACACCGCGGCCGCCGCGGCCCACGCGGCGTCTGCCGGCCCGGGCAGTCGCTCGCCGGCCAGGACCATCAGGGCGGCGCTCCCGGCGAGCCCCACGAGCTGGCTGCCCAGCAGGGCGACGAAGACTGGCAGGCGCTTCGAGGCGAACCCCCCGCAGAAGTCCGCGGCGCCCCACGAGACGGCGGCCAGGAGGCTGGCGGCGGCCGCGAGCAGGTCGGTGGGCACGGTCGCGGGCGATGAGGCCGGCGTCAGCCGGCCTGGCGCCCTGCCAGGGATCCCTCGTCCGCGGGCCCGTCGTCGCCGGCCGTGGGGCCCGGGAGCTCCACGACCCGGTCGGCGGCGTGGTCGTAGCGGTTGGACGTCGTCAGGTAGATGACCTGGAAGTCGGCGGCGAGGTCGCGGAGCATCGCGATCGCGAGGTCGGCCCGCGTGTCGTCGAACGTCACGAAGGGGTCGTCGAAGACGAGGGGCGGCCGCCGGTCCTGGGTCACGAGCCGGACGAGGCCGAGGCGCGCCGCGAGATAGCCGAGGTCGAGCGTCCCCTGGGACAGCTCCTCGATCGCGACCCAGTCGCCGCGCTCCGGCGCGAAGACGGAGATGTCGAGGGTGGCGTCGTCGACGGCGACGCGCCGGTAGCGGCCGCCGGTGAGCCGGGCCATGTCGCCGCGCATCCGCTTCTCGAGGTAGCGGGTGGCGGTCCGCATCGTCGCCGTCTCGGCCCGGCCGATCGCGTCGAGGGCTTTCTGGTAGATGCGCCGGCGGCGCTGGAGGGTGGCGAGCTCCTCGCGCCACGACGCGAGGCGCTCGGCCTCGCCGGCGATCTGCTCGGCGTCGACCGGGTTCTGCTCGACGCGGGCCCGGGCGCCGGCCTCGTCGTCGCGGGCTCGCTCGAGGGCGCTCTCCTGGTCCCGGACCTCGACCTCGAGCCGCTCGCGGGCCCGCGGCTCCTTGGCGATCGGCCCGAGCGCCTCGAGGGCCCCGTTCTTCTGCTCGATCAGGAGGGCGGCGGCGTCGCGCAGGGTGGACAGCGCCTCGACGGGCTCCTTGCCGACGAGGCCGTTGAGCTGCGCCCTGGCCCGCTCGATCGCCTGGACGTGCGCGTCCTCGCGGGCGAGCAGGTCCTCGGCCCCTGCCGGATCGTCGACCTCGATGGTGGCCAGCTGGGCCTTCAGGTCCGCCCCGGAGCGGCGCAGGTCGTCCTCCAGCTGGCTCCGTCCCCGCAGGCGGCGGGCGATCTCGTCCTCGCGCAGCTGCTTCTCGCGGCGGACGTCGAAGGCGGCCCGCCGGCGGGCCCGGGCAAAGGCGGCGAGGACCAGCCCGACGGCCGCGGCGGCCACGCCACCGGCGACCGCGGCCGCGATGCCCGCGAAGATGCCGACGGCGACCGCGCCCACGCCCCCCACGGCGAGGACCACCGCGAGCCAGGCATAGGGGCGGTAGCGGGGCTCCGGGACCACCACGTTGTAGTCGACGCTGGACGGCTCGTCACCGAGCTGGGCACGCAGCTCGCCGATCTGCCGGTCGAGGACCCGGACGCGCTCCACGAGCTGGCGGAGGACGGGGAGCGGGTTCGGCGAGGGGTGGCTCCCCTCCAGGGTGCCGATCTCGTCGGCGACCGCGACGGCCTGGCGATAGCGATCGAAGCGCTCCTGGGCCACGTCGCGCTCCGCGGCCAGGCGCTCGGCCTGGCGCGCCTTCTCCAGCAGGGCGCGGCGCTCCACGAGGACGTGCTCGGCGCCGGATCGGCGCTCGCGGGCCCCGGCCAGGGCGTCGCGATCGCGCTCGAGCTGGGCGAGCTGCCCCTCGCCCGCGGCGACGGCCGCCTCGCTCCGGGCGACCGCCTCCTCGGCGACGCGGAGGCGGCCCGGGTTGCGCTCGCCCCGGGCCTGCAGCTCGCGGAGCGCCCGGTCGAGGCGGCGCTTCGCCACGCTAGTGCCGCGATCAGCGCCGCTGATCGAGGCCTGGAGCCGGTCACGGAGAGCGTCCTCGTCACGGGCGAGGTCGAAGACCTCGTGGTGGCGCACCGAGGCGGTGGAGCGGAAGAACTTCTCGCCCGGGATGCCGGTGAGGTCCGCCAGCATCTCGTCGACCCGCGCGGGATCGGTCACGGTCTCCCCGTCGAGGGTGAGCGTGACGGTCCCCTTCGCGCCGCGGAAGTCCTTCTCCACCTTCCCGACGCGCGTCCCCTCGACATCCTCCTGGACGAAGTCGAGGGCCACCCAGGGGCGTCCGTCCGAGGGGGATCCCCAGCTGCGCAGGGCGTCGATCTCGGCGCCGCTCGCCGTCACCTTGCGGAAGAGGGCGAGCTCGAGCGCCCGCTGGATCGTCGTCTTGCCCGCCTCGTTGGGCCCGCGGACCACCGTGAGCCCGGGCGCGAGCTCGAGGTCCAGGTCGCGGTGGACCTTCAGGTTGCGGAGGCGAAGCCGGGTGATCCTCACAGGGTCACCTCGCGCCCGTCGAGCAGGAGGCGCGCCAGGCGGAGCGCCTCGCGTGCCTCGCGCGCCTCGGCGTCCCGCCCGGCCGCCTCGAGCTCGGCGATCTCCGCCTCGAGGTCCCGGACGAGCGCCCCGGCGATGGTGTCCGGCGGCGGCAGGGGGCCCTCGGGGAGCGCCGCGGCGGACGCGTCGCGGACGCGCGCGCGGAAGAAGCGCTCCGCCACCTCGCGCTCGACCTCCTCCGGGTCGAGGTCAAGGTCGTCGGGCCGCACGCCGATGACCCGCACATCGAGCACCAGGTCGGGATCGGCCAGGGCGACGAGCCGCTCCACCAGGGCGGGCTGGCTGCCCACCGCGGCGGCGTCGACCTCCAGCCGCTCGAAGCGGGTCCGCCCCACCCGCCGCTCCTCGACGGCGACGTGCCGCCCGCCGGCCCGCTCCTCCAGCGTGACGAGGAGGACGTTGCCGGCGCGGTCCTGGTCGACCGCGACGGGCTCCGGGGCGCCGCTGTAGGCCCAGATGGTCGCCCCGGCCCGGCCCCGCTGCCCGGAGTGCCAGTGGCCCAGGGCGAGGTAGTCGAGGTGCGAGGCGGCCACCTCGTCGCTCGTGAAGACGACCTCATCGTGCTCGGTCTTCTCGGGAATGCTCAGCGAGCCGTGGATCATGCCGACGTGCCAGGTGGCCCGGTCGTCGGCGGCGACGTCGAAGCCGGCCAGCGGGCTGTGCGGGGCCCGCTTCGTGGCGAAGACGCGGCCGTGCACGACCACGTCGAGCGTCTCGAGGACGGCGGCGGGGCGATCCGGCGTCAGGACCACCACCTGGTCCGTGTCGGGCGGCAGGCCGGCGAGTGCGGGCAGGTCGTAAGCCCGGTAGACGGACGCGCCGTCGTAGACGTCGTGGGTTCCCGGGATGATCACGGTGCGGATCGCGGCCTCGGCGAGGCGCTTGAGCTCGGCGGCCGCCCGCTCGACCGAGCGGCGGGGTTGCGTGTTGGAGTCGAAGAGGTCGCCCGCGATCAGGACCAGGTCCACTTTCTCCGCGAGCGCCAGGTCGACGACCGCCCGGAAGGCCGCGAACTGCCGCTCGCGCTGTGCGGCCGCCTGCCCGCCGAGGTCGGCGTGGCGGGCCCCGAGGTGGACATCGGCCGTGTGGACCAGGCGGACCATCGGGGCCATTGTGACAAATCGGGACGGGTGCGGCGCGCCCGTCTTCCGGGGACGCGCCGGGAGCCCGGTGGTATTCTGCGGGGACGCAACCGGTGCGCGCCCCGAGAGGTCCAGCTGCACGTCACCCGGGTCGCGCGGCACCAGGCTCCTTCCGCCTCCCCGCCGTCCCGACGCCACGGCGGCCCCTTCGGGATGACCACCGGCGGCGAGCGCACGGACCTGGAGGAGCAGCACCCTTGACGTACGTCGATCGCACCCTCACCTGCGTGGACTGCGGCCTGAGCTTCACGCACACGGCCGCCGACCAGGAGTACTACGCCCAGAAGAGCTTCACCTCGGACCCCAAGCGCTGCCCGAGCTGCCGCGCCAGCCGGCGCCAGTCGCGGGGGGACGGCTCGGACGTTCGCAGCTTCGGGGGCCCGCGCGGCTACGAGCGCGGCGGCGACCCCGTCGATCGCGAGTACTTCGCCGTGACCTGCTCCCGCTGCGGCAACAACGCCCAGGTCCCGTTCAAGCCGCGGCTGGACAAGCCCGTCTACTGCTCGGACTGCTTCCGCGCCGTCAAGGCAGGCTGAAACCCCCACCGGCCGGGATCTCGAGGTCGCCGGCGGGCTGGCCCGCGTCGAGGCGGAAGCTCTCGCCGGCGCGATGCCGCGTGCGGCCGCGACCCCGCCAGATCGTCACCCGGCCACGTCCCTGGACCTGCCAGGTGCCGGAACGCCCGATCGCCGCCGTCTCTTCGTCGATCCCCAGGACGGCCGTCCTGCGCGGCGAGGCGAGGGCGACCGCCGCGGCGACCGGCTCGGGGAACGCGTCGTAGTGCGGCAGCACCGCCACGCCTTCCACGAGGCCGAGCGCGGCGCGCCAGCCGATCGGGATGCGGATGAAGCGGCGGCCCACGAGGCGCGGCTGCCGCGCGGCCAGCACCATGGCGCCGGCGGAGCAGCCGGCGAGGACGCCGCCGCGGTCGTGGACGGCGAGGATGGCGGCCCAGGCGGGCGTCCCGGCCAGGGCGTCGAGCAGGTGGCCCGACCTCCCGCCGGAGAGGTAGACCAGGTCGGCCTCCCCGATCGCCTGGGCAAAGGCCTCGTCGAAGGCGTCCGCGCGCGTCCGGATCTCGACACCCTCGACCTCGGCGCCGAGCGCCGCGAAATGCGCTCGCCCGCGCTCGATCCAACCCAGGAACGTCTCGTCGCCGTCGGGCCATGACGCGGTCGGGAGGATCGCGACGCGCGGGCGAGTGCGGCCAGTCGCGGCGAGGAGGTCGTGATCGACCGCCTCCATCGCGGCCGTGAACTCGCCGGATCCGACGAGCACGATGGGCCCGGGCATGGCCCGAGTCTAGTGCGGATCGGCGCTCCGCGGCGTGGCCTCGTCGGCGCCGCGGCCTGAGGGCTCGGTGGGTTACTTCGTGTCGTCGGCCGGCGGGGCGGGGGGTGCGGCGGGCGCGGCGGGCGCGGCGGCCTTGTACGCCTGCCACTCGCGGTAGGTGAACCAGGCCATCATGGCGCCGCCCACGATGTTGACGATCGGGCCGAGGAGCCACGTGAAGGCGAACCCGAGCCAGCTCAGCCAGCTCAGGATGCTCAGCAGGCCGAGCAACGCGCCGAGGCCCTCGACGGCGCCGATCGCGAAGGCGATCACGGGAACCGGGGCCGGCCAGGTGATCGTGGAATTCGTGTACTTGAGGTAGTAGACGGCAAGGAGCGCGATCGGCGCGACCACGCCGACGAGCCCCGAGATCCCGAACGCGTACCCGCCGTAGGTCACGGCGCCGACCAGGAATGCCGCGATCGACAGCAACGCGCCGATCGACGCCATCCGCTCGTTGGCGTTGAACTTGCCCCAGACCTGCTGGATCACGAGACCTCCTCCACGGCGCCGCAGTTCGACCACGAACGGTGGTCGGCCCCGGGCAGACCCTCACCCGCTCGCGACGATCGGCGCGAGTTGCGGGGACTCTAGCGAACGCGGGGGAAGATTCCTAGTGCGGAATCCGGCGCCCGGGTCCCCGGCGCACCGCCCCGGCCTCCGGCGCACCGCCACGGCCGCTACCGCCGTCAGGCCTCGCGGGCAGCCACCGCGGCGGCGTACGGCGGGAGCCCCAGGCGTCCCGAGCCGATGCGGGTGCCCGCCCGGCCCCAGGCCAGGGCGGCGGCGTCCTCGAGCCGCCCGATCGCGGCGAAGCTGCCGCCGCCCCGCACGAACTCCGCGCAGGCGCGCACCTTCGGGCCCATCGAGCCCGCCGGCCAGGCGTTCGCCGCCAGGCCCTCGAGCGCCTCGTCGGCCGACATGCGGCGGATCGCCTGGGACTCCGGGGTCCCCCAGCCGCGGTAGACCGCGTCCACGTCGGTCAGGAGAAGCAGCCCCTCGGCGCCGACGGCGCGCGCCAGGACGACGGCGGCGAGGTCCTTGTCGATGACCGCCTCGCGCCCCTCATACCGCCCGTCGGGCAGCTCGGCCACCGGGATGCCGCCGCCGCCCGAGGCGACGACGAGGACGCCCGCCTCCACCAGCGCCCGGACGGAGGACGCCTCGACGAGCCGCAGGGGTCGCGGAGACGCGACGACCCGGCGCCAGTGCGTCCCGTCGGGAGCGATCGACCACCCGCGCGTCTCCGCGTGGTCGCGGGCGGTGGCCTCGTCGTAGACCGGCCCGACGGGCTTCGTCGGGTGGGCGAAGGCCGGGTCGTCGGACTGGACGACGACCTGGCTGACGACGACGGCGATCTCGCGCCTGATCCCCCGCTCGAGGAAGGCGGCATGGAGCGCCTGCGACAGGAGATAGCCGATCTGGCCCTGCGACTCCGCGCCGAGGACGTCGAGGGGCGGCTCCGGCACGACGTCCGCGGCCAGCTCCGCGGCGATGGCGAGGAACCCGACCTGGGGCCCGTTGCCGTGCGTCAGGACGATCTCCGCCCCGCTCCGCTCGGCCAGGTCGACGAGGGCGCGGGCGGCGGTCTCCAGGTTGTGGCGCTGGACCTCGGTCGATCCCGGCTCCCCGCGTTGGATGAGGGCGTTCCCCCCGAGAGCGACCGCGATCCGCGTCACCCCAGGTGCTCCCCGCGCCGGTCGCCGCTGATGAGGGCGTAGAGGATCGCCTGCTCGGTGTAGATGCGGTTCTCGGCCTGGTCCCAGACCCGGCTCTGCGGCCCGTCCATGACCTCGTCGGTGACCTCGTCGCCGCGGTGGGCCGGCAGGCAGTGCAGGAAGATGGCGCCGCCGGCAGCGCCGGCCATCATCGCCGGATCGACCGTGTACCCGGCAAAGATCCGGCGGCGCTCCTCGCGCTCGTGCTCCTTGCCCATCGAGGCCCAGACGTCCGTGTAGACCGCGTCGGCGCCGCGAACGGCCGCCCGGGGGTCGGTCACGAGCTCGATCGTGCCGCCGCTCGCCGCGCCGTGGCCCCGGGCGGCCGCCACGATCGCCGGATCGGGGCGGTAGCCCTCCGGCGTCGCGATCCGCAGGGTGAAGCCCAGGTAGCCGGCGGCCTGGATGAGCGAGTGGGCGACGTTGTTGCCGTCCCCGACGAAGGCGACTAGGCGGCCGGCGAGGCCGCCGAAGGCCTCCTCGAGGGTCATGACGTCGGCCAGGGCCTGGCACGGATGATGCTCGTCAGTGAGGGCGTTGACGATCGGGATCGTGGAGTGGGCGGCCAGCTCCTCGACCCGGGCATGGGCGAAGGTGCGGATCGTGAGGGCCGAGAGGTACCGCGAGAGGACCCGGGCCGTGTCGGCAACGGTCTCGCCGTGGCCGAGCTGGAGCTCGTCGGGCCGCAGGACGATCGGGAGCATCCCGAGCGCCCAGGCGGCGTCCTCCAGGCTGACGCGCGTCCGGGTGGATGGCTTGTCGAAGATCATCCCGACCCGGCCGCCGGCGAGCGCCTCGCGGTGGCGTCCGGGCTCGCGCTTGAACCGGTGGGAGAGGTCGAGGATCTCCCGGAGGCCGCCGGCGCCGAGGGAGTCGAGGGTGAGGAAGTGGTCGGTCATGGTGGTCCTCTACGCGTGGGGGGCGGCCGCGCCGTCTGCCCGGGCGCGGGCCACGATCGGGGCCAGGAGGTCGCCGAGCGTCGGAACGTCCGGCTCGGTCCCGAGCTCCTCGAGCTCGTAGACGACCCGGACGACCGGCTTCTCGAGGGTCAGGACCCGGGTGAGGTCGATCGGGTTCGCGGCCAGCACCAGGTCGGCGGGCATCGCGTTGAGCGTCTCCTGGAGCTCGTCCATCTGCTCCCGGCCGTAGCCCATCGCCGGCAGGAGGTGCTCGAGGTCGGGATACCTGGCCAGGGTCCGGGCAAGGTCGCCGACCGCATACGGGCGCGGATCGACGAGCTCGGCCGCGCCGAAGCGGCGCGCCGCCACCACGCCGGCCCCGTAGGTCATCCCGCCGTGGGTCAGGGTCGGGCCGTCCTCGACGATGGCCACCCGCTTGCCGGCGATGTCACCGCCGACGAGATGGAGCGCGGAGCGGGCCGGGATCACCGCCGCCCGGGGGTTGAGGCGGGCGATGTTCTCGCGAATGGTCGCCACCTGCTCGGGCGTCGCGCTGTCGACCTTGTTGATGACGACCGCGTCCGCCATGCGGACGTTCGTCTCGCCGGGGTGGTATCGCATCTCGTGGCCCGGGCGGAGCGGGTCGGCGACGACGACGAAGAGGTCCGGCCGGTAGAAGGGGAAGTCGTTGTTGCCGCCGTCCCACAGGACGACGTCGGCCTCCTTCTCGGCCTCGCGCAGGATCGCCTCGTAGTCGACCCCGGCGTAGAGGACGCGCCCGGCATCGAGATGAGGCTCGTACTCCTCGCGCTCCTCGATCGTCGTCTCGTGGCGGTCGAGGTCCGCGTACGTCGCGAAGCGCTGGACGCGCTGCTTCACGAGGTCGCCGTAGGGCATCGGGTGGCGGACCACGACGACGCGCAGGCCCTGCGCCTCCATGAGGCGGGCGAGGTAGCGGGTCGTCTGGCTCTTGCCGGCGCCGGTGCGCGTGGCGCCCGTGGCGACGACCGGCTGGCTGCTGGGGATCATCGTGTGGACAGGGCCCAGCAGGACGAAGTCCGCGCCCCCGGCGAGCGCACGGCTCGCCTGGTGCATGACGTACTCGTGGGCCACGTCGCTGTAGGCGAAGACGACCTGGTCGATCTTCCGGGTCGCGAAGAACTTCTCCAGGTCGTCCTCGGGGACGATCGGGATCCCGGCCGGATAGAGCGGGCCCGCCAGCTCCGGCGGATAGCGCCGGTCGGCGATGCCGGGAATCTGCGTCGCCGTGAAGGCAATGACCTCCACCGCGGGATCGCCACGGTAGACGACGTTGAAGTCATGGAAGTCGCGCCCGGCGGCCCCCATGATCACGACCTGCGTACGGTCCATGGTTCGTCCGCTCCTCCCGGCCGTCGCAGGGAACGCTCACGCCGGGGCGCTGAGCGCCCGGGCGCGCGCCGACGACGGCGTCGGCGGACGAGCCGGTTCCCGGCCGGGGCCCGGCGGTCGTCCAGTCCTGCGAGTGTCACGGTGCCGTCAAGCCGCAGGGTAGGGCCGAGCGGCCTGCCCGGGCCGGGACGTTGTGGCCGGCGGCTCAGCGGGCGGCTCGAGGCGGAAGAAGACGCCGGTCGCCGCGACGTGGCGGCCGGCGAGCCGGTACATCGCGTTGCCCGGGAACGGGTGCTGGCGGAACGTCGCGCGCACGACGGCATCGCGCTCGGGCCCCGGCCCCAGGAGGACCGGCCGGATGCGCGTCCGGGCGATCCGGGCGGCCTCGATCGTGGCGCTCCCGGAAGCGCGGAGGTTCAGCGTCCAGGCCGTGTCCCCGCTCGGATGGCCCAGGTAGCGGCGCCCGCCCACCGTCAGCAGCCCGAGCGGGAGCGATCGTTCCGCGCCGCTCCGCCGGCCGACGACCCGCAGCAGGACCAGGTTCCCGAAGCCCGGCTGCACGGCCAGCCGGCCGAGCGGACCGCCGACCACGCGGAGCAGGCGGTACCAGCCGCGCCACCAGGCGCCCCAGCCACCGGCCGTGCGGATCGGCTCGTCGAACGGTCCGAGAGAGGCGCTGGTCACGGGCGGCTCCGGTGCGGGCAAAGGAGGGAGTCGCGGCGAGGATAGCCCGCGGTCAGGTCGGCGGCAGGTCGCCGGGCGTGTCGACGTCGCGGAGCGAATCGCCGGCGGGGTCGAGCTCGCGCCATCGCTCGGGGCCCAGCGTGCCGGCGCGCAGGCGGCCGAACAGGCCCACGAGGCTGCGCGTGCCGCCCGCGAGCGCGATTCCCGCGGCCGGGCCGGCCGTGGCGACCCGGAGGGCGACCGGGAGGGACCGCAGCCGGCCATCCTCCTCGAGGCCGACCACGTCGAGCGGTGGGGCGCCGGGCTCGGCGGTGAGCAGGCGTACGAGCTCGCGCAGGAGCACCGGCCGCAGGGCCGGCTGGTCGCCGCCGACGAGCAGTGCGAGCGGATGCGACGCGACCGCGAGGCCCGCCGCCAGCCCGGCGAGGGGGCCCTGGCCGGCGATCGCGTCGCGGGCGACGAGGACCGGCGCCGACAGATCGGCCGGCAGGGAGGGCGCGGGCATGTCGGCGCCGACGACGACCACGACCTCGTCGGCGACCCCGGCGACGGCGTCGATCGCGAGGTGGAGGAGCGGCCGGCCGCCGATCCGCGTGGCCAGCTTGTCGCCGCCGAACCGCGTCGACCGGCCCCCGGCCAGGACGATGCCGGTGACGCGCGGGGCGCTCACAACGGCGGCAGGTCGGCGAGGGCAGCCACGGGAACGCCGAGGAGCTCGGCGGCCCCGAGCTGGCGTCGATCCGCGGTGATCAGGGTCGCGTGGCGAACGCGCGCGACCTCGACGTAGGCTGCATCGGGCACCCGCAGGCCGGTCGCGAGCGCGAGCCTGAACGCGGCGCCGGCGAACTGGTGCGGGTCCACCTCGTCGAACGAAACCGCCCCGAGCGCACGCATGATCTCCTCGGACCGGAGCACGTCTATCCGACGCTCACCGATACCTCGCTCCATGGCCGATGCGACCTCGAGGAGGAACAGCGGTGGTTCCACCGCGTGGAGTCGGCCGTGACGTAACGCCCGCTCCACGCCGAGAGCACCGTCACGGTCCTTCTCGTCCTCGAATGCCCATCGAAGGACCACACTCGCATCGATGACCGCCTCGATCACGGGACGGAGTCCCTGGGTGGCAGGTAGTCGAGGAGGCGTTTGCCGAACTCGTCGCGGACCGCGTCCAGGATCGCGTCGACGGTGTCGTGGGGTCCGCTGGGCGGCTTCGTCGTCGCCCGGATCGCATCGAGCCGGTCGAGCGCCCGCCTGCGGCGCTCGAGCATCCGCTCGAAGGTGTCGGGCCAGTGTTCTGCGTTCCAGCGGGCCGCATACGCCGCGAGGCTGTCGTCCGTCTCGGTGACATACGGGCCGACAGCCTCGCGCGCGGCCGCGCCGGCCGGCCGGGCCAGCGGCAGGTCGAGCACCGTGGCCGGGATCCGAACGGCGCGCCCGATGCGGACGCTCGGCAGCGACCCGTCCGCGATCCGGCGTCGGACAGTTCGCAGGCTGATGCCCAGGCGCGCGGCAGCCTCGGCAGCGGTCAGGTACTCAGGCTCATGCATTGGACGCTATGATGCCACAGAGAGTCCCAGAGTGTCAATACATGTCACGGCTCAGCCGCCCGCGCGCGGGCCCCGCACGTGGCCGCCCGGCGTCCGCGCCAGCACGCCGCGCCGATTGAGCTCGTCGAGGAGCGCCATGACGTACTTGCGACTCGTGCCCGTGGCGTCGCGGAGCGCCGCCGGCGCCAGCGGCCCGGGGGTCGCCAGCCGCAGCGCCGCCGCCTCGAGGCGGCCGAAGGCCGCCGCGGACCAGGCGAGATCCTCCTCGACGCGGACGATCCGGCCGGCTGCCTCAAGGGCACGAACCCCGGCCGGCGGGCAGCCGGCCGCGCGCGCCGCCGCGGCGAGGCCCGGCGGGGCGGGAGCGTCGAGGATCGCCTCCAGCCGGTCCATGGCCGCCACCACCTCCGGCACCGGCCCGACGGCCCGACCCGGCAGGTGGACGAGATCCCCGGTCCGCGCCAGGCGGCCGGCCCCCACGAGCGCCTCGACGAGCGCCCCGCCGGCCTCGGCCGCCATGTCGGCGTCGACCGACGCCCGCCGCCGGATGACCCGCCCCAGCCGTCCCCGCAGCGCCGCGAGCGCGACCCCGTCGCCGGTCCCGGCGGCGGCCGCCGCGAGGGCCTCCGCCACGACGGCAGATGCCGCGTCCGGGGCCAGGACCAGCCGGCCGGCCGCGACGGCCGAGCCCGCGAGCGGGGCGGCGTCGGGTCGCGATCGCTCCAGCGCCCCGTGGAGCTCGAGCAGTGCGGCAGAGCGCTCCGCCGCGGAGGACGCGGCTCCCAGGGTGCGCACGTGGGCGGCCGTCGCGCGCCGCCACGGCGCGCCCGAAGGGGGCCGCGGATCCAGCACCCGACCCCCGGCGAGCGGCTCCGCGGGCGACGGGCGTCGCAGCACGAACCGGTCACCGGGGGCGGCCGCGACCGGGGTCGCCAGGCGGAGGATCGCGGTCGCCTCGCCGCCGGGGAGGTCGTCCACGTCGCGCCGCGAGCGCCGGACCACGCCGTCGGCCTGGGCCGTCCCGAGGTGCAGCCGGACCGCCGTGCCGCTCGCGATCGGGTCGCGGCGCCGGACCCCGCCCGCCGCGAGCGCGAGCGCCGGCCGCAACGCGACCAGGAGGCGATCCGTCGCCACGACCGCCGGATCGTCCGTCAGCACCGTGCCGCGGACGATCGCCGCCCGCTCGACGCCGGTTACGTTCAGCGCGAGGCGGCCGCCCGGGCCGCCGGCATCGACCGGGTCCCCGCGGGTCTGCAGCTCCCGGGCACGGACGGGGGCGCCCCCCGGCTCCACGCGGAGCGACGCCCCGCGGGCGACGGGTCCGCCCCGCAGGGTTCCCGTGACGACCGTCCCGCGTCCCTTCACGGCGAAGACCCTGTCGACGGCCAGCCGCGCCGCCCCCGGTTCTCCAGCGCCGGCGGCCCGCGCCCGATCGCGCAGTGCGGCGAGCGCCACGGACAGCGCGCCCAGCCCGGCGCCCGTCACTCCCGAGACGACGACCACCGGCGACCCGGCAAACGCGGTCGGCCGGAGGAGCTCGCCGACCGCGTCGACCACCTCGTCGGCGCGACCGGCATCGACAGCGTCCGCCTTCGTGACCGCGACGACCGCGTGCCGCAGGCCGAGCGCATCGAGCAGCTCGACGTGCTCGCGCGTCTGGGCCCGCGGGCCGTCGTCGGCGGCGACGACGAGGAGGACCGCGTCGATCTCGCCCGCCCCGACGAGCATGTTGCCGACCAGGCGGTCGTGCCCGGGGACGTCGACGAAGTCCAGGACGTCGCCGTCGGGCAGGCGGAGGTGGGCATAGCCGACCTCGATCGTCATCCCCCGCCGGTGTTCCTCGGGCAGCCGGTCGGCGTCGATGCCCGTCAGCGCCCGGAGCAGCGTCGTCTTGCCGTGATCGATGTGACCGGCCGTCCCCACGACGACGGTCATCCGGCGCCCTCGGCGGCCGTGCGCCCGCCCACGGAGGCCGCGAGGGCTCCTTCGATCGCCCCGGCCAGCTCGTCGTCCGCGCCGGGCTCCACCGTGCGGAGGTCGAGGAGCACCCGCCCATCATCGATGCGGGCGAGGACGGCGGGCTCGGCGCGGCGGAGGGCGGCGAGCAGCCGCTCACCCGACCGCGCGGCGAGGGCGATCCCGTGGGAGGGCAGCGTCTCGCCCGGCAGCGATCCCCCGCCGATCGTCGAGGCGAGGGCCACCGTCGCCGCTCCCGGCACGCGGGCGGCGAGGGCCACCGCCCGGGCCCGCAGTGCATCCGGCGGCGTCGCGATCATCCGCCAGACCGGGATCTCCCGCGTCGCCAGCCCGGCCCGGTAGAGGCCGAGCGTGGCAGCCACGCCCGCGAGGGTCGCCTTGTCGGGGCGCATCGCCCGGGCCAGCGGGTCCCGGCGAAGGCTGCCGACGAGGTCCGCGCGGCCGGCCACGAGTCCGGCCTGCGGCCCGCCCACGAGCTTGTCGCCGGAGAAGACGACGAGGTCGGCGCCGGCCGCCAGGCGGTCCCCCGGGGTCGGCTCGTGGGCGAGCCCGAAGGCTGCGGTGTCGAGCAGCGCCCCGCTGCCCAGGTCGTCGACGACGAGCGCCCCGTGGGTGTGGGCGAGCGCGGCCAGCTCCGCCGGATCGGGGGCCTCGACGAAGCCGGACATGGTGAAGTTGCTCGGATGGACGCGGAGGACCATGGCCGCCCGCCCCTCGCGGAGCGGGCCTTCGTAGTCCTCGACGCGGGTCCGGTTCGTGGTGCCGACCTCGACGAGGCGCGCCCCGGCCCGCCGGACGATCTCCGGGATCCGGACGCCGCCGCCGATCTCGACGAGCTCGCCGCGCCCGACGACGACGGCCTTCCGCCCGGCAAGCCCGACCGCGAGCACGAGCGCGGCGGCGCAGTTGTTCGTGACGAGGGCGTCCTCGGCCCCCGTGAGCGCGACGAGGTGCTCCTCCGCCTCGCGGAACCGGCGCCCGCGCCGTCCGGTCTCCCGGTCGAGCTCGAGGAAGAGCGGCTCTCGCGTCGCCGCCGCGGCCGCCCGGATCGCGGCCGCGGACCAGGGCGCCCGCCCGAGGTTGGTGTGGACGATCACGCCGGTGGCGTTGATGACGCGGGCCGGGAGCGCCCCGGCGACGAGTCCGTCGAGGCGCGCGACGACCTGATCGGCAAGCACGTCGAGCGGCCGGGCACTGCCACCCGCCGCCAGCCGCTCCCGCTCGTCGGCGATGACCTCCCGGGCGGTTGCCGCCAGCGCCTCGTGCTCCCGCTCCCCGGCCAGCGGGCGCACGGCGGCGAGGAGCCGCTCGACGCTGGGCGGACGGGAGGAGCGCGTCGGTCACGCGCGGATGATCGCAGGATGGCGGGAGCGCATGGGAGTCGAACCCACCCGGCCGCGTCACGCGCGACCGCACCGGTTTTGAAGACCGGGGAGCCCACCGGGACCCAACCGCCCCCGTGCGCCGGATGGTAGCGCGCGCGGCGGCGCCCTTCGGCGCGGCTCCAGGGTCATGGCGCCGGGCGGTCCTATGCCCGATCGTCGCGGTCCGGTACCCTGTGCGCCGACGATCCTGTGGGGAGATCTCGGTGACCTGCACGAGCTGCGGCGCGCAGAACGATCCCGGGCGCAAGTTCTGCCTCGAGTGCGGGGCGCCGCTGGCGGCCGTCTGCGGGACCTGCGGGGCGGCCAACCCGGCGGCCGCGAAGTTCTGCGGCGAGTGTGGGGGGAGGCTCGGGGCCGCCGCGGGCGCCCCGGGTCAGGCCGGCCTCGCCGCGGCCCCAGCCCCCGGTCCCGATCGTCGCCGAGCGCCGCCTCGTCTCCGTCCTCTTCGCCGACATGGTCGGCTTCACCACGCTCGCCGAGCAGCGCGACGCGGAGGAGGTCCGCGACCTGCTCTCGCGCTACTTCGACCTGGCCCGGGGCGTCGTCGAGCGCCACGGCGGCACGATCGAGAAGTTCATCGGCGACGCGGTCATGGCCGTCTGGGGCGCGCCGACGAGCCACGAGGACGACGCCGAGCGGGCGGTGCGCGCCGCCCTGGAGATCGTGAGCGGCGTCCGCGAGCTCGGGCCGTCCGTGCAGGCCCGCGCCGGCGTGCTCACCGGGGAGGCGGCGGTCACGATCGGCGCGATCGGCGAGGGGATGGTCGCCGGCGACATGGTCAACACCGCGAGCCGCCTGCAGGCGCGCCGCGCCGCCGGGCGCCGTGCTGGTCGGCGAGGCCACCATGAACGCCGCCTCGCGGGCGATCGCGTTCGAGGCCGGCGGGCGAGCAGCTGCTCAAGGGCAAGGCTGCGCCGGTGCCGGCCTGGCGCGCCCTCCGCGTCGTTGCGGAACGCGGCGGGCGCGGGCGGTCGGAGGCGCTCGAGGCGCCGTTCGTCGGCCGCGACGACGAGCTGCGCCTGCTCAAGGACCTCTACCACGCCACCGCGCGCGACCGCCGGATCCGGCTCGTCTCGGTCACCGGGCAGGGCGGCATCGGCAAGAGCCGGCTCGCCTGGGAGTTCCTCAAGTACTCGACGGGCTGGTCGAGACCGTCTACTGGCACCAGGGCCGCTCGCCGTCGTACGGCGGCGGGATCACGTTCTGGGCGCTGGGCGAGATGGTCCGGGCGCGGGCCGGCCTCGCCGAGACCGACGACGAGGCCACGACGCGGGCGCGGATCGCGGAGGCGGTCGCCCGCTGGGTGCCCGACGAGCGCGAGCGGCGCTGGATCGAGACGTCGCTCCTCACCCTGCTCGGCGTCGGCGACTCCCCCGCCGGCGGCCAGGAGCAGCTGTTCTCGGCGTGGCGGACCTTCTTCGAGCGGATCGCCGCCGTCGATCCGGTGGTCATGGTCTTCGAGGACCTCCAGTGGGCCGACAGCGGGCTGCTGGCCTTCATCGACCACCTCGTGGAGTGGAGCCGCGGCGTCCCGATCTACGTCGTCGCCCTCGCCCGTCCCGAGCTCCTCGACACGCGACCCGATTGGGGGGCCGGCAAACGCAACTTCACCAGCCTGGCCCTCGAGCCGCTTAGCCCGGCCGCCATGCGCGCCCTGCTGGCGGGCCTGGTGCCGGGCCTGCCGGACGATGCCGCGGCCCGGATCATCGCCCGCGCCGACGGTGTCCCGCTCTACGCGGTCGAGATCGTCCGGATGCTCGTGGCCCAGGGCGAGCTGGAGGCGGCCGACGGCGTCTATCGGCCCGTGGGCGGCCTTGCCGACCTGGCCGTCCCCGACACCCTCCACTCGCTGATTGCGGCCCGCCTCGACGCCCTGGACCCGGCCGACCGTGCGCTGCTGCAGGCGGCGGCCGTGCTGGGCCACTCCTTCACCGCGGACGGCCTCGCCGCGGTGGCGGCCCTCGACACCGCCGAGGTGGAGCGCCGGCTCGTGGCGCTCGTCCGCCGGGAGCTGCTCGTCCGCCACGTCGATTCCCGGTCGGTGGAACGGGGCCAGTTCGCCTTCGTTCAGTCGCTCGTCCGCGAGGTCGCCTACTCCACGCTCGCACGGCGCGACCGCAAGGCGCGCCACCTGGCCGCCGCTCGCCACTTCGAGACGCTCGTGGACCAGGAGCTGGCCGGCGCCCTGGCGGCCCACTACCTGGCTGCCTACCGCAACGCGACCGAGGGCGCCGAAGCCGACGCCCTCGCCTCCCAGGCCCGCATCTCGCTGCGCGCCGCCGGCGACCGGGCCGTGACACTTGGCGCCCAGGGCCAGGCGCGGGACCTTTACCGCGACGCGCTGGAAGTGGCGACCGACCCGCTCGAGCGGGCCGGCCTGCTGGAGCGGGCCGGCCAGGCGGCATCGTTGGCGGGCGCCCATGAGGAGGCTGAGCGCCTGCTCGGCGAGGCGATCGAGCTGCTGGGAGCCGCCGGCGACCGGAGCGGGGCCGCACGCGTGACCGGGCTTTTGGCCGGCGCCATGTTCGGCCGCTACCGCCTGGATGCCGCCCTGGCGCTCCTCGAGCCGGCGGCAGCCGAGTTCGCGGACCTCGGCGACGACGAGGGGCTGGCGACCGTGCTGGGCCAGCTCGCCCGCTTCCAGATGCTTCGACAGGTCGACTTCAAGACCGCCGTCGCCACGGCCGACCGTGCCCTCGCGATCGCCGAGCGTCTCGACCGGGTGGACATCGTCGCGGACGTCCTCCTGAGCCGCGGCGTGGCCTTGACTAGCCTGGGGCGGGCGTACGAGGGGATCGGCTGCCTGGAGACCGGCCTCTCGCTGGCCCAGCGCCACGGCCTCCTGCGCACAGAGATGAGGGCCCGGACGAACATGGGCGGCCCCCTGACCGACCGCGACCCGCGGGCAGCGTTCGAGATTTCTCGCGTCGGCCTGGAGCAGGCCCGGCGGTATGGCCACCGCCAGGGCGTCTCCCTGCTCCTCGGCAACGCCAGCATCGGCGCCATCGAGACGGGCGCCTGGGACTGGGCCCGCGCCGAGGTCCGCGCGGGCCTCGACGAGGTCGCCAGCGAGGAGGAGCGGATCATCCTCCTGGGCTTCCTCGCGCAGCTGCTCGTCGAGGGAGGGGAAAGCGCCGACGCGGAGGTCGACGAGGTCGAGGCCTGGCTGCTGGCTCACGTCGCCGCGGAGCCGTACCTGGGCTCCAACCTCGCCGGCATCAGGGCGATTCGGGCGGCGGGGCACGACGATTTCACGACGGCGGCCGACCGCTTCCTGGAGGGCGGGAGCCAGGACCCGTACAACGCCGTCTCGACGTTCGGCGAGGCGGCGTTCGCGGCCCTCCTCGCCCGCGACCGCGAGCGCGCCGGTGCGTGCCTGGCCGCGCTCCGCGGGACCGGCTCGCACGCGGCCGTGGCCGTGCTCGCGACCCGCGTCCTCGAGGCCGGCATCGCCGCCCTCGAGGGGCGAACCGAAGCCGCTCGGGGCGGGCTGACCGCGGCCTACGCCGACTTCCGCGACCTCGGGGCGGAGCGCAAGCAGGCCCTGACCGGGCTCGTCATGGCGGAGCTCCTCGGCGGCGATGCCGGGGTCCGCGCCACGGTCGATGAGAGCCGGCACCTGTTCGAGCAGATGGGTGCGCACCTCTGGCTCGCCCGCCTGGATGCCGCGATGGCGGGCTGGGCCGCGGGCCCTGCGTCCGCGGCGAGCCCTGCGTCGTCGGCGCCCGCCTGATCCGGGGATGGCCGCCGACGACGTCCCCGCGCCCGGCGAGCCCGGGGTCCGCCTCACCGACCTGACCGACTGCGGCGGCTGCGCGGCCAAGCTCGGCGCCGACGTCCTGGCCGACCTGCTGGCCGGCCTCGGCGCGACGCCGGCGCCACCCGAGCTGATCGCCGGCCTGGCCCCGCCCGACGACGCGGCCGTCTACCGCCTTTCCGACGACCTTGCCGTGATGGGGACCGTGGACTTCTTCCCGCCCCTGGTCGACGACCCGGCCACCTTCGGGGCGATCGCGGCTGCCAACGCCTGCTCGGATGTCTTCGCGATGGGCGGCCGGGTCCTGTTCGCCCTGTCCGTCGCCGCGTTCCCCGAGGATCTGCCGCCGGACGTCATGGCGACGATCGTCCGCGGCGCGGCGGAGGTGGTGCGCGAGGCCGGGGGCACGCTCGCCGGCGGGCACACGATCCGCGACCCGGAGCCGAAGTTCGGATTGGCCGTCGTGGGCGTCGCACACCCCGAGCGGCTCCTCCGCAAGGGCGGCGCGCAGCCGGGCGACGTGCTCCTGCTGACGAAGGCGCTGGGGACGGGGCTGCTCGTGAGCGGACGGCGGCAAGGCGTGACCTCGGACGCCTGGCTGGACGGCGCCATCGCGTCGATGCGCCGCCTCAACCGGGTCGCCTCCGAGGTGCTCGTGCGCCACCGCATCCGGGCCGCGACCGACATCACGGGCTTCGGGCTCCTCGGCCACGCCGCGGAGATGGCGCGGGCGTCGGGCACGCGGTTCGTGATCGACGCAAGCGCGCTGCCGGCGCTTCCCGGCGCCCTCGAGGTGGCCCGGGCGGGCATCGAGACGGGCGGCGCGGGCCACAACCGGCGGGCGGTGGCACCGCTCCTCGAGCTGAGCCCTGTTCTCGATCCGGCGATCGTCGCCCTCGCCTTCGACCCCCAGACCTCGGGCGGGCTGCTCGCCGCGGTGCCTGCCGATGCGGTGCGAGCGGTCGAGGGTGCGCTGGACGCGGCCGGCGTCTCCTGGTGGCGGGTGGGACGGATCGGGGCAGGCGACGGACCCGGCGTCACGCTCGAGTGAGGCGACGCTCGTCCAAGGGAGTGCGTCCGGCCCAGAGCCTTGTCCAGCGGCCCGAGGCAGTCGGTCCCTACGCGGGCCCGGCAGCCAGCAAGCTTCTCCCCGGCTGATGCCTGAGTGCGGCCCCTGCCTTACGATGGCGCGGTGCACGTGTCCGGGCAGGCTGAGAGTCCCGCGGCCCCCGCCTTCGCGATCCGCTACGTGGTCTCCTTCGACGGCGCCCTGGAGGCCGGTCGCCTCTTCCACGCTCGTTTCTACCGCCAGTACATGGTGGCCCTCGTTGTGGCCCTGGTGGCGGGTGTCGCAATCACGCCCTTCTATCCCGTGTTCGGTCTACCGATCGTCTTCTGTGACGCCGTCTTGCTCCTGATGGCGCGCTTTGCCGTGATGGATCGGATGTTTGGGCGGCGCCAGCTGAGGAGCCTGATCGGTG
This sequence comes from uncultured Chloroflexia bacterium, assembly GCA_963762445.1. Classification (GTDB taxonomy): domain Bacteria; phylum Chloroflexota; class Limnocylindria; order Limnocylindrales; family CSP1-4; genus CTSoil-043. Next base: position 59,351 of record CAVXLA010000008.1, read on the forward strand.
GAACGACGGAGCTCGCCCTCAGCGAGGAAGGCATCGCGTTCTCGGGCCCGCTGTCGTTCGGCCACATTCCGTGGACCTCGATCACCGAGGTTCGAGCCAACGGACGTACCGTGCTGTTCGTCGGTGACAGGCTGCCGCTTGCGTATGCACCCGCCACGGCCTTCGCAACGCCGGAAGAAATGGCCGCGGTTGTCGCGTATTCGAGCCGACAAGTGGCTGCCGCCAAGGCGGGTGGCCCCACAAGCTCCCCGCAGCTGGGTACCACGCGCTCCGGATGACATTGGCGCACGCCCACTCACGTCTGCACGAACTCGCCTGGGACCGGCAGGCGTGACAGTGGAGCCGTCTCCGACGCCGTCCGCGTACACTCTCGCGCACACCAACAAGGGGGGACCACGATGGATCACGCAGCTACGGCGCGCCGACTCTACGACCTGATCAAAGCTGGAGATATCGGCGGCTTCAGCGGATACCTGGCAGACGACTTCGTCGAGCACGAGGTGACGCCGGGCCTCGCGCCGACGAAAGCGGGGGTCCAGGACTTCTTCCGGATGCAGCTCGCCGCTTTCCCCGACCTGCATATGGCAGTGGAAGACGTCTTCGCGAGCGGTGCCAAAGCCGTCGCGCGCGTGAGGTACACCGGGACGAACCAGGGTGCGTTCATGGGCATGCCGGCGACAGGAAAGACCGTCGACGTGCAGCTGATTGACATGTTCGCCTTCGGCGACGATGGGCTGGTGCGTGAGCACTGGGGTGTCATCGATCTGATGGCGATGATGCAGCAGCTCGGCGTCGTGCCGGCAGGCCCTCCCGCCTAACCCGACTGCCGGTCACCGACCGGAAGGCTGGATCGACGCAGCCGGCGCACTTCGTTCGCCCAGCGGACGCTTCTGAACACTCCGCACCTGGCGTGGCGGAGCCACCGGCGGTCGACGTCAGGGACTTCGCGGCGGCACGAGGCCGCGTTCACCCTTCTCGTCCTCGTCTACTCGCATCGACGCCCAGCGACTGCCCGAGCCAGCCCGGGCGCATCGCGTGGAGACGCAGCGGTGATGCACCCAATTCGCCCACGTGATGACGGGACCAGGCGTCACCGATCGGGAAACTCGGCTCTTGATCCCCCGAGGCCTCAGATCGAGGCTGCACGCCGGAGAGCGTGGTGGAATACGACCTCGCCGTGACGATCCACCGACCGCCCGCGGCAGCGTGGGCGTTCCTCGATGATGTCCAGGATCACATCCAACCCGGGTCCCCGGTCCCCGAGATGGACGCCCCATGGGCCTCTGCGGTTGGTCGCCGGCATGATGGATCGCATGCTCCGGCCTCGGCTGACCGCCCGGCTCGAGGCAATCCGCGATCTCGTGGAGGGGGCGCCGATCCCCGCCCAGGCCGATGGGCCCTCGCCTCCACGCGACACGAACGGCTGATCCGGACGTCCCGACCCTGCTCGTCCGAATGACATTCGCGAACGCTCGCCCAGGCCGGCGGGCCCTCACCAGTCGTTCGACGATGCCAACGGGCACTGGTATTGAAGGCCCAGCCGCAGGAGACTCCCGGCAGCGCGGGAGGCTCTGACACGCGGCCCATTCCCTGGCCGCCGGGAACACCGCGGGCCACCGGCGGGCTCGACCACATCGATGTGGCAAATCGTGGGGACACCCTGTAGCAGATCTGCCCCCGGACGCATCTATAGGGTATGAACGGCCAGGCGATGGGCGGTCCGACGGTCGCCTCCACGGTCGCCCTCGCGGGGGCGGGCGACGAGGCGGCCTTCGCCGTGCTGGTCGCGACATACCACGCCGACATGGCCCGCGTCGCCTTCGTGGCCTGTGGCGACCGGGAGCTCGCCGAGGACGCCGTCCAGTCGGCCTGGCTCGTCGCCTGGCGCAAGCTCCACTCGCTGCGGGACCCCGAACGGGTCCGCCCGTGGCTGCTGTCCGTGACCGCGAACGAGGCCCGCCAGCTCCTCCGTCGGCGCCACGGGCCAGTGATCGAGATCGACATCGAGCCGCCCGGCGATCCCTGCGGCGACCCGTCGACCGGCATCGAGCGCCTCGACCTCCGCCGGGCGCTGGCGCATCTCTCGCCCGACGACCGGGCCCTGGTCGCGATGCACTACGTCGTCGACCTCGGCTCCGACGAGCTCGGGGCGGCCGTCGGCACCACGCCGTCCACCGCTCGCACGCGCCTCTCCCGGATCGTCGAGCGCCTCAGGAAGGAGCTCCGCGATGGCTGAGCGCGATCGCTTCGAGCTCGACCTCGTGAACGCGCTCCGCGCCTACGCGCAGGACGCACCGACGGAGGTCCGCCCAGCCGAGCTCGCCCGTCAGTTTGCCACGGCGTATCCCCACGGGCGAACGGCGATCGGCCCCTGGCGCCTGCCGACGGACCTTCGCCCGGCCTGGGTCCTGCTCCTGCTGGCGGGCCTGATCGCCGCGCTGGTCGGCGGGGCGCTCCTCGTCGGCTCGCAGCTCCAGCGGAAGCTCCCGGCCGTCGTGCCGCCGGTTGGCCAGGTGTTCACCTGTCCGCCCGGGTCGACGCCCGACAAGCCGGGGCCGGTCAACCAGGCGCGGCCGCCCCTCTCTCCCTGGGCGAGCGCATTCGACCGCCGTGCGGGCAGGCTCGTGGCCGTCGCGATCGCCGGCACCGTCGTCGAGACGTGGACGTTCGACGTGTGCACGAACACCTGGACCCGCATGCATCCGGACCGTGAGCCGCCGGGAGTCAGCCTGAGCCGCCTCGTCTACGACGTCGCCTCTGACCCGACGATCGGGATCCACGAGCCCCAGGGACCGGAACCACGAACCGGGCGTGTGTGGGCCTACGACCTCGAGGCCGATACCTGGACCGAGCATGGGGTCGCTCCGACGTTCGACACCGGGTTCTACGACCCGGTGTCCGGACTCGTGGTCGGCGGCGTGTCAGAGGACCTGTGGTACTACGACGTCGAGACCGACGCGTGGACCCCGATCTCCCAGGCAACCCGCTGGGAGGGCCTGAGGTCTCTCCATGTACGTCTACGACGCCTCCGTCGACCGGATCGTCGTGTACGGCGCGGTCGAGGGTGTCGCCGACACGAGGCTCTTCGATCTCCGCACGGGCACCTGGTCGAGGTCCGCCGCCGAGACCCCGTTCATCGAGGGGGGAGGGATTTGGGGGAGAGGGCACACCATCATGTACGACGAGGCGGCGGAGCGGACGGTGGTCGCCGGCGCTTTCCAGTGGGGCGCTTATGACGCGGCCGCGGACAG
>CAVXLA010000009.1:0-567417 GCA_963762445.1 uncultured Chloroflexia bacterium
TGGGGGCGGGCGCGAAGGCCGTCTTCGCGACGCTCGGCGATGCATCCCCCCTGATCAGCTCGCTGTTCACCTCGGACCAGGCGCTGCTGGACATCTTCTGGAGCTCGCCGGATCGAACCTGGGACTACCGGGCATCGTTCACGTCGGTGAGGACGCCGGGGACGACCGTGGTCCTGGACCCGCGGGAGCCCGGCAGGTACCTCCGCAGCGTCGTCGGCGACCTCTCGATGACGGCGGGGACCTGGCGGGGCTGAGCGGGAAGACGGCCTTCGGACGCAGGGCACGGCGATGCTTCGGGCGCGCCACGAACTCGCGGGTCGGGCTGCTGCTCGCCGGACACGCCCGGGAGGCGCTCGTAGACGAGCGCCCGAGCAACCTCGATGGGTGCACCGTAGAGCTGCCTGACAACTTCCCGGATCGGCTCAGACACCGGAGGGCCCAGGTAGCCCGCCCTGGTCAGGGTCGTGTAGAGTCCGGTCCGCGCTCCACGGGGAGGAGTTGATGCGCCACCGACCCGAACTGGACGGGCTCCGCGGCATCGCGGTCCTGATCGTGCTCGCATTGCACACGGGCCTGGGAGGCTTGGCCGGCGACGGTGGGGTGGCCGGCGTCACCCTGTTCTTCGTGCTCTCGGGGTTCCTCATCACGTCGCTGCTGGTCGCCGAGTCCGGCCGCAATGGCCGCGTTGACCTCAGAGCGTTCTACGTGCGTCGAGGGCTACGACTGCTCCCTGCCATCTTCGCGCTCCTGGCCGTGGTGGCTATCGGATACACCCTCAAGGTGTGGCCGAGCCCGCCGGCACCAGCCATCGACAACGTGCCGTTCAGCCTTCTGACGGTCGTTGCCTACGTCGCCAATTGGGGAGCCATGACATCCTACATGGGCGTTCTCGGGCACACCTGGTCGCTCGGAGTCGAGGAGCAGTTCTATCTCGGATGGCCGATCGCGCTGCTCGCAGGCATCCGCCTCCTCGGACCTCGTCGCCTGGCCCTGCTGGCAGTGGCTCTATCGGTTCTCGTAATGCCTTGGCGAGTCTTCCTCCTTGATGCTGTCGGCATGATCCGCGTCTTTGATGGCACCGACACGCATGCGGACGCCCTGCTGCTCGGGTGCACCCTTGCGCTCCTGCGAGTCCGGGCGCCCACCTTCGTCGGCTGGCTCGGGATTGGCGGCGTCGTCGTGAGTGGGGCGCTGTGGGGGACGGGCGGGACGAGCCTCGTTTTGCTCCTACCGGTCGCCACCATCGCGTCAGTTGCAGCTCTCGCAGGCTGTCCTCCGCAACTGGCCTGGCGTCCGCTCGCCTACATCGGTCGGATCAGCTACGGCCTCTACCTTTGGCACTTCCTGCTCATCTGGTGGGGCTGGCCCACGCCGCTGGAGGTCGCGGCGTCCATCGCTGTTGCCGTCGTCTCCTATGAGCGCCTCGAGCGACCATTCCTTCGGCTCAAGGATCGCTACGCACGGGTGTCCATGGATGAGGATCGGCCCCAGGTCGTGACCCTGCTCCAACCGACGCCGGGCCCACAGCCGAGCTGATCGAGCCGCGGTCAGACCGGGTTGTAGGCCCAGTAGACGCCGCCGATCCCGACCGCGACGCCGAACGCGATCAGGACCTTCGTCCACAGGGGAAGCCCCTGCCGCGCCGCGGCCATGCCGGCCACGGCGATCGCGAACGGGATCGCGTCGAGGGCAACGGAGGGTCTCGATCACGACGGCGAACCCCGGGGGTGTCAGCTCCGGATGCGACGGGCGATCGTCGCCCCGGCGCCGTCGTAGACGACCTCGTAGTCGGGGGAGTCCCTGAGGGTGAGCCGCATCGCGCCACAGCAGTCCTCGTCGGACAGCACGTCCCCCAGGCGACCCTTGGGCACGTAGACGTACTCGTACTCCTCGCCGAACTGCCGCGCCCATTGGTCCAGCGCCACCACCGTGTCGTGCGAAAGGTCCCGCAGGCCGTCGTTCAGCTCCAGCTGCCGCTGCCAGGCGGAGGCGCCGAGCCACTCGTAGCCCTGGGCCGTCGCGACGCTCACCCGGCCGGAAAGGTAGGGGAACCACTCGGACGTGGCGTCCTGGTACCAGGACCGGCCGGTGACCACGACCACCCGCGCCGTCGAGGGCAGCGAGTCCCGACTCCAGGCCATGGCGCTGCGTCCGTCGGCGCTGAGGCTCGCCATCGGGGTGAGCACGTACGGCGCGAGCGCGGCCGACAGCATCCCGAGGACCAGCGTGCTCCCGACGATGGCGCGGACCGAGCGCCGACGGAGCAACGCGGTCGGCCATCCAGGTGCCGACAGCAGGTCTCCTCCCACGCCGCCGACGCGGGCGACGATGACGTCGAGGAGCCCGACCGCGACGAGCAGCGAGAGCGGGACCGACACGTAGGTGGCGGCGGCCCGCGGATCGGCGAGGACGAGAACGGCGGCCCAGACCGCGACGAAGTAGCGCCGCGTGGCCAGGGAATAGACGGCTCCGAGAACCCCAAGCCCAGCGAGGAGCTTCCAGAACGGCTCATCCGTCAGGTTCGCGGTGAGGAGATAGAAGACGCTCTGCAGAAGGTTGGCGCTCACCCCGCCGGCGGACAGGAGCGGCGCCGTCCCGTACCGCGTGATCACCACGACGAGCCAGGGCGAGGCCACCAGCACGCCGATCGCCGCCGCCGCGATCATCCGCCACCATGCAGGCCTCGAACGGGCATAGGCGAGCGTGACCAGCGACAGGCTGATCGCCGCGAAGAGACCCGCCTGCGGGTGCGTCAGGACCGTCAGGCCCAGGCCGACGCCGGCGCCGAGCCAGGCGCGGCCGCCGCTCTTCAGGAAGCGGATCCCCATGTAGACGGAGAGGATGGCGAGCAGGAATCCCGGGGCCCGGGTCAGGCCACCGCCCATGACCAGCCAGTCGAAGCTGCGAGGCACCAGCGCGAAGGCGAACGTGGCGATCGCTGCATGAACGCGACTGGGCGCGAGCGCCGTCGCCAGGAGGAAGAAGGCCGGCACGGTCGCGATCGCCGACAGGAGAGGGATCCAGCGGAGCCACTCGACGGTCCCGAGCGGGATGACAGACTCGAGCCCGGCGGTCGCGATGAACGCGAGCGGCGGATATGCGAACGGGCCGTTGAGGCCGTTGTACGAGGTCCACATCGGGATCGCCTGACCGGTGCGGAGGATGTCGTCGACCATCGACGCGAACAGCCCGCCGTCGTTCACGGGGAAGCCGGCCTGCACCACGGGCGCAACCCTCACGATCGCGCCGGCGAGCGTCGCCAGCAGGATCGCCGGCCACGGCGACGGCTCGGCGCATTCTCGCGGGGCTCGCGGCCGCTCGCGTCGTCATGCTCCGGCCGGGCGCCTCGCGGGTCACGAGTCGAGCGGCGCGGCTGCCCAGCCCGAGGGCCTTCGACACGCCCCGGTCGTCGGGGTAGACGTGGGCCATGCTCGCGTGCACGAGCCCGGGCAGCCCCGGCTCCATCGGCAGGCGGGCCATGGGTCCGCCGGCCAGCGGGACCGGCTGGGCGAACGGGTCCCGGGCGACGTGGGCATCCACGATCCAATCCTCGCGAAAGCCCGGGTTCAGGGACCGGAACGCGGGAAGGACCGCAGCGACCAGCTCGTCGGCTGTCGCCGCCCAGGCCGGGTCCGCGCGGTCGACGTAGTGGGCGAGGTAGACGAGCCGGCGGCCCCCGTACCGCTCGGGCTCGACGAGGTTGGTGTGCTCGATGATCCCGACGCAGCCGAGCCCAAGCCGGTCCGTGACGTTGACCCAGTAGTGCGGGCTCAGGCTCTCGGTGAGCTCAAGGAGGACGCAGACGATCCCCCGGAACGGGATGGCGGCCACCGCCTCCCGGTACGGCGCCGGCAGCTCCACCATGCGGGCCAGGACGGGGCCGCTCACGCACGCGATCACCCGCGGCGCCGTGACCTCCGCGTCGCCGTCCGGCGTCGTGAAGACAGCGACCCAGCGGCCGTCCAGCCAGCGGAGCGACGAGACCCGCGCCGACAGGAGCAGCCGGACACCCTGGGACTCGACCTGTCGCGCGAAGGCCGCCGCGAGGGCGCCCGTTCCGCCCCGGATGTAGCCGAGGCGATCGCCCGTCGCCCGCCGGGCCCCCGCTCGCTGGCGGATCCGGGCCACGAGCCAGGCCATGGCAACGTCGGCGGCCTGGGGACCGAACTTCGCCTCCAGCAGCGGCCGCCAGACCGTGTCATAGCCGGCCTTCCCGAACCAGCGGGGCCCGTCCTTCGACACGGGCGCCGCGTCCATGCGGCGGGTGTCGCGGCGCACGAGCTGGGCGGCGGTCGCGGCTCCGAACCGGACGCGCGAGAGCATCGGCATGGCCGAGAAGGACAGGAGGTCGGCGGGCCCGTCGAACCGGTGGACCTTCCCTCGATGCAGGATCGCCATCGAGGCACGCCGCCACTCGAGCAGCTCCTCCATGCCGAGATCCCTGAGGGCGTCGCGCGTCTCGGCGTCCTGGGGGAAGACGTGGTGGTAATAGGGCTCGATGGGCTCGCCGGCGACGATGACGGAGCGAGCGAGGCCCCCGACCGCGTCGCTCGCCTCGATCACGGTGACCGTCAGGCCCTCGCGATGCAGCGCGTCGGCGGCCGCCAGCCCGGACATCCCGGCGCCGATGACGATGCAGTCCACCGTGTCTGGCATCGCCGTAGCGTAACGACTCCGGGTCACCCCGCGCCATGCTGCACGGGAGAGCGGTGCTCCTGCCGCTTGCGTTTCGCGCGTGTCATTGCGCATGCTCGTGCCTATGACACTTGCCAGGCGCCTCGCCACGGCGTTCCTCGTCGTTGCGACAACCGCCGGCGCGGCATTCGCCGTGCTGGTTGCCGGCGGGTCGGGCACGCTCGAGGTGATCGTCTTCCGGCTGGTCTACGACGTCGTGGCGGTCGTCGCGATCGTCTCGTGGCTCTCTCTCGCGACGTTCCGGCGCGCCACGCTGCCATCCAGCCGGCTCCTGCCCGCGATCGTGGCCTGTCTCGTCGTCTTCACCATCGCCACGGTCACGTCCAGGAACCCCCGTCTCAGCGCCGAGATGCTCGCCTACGCGTTCCTGCTGGCCGGGCTCTATCTGCTCCTCGTCACGCTCATGCGCGACGCCCGGCTGCGAACGCACCTCGAGCGGCTGGCCCTCGTCCTGTGCCTTGTCGTCTGCGTCCTCTACCTGCGGCAGGTGCTGGAGGCGTGGCAGACGTGGTGGGAGGCCGTGGGGCACCTCACGCTCCCTCCGCTGCGGCCGGCCTATCTCGGCCTGAGCCTGGGTTCTCCGAACCCGATCGCCACGCTCGTCCTCCTGCTCGGCGCGTTCGCGCTTGCCGTAGCCCGGCTGCGGGGGCGCGGTGCACGGGCCGTGGCGGCCGTGCTCGTCGCGCTCGTCGCGGTCACTACCGTGATCACCGGGTCACGCGGAGCCTGGATCGGGGCTGGCGCCGCGCTGGTGGCGACCGGGCTGGTCGCGCTCGTCACGGCCCCTTCCGGACGCACGAAGGTGGTGGCGTTCGTGCGCACGCGCCTGGGCTCCGCCGCAGTCGTGGCCGGCCTGGCCACCGTGAGCACGGCTGGCTGGCTGGCCGCCTCCAGCGGCAGGCTGACGCTGGAGGACGGCGGCTACCGACAGGCCTTCGCGTCCGCGAGCCTGCGGATGTTCGAATCGTCACCCCTCGTGGGCGTCGGCCCCGGGGTCTGGCAGCAGCTGCGCGCCTCGTTCCAGGACGCCGCGCAGCCGGACCTGTACATCCCGCACGCCCACAACATCTATCTCCAGACGCTGGCGGAGTTCGGCCTTGCCGGAGGCCTGGCCGGCCTGGTCGTGGTGCTCTCGCTCGCCGTCCTGGTCCTCCGCGCGATCCGATCCGGCGACGAGACGCGCAGGCGGGTCGGGCTGGCCACGCTGTTCGCGATCGTCCTGCTGGCGGGCCAGCAACTCGTGGACATGTTGATGAACGTCCCCGCCCTCCTGCTTGCGCTGGCGATCCCACTGGCGTGGCTCGACGCCGCCGCGGCGCGCCCCGCCCTCGCTCCTGCACCTGCCACGGAGGCCGCGTCCGCGCGATCGGGGCAACGCCGGGGAGCGCGAGGAGGCGCATGGGATCGCGCGCTCGTGCTCGGACTGGCCGCGCTCACCCTTGTCGTCGGTGCGGGTCTCCTCCAAATCGAGGCGATCGCGTGGGGCGAGGAGCAGGGCGTGGCCGACGCGGATGCCGGGCGATGGGCCGACGCCGTTGGACCGACCCGGGATGCCGCCGCGAGCAATTCATCGGTGCCCTCCTACTGGTTCGCCGCGGGCGTGGCGGCCACGAACGCCGGGGACCTTACGGCCGCCGCCGACGCCTTCGCGCGCAGCGCCGCCGCGGACGACTATCCGTTCGCGTGGCTCAACCTGGCCGCCGTGCGCTGGCGGCTGGGCGACACGGCCGGCGCGCGCGAGGCGCTCGCGAGGGCAGAGCGGCTCGGCATGCAGCGGGTGCCGGTGGCCGTCGCGGCAGGCTGGCTGCGCTGGCAGCTCGGGGATCAGGCGGCCGCGATCAGCCACTACGGCCGGGCCGTCGCGGCAGCGCCGACGCTGGCGAGCGATCCTTTCTGGACCTCGGATCCCGAGCTGAGCGCGGCGCGACCTGCGATCCTGGACGCCGCGCGACAGGCGCTCGGCGGCGCCACCGGCTTCACCCCGGCGTCGTTCACCCTCGATCTGCTCGCCGGCGACGAGGCCAGGGCAACGGCGTCACTCGCTCCCCTGCCCGCCGCCGGCCGCGCGTTCTACGACATGGCCTTCGCCGCCTGGCAGGGGCTGCCCGGCGCCGAGGCCGCGCTGCAGCAGCTGGCCGAACGCCATCCGCTCGATCCGCTCCCCGTCGTGTGGTGCCAGCTGGTCGCGATCCGCCACGGCGAGGCGTTGCTGATCACCCGATACGGCGCTTGGCTGAGCGGACTGTCCGCGGGCGGCACCTCGGTCGCCCGCATCGTCCTCGGCCAACCACTCCTGATGCCGGGAGGGGGCGTCGACCGCTACGGATCGCTCTACCGGCGGCCGGTGCCGGGGGCGCAGGTCATCGGCATCCTGCCGCAGATTGCCTACCAGGATCACCTCTAGGCGGCGTGACGACGCGGAGGCCGGGTAGCGCTTCGGTACCATTGCCCGAACGCACCACCCTCTCTAGGCTCCGGGGGCGATGATCCGGCGCTACGGCTACTGGCTCCGCGCGCTGCTCATGCTGGTCGACGGCCTGCTGGCCGTCGGCCTGCTGGTGGTGCTCTCGTTCCTGCGCTTCGGCACGGACTGGGCGGTCTACTGGCGCCTCGTGGTCCCCGAGCCGCTGGCCTTCGTGGCCCTGTACGCGGTCGGCTGGGTGGCCGTCCTCGCCTTCCACGGCCTGTACCGGCCGCGGGCGCGCTGGAGCATCCGCACCGAGGCCGCGCGACCTCGCGCGGGCGACCGTCGTCATGGCCGCTGCTCTTGCTGGCGGTCCTCTTCTGCTTCAAGCTCCCGGACGTCAGCCGCCTCTTCCTGCTGTTCCTGTTCCCGACCCAGTTCGTGCTCGCCCTGGCGACGCGCGCCGCCCTGCGCCTCGGCTTCCGCTGGCTGCGCGAGCGCGGCTACAACGCCCGCTTCGTGGTGGTGGTCGGCGCCGGGCCCCGCGGCCAGGCCTTCGCCCGCCGGCTGGCCGAGCACCGCGAGCTCGGGCTGAACGTCCTGGGCTACGTCGACGACGAGGACGCCTTCGACCTCCCGGCCGGCGCTCCGCTCCTGGGCCGCCTCGCGGACCTCCCGACGATCCTCCACGAGCGAGTCGTCGACGAGGTCGCGGTCTGCCTGCCGTTCTGCCAGTGGGACCTGGTGGACGCGATCGCCGGGATCAGCGAGGAGGAGGGCAAGATCGTGCGGGTCCCGATGGACGTGCTGGACCACGCCTTCGCGGCCGGCAAGGTGGAGGAGCTCGACGGCACCCCCGTCTTCTCGCTCGTCTCGGGCCCGGACCGGCTGCTCGGCCCTCGCGCTCAAGCGCCTCATCGACCTCGCCGGCTCGGCGGTCGTCCTGGTCCTGCTCAGCCCGGTGCTCCTGGCGGTCGCGATCGCGATCCGGGCCAAGGACGGGCCGCCCGTCTTCTTCCGCCAGACCCGCGTGGGCCTCCACGGGCGCCCGTTCCGAGTGGTCAAGTTCCGGACCATGGTCACCGACGCCGAGGCCCGCTACGCGCGAGGTGGTGGACCGCACCGACCCGCGCGCGTTCAAGCTCGACGACGACCCGCGGGTCACGCCGCTGGGCGCGCTTCCTGCGGCGGACCAGCCTCGACGAGCTGCCCCAGCTCTGGAACGTGCTGCGCGGCCAGATGAGCCTGGTGGGCCCGCGCCCGGCCCCGCCGCGCGAGGTGGAGGGCTACGACGTCTGGCACCGCCGGCGCCTCTCCATGAAGCCCGGCATCACCGGCCTCTGGCAGGTCACCGCCCGCCGGAACGACGACTTCGACGACCGCGCCTCGCTGGACCTCGACTACATCGACCGCTGGTCGCTCTGGCTGGACGTCAAGATCCTGGCCCGGACGATCCCGGCCGCCCTGGAGGGACGATGACGCCGACGAAGGCCCTGGTCGCCGGTTGACCGGTTCGCTCGTCGCCGGGACGCGGCCGAAATCGACTACTTCGCGATTGGACGGCCGATCAGGGACCTCAGCGCGGAGTTCGAGTCGCCGGGCTCTCCGATCACCAAGCAGCCGGACGACGACTCGCTTGGCTGCGGGACGCACCACGTCCCGGTACAGCCCCCAGGAGCAGGTTGGTATCCGCAATCAGCCGGCTCCGCGGTCGAGAATGCTCTCGTCCACGGCGGCGACTGTCGGCTGGCGGAAGCTGAAGTCCCGCCTCAAGTCGGAAATGATCCGGATGTCGGATCGGTAGGCGGCTCGAGGCGCGCCGACTTCTGGCTGGGGCTCCGTCTGTGCAGCGAGAGCGCCTCCGGCAGGTAGCGGTGTCGGCGCCAAGGCCATCGCCCGCAGCCAGAAGTCGTAGTCCTCGCCGTATACATCCACGCGGTATCCGCCAACGGCATCGAACAAGTCCCGCCTGTAGTTGGCGCCGACGCTGTAGAAGCAGCGACGGATCACGTCCGACAGACTCAGGGAGACGATCCGTCCACGGAGCCCGGACCGTAGCAGTCTCGCGGTAGTCACCGGGCCGCCACCAGTAGCCATTCGTCGAGTAGATGTCGTAGCCGGGCTCGTCGTCGATGAAGCGGACCATCCGGACGAGATGGCACGAGAGCAGGATGTCGTCTGCGGAACAGAGGACGATGAAGTCGCCGATAGCCGCGCCGACCCCAGCGTTGTAGGCCCCGGCCGTCCCCCGGTTGTCCTGGTGGATCACGTGGAAGCGAGGGTCGGTGCTCGCGTACCGGGAAGCGATCGCAGACGTGTCGTCAGTTGAACCGTCGTCGACAACAACGCATTCCCAATCGATGAACGTCTGGGCGCAATCGCGTCGAGCGTGTCGGCGAGCGTCGGATGCTGCGTGGTAGGCGGGCACGACGACGGAATAGCGCGTCACTTCGACCCTCTAGATCGGCCAACTGAGACACACTCGTCGAGGTCTCGGCGCCGGCGCGGCATGACTCGAGAAGGGCAGATTGTCCACGAGAACGCGCGCGGTCTCGTCCCAGGGCTCGTGGCGGTAGTCAAATCATGGCTAGGCTGTGGGAATCACGCGCCGGAGGCGGACGCCGGCCAGACCTTGTCCCAGATCTCGCGCAGGCCGGACCGAAGATCATACGCAGGCTCGAATGCAAGATCGACCCGCGCCCGGTCAATTCCGGCCACGCTGTGACGAACCTCGCCGGTCCTGAACGGCCGGAAGTCGATCTGAGGGCTTCGGTTGGCGATGCCGCACATCACATGAGCGAGCTCCAGCACCGTCGTGGCCTTCCCCGTGCCGATGTTGTAGACGGCCCCGGGCGCGCCTCTTGGGACGCAAGGAGGTTTGCCGTCACAACGTCCTTTACGTAGATGAAATCTCGGTACTGAGAGCCATCACCGTAGACCACAAGCGGCTGGTCCCTTTGAAGGCACTCAAGGAAGGAAGCGATCACCCCGGCATATTCGCTTCTCGCGAATGGCAATCCGAAGACGTTGAAGTATCGGAGACAGACGGTGGGCGTCTTAAAGAGCGACGAGGCGAGAACCGCATACCATTCCGCTGACATCTTGCTGAGCGCGTAGAAGCTCTCAGGGCGTTGGGGGTGTTCTTCCGAGATTGGAGTTGTCTGGGCCTCGCCAAACGCAGCGGCCGAGGCCGAGCACACGATCTTCCTGACCGAAGTGTCACGGCATGCAGCGAGAAGGCGGACGGTGCCGAGGATGTTGCTGTGTGCGTCGCGCACCGGATCCTGAACGGATCGCATGTTTCCCACCTGCGCCGCGAGGTGGAAGACGAACTCACATTGTCGGACGAGATGCTCAAGGTCTGTGAATTGAGCTAGATCTGCTTCGACAACGGTGAGCCTTGCTGACCTCGGCAGGTGCTCCCGCAGACCGGTGGAGAAATCGTCCACCACCACGACTTTGGACCCAAGTTCGAGAAGCGCGCGGACTAGGTTGCTGCCGATGAAACCGGCTCCGCCGGTTACGAGCGAGGTCATCCTGCCCCTCGTTCAGGCTGCAACGTGCCGTCGTTGATCCCCTGGACCTTGCGCTGGTCCGTATCGACTGCCAGCACGTGCCGCCCAACACGAGCGAGCAGGAGCGCGAGCGGCAGGCCGACATAGCCGGCGCCGACGACGCGATCCGCTCATTCGGCGCCATAGGTCGCCCTTTGCCAGGCGATCGTCCGGTCGAGCCCTTCCTCGAGCCCAACGGTCAGTTCGTGTCGAAGATCCTTGCGAGCCCGGGCGGCATCGGTTCGCTTGTCCTTCGTGTTGTGCTCTTCGAACGGCACGTAGGTGACGAGGCGATCGTCCTTCCCGACCTTCCGCAGAATGAGATCGGACACGGACTTGATGTCGTGATACTCATCACCGGCGATGTTGTAGACAGCTCCCGGCACGAAGTTGTCGGAGATGTTGGCCAGCGAGCGCACGCAGTCGTCGATATAGGTGCTGGTTCGATGGTGGTCCAGGTAGACGGAGTACGGGAGATCGTGCAGGGCGCGGTAGACGAACATGCAGATGACACTGCGGAATGGCGTGTAGTACTCACCCGGACCATAGGTGTTGAAGAGTCTGACCCTGACGGTCTCGGTGCCGAAGCGAGCCGCGGAGTTGAGCGCCTGCAGCTCGTTCACCCACTTGGAGATCGCGTAGTCGTTCATTTGCTTGATCGGGTGCTCGTCAGGCACCTCCTCGGTCATGAGGCCGGGCCAGTCGCCGTACACCTCACTGCTCGAGAACACTACGAGTCGGAAGCGGCGCTTCTCCTGTAATCGCAGCACGTTCTTCGTTCCGATAGCGTTCGTTCGCCAGAGGGTCTCGTAGTGTCGCTCGCCGTTGTTGCGGCCGAACTCGGCCGCAGCGTGGTACACGTAGTCGAACTCCTGCCCCTCAAAGAGGGACGAGAGTTGTCGATAGTCCGCGACGTCACATCGACTGTAGTCCGGCCGATCACTCTGTTGGATATCGCAACCGTAGACCTGATGCCCACGCTCCCGCAGGAGACGCCACAATGGTGTTCCGACCGCGCCCAATACACCAGTGACGAGAATGCGGCTCATGGCGCCGAGCCCTCCTCAGCCGGGCGGCCATGGCTCATCGCCCAAGGCCGCTGCCCCCACGATCTCGCAGTGACGCGCGGCCTGAAACGCGCCCACGCCGTCGATCGAACGTTGGACCCAACGGATGCATGCTGGCCCGAACGATCTTCTCGCAATGCGCCGATTGGACCCCAGGCGGATCGGTTCAGCAGTGTGTCGCCCATGTCCCCCTCGAGTTCGTCGCGCATCGTTCCCCGAGATGGGCATCTGAAGCACGTCTTCTTCTGCCTCGGTCTGTCTGTTGGCAGACGTTTCCCGGTGGCCGCCCGGATCTGCCGTACGGATTCTGGCGACAGAGGCTGCCTGCCGGTCCGCACGCTAGCGTGGAGCCCACGGCATCTTAACTTCACTCTAGGCACGCGGCGCGACGATCGACGAGCTCCGGTGCACCCGCGGCCGTCGACAGCGTCACGGGTCGGGAAACCAGTCAACCGTCCAGTCGAGCATCGGTCTGACGACACCAGGCCAGTCGGCCGCGTACTCCCCTCGAACCCCGTCGCCCTCGCTGCGGTCAACGACCTGAAATGCGACCGCATCGCGCTCAAGGGCGTGCAGGACGGGGGGGTTCATTGTGCTCAGCACGACCGTCACGATGACGCGCCCCTCAGCAAGGAAGTTCCCTGGGATCCTTACCGTCGAACGCACCGCTCCGCGGATACGGGGTGTTTCTCGCCACTTCCGATCCGCGGTGTCGTGAGTGACGAAGAGGCAAGTCCCTTCGTCGTTGTAGAAGGTAAGGTTTACTGAGGGCCGGAGCGAACCGGGGGCGGCGCTCCAATATTCGACCGTGATGTCGATTGGCTCCCGAATGTCGATCTCATCGGCCCGGCCGCCGTGCGCTGGAATGACCTGGACGGACTTGAGCCGCGCCACCTCGTCTCCTGGGGCGGTCGAGAGGTCGTCCCAGCGCCGCTCGCTCGTCCGGCCGAGGTCGGATTCGAGATAGGCGCGGACTACCTCGTGGGTCGGACCGGCGGTGACGACATTGCCACGATCGAGCAGGACCGCCCGTTCGCAGAGTCGAAGCATCGTTGGCATGCTGTGCGACACGAACAGGATCGTCCGGCCACCTCGGCCGAGATCCGACATCTTCCCGAGGCATTTCTTCTGGAACTCGGCGTCGCCGACGGCCAGCACCTCGTCGACGAAGAGGATCTCGGGCTCGAGGTGGGCGGCGACGGCGAACCCGAGGCGCACCTGCATCCCGCTCGAGTAGCGCTTGACGGGCGTGTCCAGGAACTGCTCGATCCCCGCGAACTCGACGATCTCGTCGAACTTGCGGGTGATCTCGGCCCGCCGCATCCCGAGGACCGCGCCGCTCAGGAAGACGTTCTCGCGCCCGGTCAGCTCGGGGTGGAAGCCGGTGCCCACCTCGAGCAGGGAGCCGACCCGGCCCCGCAGCGTCGACCGTGCCCGTCGTCGGCTCGGTGATGCGCGAGAGGACCTTGAGGAGCGTCGTCTTGCCGGCGCCGTTGCGACCGATGACGCCGACGACGTCGCCCTGGCGCAGCTCGAACGAGACGTCGCGCAGGGCCCAGATCCACTCGCTCGTCTCGCGGGGCTTGCCGCCGGAGCGAGTCGATCGGCGCTCGTCAGGGCCGCCCGCGAGCGACTCGGTCAGGCGCCCGTACGGGTCTCGCTGGTGGCCGATCCGATAGCGCTTGCCGAGACCTTCGACCGAGACGGCGACGTCGCTCATGTCAGATCACGTCCGCGAAGGTGCGCTCGACACGGCGGAAGTAGGCCAGGCCGGTGACGAGGACGACGACGGTCACGACGGTCGAGACGACGACCGCCTCGACGGGCGGGGGAGCCCCTGTCCGAGCAGGGCCCAGCGGAACCCCTCGATCACCCCGGCCATCGGGTTCAGCTGGTAGATGGCCTCGCCACTCGGGCGGGACGAGCTCGGCCGAGTAGGCGACCGGCGAGGCGAACAGCCAGAGCTGGACGAGGAACGGCACCGCGTAGCGGACGTCGCGATAGCGGACGTTCACCGCCGAGAGCCAGATCCCGACGGCCAGCGAGGTCGTCACGGCGAGCGCCGTCAGCGGGATGACCCAGAGGACGGTCACGGTCGGCGGAACGCCGAAGTAGAGCATCAGGAGGCCGAGCACGGCCATCGCGATGACGAAGTCGAGCAGGTACGACCCGATCGCCGCGACCGGCAGGAGGAGGCGCGGGAAGTAGACCTTCTGGATGAGGTTCGAGGCCCCCACGAGGCTGTCCGAGGACCCGATGAGGCTCTGCGAGAAGAGCGTCCACGGCACGAGGCCGGCGAACGCGAAGAGCGGGTACGGGACGCCCTCCGGCGCGATCCCGCTGATCCGCCCGAGGAAGAGCGTGAAGACGACCATCAGCATGAACGGCTGGATGACCGCCCAGAGCGCCCCGAAGACCGTCTGCTTGTAGCGGACCTTGAGGTCGCGCCAGACGAAGAAGTAGAGCAGCTCGCGGTACGCCCAGAGCTCGCGCAGGTTCAGCGCCACCCAGCCGCGGCCGCGGGCGGATGCGGGTGACGATAGGGCGCCCAGGCGCCGCTTGGCGTCGTGGTCTGATCACGGGCGGGATTGTGGCAGGTTGGGAAGCGGGAGGCGGGATTCTGGCCAGCTCACCTCAAGCCGATCGAGCCCGTATCGGACGGGTTCCTCCGGCAACGGTCCATCGCATCCGGTCCGCGCTACCTTCCCTGATCCACTCGCGATCGATCGGACCGCCCGCTCACGGAATCGCGAACACGCCTGAGTGTCCTTCGGATTCTCGCGGGAAGGAGTAGGCGTGGGAGAAGCAGGAGAGTCGTGCGATCGAATGGCCAGTAGGCAACGCTTCGGGCGATCCAGCGCAGGGCCGCCCCCCTCTTCCGATGCTCCAGGAACATGTGCCCTGTCGTCGAGCAGATCCTGGCGAGCGCCCGCCTCCGGAACAAGAACCCAAGCCCCGGGTCCGTGCGGAACGCGTGCCGAAGGATTTCGACGCCGCCGCGGTACTGCGCGTCCGGATCAGCGAAGGCATTCCGGCCGTGGACCCTCACCTTCGTCAGAGTCCGGTCGATGCCCATGATCTCGTGCTGCCGGGCAACGTCGGTCCACATGATCACGTCCTCGCCGATCGTCACCGACTCTTCGAACGCAAGCTCCTCGCGCTCGAGCGCTTCCCTGCGGACCATGACGGTGGGGGTGGCGATCGGACACTGCATCACGATCCCGGGGTAGACCTTTCCGCTGAACGCGCCGGACCGGATCTCCTCCAGGTCGTTGCCCATCGCGTCCATCCTCCGGTAGGAGGTGTGGGACAGCGGGAGGTCAGGCCGGGTCTCCATCGCGCCAACCTGAAAGCTCAGCTTCTCCGGCAGAAAGGCGTCATCGGCGTCGAGGAACGCCACGTACTGCCCCCGGGCGAGCCGGATCCCGTGGTTCCGGGCTGCCGACGCACCGCGGTGCTCCTGCCGGACGTATCGGATCCGCGGATCCGCCTGCTCGTCGAGAAACCCCGGGCGCTCGTCCGAGCCATCGTCCACGACGATGACCTCGAAGTCATCGAGGGTCTGGGCGAGGACGCTTGCCAGCGCGTCTCTCAGCCACTCTTCTCGGTTGTAGTACGGGATCACGACGCTGACGGCGATCATCCCGCTTCTCTGCCCCCGGAACGGGCCGCGGTCGTCCGCGCGATCTGAGTTTCGTGCATCAAGTGCTCGAGCCACCCTGCCGAGGCAGCGCTCACGAAGAGGCGACCCCGGTACTCAGTGTGTCGCCGTCTCCACGCGCTTGCGTACCGCTAGAGTTGCCAGTATGAGGGAGATGGCTGCGATCTCGGGGCCATGCTGATGGTAGAGCCCGTCAACATCACGATGGTCACCTACAACCGGGTGGACTTCACCCGGCGGAGCATCGATTCGATCGTCGCCACCGCGGGACACCCGTACGGTCTCACGGTGGTGGACAACGGCAGCCGGGACGGCAGCGTGGACCTCCTGCGCGATCTCCACGCTCGCGGGATCGTCCATCGCCTCATCCTCAACACCGAGAACCGGGGCGTGGCCTTCGCCGCGAACCAGGGCTGGGCGGCCGGCGGCAAGTCCCACTACATGAAGATCGACAACGACATCGTGTTCACCAAGCCGGGCTGGCTGGCGCGCCTGGTCGACGCCTGCGACAGGCTCCCCGATGCTCGGGGCCATCGGCTACAACTTCGAGACGCAGACCTACCCGGCGAGGGTCGATCGACGGCATCGGGTGAGGCCCAAGAAGGGGAACCTCGGCGGCTGTGCCGTGATGATCCCGGAGCGGGTCCACAGGCTCGTCGGGTTCTGGTGCGAAGACTACTTCCCGTACGGGGAAGAAGACTTCGACATGTACGAGCGCCTTCGGCGGCTCGGGCTGCGCTCGTACTACATGGACGACGAAGACGTCGGCCTCCACCTGCCGGAAGGCAAGGCGAGCCCGCTCCTCGATGCCGGGCGGCGAAGCCTGTTCGACGAGGATGACCTCGCGTATCGCGCCCAGAAGAACCGGTGGCGGGCGATCCACGCCGGAGCGCGTGGCCTCCGGCGCATCAACGGATCGCTCTATCGGTACCGGCTCCGGTCTCCCTTCATCGAACACGATGTTGAGTTTCGACCGAGCCTCGCCGCTCGGCTCTTCGTCCTGGCTCGATATCAGCGGCTGGACCCGTGGAAGCGGTTGGATCTCGCCGACGACGAACGTTCGTCGTCCTAGCTGCGCCGTAGAGGCGCTCGCGCCGAGCCGGCAGGAACGGTCACGAGGTGCGCGAGGGCGAGCGGTCCGGTAACCCCTCGGATCCCGTCGCGCGCCCCTCGCGCGAGCGCCGCCAGTTTCCGCCTCCGGTCGTCCTCGAACAGGAGGAGCTTCACGAGCTCCTTCCCCGCGGCCGTCATGTCGAAGGCGACGTGCCGGGGCTCCCTGCGCCAGTACGCCCGCCAGACATGAACACGGTTGCGGGTGATGTAGTAGCGGCGGAAGCGATCGTGATGCGATGGCGTGAAGGATCTCAGCGGTGTTCGATGCCGTTTCGGGTGTCCGATCGCGTGCGAGATGGTCGGTACGCATGCGGAGAGCACCGCGTATCCGCTCGACCGCGCCCGGAGACAGAACTCGACGTCGACGTAGTCGATGAAGAAGTCCTCGCGAAAGCGACCGATCGCCGCCCATGCCGCGATCGAGTGGAGAGCGCCCGCGGTGATCACGTAGGTCGCGGGGCGTCCTGGATCATCGGCGCAATCGCCCCTGTCCCAGCTCGCGCCGATCACCGCCGGGCGGAGGTTGGGGAACGCGTCGAAGACTCGCGCCGCCTCCGAGACGACGGCGGGCCCGGGTGTCGTGTCCTGGTCGAGCGTCAGCGCCCAGGAGAAGCCCCGCTCGGCAGCCCAGGCGAGTCCCTGGTTGAGGGCGGCCGCAAGGCCCAGGTTCCTGCCGTTCCGGGTGACCTCGACAACGCCCCTGCGGATGATGGGTGCGATGGAGGCGAGCTCGGTCTCGGTCGAGCCGTTGTCCACGATGAGCACGGCCGCGACCTGATCCTCGAGAGCTGTCAGCCTGTCTCTGAGTTCCGGATCCGGATGATAGGTGACCACGATGGCGCCAACGGACGACGCCTCGGGGCGAGGCGCGGCCGGGATCCCATCGTCGGCGCGTGGGACGATAGGAGCCGGCCGGCGCGTGCCGGTCATGCGGTCACTTGCTCGGCTCACGCCTGTCTCCTCGAACGAACCAGCGCCTGCCCGCCGCCGCACAACGATGGGAGGCAATTGTGACAGCGACCCGGTGGGTGCCGAGCGCGCGCCGTCGCGAGGCGGTTACCTCCGTGTCGGCCGTCTGGGAGACGGCGAGCGCGCTCCGGACGGACGCAGGCGCGCTTGAGCGGCGGGTCGATACCATTGGACAAAACCCTCTTGCGCTGGATGCTTCCCGACGGAACGGACACGATGACCGAGCCCTCAGTCTCCATCTGCATCCCCACGTACCAGGGGAGCCGATGGATTCGTGACTCGATCGCCTCGGCGCTCGCGCAGGACTACCCGCGGGTCGAGGTCGTGGTCTCGGACGACCAGTCGACGGACGGCACCGCGGAGGCGGCGGAGGCCGTCGCCGACGAGCGCGTCCGGGTCGTGCGATCGGATCGGCGCCTCGGGATGGCTGGCAACTGGAACCGGTCCGTGCAGCTCGCCAGGGGCGACTACATCAAGTTCCTCATGCAGGACGACCTGCTCGATCCGACCTGCGTGTCCCGCATGGCCACCGTCCTGACGCGGCATTCGTCGGTCGGCTTCGTGTTCGCCCAGCGGACGATCGCGGTCGAGGATCCAGCCGACGCGGGATCGGTTCGACTGGCGCGGAAGCTCCAGAAGCTGCCGGCGCGGTTGGGGGCTCTCCGGGAGGTCAACGACGGCCGGGCGATCTTCCACGCCATGAGGCGGACCGGCTTCCGCGGCAATTGGATCGGCGAGCCGACCGCCGTGATGGTTCGCCGCGATGCCCTTCGGCGCGTGGGCCTGTTCAACACTCGCGTTCGGCAGCTGACCGACCTCGAGATGTGGCTCCGGCTGGCGTTCTTCTTCGACGTCGGGTTCGTGCCGGCCCCGCTGGCGACGTTCCGCCTCCATCGCACGTCGGCGACGTCGGCGAATGCGGCGGCGGGGACGCCTGGCTCGACCGCCCCTGGCTGCTGGAGGGGTTGCGGACCCACCCGGAGATCCGCCCCTCGCTCGGGCCTCGACGGAGGCGAAGGTCTGGGCGGTCACCCTGGCGGCGGAGGGCAAGCGACTCGTGACCCACGGCGGCCGCGGCCGCCACGCCTACGCGTCGCAGCTCCGCGAGTTTCGTCGCTACCGCTCACACCCGACCGGCTCTGCTGCACGGGCGGCTCGATGCCGAGGATCCGCCAGAGGCGACGGGTCGGACCCCATGACCACCGCGCTCGTCGTCACGTATGACTCGGCGGCCTGGATCCGCCGGTGCCTCGGGGCGCTCGAGGGCATCCCGACGATCGTCGTCGACAACGCCAGCCGCGACGACGGCGTCGCGATCGTCCGCGCGGAGTTCCCGGCCGTCCGGGTGATCGCCCGGCCGGACAACGGCGGGTTCGCGGTCGCGGTGAACGAGGGGTGCCGCGCCGCTCCGGATGACGACGTCCTGCTGGTCAACCCGGACCTCGTCGTCCCGCCCGGGAGCGTCGGCCACCTCGCGGCGCACCTGGCGTCCCACCCGCGAGCCGGGATCGTGGTCCCGCGCCTCGTCTACCCCGACGGTGCGCCCCAGGCCTCCATCCGCACGTGGCCGTCCCCCCTGACGATGCTCGCCCGCCGGTCGCCGCTCGGGCGGACCGCGATCGGCCGCCGGATCCTCCGGAAGCACCTGCGGCTCGACGACCCGCCGGCCGCGCCCGGCCCCGTGCACTGGGCGCTGGGGGCGGCGATGCTCGTCCGCCGGCAAGCCATCCGCGAGGTGGGCGGCATGGACGAGCGGATCTTCCTCTACGGCGAGGACCTGGACTGGTGCCACCGGATGTGGCAGCGCGGCTGGGAGGTCCACGTCGCCCCGGAGGCGGTCATGGAGCACGTCTACGAGCGCCAGAGCCGCCGGACGCTCGACCTGCGGTCGGCCGCGACGCGGCACCACTGGGCGAGCATCTTCAAGCTGTTCGCCATCCACCCGGGCCTGCTGGTCGGGCGCGGGCCGCGCCGGGCGCGCGAGGCGTGCGCCGCCCAGGCACAAACCGACCGCGCCGCCCGCCTGTGAACTCGACGCGCGCCGCCACCCTGGCGGTCCTCACCGTGGGGACCCCGGCGAATCGCCTCCTGCGGTTTGGGCTCCTGGTCCTCGCGGCGCTGCCGACGCTCCTCGCCGCGTGGCGACTGCTGGGCTGGCAGACACCCGGCGTCGACCTGCTCATCCCCATCTTTGCGACCCAGCGCTGGGCGAACGGCGGCGAGCCCTACCTGGCCTCCAGCTTCGGCGAGGCCTTCGGCCCGAACCTGCCGTTCCTCTACCCGCCATTCGTCCTTCCGCTGCTCGTCCCGCTCCTGGGGCTGCCGATCGAATGGGTCCTGGCAGCGTGGGTGGGGATCTGCTTCGGTGCCGCCGTATGGACGCTCGGCCGGCTCCGGGTGCCGCTCCGCTGGATGCCGGCGTTCCTGGTATGGGCGCCCTTCCTGGAGGGCATCGTGGGCGGGAACGTGGAGGTCATCGGCTTCGCGGCGTTCGCGGCCCTCTTCTTCGCCCGAGGGCGGTCGCCCGCGGACTTTCGCCCGATCGACCGGGATCCGCTCGACCGCCGCGTGTCAGGCCTGCCAGAAGGCCTCAAGGCGACGGTGGTGGCCGCCATCAAGGTGTCCCGGGTGCACGCTCTCGTCTACCTCTTCATCCGCCGGCCCAGGGCGGCCCTCGCTGGCCTCGTCTGCCTGGGCCTGGTCGTCGCGGCGACGCTGCCCGTCACGGGGATCGCAATCTACGGCGACTGGGTGCGGCAGCTCGGCCGCGCGGCGGACCCAGCGTGGGCTTCTCGGGCACGGGCCTCTGGCAGCTCCTCCCACGGGAGCTCGCGATCGCGGTGGCCGCAGGCTCGGTCGTGGTGCTGTGGTGGGTCCCAAGGCGGAATGCGGGAGCCTGGGTCGGCATCCTGGCCGTGATCGGGGGGCTCTCGCTCCACACCTACGGACTCCTCTTCCTGGTGCCTGCGATGCTCCGCCTTCGGCGCGAGGTCGCGCTCATCGGGGCGATGTTCATCGGCTCGCTGAACCCGGCAGGCCTGGCGATCGGGGCGACCGTGCTTGTCGTGGCCGCCGTCGCGTCGATCGCGTTCCCGGCCCTTCGGGAGCCCGACGCCTAGCGCCGACGCGCCACCCGGCGGTGCAGGAACGGCGTGCGGAAGAGGTCCCAGCCGACCCGCAGCCCCAGGCGAAACCCGGGATGCATCCGCGATCCGTGCTTGTCCGACCAGGCGATCGGGACCACGGCGATCCGGTAGCCCCGGCGGCGGGCGAGGTAGATCAGCTCCACGTCGAAGACGATGCTCGTGATCCTCTGGTGGGCGAAGAGGTCGTGGGCCGCGTGGCGCGTGAAGCCCTTGAACCCGCACTGGGTGTCCTGGACGTTCCCGACCGCCCAGATGGAGGCCAGGGCGTGGAACGCCCGCCCGATCGCCCGCCGGAAGCCCGGCTGGGTCCGCCGCATGTCGCTCCCGTCCGGCTGGATCCGGCTTCCCAGGGCCACGTCGTGGTCGCGGAGCGCCTCCACGAGGAGGGGCAGCTGGTCGGGCGGGGTGGCCATGTCGGCGTCGGTGAAGATGGCGAGATCGGTCTCGGCGGCGAGCATACCGGCCTTCACCGCAGCGCCCTTGCCGCCGTGGGGCGCCGCCAGCAGCGCCAGGAGCGGCGCCCCGGAGACCGTAGTGGCCGCCGTCTCCGGGCGAGCCCGGACGAGATCGGCGGTCCCGTCGACGCTGCCGTCGTCGACCACCAGGACGCGGACATCGTCCGGCAGGCCGGCAGCGCCCGGCGCGCCGTCCCGGCCCCGCTCGCCGTGGCGGCGCAGGTAGCCGAAGAGCTCGTCGAGGGCCGGCCCCAGGCGGGCCTCCTCGTTGTAGGCGGGCAGGATGATCGTGAGGCTGGCGGCGGTCATCGGGCGGAGTCTACCGGGCAAGGCGCGGGCCACCACTGGTCGTGTGCGATCGTGCCGGAGGTACCATCCGCTCATTGCCGAGGCGAACCCTGCCGGGCAGCGTTGCGCGTGCTGCCATCCAGCTGGTCGCCTGTCCCCGGAAAGGCCCCGCGTGTCCGGATCCCAACCGCTCGTCGCCGTCGTCATCCCGGCCCTCAACGAGGCCGGGAAGATCGGCCGCGTCCTGGACAAGATGCCGCGGGATCCGCGGTTCGAGGCGATCGTCGTCGACGACGGCTCCACGGACGGAACCGGGGACGAGGCCCGAGCCCGCGGCGCGGCGCTGGTCATTCGGCACGAGGTCCGCGGCGGCGTCGGGGCGGCGATCCGCGACGGCTGGCAGGCCGCCGCCGAGCGCGGTCGCCCGTACGTGGCCCTGTTGTCCGGCGACGACCAGCACGAACCCGCCGAGCTCGTCCCCGCGTTCGAGACGCTCACGCGGCTGGGCGCCGACTACGTCCAGGGCTCGCGCTGGATGGCCGGGGGACGCGTGGAGGGTCCGACGGGGGGACGGGGCTTCGGGACGCGCCTCTACTCGGCTCTCTTCAGCGTCCTGGCCTGGAGACGGATCACGGATGCGACGAACGGCTTCCGGATCCTGCGCACCGACATCCTGCGCGATCCCGCGCTCGACCTCGACCAGGCGTGGCTCACGAGCTACGACCTCGAGCCCTACGTCCTCTACAAGGCGATCCGCCGCGGCTACCGTGTTGTCGAGGTCCCGTGCACGGTGCGCTATCACCCTCGGGAGGGCTACACGAAGATGCGGGGCGTGCGGGACTGGTGGCGGCTGTTCCGACCGGCCCTCCTGCTGCGATTCGGGGTGAAGCGATGACGTTCCCGGCAGATCGAGCCCTCGGCGGCCGGCGGATCCTGGTGACCGGGGGGGCCGGGTTCGTCGGCGGAGCCCTCGTGCGGCGGCTGGTCGACATGGGGGCGCGGGTGACGGTCCTCGACGACCTGTTCACGGGGCGGGTGGAGACGATCCCCACGGGCGCGCAGTTCGTGGAGGGGTCGGTCACCGACCAGGCCCTCGTCCGCGATCTCGTGGCAGAGCATTCGCTCGTCTTCCACATGGCCGCCAGGAACATCATCGCGAGCACGAAGAACCCGCGCGACGACTTCGAGACCAACATCGGCGGGACGCTCAACGTGCTGATGGCCGCGCGGGAGAGCCGGCCGGACCGGGTGGTCTACACGTCCTCCACGTCGGTCTACGGGAATCCACGGTCGATCCCGATCAACGAAGACGACGGGATCGTTCTCCTGTCGCCGTACGCGGTCAGCAAGCTCGGCGGCGAGAACTACTGCTCCGCGTTCTACGAGAGCTATGGCCTGCCCGTTTCCGTGGTCCGCTACAGCAACGTCTACGGACCCGGGCAGCGCCCAGACAATCCCTACTGCGGCGTCGTCAGCAAGTTCTTCGCCTCGGCGATGGCCGGTGAGCCGCTCCTCGTCCACGGTGACGGCGAGCAGACGCGCGACTTCACCTTCGTCGAGGACGCCGTCGACGCCACGCTCCTCGCTGCCGTCCACCCCCGGGCCGAGGGCGAGGTCTTCAACGTGGGCACGGGCATCGAGACCTCGGTCAACCAGCTGGCGCGCGGGGTCGGCGCGGCGGTGAATCGCGAGGTCACGCTGACCCACGTCGACCGGCGCGACATCGACAACATCCGGCGCCGCGTGGTCAACATCGAGAAGATCCGGCGCATGCTCCACTGGGTGCCCAGGACGACCCTCGGGGAGGGGCTGCGAGAGACGGCGGTCTGGCTTGTGTCCGGACCGGGGAAGGAAAGCCTGGCGCCCAGCGCCGGTCGCGCGCCATCTGAGCCGGGCCCGTCGACGCGCGAATCGTGACCACCACGGCTCATGCGGGGTGCGCACGGCGTGAGCGCGTCCCGAGCTCACGCACCCACGGGGTCGCTGCGCCGACCAGCATCGCCCAGGACTGGATGAGCGCGACCGGGGATCCGAGCGGCATGAGGACGACTGCCAGGGCAAACGCGATGCGCTCGCGGCGACCCAGGAGCAGGACGACCACGAGCCCGAGCCCCGCGACGGGGATCGCCCACGGTCGACCGCTGCCCGAGGCGCCGGCGATCACGCCCAGGTAGTCCCGGAACACCCCCGGGCCGAGCGCGACGGCCGTCGCGACGGCCAGGACGATCCCCGTCCCGGCGGCCCAGCGCAGGGCACGCCAGCGTCGAGTCGCCACGAGCCAGACGAGCAGGACGGCCGGCGTGAGCTTCACCGAGACGAGGATCGCCACGAGGACGCCGGCGGCCCGCTCCCGCCCGTCGGCGATCAGCAGCCAGGTCGCGACCACCCCGGCGAGCACGGCGGCATCGACGTTGCCAACCCCGACGAGCAGGGTGATGGAGAGCATGAGCGGAAGAACGATGACACCGGCGAAGCCTCGCGTCCCGAGCAGCACCACGGCAATTGCCCAGACCGCACAGCCGGCCATTCCGAGCCACCACAGCACCATGCCGGAGATGCCTGGCAACTGGGCGAGCCACAGCCAGGGCAGGACGAGCGCGGGCGGCGAGTAGAGGCCGTATGGCCGCATGTCCTGCAGCCACGGGTCACTCGGCCCGATCCAGTACAGCTCGTGGCCGGCATTGACGCGCGTCCCGGCCAGCCAGTAGACCACGGTGTCGCCGGCGAGGTAGCCGTTCAGGCACCACCACGCGATGCCGCCCATCACCGCTGCCCCGGCGATGATCCCCACGCCCGCGAAGAAGAGCGCGACGGTAGGGCGCTCGCGAAGTTGCCGCAGTCGCCCGAGGTGGCTCGCCGCCCCTGGGAGACCGCGAGGAAGACCCCGGGTCGGGGTGCTGTGGCTCGCTCCGGCTCGGAGGTCCTCACTCACCGAGGGAGCCTCCGCGCTGTCCGGCCGCCTCGGCGGGTGCACGCAGCGTCGCGAGCAACGTCATCAGCATGTACACCAGCAGCCGGGGCGTCGCCAGCACGCTGAGGGAGACCGCCGCGGCCCAGCCCCAGCGCGTGGGCGCCAGCCGGAGCGGCAAGGAGCGATGCCGGCGACCAGGACGAGCCCGGCCCACAGGAGCGGCGAGGCGGCGTACGGCGAGATGTTGCGGACCTCCCCGACCTGCTCCAGGGTCAGGGAGCCGAGGAAGTCGAGCGTCGCCTGCGGCGCGAGGACGAGCTGCAGCAGCGCCAGCCCGGCCGCCCACGCGGCGAACTCCGCGAGGGCGCGCCAGCTCCGCCGGCCGATCCACCACAGGGCGACGAGCGCCGGGAACAGCTTGAGGTTCGCCGCCAGCGCGATCGACCACGGGGCGCCGATGGCGGTCAGGAAGGTCAGGGGTACCTGGGCCTGGCCGATGGCCACGCACCAGGCGATGGGGAGCCCCAGGATCCCCACCGCGAGCCAGGTCTCGCGCCGCCGGAGCCCCACCCACCAGAGCGTCGCCGCGAGGCTCGCGAGGACGACCGCCTCCCAGGTCGCCGCTGCAACCGGGAACGGCAGGAGCGCCAGCGGACGGAAGGCGATGGCCAGGAGCGGCGGGTAGCGGTAGAACTCCGCGACGTTCGGGTCGGCGACCGCCGGGTAGAGCGGGAGGCCCGCGTTGAGGCGCGTTCCCGCGTCGTAGTAGGCCCGCACGTCGGCGAGCGGGTCGCCCACGAGGTGCATCCAGAGGGCCCCGATCCCGACCAGCGCGCCGACGACCGCGAGCGCGAAGACGCCGAGACCCGCCAGGTGGACGGCCCGGCGCCGCGCCCGGGATGGCGTCGCCACGGCAGTCACCACGCCCCCGCGGACGCCGCGCGCGCGCCCACGTCGGTGGTCGCCGCAGTGCGGGGCCGCGATACGCGGGCGGCGGCGAGGACGAGCGCGGCGGCCACCCACACGAGGACCGGCTGGAGGATGGCCAGCGCAGCCGCCACGATCGCCGCGGCAAGGAGCGCCACGGTCCGAGGGACGCTCTCGTCGCGCGCTCGGGACGCGGCCGCGAGGGCGACTGGCACGAGGACGACCGGGTAGTGGAACCACGAGACCGGGAGGATCACCAGCGAGGCAACCGTGGCCCAGGCGAAGCTCTCGACGCGGTCGTCGAGCGCCCAGGCGGCGATGGCTGTTCCGGCGATCGCGACGACGGTGACCCCGACCTGGAGTGTCCGGGCCGTCGCGTCGGAGAGGCCGAGCAGCAGGGCGACCTGCGACGCCGGCCCCACGTTGAGCGGGCTGACGACGTCCGCCGCCCCGGAGCCCTCGCGCAGGAAGGCGAGGTAGTCCACCCACGGATCGAAGCCGCCCATCACGAGGCTCGCCGCGAGCAGCCCCAGCCCGACGGCCGCGGCGACGGCGAGAACGTGGAGCGCGCGGCTGTCACGACCTGATCGCGCCTCGCGGATGCCGCCGACGAGGAGCCAGAGCCCCAGCGACGCGGGATGGAGCTTCGCCGCCGCGGCGACGGCGAGCGCGGCCCCGCCCGCAAGGCGAATCGCCCGCCCGCCCGCGAGGACGGCTGCGAGGACCATGCCGAACGCCACCGGGAGCCAGGCGGTGACGTTGCCGATCAAGAGGGCCACCGCGAGCGGGTAAACGTACGGGGCGAGCGCGAGGGCCGGCCACGCCACGGCTCGTCCGTCGCGCCCCAGGCGCCTGGCCACCAGCCACAACCCGCCCACGGCGCCGGCCGTCCAGGCCACGAAGATCGCCGCGAACGGGACGCCGGCGACCAGTGACATGGCCTGGGCGACAAGCGGTGGGTACGAGTAGAACAGGGACTCCGCCTCGAGCGTGGTCCCGGGCGGCACCGTCGCGTAGATGGGAGCCCCCTCCCGCCACCGGAGGCCCGCGTCCACGAGGAGTCGGAGGTCGTCGCCGAGGCGCGAAGGGTCCATGCTCGCCAGCCGCGACGCGATCAGGACGAAGCCGGCCCATCCGATGACCGCCACGGGCAACCAGAGCACGACGGGGGAGCGAGGCGCACGCCGGTCCGCTGACATCCGGGGCATCGTACCGAGGCCGCGGTGTCGCGGCACCCCCCCGCGTGGGCTCCGCGCTGGCCCATCCGTACCCCCCCGTCCGTACGGGTCCGACATGGGCTCCGGCGGTGCTACCGTGCACCACCGTGAGGACGCCGCTCGCCCTCTACGCGCTCGCGCTCGTCGTGCGGCTGGTGCTGCTCGCGGGCTTCCCCGATCCTGCGTACCCGGACTCCTCGTACTACGTCGACGTGGCCCACAGCCTGGCGGCCGGGCACGGCTTCTCCATCAACGCCGTCTGGATCTTCGCGGAGGTCGGCGGGAAGATCCCGGCCGGTCCGATCCTCCCGATTCCCTCCAACGCCCACTGGATGCCGCTGGCCTCGCTCGTCCAGGTCCCGTTCATCTGGCTCCTGGGACCGACCGCGATCGCCTCCGCGCTTCCCTTCGCGCTTGCGGGCGCACTGGCCGCGCCGCTCACGTGGGCGCTCGCGCGCGACGCGGGGGCGAGCCGGCTCGTCTCGGTCGGGGCGGGCATCCTCGCGGCGATCCCGGCCGCGAGCGCCGTCTTCATGGCCCAGCCCGACAACTTCGCGCTGTACCAGCCCCTGGTGGCCGGCGCGCTCTGGATGGGCGCCCGCGGGCTGCGGGGGCACAGCCGTTCGTTCGCCCTCGGCGGGCTGCTGGTCGGGCTGGCCACCCTGGCCCGCAACGACGGCGTCCTGGTCGGGGCCGCGCTCGGGCTGGCCTTCGCCTGGGATCGCTGGCGCGCCTGGCGAAGCGGCGGCGAGCGTCGCCCGGCGATCCCGCTGTGGGCCGCCGTCGCCTGCTTCGGGCTCTTTCTCGCGGTGGTCGCCCCGTGGCTCGCCCGCCAGCTGGCCGTCTTCGGGTCGCTGTCGCCGTCCTCGGCTTCCGGCAAGGTCTTCTTCATCCGCTCCATCGAGGAATGGAACAGCATCACGACGTCGGCGAACCTGGAGTGGCTCCTTTCGCAGGGCGTGGGGCCGCTCGTCGCCAGCCGCATCGGCGGCCTCGTCGCGGCGCTGGAGATCTTCACCGTGCTGATCGGGGGCCTCCTCCTCGCGCCGTTCATGCTCGTCGGCGGATGGGTCCGCCGACGGTCGCTCCCCTTCGGCCCGTTCTTCGCCTACGCCGGGCTCCTCGTCGCCTTCTCGACGCTGGTGTCGGCGGTGCACGTGCCGGGCGGGACGTTCATCCACTCGGCCGTGGCGCTCGCGCCCCACGCCTACGTGCTGGCGCTCGAGGGGATCGCCGTCGCGGTCGGCTGGGTGGCTGCCCGGCGCCGAGCCTGGCATGCTCCGACCGCCACGCGCTTCTTCAGCGTCGCCGCGATCGGCCTCGCGGTGCTCGTGGCGATCGGCAGCGCCCTGGTCACCCAGGCCGGCTGGGCGGCCCGCCGCGACGACTTCCTGCTCGTGGCCGGCGGCCTCGAGGACGCCGGCGCCGCCCCGGACGAGCGCGTCATGTCGATCGACGCCTCGAGCACGCTCTACTGGACCGGCCACGGGGGCGTCGTGCTCGTCAACGACCCCCTCGCGACGATCGAGGAGGTCGCCCGCGCGTACGAGATCCGCTGGCTCGTCCTGAACCGGGCGGACACCGTGGCGTCGGTGGGGCCGATCCTGGACGGCGAGTCGCGCCCGGCATGGCTGGGGGCGCCGGTGGCAACCCGGCCGGCACGCCAGCTTCCCGATGCCGCGCCGCTTCCGGCGGGGGCGGTCGCCGTCGGGCTCTACCCCGTCTGCCTCGACGTGGCGGACGCTCGCTGCGCGGGAGCGGCCCCGTGAGCCGCCGCGAGGCCTGGCTCAGCGCCGGCCTCGTCTTCGCGGTCGCCGCGCTGGTGCGCCTCTGGGCCGCCGGCCAGGTGCCCTTCCCCATCCCGGAGGACACGGCGTACTACTGGGGCGTCGCCCGCAACCTGGCCGAAGGCCGGGGCTTCGTCAGCGACGCCATCTGGTCGTACGCCACCCCGGCCCACGATCCCGTCACTGGCGTCCTCGGCTTCTTCTTCCCGCGCCCGGCGTTCGAGATCTGGCAGCCGCTGCCCAGCCTCCTCGGCCTCGTGCCCATGCTGGTCGGCGGCTCCTCGTCGTACGCGATGACCCTCCCCGTGGCGGCCGTGCTTGGCGCGCTTGTGCCGGTGGCCGCCTGGCGGATCGCCGCGGACGTGGCCGAGGAGCGCGCACTGGACATGGAGCGGGCCCGCACGCTGGCTTTGGGAGCGGGACTCGTGGCCGCCGTCGCCCTGCCGCTGGTCCTCCCCTCGGCGCACCTCGACTCGAGCGTCCCGTTCGGGCTGCCGGCCCTCCTCGCCTGCCTGCTCATGGCCCGGCTCGTCCGTCGGCCGCCGGAGCGGCTGCTCGACGCGCGCCTCGTCGCCCTGGGCCTGGCCATCGGCGTCGCCGGCCTGGCTCGCAGCGAGGCCGCCTGGGTGGGCCTGGCGTGGGCCGCCGTGGCGATCGCCACCTGGCGACACGCGGGGCGCGGCGCCGTCACCCGGGCGATCGCGGTTCCGGCGGTGATCGCGCTCGCCGTCATGGCGCCCTGGCTGGCCCGGAACTGGCTGGTCTTCGGGTCGCCGCTGCCGGGCCAGGCCATCACGAATGCCTGGGCGATCACCGGGATCGAGATCTTCGCCTGGCAGGATCCCGCCACCGCGGCCGGCTACCTGGCCCTGGGACCGGCCGCCTGGCTGCAGCACCGCGTGGACGGCTTCCTCCACAACCTGCTCGACGTCCTCCTGGTGCCGGGCGCCCCGATCGCCGTGGTCGGGCTGCTCGCGCTGCCCTGGGCGGCGCGAGCACGGGCCCTGCGGCCGCTGCTCGTTCTTGCCCTCCTCACGTTCCTGGTCGCGACGCTGGTCTTCCCGGTCCAGACGCGCTGGGGGACGTTCCTCCACGCGTCGGTCCCGGCCTCCGTCCTGCTCCTGGTGGCCGGCCTGGCGGGCCTGGACGAGTGCCTCGCGTGGGTCGGCCGTCGGCGCCGCTGGACGCGCCCCGTGGCCTGGCTGGCGCCCCTCTTCGCGGCCTTCGGCGCCCTCCTCTTCATGGTGCCGGGCGTCATCGCCTACGGGGCCCAGGCGCGGGGGACGGAAGCAGCGTACGCCGATCTGGCGCGCCGGATGGCGACCGCCGGCGTACCCCTCGAGGGGGCGGGGCCCGTCATTGCCAACCACCCGATCTGGCTCGCCGAGGTGAGCCGGATCTCCGCCCTGGGCCTGCCCGACGAGCCGGTGGCGAGCGTGGTGGATCTGGCCCGGACGTTCGGCGCCCGTCTTCTCGTCCTCGACGGCGACCACGGCGGCTGGCCGGGCCGGCTTGCGTCCGATCCGGATGCGGCCTGCCTGGAGCCGGTCGCCCTCCCGCCGGCGGCCGAGGGGGAGGCGCGCGCGGCCGAGTTCCGGGTCTTCCGCGTGGCCTGCCCGTGAGCGCCCGTATACTGGCCGCCAGATGAGCGCGGAGATCGGCGCCGGCGACGCGGCGGGTCGGTTCGACACCCTTCACGCGGAGGCGAAGGCCGCCCTCGCGTACGCGGCGAACACGCTGCGCGCGGTGACCGAGCAGTACCGCGAGGCCTTCCACGCGAGCCTGGCCGGGTGGCACGACGATCGCGACGCCCTCGACCATGCCGACCAGCGTCTCGTCGCCGATCTCGAGCCCGGCGGGCCGGGGGCCGGCCGGGGGGATTCCGGGCACCCGGGATCGGCCGCCGTCGCCCTGGCGGAGGCGGCTGAGGCCGCCGCCGAGGAGGGCCGGTCGGCGGAGCTGCGCCGCCGCATCGCCGTTGGCACCTCCGAGCTGGGCGAGCGCCAGGCGGAGCTGGCGCGCCTCGATCTCGCCGTCCGAGGCCTCGAGCGGATGTGGCTCTTCCTCGAGCGGGGGGACGCCTCGCTGCTCGCCGACACCGCCGCGCCCGACCTGGCCGACGACCTCCAGATGCGCCTCGTGGAGGCCCGCGAGGCCGAGCGGACACGGCTCGCCCAGGAGATCCACGACGGACCGGCGCAGGCGCTCGCCAACGCCATCTTCGGCGTCCAGTACATCGAGAAGATCCTGGATCGGGACCGGCCCGCCGCGCGCATCGAGCTGCGCTTCCTGCGCGAGCGGCTGCGGCGCGAGCTGGGCGACGTGCGCGCGTTCATCAGCCAGCTCCGGCCCCCGATCCTCGACGAGGTCGGCCTCGACGGGGCGGTCCGCGACGCGGCCGCGACGCTCCACGCGCTCACCGGGGCCGTCGTGGAGGTCGACCTTGCCGCGTCGCCCGACGACCTCGACGAGGCGGAGCAGGTCGTCGTCCTGCGCGTGCTCCAGGAGGCGCTCCAGAACGTCCGGAAGCACGCCGGCGCGCGCCAGGTCCACGTCGCCACCCGGCGCGACGGCAGCCGCTGGACCCTGGAGGTCCGCGACGACGGGCGTGGATTCGACCCCGACGCCACGGCGATCCCGGGGCGGCGCACCTTCGGGCTGCAGTTCATGCGCGAGCGGGCCGAGCTGGTCCGCGGCGCGTTCGAGGTGCGTTCGCGGCCCGCGAACGGCACCGTCGTGGTCCTCGACGTACCCGTCCCTGAGAGAGGAGGCACCGCATGACCTACCCCGGGCCGGACCGCCGGCGGGGTGGCCCCGACCGGCGCGGCGGCGATGAGCGGATCCGGATCCTGCTGGTCGACGACCACGCCCTCGTCCGCGTCGGCATGCGGGCGATCCTGGAGCGGGAGCCCGACTTCGACATCGTGGGCGAGGCCGACGACGGCCGTTCGGCCCACGACGTGGCGCTCGAGACCGACCCCGCCATCATCCTGATGGACCTCTCGCTCCCCGCCCCGGGCGGGATCGACGCCACCCAGAAGATCAAGCGCGACCTCCCGGCGACGGGGATCATCATCCTGGCGTCCGACGAGGACGAGGAGGCGCTCTTCCAGGCGATCCGCGCCGGGGCCGCCGCCTTCATCCTCAAGGACGTGGGGCCCGACGACCTCGTCACCATCATTCGCCGGGTCGCCACGGGCGAGTTCCTCATCAACGACAAGGTCTTCGCCAAGCCGGCGGTCGCCTCGCGCGTCCTCAAGGAGTTCCGCGAGCTGGCGATCTACGGCCAGGAGGCGGCCCCGATCTTTGCCCCGCTCTCCCCGCGCGAGGTCCAGATCCTCGACAACATCGCCCAGGGGATGACGAACAAGCAGGTCGCCTACCAGCTCTCCATCAGCGAGCAGACGGTCAAGAACCACATGAGCTCCATCCTGCGCAAGCTGGCCGTCAACGACCGGACCCAGGCCGTGGTGTACGCGATGCGCCAGGGCTGGATCCGGATGCCGGAGGACTGACCCCGGACCATGACAGACCACCCCGTCGCGCTCCGCGAGCTGCTCGACGGCGAGCTCGAGGGCCTGGCCCGCGAGCTGGCCGAGATCGAGCTGCTCGTCGGGCAGGCGCGCACGGAAGCGGGCCGCCACGAGCAGAAGCGGGCCCAGGCGGCCGAGCGCCTTGCCGGGCTCGGCGCGAAAGCCGCCCCGACCGAGCTGGCCGAGGCGAACGCGCAGCTCGTCACGCTCACCAGGCGGGCCGCCGAGATGGAAGCCCAGGCGGACGGGCTTGCCGGCAGGGGCAAGATCCTGGAGCGGTACCGCGATGGGCTGGCCCGGGTGCGCGAAGCAAGCGGCACGGGGGAGCCCGCGGCGGAGGGGGTGCCGGCCGCCGCGGCCGTGCCACCCGGCCCGGCGGAGACCGCCGCCTCGCCCGGCGTCGGGAGGGTGATCCTGGCCGCCCAGGAGGATCTTCGCCGCGACATCGCCCGGGCGATGCACGACGGGCCGGCCCAGAGCCTGACGAACATCGTCCTCCAGGCGCAGATCGTGGAACGGCTCCTGGCTCGCGATCCGGCCGCCGCCGAAGCCGAGGTGCGCGAGCTGACGGCGATGGTCCGGCGCACGCTGGAGGCGACCAAGGCATTCATCTTCGACGTCCGGCCCATGGTCCTCGACGACCTCGGGCCGGTTCCCACCCTGCGCCGCGTCGCCCGCGACCGCAGCCGGCGGGCGGGGGTCCCGGTGGAGTTCGAGTCGCTGGGGTCGGACCGCCGCCTCCCGATGGAGCTCGAGAGCGCGATCTTCCGGGTCGCCGACGAGGCGGTCGCGGGCCTGGTGGGCGGGCATCCGGAGAGAGTCGCGCTCACCCTGGACTGGGGCGATGAGCTGGAGGTCGCCGTCCGCGCGGTCCACCCGCCCTCGCCGGAGGTCGTCGAGGAGGAGCCGCGCGCCGACATGCCGGCCGCCCTCCGGGCGATGGTGGATGAGCGGCGGGCGCGGACGGCCGCGCGCAGCCTCGTGGCCGTCCTGACCCCGGCCATCCGTCGCGAGATCGAGGAGCGCGCGACGGCGGCCGGAGGGCGCGTGGACTTCGCGGCGGACGGCCGCGGCGTGACCGCGCGCTTCCCGCTCCCGGCGGCCATCACGGACGCGTGAGCCCGGCTCGCCGGCCTGCGCCGGCCGCGGCAGGCCAGGGATTCGTGGAGTTCGGCGTCATCCTGGCGCTCGCCGTGCTCGTTGCGGTAGCTGTGCTCGTCCTCTTCCGCCCCCAGCTGGCGTGGGTCCTGAGCATGATCGGCAGCGAGGTCGACAAGTCCGGCCGGCTGTTGATGGGTCTCGCGGTTGCCTGAAGGGCCGGTCCCGGGGTACCGCCCCGGGGTACCGCTGCATGGCCGGTACGAACAGGCCATTGGATCGCGCCGCGCCGTGGACGTAGCCTCCGCCTTGCCCTGATCTCGGGGTGCGCGCACTCATCCGGGGAGGCCTTCATGGCGCTCATCGACTACGTTCTCGGCATCATCCGACGCGACGACGAAGGGCAGGGCCTCGCCGAGTACGCCCTGATCCTCGCCCTCATCGCCATCGTCGCGATCGTCGCCCTCCTCTTCCTGGGCGGCCAGGTCTCGTCGATCCTCTCCAAGGTCGGCTCGTCCGTCTAGGACCGGTTTCGGCGGCAACACCGACGCCGGGTCCCCGCGGACCCGGCGTCGCCGATTCCGGGACCGCAGGGCGGCGCCTCCGGGCACCACCGAACGGGCCTGCGGGCCTTGACACCCGTCCGGGGCGGTCCTAGCGTTCGGTCGCCGTCCACGGGCCCCTTGAGCTCCGGCCGATCGCGGCTGGCGACGCTGTCCGGGTCCCGGGACCCCTGCCAGCTCCCGCGAAGGCGGGAGACTCCCGAGGGGAGGAGGTGAACCAAGCATGGCAATTCTCTCCGGACTCATCTCGCATCTCCTGAGCCGTGACGAGGAGGGCCAGGGTCTCGCGGAGTACGCGCTGATCCTCGCCCTCATCGCGATCGTCGCGATCGTCGCCCTCATCTTCCTGGGCGGCCAGGTCTCGTCGATCCTCTCCACGGTTGGCGCGTCCGTCTAGGACCGCCTTCCGCAACAGCACCGGCGCCGGGCCCCGCGGACCCGGCGTCGGCGATTCCGGGACCGCAGGGCGGCGCCTCCGGGCACCACCGAACGGGCCTGCGGGCCTTGACACCCGTCCGGGGCGGTCCTAGCGTTCGCTCGCCGTCCGGCCGGCCGTTCTTGGCCGGCCGCTCGCGGCGGGTAGCATGATCCAGGGTCCCGGAGGCCCTGCCAGCTCCCGCGAAGGCGGGAGACTCCACGAGGGGAGGAGGTGAACAACCCAATGGCATATCTGTCCGGACTTATCTCGTATCTCCTGGACCGTGACGAGGAGGGCCAGGGTCTCGCGGAGTACGCGCTGATCCTCGCCCTCATCGCGATCGTCGCGATCGTCGCCCTCATCTTCCTGGGCGGCCAGGTCTCGTCGATCCTTTCGAAGGTCGGCTCGTCCGTCTAGGGCCAATCGCGGAATGGGCCGCCGGGACGTCCCGGCGGCCCATTCCCGTTCTCGGCCTCCAGCAGGGACATCAGGGGGAACGTCGCCTGTGGATGCGGCGGTTCGCCGTCAGCGCCGAACCGCCTCGAGGAGAAGCAGGCAAGGCCGAGCGCCCGTCGGGCCCGGTCCTGCCTGCGCGAGCGCCGTCGTTCACGGTGCGGGAATTCCTCCCATTTGTTCCCAACGTCCTAGCACTTTTGTATGGTCGCGCGACCATCGGCCGGTGCTAGAGTGGTGCCGCCTGTCAAACGGCAACGGGGAGATCAACCTTGAAGCGCACTAATCGCCTGATCCTGTTGATCGGCTTCCTCCTGGCGGCGGTCGCCTTCGTGGGCATCGTCCTGCTCCTGCGGGGCGACGGCGGGACCACCCCCGCCGGCCCCGCCGTGACGACCTCGACGGTCGTCGTCGCCGCCTCCGACGTTCCGCTGGGCACGACGCTCACCGCCGACATGGTCACCACCCAGGACGTCAACGTCGCCGAGAAGCCCGGCGGCGCCTACACGCTGCCGAACGAGGTCATCGGCCGCGCGATCACGACGCAGCTCACCAAAGGCGAGCTCGTCGACGCCAACGCCTTCGCGACCTCGACGGTCAACCCGGACATCGGCCGCCTCTTGCAGCCAGGCCGCCGGGCCATGGCAATCCAGGTCGACCAGATCTCCGGCGTGGGCACGCTCATCAGGCCCGGCGACCGCGTCGACGTCGTGGTGGGGATCACCGGCGCGGACAAGTTCCCCGTCGTGACCACCGACCCCGCGACCGACCAGCTCGCCCAGGTGCCGGGCTTCACCAACGTCACCTCCACGGTGAAGGCGGTCATCCAGAACCTCGAGGTCGTGGGCGTGCTCTTCCCGCCGCCGCCGACGGCGCAGGGCCAGGCGCCGGCGACGGGGACGACTCCCGCCGTCACCGTCCCGATCGTCATCCTCGCCGTCTCGGCCCAGGAGGCCGAGGTGCTCCGCTTCGGCCAGCTGGATGGCTCGATCACCCTCGTCCTCCGCTCCCCCGAGGACAAGGCCGCGGCAGACGAGACCACGACCGGCATCACCCTCCGGATGCTCGTCGACAAGTGGGCCGTGATCCCGCCGCAGATCGTCGGGTCGGTCCTCCCGAAGAAGCCGTAGGCGGCGCCAGGCGCGGGGCGGGCCGCCCGGCCGCCCCAGCGCGAGCCACCGACCGACCCATCTCAGTCAACCCCGACACGAGGCAGAGGCCGACCGGCCGATGAGCGACCAGATCCGCGTCCTGATCGTGGACGACATCCCCGAGACGCGCGACCACCTGACGAAGCTTCTCGGGTTCGAGAAGGACGTCGAGGTGGTCGGGGCGGCCGCGTCCGGCGCCGAGGCGCTCGAGATGGCGGCCAGGCTGCACCCCGACATCGTCCTGATGGACATCAACATGCCCGAGATGGACGGGATCGCCGCCACGGAGCTCATGGCGGCGCGGGCCCCATCCTCCGCGGTCGTGATGATGTCGGTCCAGGGCGAGGCGGACTACCTGCGCCGCTCGATGCTGGCCGGTGCCCGCGAGTTCCTCGTGAAGCCCTTCAGCTCGGACGAGCTGGTCGCCTCCATCCGCCAGGTTCACGCCCGCGAGCGGGAGAAGATGGGCCGGATGGCGGTGTCGGCCGTCGACCGGGCGCCCAAGGTGGCACGCGAGCCGGGGCGCGTGGTGGCGTTCTTCAGTCCCAAGGGCGGCGTCGGGCGCACGACGATCGCGGTGAACACCGCCGTTGCCGCCGCGTCGGAGCCGGGCCGCGAGGTCGTCCTCGTCGACGGCTCGTTCCAGTTCGGCGACGTGGGCGTCCTCCTCAACCTGAACCCCAAGAGCAAGTCGATCGCCGACTTCGTCCCGGAGCTCGACGCCGGCGAGCCCGAGTCCCTCGACACCTTCCTCATCAGCCACTCGACGGGGGTGAAGGTGCTCCTGGCCCCGCCGTCGCCGGAGATGGCCGAGCTGGTGACCCCCGCCGCGATCCGGCGCGTGCTCGACGTGCTGCGCGCCAACTGCGACCTCGTGGTCGTGGACTGCGCCGCGGCGTTCAGCGACGCGACGCTCGCGATCCTGGATGAAGCCGACGTGATCCTCACGGTCCTCACCCTCGAGATCACGAGCATCAAGAACATGCGGCTCTTCCTCGAGGTCGCCGGGCAGCTCGGCTACCCCCAGGACAAGATCGAGCTCGTGCTCAACCGCGCCGACTCGGCGCTCGGGATCCGCGTCGCGGACGTGGAGCACTCCATCGGCCGCAAGGTCGACCACACGGTCGTCAGCGACGGCCGGAGCGTCGTCTACGCCCTCAACCGGGGCGTGCCGTTCTTCGTCAGCAACCGAGAGGCGCAGGTGTCGCAGGACGTCCTCCGCCTCGCCCGGGCGCTCCTCGGGGCGTCGGAGGCCGCGCCCGACGAGGCGCGGAAGCCGGCCCCCCGAAAGTCGCTCTTCGCGTGGCGGTAGCAGGATGGTGAAGCTTCCCCCTCGGGGGCGTGAAGGGGTGGTGGGACGATGTCCCTGCTGAAGCGAATCGAGAGCTCCCGACCCGGCGCGCCCGGGCCGGCGCCTGCACCCGGAGGCAACCCGGCACCGGCCGCACCTGCCGAGCCGGGCGCGCCCGCCGGCCCGCCTCCGACCCTCGCGCCCGCCCAGCGCCTCCTGCCCGGCGCGCCCGCCCGCGAGTCGTTCCGGGACGTCAAGTTCCGGATCCAGAGCCGCGTCATCTCCGACCTGGACCCCAAGCTCGACCTCTCCAACCAGGTCGAGGTCCGGCGCCAGATCGAGGAGATCTTCGGCAAGGTCATCGACGAGGAGGGCCTCGCCCTGACCCGCGCCGAGCGGGTCCGGATGCTGGAGCAGATCACCGACGAGATCATCGGCCTCGGGCCGCTGGAGCCGCTCCTGCGCGACGAGTCGATCACCGAGATCATGGTGAACGGCCCGCGCCAGGTCTACATCGAGCGGAACGGCAAGCTCGAGCTGACGAACGTGGTGTTCCAGAACGACGACCACGTGATGCGGATCATCGACCGGATCATCGCCCCCATCGGGCGCCGCGTCGACGAGTCCTCGCCGATGGTCGACGCCCGCCTCACCGACGGCTCCCGCGTCAACGCCATCATCCCGCCGCTCTCGCTCGTCGGTCCCGTCATCACGATCCGGAAGTTCGCTGCCTCCCCCTTCACGGTGGACGACCTGATCCGCTTCGGGACCGCGACGCCCGAGATGTTCGACTTCCTCAAGGCCTGCGTCGAGGCGCGCCTCAACCTCTTCGTGTCGGGCGGCACCGGCTCCGGCAAGACGACGACGCTGAACGTCCTTTCCTCGTTCATCCCCAACGACGAGCGGATCATCACGATCGAGGACGCCGCCGAGCTGCAGCTCCGCCAGGAGCACGTGGTGACGCTGGAGTCGCGGCCGCCAAACATCGAGGGCAAGGGCCAGATCCCGATCCGCGAGCTGGTCCGCAACGCCCTGCGGATGCGCCCCGACCGGATCATCGTCGGCGAGTGCCGCTCGGGCGAGGCCCTCGACATGCTGCAGGCCATGAACACCGGCCACGACGGCTCGATGTCCACCGGCCATGCCAACAGCCCGCGCGACATGCTGTCGCGCCTCGAGACGATGGTCCTCATGGCCGGCGTCGACCTGCCGCTGCGGGCCATCCGCGAGCAGATCGCCTCGGCGGTCGACCTCATCGTCCACCAGGCCCGGCTCAAGGACGGCACCCGGCGGATCACGAACATCACCGAGGTCCAGGGGATGGAAGGTGACGTGATCGTCATGCAGGACGTCTTCATCTTCGAGCAGACGGGCGTCGTCGAGGGTGCGATCCAGGGCCGGCTGAAGCCGACCGGGATCCGCCCGAAGTTCGTCGAGAAGTTCGAGGTGATGGGGATCCACCTGCCGCCCGGACTCTTCGGCTTCGTCTTCTAGCGCGCGGGAGGGCATGCCGTGCCGCTGACCATCGTCGTCGCCGCCGTCGCGGCGGTCGCCATCCTCCTGATCGCGGTCGGGATCGCCTCGTCGGGCCGCGGGTCCGGGGTGAGCGCGCGCCTGGAGCGCTATGCGTCCGGGCGCGGGGAGGCCACGAAGGGCGAGGGGGGCACGTCGCTCGGCGACCTGATCTCCCAGAGCGCCGCGATCGCGCAGCTCAACAAAGCCGTCGAGCAGCGGGACTTCGGGGCGAACATCTCCCGCGACCTGGCCCGGGCCGACCTCAGGCTGAAGGTCAGCGAATACCTCTTCATCTGGGGGGCGGCGATCGTCGGCGTCCCGGCCCTGATGTTCCTCGCCGGATTCGCCCTCCCGGCCCTCCGGAACCCGATCATCCTGCTGGTCGGGGTCGTCCTCGGCTTCATGCTGCCGCGCTGGTACGTCAGGCGCCGCCAGGGCAAGCGGATCAACCAGTTCAACAAGCAGCTCCCCGACACGATCACCCTGATCGCGAACGCGCTCCGGGCCGGCTCGTCGTTCCTCCAGGCGATCGAGCTCGTGGTCCGCGAATCGCGCCCGCCGATCTCCACGGAGTTCTCCCGGGTGATCCGCGAGGTCAACCTCGGCCTGCCGTTCGAGCAGGCGCTGGAGAACATCGTCCGCCGCGTCCGCTCGGACGACCTGGAGCTGATGGTCACGGCCATCTCCATCCAGTACACCGTCGGCGGAAACCTCGCCGAGATCCTGGACTCGATCGCCTTCACCATCCGCGAGCGGGTCCGCATCAAGGGCGAGATCCGCACCCTCACCGCGCAGCAGCGGCTCTCCGGCTACGTCGTGGCATTCCTCCCGATCGCCCTCGCCGGCTTCCTCTTCATCATCGCGCCGGGCTTCCTCCAGCCCATGCTCGACCCCGACGTGAACATCGGGGGCATCCCGACGGGGATCATCCTGATCGCGACCGGCGGGGTCATGATGTTCATCGGGTTCATGTTCATCCGGCGCATCGTCGACATCGAGGTCTAGGGAATGGACAACCTGATCCCCCTCGTCGTCGCCGGCGCCGGCGCTGCGGCGATCCTCTTCGTCGCCATCGGCCTGGCGGGCTCGTCGAGCGTCGACCCGGTCCAGGCGCGCCTGACCCAGCTGGGGTCGATGCAGGCCAAGAACCTCGAGGAGCTGGAGCTCCAGCAGCCGTTCTTCGAGCGGACGGTCCGGCCCCTGGCCGGCCGCCTCTCGGCGATGGTCGCGCGGTTCACCTCCTCCTCGTTCACCGTCCGCACCGAGAAGAACCTCGCGATGGCGGGCAACCCGGGCGACCTCCGGGTCCCCGACTGGCTGAGCGTCAAGGCGATCTGTGCGGTCGTCTTCGCCATCCTCTTCTTCCTGCTGTTCCTGTTCGCGATGAACACGGGGCTGCCGGTTGCGATCGCCCTCGGCGCGGTCGGCGTGGCGTTCGGCTACGTCGCCCCCGAGTTCTGGCTCGGCCGCCGGGTCCGCGCTCGGCAGAAGGCGATCCTCCTCCAGATCCCGGACGCCCTCGACCTCCTCACGATCTCCGTCCGGGCGGGCCTCGGCTTCGACGCCGCACTCGCCAAGGTCGTGGAGAAGATGGAGGGTCCCCTGGTCGACGAGTTCAAGCGCGCGCTGGCCGAGGTCCGTGTCGGCAAGGCGCGGCGCGACGCGCTGCGCGACGTCGTGCCCCGGACCGAGGTGCCCGCCCTCACCAACTTCATCGGCGCCATCATCCAGGCCGAGCAGCTGGGTGTCTCCATCAGCAAGGTCCTCCAGGTCCAGTCCGAGCAACTCCGGATCGAGCGCCGGCAGCGGGCCGAGGAGATGGCGGCAAAGGCGCCGATCAAGATGCTGTTCCCGCTGGTCGGCTGCATCTTCCCGTCGCTCTTCATCGTCATCCTGGGCCCGGCGATCATCCTGATCATCAAGAACCTCGCCGGTCCCGGCGGACCGGGCGGGTAGGCGGCTCACCACCGCTCGTCACCGCCCACCGCAGCCCCCCGCCGCGACTCACCCGTGGATCGACCGTCGTCGCGCGCGCTGCACGCGCGGAACGCCACCCGCGACAGGG
This sequence comes from uncultured Chloroflexia bacterium, assembly GCA_963762445.1. Taxonomy (GTDB): domain Bacteria; phylum Chloroflexota; class Limnocylindria; order Limnocylindrales; family CSP1-4; genus CTSoil-043. The sequence goes on from CAVXLA010000009.1 coordinate 40,282, forward strand.
TCGTCGCCGAGTCGCTGGAGGTTGCCGAATCGTTCGGCGGCCGCTTCATGGGGCTGATGGGGCGCGCGGACCTGCCGGCCGGGACGGGGCTCTGGCTGCGGCCGGCCTCGAGCATCCACATGCTCTTCATGCGCTTCCCGATCGACGCCGTCTTCCTGGCGAAGCCGGCCCTCGGCGGCGGGCGACGGGTGGTGGCCGTGCGGCGAGCGCTGCGGCCGTGGACGGGCGTGGTCTGGTGGGCCCGCGGCGCCGACGGCTGCCTGGAGCTCCCGGCCGGGACCGCAGCTGCCTCCGGGACGGCCGTCGGGGACGTGATCCGGCTGGGAGGGATCGACCCCGGCGCCTGATCCGGGCGGCGGCGGCGACAAGCCCGCGCAGGCCGCCGATAAGCCCGCGGTGAGCGGCTCCCGTCATCCTCGCCGGCATGGGCGCTGCCGCTCGCCTCCGGGTCCCGGGACCCGGCCGCATCGCCGGCCGGCTGCTCGACGTCGCGTTTCCGGCGACCTGCATCGGCTGCGGCTGCGAGGGCATGGCCCTGTGCGGCCCGTGCGGCCGCGCGTTGACCGTCCGCGAGGCGGCGCCGGCCGGCGTTCCCCTCGGGATGCCGTCCGACGTCCCGCTCCCCCTCGTCCAGCTGGAGTGGTGCGCCCCGTACGCGGGGATCGTCCGCGACGCGCTCCACGCCCTCAAGTACCGCGGGGAGCAGCGCCTGGCAGCGCCTCTGGGCGCGGCCGCCGCCGCCCGCTGGCGCCGCGCGGCGATCGGCGGCGACGTCCTCGTCCACGTGCCGGTTCATCCCACCCGCCGTGCCGCCCGTGGCTACGACCAGGCCGAGCTCCTGGCGCGGGCGGCGGCCGCCACGCTCGGCCGCCCGGCCGTGCCCGCGCTGCGGCGCGCCCGCGCGACGACACCCCAGTTCGAGCTGGGCCGCGACCGTCGGGCGGCCAACGTCGCGGCGGCGTTCGCCGTCGATCCCGCCCGGGCGGGTGACGTGGCCGGCCGGTGGCCGGTGCTGGTCGACGACGTCGTGACGACCGGGGCCACTCTCGTCGCCTGCGCCGAGGCGCTCCTCGACGCCGGGGCGGTCGCCGTGTCGGCCCTGACCGTTGCCCGCGAGGCGTGACGGCCCTCGACGAGGGGCCGCTCGCCGGTCGAAGCCGGCTGGATGCCGACCTATACTCGACGGATCGGGCAGCCGTCGGTCGCCGCGTCCCGCGGACCGGCCGGCCCGCATGCACCCTGGAGGTCAGCCGTGAGGACGATCGTCAAGGGCAAGAACATGGACGTCCCGGATGCCGTGCGGCAGTACGCCGAGCGGAAGTCCCGGCGCCTGGAGCGCTTCCTCGACGACCGGACCGACGCGATCATCGAGCTCTCCGTCGAGCATCACAGGAGCGCCGACGATTCGCGGATTGCGGACGTCACGCTCGTCATCGACGGCCAGGCGCTCCGCGGACGGGCGGACGCGTCGACGTGGGAGGCCGCGATCGACGACGTCGTCGACAAGGTGGAGCGGCGCGCCGTCGACCACCGCGAGAAGCCCCGGATCCGGGCGCGGGGGCCCGAGGAGAAGGGAATCCTGGCCCGGATCGCCGACGGCACGGCCGACGCGGGCCGCGAGCGACGGGTGGTGAAGACGAAGCGGTTCGCCCTCGAGCCGATGTTCGAGGAGGACGCCATCGCCGAGATGGAGACGCTCGGCCACGCGTTCTTCATCTTCGTGAACGCCGAGAACGAGCGGCTGAACCTCCTCTATCGGCGCCGGGACGGCGACTTCGGGCTCATCGAGCCGATCATCGCCGGGGCGTACATGCCCGGCAGGGGTGCCAAGCCACCCGCGAAGCGCTGACCGGCGTCCGTGCTGCGTCGCGCCCTTCCCGACGGCCGGCCGCTGGGGGCACACCTCCCGCTCGGGTCCGGGATGGTCCGGGCCGTCGAGCGCGCCCACGCGATCGGCGTGGAGGCCCTCCAGGTGTTCATCGACAATCCGACCGCCTGGAAGCGGAGGGCGGAGCCGCCGGCCGAGCTGCCCGCCTTCCTCGAGCGGCTCGCGGCGCGAGGGATCGGCCCGGTCGCCGTGCACGCCTCCTACCTGGTGAACCTGGCCGGGCCCGACGATGACATGTTCGAACGCTCCGTGGCCCTGCTCGCCCACGAGATGGAGGTCGCGCCCAGCTACGGCGCCCGCTACGTGAACGTCCACATCGGGAGCCACAAGGGCGCCGGCGTGGAGCCCGGGGTCGCGCGTGTGGCCGAGGGCGTGGCCCGCGTCCTGGATGCGGCCGCGGTCGGCCCGGCGCCGGACGGCCCGCTCCTCGTGCTCGAGAACTCGGCGGGCAGCGGCGACGGCATCGGAACCACGGTGGAGGAGCTCGCGCGGATCCTCGACGGCGTGGCGGCCCGGGGCGTCTCCCCGGCGCGGGTCGGCATCTGCCTGGACACGGCGCACCTCTGGGGCGCCGGCTACGACATGGCGACAACCGAGGGGGTCGATGCGCTCCTGGCCGCCGTCGACGCGAGGATCGGGCTGGGCCGCGTGGCCATGGTCCACCTGAACGACTCCAAGGCCGCCCGGGGGTCGAGGCTCGATCGCCACCAGCACCTGGGAGCGGGGGAGATGGGGCCTGGCGCCGGCCTGGCGCGCCTGCTCGTGGACCCGCGCCTCTCCGGGATCCCCTTCTACCTGGAGACTCCCGGGATGGACGAGGGCTACGACGCCGTCAACATGGCTCGCGCCCGGAAGCTGGCCGCGGGGCGGCGGCTGGGCCGGCTGCCGCCGGCGGCGCTCGAGCTGCGCGGGGCGCGCTCGCGGACGCCCGCCTCGTGAGCGCCGCGAATCGTGCCTCGCCGCCTCCCGCCTCCCGATGGGCGCCGCCGGTTCTCTTCGAGGGCCGCCGTGCGGACCTCGTCGTCCTCGTCGGGCTCCTCGTGCTTGCGGCGGTGCTCCGCCTGCCCGACCTCGCGACCCGGGGGCCGTGGGACACCGACCAGGGCGAGCAGATGCTCGCGATCCGCTCGATCGCCCGTGGTCAGCTGACCCTCCTGGGGGCCCAGACATCGACGGGCGGGATCCACCACGGGGCGGTCTTCTACTACCTCGGGGCGCTCTTCGCCGTCTTCTCCAGGGGCGACGACCCCACCGCCGTCACGTTCGGGATCGCCCTCGGCGGGATCGCCACGGTGGGGTTCACGTGGTGGCTTGCCCGGGCCGCCGGCGGACCGCTTGCCGGACTCGTGGCCGGCCTGCTCACTGCCGTCTCGGCCCAGATGATCGACGCGTCGGTCCGGCTCTGGAACCCTGCCTTCGTGGCACCCGCGGCCTCGTTCGCGCTCGCGGCCGCGCTCGAGGGACGGCGGCGCGGCGACCCGCGCTGGTGGGTTGCCGTGGGGATCGGGGTCATGCTGGCCGGGCAGTCGCACGTGCTGGCGTGGGTGCTGCTGGCCCCGGTCGGGGTCCTCGCCGTCGACGAGCTGCGGCGCAACGGGCGACGGGCAGTGCCGTGGCTGGCGGCTGCGGCCGGGATCGTCGCCCTCTCGTTCGTGCCCGTCATGATCAGCGAGGTCCTGACCGGGTTCGGCGAGCTGCGGGCGCTCCTGGAAGCGAGGGGGGGCATCGGGGAGGGCACCCCACCCCTGTGGCTCCGGGCGGTCTTCGTGCCGTTCCGCATCCTCTCGGTGCCCCTGGTGGGCGACGTCCTCCGATCGATCCCCCTGACCTCGGCTGCAGCCGCCACGGTCGTCGGCGCAGGGCTGATCGCGGCGCGCCGGCACAGGCCAGCCGGCGGCGGGCGGGTCACGGCCGGCAGACCCGAACCCTCGACGGCGGGGGCGGCGCGCCTGCTCGGCGTGGGCCTGGCGCTCGGGTGCGCCGGGCTCGCGGCCGGCGCGCCGTGGCTGTCGCAGGTCACGCCGCTCTACGTCGACCACTACCACCTGGCGCTCGACTCCATGGTCTTCGCCCTGCTTGGGCTCGGGGCCGCGGTCGCGTGGAGGCACCGGGCGGGACGGACCGTGGTCGCGGTGGGCGTGGCAGCGGTGGCTGCCTGGAACCTCCTGGTGGTCCCCGTGCCCGGCGTGAACGCCGATGGCGGGTGGCCGGCCGGCTTCGCCGCGGGCGAACGCGTCGTGGAGGTCAACGGTGACAGGCCAGCTGCGATCGCCGGCTCGCCGAAGTTCAAGAAGACGACGGCTGTCGACTACCCGGTGACCGTGCTGGGGCACCCGCCTGTCCCGGCGGCGAGCGCCACGCGCGTCACGGTCCTGTGCGACGAGCTCTTCGAGGAGGTCGTGGGCCGGGCGTGCCGCGGGCCTGCCGAGGAGGCGCGCCTCGCCGAGGCCGGGATCACCGCGGGATCGCTCGTGACCCGGTTCGAGGCGGCGCCTGGCCGCTGGATCTCCATCTACGAGATCGCCGGCCGCTGACCGCCGGCCCTTCGCGGGCCGTGCCCCGGACGATCGCGCCGGGCCTCCCGCGCTCCGGCCCGAGAACGAGCGAACGCCGGCGCCCCAGTACGCCGGCGTTCGCTGCCCCCGAGACCCGGGAGAGGAGGGTGCCCCCGGGGCCGGTCGATGTAGACGGTGTCAGGGCCTCCCGGTCGGCCGCCGCGCGAGCATCGGCGCCGAGCGGACCGTGGAGACCCGGCGCTCGGTCGCGAGGCCCACGACGGAGCTCAGCGGACCGGGCGTCGAGCGCGCGAGCGGTCGGTCCCCGAGCCCCGGGTGGGGCGCCGGCAGGACCGGCCGCGCGTAGCGGCGCATCCGGACGGCGAGGTAGTACTCCATGATCTGGCGGACCTGTGGCTCGCCGAGGGCCTCGTCCGCGCGCAGCGCGTACTCCACACGGGCCGTCGGGTTCACGGTGGCCCCGCTCGACACCAGGCGCAGGTACTGCGGCGCGTCGGCGTCGTCGCGAAGCTCGCGCAGGCCGCGGGCCAGCTTGGTCGCCGTGCCCAGGGACGGGGTCCGGTCGCCGCGGACGAGACGGGAGATCGTCGAATGGTCGACGCCCGACGCCTGCGCCAGCTGGCGCTGCGACATCTTCTTCGCCTTGAGCTGGGCGCGTAGCCACTCGTTGAAGGGGCGGCCGTTCGGCTCGGTCATTCCCGGTGCGCGCTCCATGGGGTCGGCGGCATGTCCGCGTGGCGCCACTATCGAGAGTGGCGCATCCGGGAACCATGACCCGTTCGTACCCCCGGTCATGGCCGCCGGCGGCCGTGGGTACCGGCCGCGAGCAGCGGCCCTCAGGCCCGCGAGGCCGAGGCCCTCGGCGCCTCGGGAATGCGGCCCTCGCCGCGCGGCTTCGGCGACAGGATGTACGCGATCGAGCCGAGGACGATCACGGAGAAGACGCTGATCACGCGGTCGAGGAGCGCGATGGCCGTGGCCTCGGCCAGCGGGACCTTGTAGACGAGGGTCAGGACGCCGACGATCCCCGCCTCGACGATCCCGAGGCCGGCCGGGCTGAGCGGGACGGCGGTCAGGAGCGACCCGATGAGGGCGACGAAGACCGCGCCCGACAGCCCGAGGGAGACGTCGGGGAAGCCCAGCGACTGGACCACCAGCCAGAGCCGCAGGGACTCGCTCGTCCAGACGAGGCCGGTGAGGACGAGCAGGCGGGGCAGGGCGCGCCAGCCGATCGCGCCGAAGACGCCCTCCTCGAAGCGCAGGTAGAGCTCGAGGATCGTCTCCTTGCGGGGCAGCGGGAGGGCCGCCAGCAGGCGGGCCCCGACGTTGCGGAGGAACAGCAGCCCCACGGCAAGGACCACCATCACCCCGACGCCGATCCCGACGACGACCTGGATCTCCGGCGGCAGCCGGCCCCGGAAGCTCCAGAAGCCGGCGGCGAGGCCGAGGAGGACGATGGCAAAGAGGTCGAGGATCCGTTCCATGAAGACGGTCCCGAACGTCCGCGACAGCGAGGCGTCGCTGTTGATCTTGAGCAGGTAGGCCCGATAGACGTCGCCGAGCTTGGCCGGCACGATGCAGTTCACCAGCCAGGACAGGAAGATGATCTCGGTGGCGTCCCGGGTCGGGCAGTGGAAGCCCGTCCCCCGCAGGAGGAGCGCCCAGCGGAAGCCGCGAAGCGGGAAGCCCACGTAGTACATCGCGAACGCGGCCAGGGCCAGGACCGGGTTGGCGGCCAGGATCAGCGTCGGGACCCGCTCGAGCTGCTTCCCGTTGAGGGCGACGAAGGTGACGATGACGACGAGCGGGACCAGGATCGAGATGATCGTCCGCGGCTGGCGCAGGCGGCGCCCCAGGGAGACCTGCTCGGCCGTGACGTCGCGATCGGGCGCCGGAGCGCCTGGCTCGCTCACGGGGCCGCGAACCGGATGCGCCCGTTCCCGCGGGCGCGCTGCACGAGCTTGGCGAGGGGCGTGACCGCCCGGACGAAGACCGTGGCCCGGCCGGGCACGAGCCGCGCCGTGGCGAGGGCCGCACGGAGCCCATCGGGCGTGGAGAGGTCGCCCTCGAGGCGCGTCGCGGCCACGCCGACCTCCAGGGTGGTGTGGGCGTCGGAGACGGCGACGGCGGGGATCCCGGCGCTCGATGCGAGCTCCGCGGCCCGCTCGTTCCCGTCGCCGAAGACCACCCGCGCGTTGAAGGCCTCCACCCAGTCCACCTGGCCGGCCAGGGCCGCGATCGCGTCCGCGGCCTTCCCGATCGAGCCCCGGTAGCGGTCGAACGGATGCGGGATGCCGACGAGGCCGCCCTGCGCGCGGGCCCGGGCGATCGTCTCGGCGGCGGAGAGGCCCGGCGGGATCGCCTCGTCGAGGAACAGGCAGACCAGGTCGCCCCCGGCCGTCTTCACCTCCTCGCCCACGATGACGACAATCCCGGGCAGGGCCGCGGCGCGTGCCCGCAGCGCGCCGTCGATCCGGTCGTGGTCGGTGATTGCGAGGTGGGTGATGCCCCGGGCCCGTGCGGCGCGGACGACGCCGAGCGGGCTGGCCAGGGAGTCGAAGCTCGCGCTCGTGTGGCAGTGGAGATCCACGAACGCGACGCCCGGCGCCGCCGCGACTCCCCCGCCGTCGCCCACGTGACCGCTAGACCTGCTGGACCAGGGACTTCTTGAAGAAGTCGAAATGCTCCAGGGCGAGGCCGGTGCCGAGGGCGACGCAGTTGAGGGCGTTCTCCGCCACGTGGCAGGGGACGCCGGTCACCTGGGTGAGGAGGCGGTCGATGTTGCGCAGCAGGGAGCCGCCCCCGGACATCACCATCCCCTTGTCGATGATGTCGGACGAGAGCTCCGGCGGGGTCTGCTCGAGCACGCCGCGCACCGCCGCCACGAGCTGCTGGAGGGGCATCTCGATCGCCTCCATCACCTCGGACGAGGTGATGGGGATCGTGCGCGGCAGGCCGGCGATCAGGTCGCGGCCCCGGACCTCCATCTGGAGCTCGCGCTCGAGCGGGAGGGCCGTCCCGATCTGGATCTTGACCTCCTCGGCCGTCCGGTCGCCGATCATCAGGTTGTACTTCTTGCGGATGTAGCTCGCGATCGCGTCGTCGAAGCGGTTGCCGCCCACCCGCAGGCTGTTGCTGACGACGATCCCGCCCAGGGAGATCACCGCGATCTCGCTCGTGCCGCCGCCGATGTCGATGATGAGGTTGCCCGACGGCCCGCTGATCGGGACATTCGCCCCGATCGCCGCCGCGAGCGGCTCCTCGATCAGGAACGCCTCGCGGGCGCCGGCCTTGAGCGCCGCGTCGCGGACGGCCCGCTTCTCCACCGACGTCACCCCGGCCGGGACGCTGATCATCACCTCGGGCCGGCTGAGGGAGACCGTCCCCTTGCGCGCCCGCCCGATGAAGTAGCGGAGCATCGCCTCCGTGATGACGTAGTCGGCGATGACGCCGTCCTTCATGGGGCGGACCGCCTGGATGTTGCCGGGCGTCCGGCCGATCATCTGGCGGGCTTCCTCGCCCACCGCGATGATCCGGTTGTCCTCGCTCACCGCGACGACCGACGGCTCCTGGATGACGATGCCGCGGCCCTTGACGTACACGATGACGTTGGCCGTGCCGAGGTCGATGCCGATCTTCATGAAGGCGTGCTGCTCACCTGCTCGGGGCGGCGCTCGATCCGGGCGCCGAGGTCGTGGAACTTGCGGTCGATGTTCTCATAGCCGCGCTGAACATGGTGCGCGCCATGGATCGTGGAGATTCCGTCCGCCGCGAGCGCGCCCAGGATCAGCGAGGCCCCGGCCCGCAGGTCGCTGATGGACACCTCCGTGCCGCGCAGGCGGGCGGGCCCCTTGATCTCGGCGTGGTGGGCATCGAGGATGGCCACCTCGGCCCCCATCTTGCGCAGCTCGCCGAGCCACTCCAGGCGGTCCTCGAAGATCGTCTCGTGGAGGCGGCTCGTGCCGGCGCAGCGAGCCATCAGGACGCTCGTCGGGGGCTGGAGGTCGGTCGCGAAGCCCGGATAGGGTCCCGTCGCCACGTCGACGGGCCGGTAGGCGGCGGCCCCGGGCGGCGCCCCTTCCACCTCGATCGTGTCGCGGCCGCAGGCGACCTGGACGCCCATCCGCCCCATCGTCTCGATGAACGAGCCGAGGAACGCGCAGGGCGCTCCCTCGAGGGTGATCCGGCCGCCCGCGACCGCCGCCGCCACGACGAAGGTGCCGGCCTCGATCCGGTCGGGGATCACGTCGTGCTCGGCGCCCCGCAGGCGCCGCCGCCCCTCCACGACGATGGTGTCGGGGGCGGTGCGCTCGACGGCGGCGCCCATCTTCCGGAGAAAGGCGATGAGGTCGTCCACCTCGGGCTCCTGCGCCGCCGGCCGGATCACCGTCCGGCCCTCGGCGAGCGTGGCCGCGAGCAGCGCGTTCTCGGTGCCCATCACCGAGACGAAGGGGAACGTCACCTCGCCGCCGCGCAGCCGGCCGGGCGCCTTGGCCAGGTAGTAGCCGTTGCGGTACTCGATCTCGGCGCCCAAAGCCCGCATGGCGTCGACGTGGAGATTGACGGGCCGCCGACCGATCCGGTCGCCGCCGGGGTTGCTGATGATCACCCGGCCGAAGCGGGACAGCAGTGGGCCGAACAGGATGAAGCTGGCCCGCATCTTCGCGGCCGCCTCGAGGGGCACGAAGAGCCAGTCGACGTCACCCGCGGCGACCTCGTAGGTGCCGTGCTCGGGGTGCTCCACGACGACGCCGAGGTCGGCCAGCGTCTCGGCCATCACCCGGACGTCCTCGATCTCCGGCACGTTCGTGAGCCGGCAGCGCTCGCCGGTCAGGACGGCGGCGGCGAGCAGCTTGAGGGCGGCGTTCTTGGCGCCGCTGATCCGGACCGTGCCGGTCAGCGGCCGGCCGCCCTCCACCCGGAACACCTCCCGGGGGACCGGCGCCGGCGTGTACTCCCAGTGGAACGGGCGGGCGTCCGCCATCGCCGTCGTCCCGCGGCCGCTTCGGCGCTAGCCGCGCCGACGCGGCCCCTCCCGGTGACGGCGCTCCGCGACGCGGATCCGCACGAGGGCGGCCTGCAGGGCGGCCCGGGCCTGGGCAAGGTCGGCCGGCTCGACGAGGCCGGCCTCGAGCGCCCGCTCGGCCTCGCGGCGAGCCTCCTCGGCTCGCTCGAGGTCGATCTCGGCCGCCAGGTCGGCGGTCTCCGCCATCACCACGACCTTGTCCGGGCGGACCTGGACGAAGCCGCCGACGATCGCGAAGGACTCCTCCGTGCCTCCCTTGCGGACGCGGAGCTCGCCCGCCCCCAGCAGCGAGATCAGCGGCGCGTGGTGGGGCAGGATCCCGAGCTCGCCCTCGCTGCCGGGCAGGATGACGGCGTCGACCGCGTCGCTGTAGGCCCGCTTCTCCGGGGTCACGATCTCGAGCCGGATCGGCATCTCGCGCTCCTAGCCGGCCAGGCGGTCGGCGTTCGCCCGCACGTCGTCGAGGGTGCCGGCGAGGAAGAACGCCTGCTCGGGCAACGTGTCGGCCTTGCCCTCCAGGATTTCCTTGAAGGACGTCACGGTGTCGCGGATCGGGACGTAGATGCCCGAGCGACCCGTGAAGACCTCGGCCACGAAGAACGGCTGGCTCATGAAGCGCTGCAGCCGCCGCGCCCGGGCCACCGTTGCCTTGTCCTCCTCCGAGAGCTCGTCGATGCCGAGGATCGCGATGATGTCCTGGAGGTCGCGGAGGCGCTGCAGGACCCGCTGCGTCTCGCGGGCGACGTCGTAGTGCTCCTGGCCCACGATGAGAGGATCGAGCACGCGGGAGGTGGAGGTCAGCGGGTCAACGGCGGGGTAGATGCCAAGCTCGGTGATCCACCGCTCCAGGCGGATCGTCGAGTCGAGGTGGGCGAAGGTGGTCGCCGGGGCCGGGTCCGTGTAGTCGTCCGCCGGGACGAAGACGGCCTGGAGCGACGTGATGGAGCCGTTGCGGGTGCTCGTGATCCGCTCCTGGAGGGCCGCCATCTCCGTCGCCAGGTTCGGCTGGTAGCCGACCGCGGACGGCATCCGGCCCAGGAGGGCGGACACCTCGGAGCCGGCCTGGGTGAAGCGGAAGATGTTGTCGATGAAGAGGAGGACGTCGCGGCCCTCCTCGTCGCGGAAGTACTCGGCCATGGTCAGGCCGGTCAGGCCCACCCGCAGGCGGGCGCCGGGCGGCTCGTTCATCTGGCCGAAGACGAAGGCCGTCTTGGCGAGGACCCCGGACTCGGTCATCTCGGCGATGAGGTCGTTGCCCTCGCGGGAGCGCTCGCCGACGCCGGAGAAGACCGAGACGCCGGCGTGCTCCTGGGCGACGTTCCGGATCAGCTCCTGGATGATGACGGTCTTGCCGACGCCGGCGCCGCCGAAGATGCCGACCTTGCCGCCCTTCTTGAAGGGGCAGATGAGGTCGATGACCTTGAGCCCCGTCTCGAAGACCTCGACATCGGTGGTCTGCTGGTCGAAGGCGGGCGCCGAGCGGTGGATCGGCAGGACGTGCGTGCGGTCGACGGGGCCCTTGCCGTCGATCGGGTTGCCGAGCACGTCGAACACCCGGCCCAGCGTGGGCACGCCCACCGGCACGGTGATCGGGGCGCCGGTGTCGCGCACCTCGGTGCCGCGGGCGAGGCCGTCGGTGGTGGTCATGGCGACGGCACGGACCCAGTTGTTGCCCAGGTGCTGCTGCACCTCGCAGACGAGCGGGGCCTGGCCGGGGCGGACGATCTCCACCGCGCTGTAGATCGAGGGCAGCTGGCCCGGCGGGAACTCGATGTCCACCACGGGCCCGGTGATCTGGATGACCCGGCCGAGGGCTGCGGGTGCGGCGGTCGCCATGGGTACGTGTGCCTCCTGCCGGCGTCGTCAGCGCGCCCGGGCGCCGGACGCGATCTCGATCATCTCGCGGGTGATGTTGGCCTGGCGGACCTTGTTGTACGAGAGCGTCAGGTCCTCGATGAGCTCCTCGGCGTTCTCGGTGGCGTTCTTCATCGCCACCATCTTGCTCGACATCTCCGAGGCCGTCGTCTCCAGGATCGCCTGGTAGACGCGGGTCGCCACGTAGCGCGGCAGGAGCTGCCGGAGCACGGTGGCCGGGTTGGGCTCGAAGATGAACTGGTTGCCGGGGATCCCGTCGGTGTCCAGCGCGGGCTGGATGGGCAGGACCTGCTCGGCGACGGGCCGCTGGACCAGGGTCGAGACGAACTTGGGGTAGACCAGGTCGATCCGGGCGTACGTCCCAGCCAGGAAGTCGTCGGTGATGAGGCGCGTGAGCGGCGTCACGTCGGCGAAGCCGGGGCGGTCGCCGAAGCCGGCGAAGTGCGCCTCGAGCGGCACCCGGGCGCGGCGGAGGGCGTCGCGGCCCTTGCGCCCCACCGTCACCACCGAGAGGTCGCCGGGATGCTCGAGGATCTCTCTGAGGGCGAAGCGGATCGTGTTCGTGTTGAGGGGCCCGGCCAGGCCGCGGTCGGTCGTGACGACGACGAAGAGCCGCTTGCCCGCCGTGCGCCGGGCGAGGAGCGGATGGGTCTCGGCGTCGAGGACGGCGGCCAGGTCGGAGATCACCTCGTCGATCTTCTCGCGGTACGGGCGGCTGGAGAGCGTGGCGTCCTGGGCGCGCTTGAGCTTCGACGCGGCGACGAACTGCATCGCCCGCGTGATCTGCTTGATGTTCCGGACGGCACCGATGCGCCGCCGGATGTCGCGCTGGCTGGGCATGCTCCGCTCCCGTCGTCCCGCCGCCTACGCGAGGAAGCTCGCGCGGTAGGCGGCGACGGCCTCGTCGAGGCCCCGCGAGATCTCGTCGTCGAGCGTCTTCGTCGCGCCGAGCTTCGCGAGGAGATCCGGCCGCTCCGCCTCGAGGAAGCGGTAGTAGCCGGCCTCGAACTCCTTGACCCTCGGGGTCGGGATGTCGTCGACGGCTCCCTTCGTGGCCGCCTGCAGGATGGCGACCTGCTTCTCGACCGGGAGGGGCTGGTACTGCGGCTGCTTGACGATCTCCGACAGTTTCTCGCCGCGAGTCAGCTGGTCGCGGGTGGCCTTGTCCAGGTCCGAGGCGAACTGGGCAAAGGCGGCCAGGGCCCGGTACTGGGCGAGGTCGAGCTTGAGCGGCCCGGCGACCTTCTTCATCGCCTTCGTCTGGGCCGCCGACCCGACGCGGCTGACCGAGATGCCGATGTTCAGGGCGGGCCGCTGCCCGGCGTTGAACAGGTCGGTCTCCAGGAAGATCTGGCCGTCGGTGATGGAGATGACGTTCGTCGGGATGTAGGCCGACACGTCGCCGGCCTGGGTCTCGATGATCGGGAGCGCGGTGAGCGAGCCGCCGCCGTTGGCGTCGTTGAGGCGCGCCGCGCGCTCCAGGAGCCGGCTGTGGAGGTAGAAGACGTCGCCGGGGTACGCCTCGCGTCCCGGCGGGCGGCGGAGCAGGAGGGCCATCTCGCGGTAGGCCCAGGCGTGCTTGGAGAGGTCGTCGTAGACGCACAGGGCGTCCTTCACCAGGCCCTGCCCCGGCACCTCGACGCCGGCCTCCATGACCTCCTCGCCCATCGCCACGCCGCTGTACGGGGCGAGGTACTGGAGCGGAGCCGAGTCCTCCGCGCCGGCCACGACGACGATCGTGTGCTCCATCGCGCCGTGCCGCTCGAGGATCGAGACGGTGGACGCCACGGTCGAGAGCTTCTGGCCGATCGCCACGTAGATGCAGACGAGGCCCTTCCCCTTCTGGTTGATGATCGTGTCGATCGCCAGGGCGGTCTTGCCCGTCTGGCGGTCGCCGATGATCAGCTCGCGCTGGCCGCGGCCGATCGGGATCAGGGCGTCGATCGCCTTGATCCCCGTCTGGACCGGCGTGTCGACCCCCTTGCGGGTGATGACGCCGGGGGCGATCCGCTCAACCGGGCGGGTCCGGGTCGCCGTGATCGGGCCCTTGTCGTCGAGCGGGCGGCCGAGCGGGTCCACGACCCGGCCCAGCAGCTCCGACCCGACGGGGACCTCGACGACGCGCCCGGTCGTCTTGACGATGTCGCCCTCCTTGATCGCCGTCGAATCGCCGAGGATGACCGCGCCCACGGTCTCCTCCTCGAGGTTGAGGGCCATCCCGTACACGCCGCCCGGGAACTCGAGGAGCTCGGAGGCGAGCGCGCCGGCGAGCCCGTAGACCTGGGCGATGCCGTCGCCGACCTCCACGACCGTCCCGACGTTGCGCGTCTCCGCGCTGGCGTCGAAGCCGTCGATCGAGGATTTGATGATGCTGATGATCTCGTCGGATCGGATGGCCATGGCGTGTGCTCCAGTCGGTGGCGGCGGGCCGGCGGGCGACCGGCGCGGCGAGGGGGCGGGTCAGCGGGCTCCAGCGACGATGTGGTCGCGGAGCCGCTCCAGGCGTCCCCGCACGCTGGCATCGATGAGTCGATCGCCGATACGGACCGTGACGCCCCCGATCAGGTCGGGGTCGATGGCCGTCACGATCTCGGCGCGCGATCCGGTCATCTCCCGGATGCGGGCTCCGATCGCCTCGAGCTCGGCGGCCTCGAGGGGAACCGCGCTCGCCACGGTCGCGACGACGATGCCGCGCTCGCGGTCCACGAGCCGCTTGTACTCCGCCGCGACGGCGGGCACGGCGGAGAGCCGCCCCCGCTCCGCGAGGAGGAGGACCAGGTTGTAGGCCCCGGGGGCCACCCGGCCCTCGAGCAGCTTCCCCAGGATCTCGCGGCGTGTCCCGAAGGGGATCGCCGGGTTGTCGACGACGGGTGCCGTGTCGGGCTGCGCCACGACGTCCGCCGCGAGGCGGAGGTCGTCGAGCCAGCGCTCGAGCGTCCCGTCGCGGCGGGCGACCTCGAAGGCCGCCTCGGCGTAGCGACGGGCGGCCGTCGACGAGCGCGCCATCAGGCCGTCGCCCCCGGCGAGCCGGTCTCGGCCAGGAACTCCTCGACGAGGCGACGCTGGCGCTCGCCGTCCATGGATTCGCGGACGACGCGCCCGGCCGCGCTGATCGCGAGGTCGGCCACCTCGGCCCGCAGGTCGCTGATGGCGCGGCCCTTCTCCGCCTCGATCTCCGCGGTCGCGCGGACGCGCATCCGCTCGAGCTCCGCGCGGGTGGCGGCGATGTCCGCGTCGCGGGTCTCCTGGGCCACGCGCTGGGCCCGGTCCACGATCTCCCGCGCCTCGCGGCGCGCGCTCGCGATCTCCTCCGACGCCGTGGCGGACGCCCGCTCGAGGTCGATGCGCGCCTGCTCGGCATTCTTGAGGCCCAGCTCGATCTTCGCCCGCCGGTCGTCGAGCGTGCGCGTGATCGGGTTCCAGGCGAAGACCGTGAGGATCGCGAGGAACAGCACGAAGTTGCTGGCGACGACGACGATCCAGAACAGGTTGACCTGGATCCCGGCGCCGCCGGTCTCCGCTGCCACGGCGGACGCGGCGGCAGCGATCGCGGAAGCGGCCGCGTAGACGTCCACGGCGTTGCCCTCCGGTGCCGGTGCGGGGCTAGGCCTTGGTGCCGCCGAGCAGGATCGCCAGGATGCCGACGACGACCGCGAGGACGCCGAGGCCCTCGGCGAACGCCGCGCCGATGATGAAGGTGGCGCGGATCTGGGGCGCCGCCTCCGGGTTCCGCCCGATCGCCGCCGTGGACATCCCGGTCAGGATGCCGACCGCGAGGGCCGGGCCCAGGACGCCGAATGCGGCGAGGCCCGCTCCAAGGTTCTCCATCGTGCTACCTACCTCCTGCTCCGGCGCCCGTCTGATCGGCCGACCGGTGTGCTCCCGTGGTGGATCCCGTCAGGCCGCCTGGCCGTGGGGCGTGAGGCTCTCGTGGGTCGGGCCCATCGCCCCCTCGGCCATCGCCTCGACCGCGTCGTGGGCCGCGTGCTCGTCATGATGGCCCTCGATCGCGAGCATCGTGAAGATGAGCGTGAGGACCGAGAAGATCAGGGCCTGGACGAACCCGACGAAGGTCTCCAGGCCGACCAGCGCGACCGGGATGATCGCGATCGTGAGCGACGTGATCACGGCGAGCGCCAGCTCGCCGCCGTAGATGTTGCCGAACAACCGCATCGCCAGGGTGATCGGCTTGACGAACTCGAGGATGAACTCCATCAGGCCCACGAAGAGGGCGATGAGGCCGGCCGCGACGCCGTTCCGGAACTCGCGGAGGCTGAAGTACTTCCCGATGTATCCCCCGGCGCCCAGCCGGCGGACGCCCGAGAAGTGGAAGGTCAGGAAGCTCACGATGGCCAGCCCGAAGGTCACGTTGATGTCGCTCGTCGGGGCCCGCAGGAGCTCGACCTTGCCGACCGGCGGCACGAGGCCGCTCCAGTTGGAGAGGATGATCAGGACGAAGAGGCTGGCGAAGAGGGGGATGAACCCCTTCGCCTTCGCTCCCCCGAGCGACATCCCGAAGTTGGAGAGCGACTCGTAGACGTACTCGACCGCGTTCTGGAGCCGGCCCGGGACCTCCCGCCGCCCGCGCGTCCCGGCGATCACCAGGACGATCGCGACGAGCATGACGATCCAGAGGGTCAGGATCGTGCTCGTGATCGAGGGCTGGAAGAGGACCATGTCCGCATGGTTCGGCTCGCTGCCGTCGAGGGTGAAGAGGACGTACGGCGGGATCGGCTCGATGTTCCCCTTGATCGCGTCGGCGGGGAAGGCGTACGGCGCACCGGGCCCGGCCGGGCTCGAAGGCGGGAAGGCGAAGAGGGCGAGGATGTCGATCGCGACGACCGCGGCGATCGCCAGGAGCAGGATGTTGCGACGCCGCTTGGAGGCCGCCCTGGGCGCCTCCGCGGGGAGAGTCGCGGTCTCCGGTTCGCTCGTCACGCTCGCTCCACGCGAAGGGGCGCGACCGTGGCGGTCGCGCCCGGGCTGCTCATTCGTCGGCGCCGGCCAGGAACCGCCTGATCAGCCGGAAGACCGCCACCCATCCCACCGTGAGCCCGGCGAGGAAGCCGCCGAGCGTCAGGAAGGGGACCGTTCCCAGCTGTTCGTCGGCCCAGTAGCCCGCGAGGGTGCCGCCGAGATTGGTGACGAGCAGGATGAGCCCCACCTGGGAGAAGAGCGCGAAATACGCGCCGGCTCGTCCGAGCCCGCTCATGGCCAGCCTGTCACGGCCGCGCGAGTATAGCAAAGGGTTGCGGCCGGGTAGCGAGTCACGCCGGCCGGCCGGCAGCCGACACGGCGGGCTACGGCGCGGGCACCGCCGGCGACGGGGTGGGGGTCGCGGCCGGCGGCGGCGTCACCACGACGGGCGGCGGAGCCGCGGTCGGCTTGGCCGTCGGGCGCGGGGTGGACCTCGGGACCGGGCGCGGCGTCGCGACGGGGGTCGCAGGCGCTGGCGTCGGGGTCGCGGCCGGCGTCGCGGGCGGGGGCGCAGGCGTCGCCGAGGCGACCGGCACGGGCGTTGCGGCCGGACCCGCGGTCGGCGGCGCCGTGGGCGCGGGGGCCGCCGTGGGCGTGGGCCCGTCCGTGGCGGCCGGTGCGGGCGTTTCGACGGGGCTCGCGGTTGCCGGCGCGGCGGAGCGTGGCGCGGCGGTTGCGCCGAGCACCCCGCCGGCGGACGGCGAGAACGGCCGGGCGACAACGACGACCAGGACGCCGACGACGCCGACGAGGAGCACCGCGGCGGTGTCGCGCCAGAGCCGGCGTCGCGGCGATCCGACCCGCTGCCCGGGGGCCGGCGTCGCCGGTCGGACGGCGGGCGGGGGTGGCAGCGGCAGCGCCGCCGGACGGGGGGCCTCCGCCGAACGGCCGATGAGCCAGGCCAGGCGTTCGATGGCCACCCGCTCGCTCTCGAGCCGAGCCCCCTCGGACGCCTGCCGGCGGCGCCTGAGCGCCGCCAGGCCGACGGCCAGGGCCACGAGCCCGACGACGGCCGCGACCGCGGCGACGGCGAGCAGGATCCCGGTGGTCACGGTCGCGCCCCGGGCGGCCCGTCATCGCCGCGGGCCGACCGGAAGGCGTCCGCGGACCCGGACGCGATGATCGTCTCGCCGACCGCGAGGCGCCGGTCGTCGGCGGGGTTGGCCGCGTAGCGGCCGTCGTCGGTGAGGATGGCGAGCACGAAGAGGCCCCGCGCCCGGAGCGCGGCGACTGTCTCGCCGGCCAGCCCGCCGTCCGGCGTCGCGTGGAGCTCCTCCAGGCTGAAGGAGAGCTCCCCGTGGGAGAGGGCGGCGTCGAGGAAGTCGACGACCCGTGGCCGGGTCGCCAGCTCGGCGAGGCGACGGCCGGCCATCGTGTACGGCGAGACGATGCGGTCGGCGCCCGCGAGCGCGAGCTTCTCCTCGGCCGAGGGTGTGCCGGCCCGGCCCACGACCAGGAGCGAGCGATTGATGGCCCGGGCCGACAGGATGACGTAGATGTTCTGGGCGTCCGAGTCGATGGTCGAGATCAGGCCCCGCGCCCGCTCGATCCCGGCCGCCCGGAGCGTCGTGTCGTCGGTCGCGTCGCCCTCGACGACGAGGTGGCCGTCGGCGCGCGCCCGCTCCAGCGAGGCGGCGTTCACGTCGATGACCACGAACGGGACGCTCTCGTGGACGAGCTCGCGGGCCACCGTGGAGCCCACCCGCCCATACCCGCAGAGGACGTAGTGGCCGCTCAGCGCCCCCACCGCCTTTGCCATCTGGCGCTTCCTGCTCCTTCCGCTCGTGGCCTCGAGGATGAGGTACTCGGTGACGAGGCCGACCGTCCCGAAGACGAGGACCACGCCCGCGCCCGACATGATCATCGTCCAGATGCGCCCCGTCGCGTCAAGGTCGTGGACTTCCTTGAACCCGACCGTCGTGACGCTGATCACGGTCATGTACAGGGCGTCGAGGAAGCTCCAGCCCTCCAGCACGACGTAGCCGGCCGTGCCGACGGCCAGGACGGCGGTGACGATCGCGACCCACGTGCGCAGCCCCGGGGCGCCGAGGAGCGCGAGGACCGCGTCCCTGGCGCCCGCCTCGCCGCCCGGCCTCGCCATGCCCCTCCTCCGCCCGGGCCTCGCCCGATCGTCGAGCCCGGGCTAGCGTAGCGCGGTCAGCCCCCGCCCGAAACCGCGTCGTCCGGGTCCCGGCTGTCGACCGCCCGGTCCAGCAGCAGGATCACCAGCCCGAACACCAGGAACGCGCCCAGGAACGCGTACAGCTGCCCGCTGCCGGACAGGACGAGCGAGAGGGTCCCGAGGCCGGCGCAGATCGCGTAGATGAGCAGGACCGTCTGGGTGTGCGTCAGGCCCAGGTCCAGCAGGCGATGGTGGATGTGGCCACGGTCGGCGGAGAAGGGCGACCGCCCGCGCGAGAGCCGCCGGACGATGATGTAGAAGGTGTCGATGATCGGCACGCCGAGCACCAGGAGCGCGACCGCCACCTTGGCGCTGCCGAGGATCGAGAGCAGCGACAGGGTGTAGCCCAGGAACATGACCCCGCTCGTGCCGATGAAGATCGACGCGGGGTGGAAGTTCCAGCGCAGGAACCCCAGCAGCGCCCCGGCCAGGGTGACGCAGACCAGCGCCACGACCGGCTCCGCCGCGGGCCCGGTCACGCTGATGATCCCGAGGGTGATCGCCGCGATGAGGGCCACCCCCGACGAGAGGCCGTCGAGGCCGTCGATGAAGTTGATGCTGTTCATCATCCCGCCGGTCCAGACGACCACGAAGATCGCGCCCCAGATGCCCTCGAGCCGGATCGCGCCCGCCCCGAACGGGTTGGCGATGACCCCGACCGTGATCCCCAGCCCCACCGGGACCAGGGCGACCAGGAGCTGGCCGGCGAACTGCCAGCGGGCGCGCAGGTCGAAGCGGTCGTCCAGGAGGCCCACGAGGACCGCGGCGGCGGCGCCCAGCAGGATGGCCGCGACCTCCGGCCGGGTCAGCGCGTCGAGCGGACGCCAGAGGCCCACCGTCGCGTCCAGGGCGAAGAGAGCGGTGACGACGACGAGAAAGGCGACGGCGACGGCGACCCCCCCGGCCCGGGGCACGGGCGTCGTGTTGACGCGCCGCTCGTCCGGCTGGTCGACGGCGTCGGCCCGCCGTGCCAGGTGCCGCACCGCCGGCGTCAGGACGAAGGCCAGGACGGCCGAGGCGACGAACGCGGCGGCTGCCGGCACGAGGAAGGCGGGGCCGGTCACCGGGCCGCCCCGGGGCGGGCCGCCGTCACGCCTCCGGCAGGCCGGGAACCGGGAAGCGGGCGCAGATCTCGCGCACCTCGGCCCGGATCCGGGCGTGCTGGGCCGGCTCGTCGCCGGTCCGGAGCGTCTCGACGAGGAGGCGGCCGACCTCCCGCATCTCGGCCGGCCCGAAGCCGCGGGTGGTCGTCGCCGGCGTCCCGATCCGCAGCCCCGAGGTGACGTTCGGGGGAGCCGGATCGAAGGGAATCGTGTTCTTGTTCACCGTGATCCCGACGTCGTCGAGCAGTCGCTCGGCGTCCCGGCCGGTCGTCCCGAAGGGCCGCACGTCGAGCGAGAAGACGTGGTTGTCCGTGCCGCCGGCCACGATCCGCCCGCCGCGCCCCGCGATCTCGGCGGCGAGCGTCCGGGCGTTCTCCACGGTTCGCCGCTGGTCTTCGCGGAACTCGTCGGTGGCCGCCAGCCGCAGGGCGACCGCCTTGGCCGCGATCACGTGCATGAGCGGGCCGCCCTGGATGCCCGGGAAGACGGCCCGGTCCACCGCCGTCGCCAGCTCCGGCGTGCCGAAGATGAGCCCGCCCCGCGGCCCGCGCAGCGTCTTGTGGGTCGTGGTCGTGACGATGTCGGCGTGGGGGAACGGGGACGGGTGGATCCCGGCCGCGACCAGCCCGGCGAGGTGGGCCATGTCGACCAGGAGCCGGGCGCCCACGCCGTGGGCGATGGCGGCCAGGCGCTCGAAGTCGAGGATCCGCGAATACATGCTGGCGCCCGCGATCAGGAGCTTCGGCCGGATCTCGGCCGCCTGGCGCTCCAGCGCGTCGTAGTCGATCCGCTCCGTCTCCGGGTCGAGCCCGTAGTGGTGGGCCTCGAACCAGCGGCCGCTCAGGTTGACCCCGAGGCCGTGGGTCAGGTGGCCGCCGTGGTCGAGGCGGAGGCCCAGGATGCGGTCGCCGGGCGTCAGCACGGCGAAGAAGGCGGCCTGGTTCGCCTGGGCCCCGGAGTGCGGCTGCACGTTCACGTGGGCGGCGCCCGGGAAGAGCGCGAGCGCCCGCTCCTGGGCGAGCCGCTCGACGACGTCGACCCACTCGCAGCCGCCGTAGTAGCGTCGCCCCGGCAGGCCCTCGGCGTACTTGTTGGTGAGCCAGGACCCCTGCGCCTCCATGACGGCGGCGAAGGTGTAGTTCTCGCTGGCGATGAGCTCGATCTTCCAGCGCTGGCGCTCGGCCTCGCCGCGCATGGCCGCCCAGGTTTCCGGATCGACCTCGGCGATCGACGCCCACGCGGAGCGCAGCGCGCCCGTCATGCTCACTCGCGACTCCTTCGGCCGGCTCGGTCCGCTGCCGGCGTGGCCCGGCTCGCGTCCGGCCCGGCTCGCGTCCGGTCGCGCCCATTCTCGCCCATGCGGCGGTGGTGCGTCCCGCGGCAGGCGGCGCTCCGCGGCCCGCCGGAGGGGGCGGGCGCCCGCCGGAGGCCCGGCCGCGGGGCCGCGGTCAGGCAGGCCGCCCGCCCAGCACCAGCTCCTCGAGCACCTGCGCCGCGCCCTCCTCGGCGAGCGGCGGGGCCACCATCCGGGCGGCCGCCCGCACGGGCGCCGGGGCGCCGGCCATCGCCACGCCCATCCCCACCTCCGCGATCATCTCGATGTCGTTCAGCTGGTCGCCGATGGCGAGGGCATCGCGGAGGTCGACGCCGAGCCGCCGGGCGAGGAACCGGACGGCGTGGCCCTTGTTGACGCCGGGAGCGAGGAACTCCAGGAACAACGGGTGGCTGACCGTGGGGTCGGCCCGGCCGGCGAAGTCGGCCCGGGCCCGGGCCAGGACCGTGTCCGCACGTGGCGGCGGGGCCACCGCGATGACCTTGGTGACCGGCTTCCGGAGCCAGGCCCCGATGTCCGCCACGACGAGGACCCGCCCGAAGTTCCAGCGCGAGTAGTCCTCCGGGTTCTCGTCGCCCTTCGGGATGACCATCAGCTCGAGGTGGTTGACGTGTGGCCTGAGGCCCTCCGCCCGGCACCAGGCCATCGCGTCGCGGGCCGCCTCGGGGGCCAGCGGGCGGTGCAGGAGGAGCCGGCCCAGCCGCGGGCTGCCCGGTGGGGGCATCTCGCGGACCAGCGCCCCCTGCAGGCCGACGAGCGGCGCGCGCAGCCCGAGCTCCCGCGCGTAGGGGAGCGCGGAGCTCGTCATCCGGCCGGTGACGAGCGCGACGTGGACGCCCCGGCCGACGACCGCCCGGATCGTCGCCGCGGTCCGCGGCGGGAGCCGCAGGTCGTCGCCGATCAGCGTTCCGTCGAGGTCGAGGGCGACGAGGCGGATCCGGCGGCCGCTCATGCCGACCCCGCCGGGGCGCCGCCCTGGGGACGCGGCGCCTCGAGCACGGCGACCCGCAGCCGGCCGGCGAGGTCGGGCTCGAGTCGCACCTCCCAGCCGGGCAGCCGCTCCGCGACGGCGGCGCGGAACGCGGGGCCCTGGTCGTCGCCGAGCTCGATGAGCGCGACCCCGGCTCCTGCCAACCGCTCCGGCAGGGCCACGAGGAGGCGGCGAATCACGTCGAGCCCGTCCGGGCCTCCGTCGAGGGCCGCCGGCGGCTCGAACGAGGCCGCCACCGGGAGCCGGGGCACGACCGAGGTGGGGATGTAGGGCAGGTTGGCGCAGACGATGTCGAAGCGGGTGGGCACCACGAGCAGCCCGGCTGGCAGCCCCGGGGCCGGCAGCAGGTCCACCGTCGCCGCGCCCACCCGGTCCCCCACCCCGTGCGCGACGGCGTTCTCGCGGGCGAGGTCCACCGCCGGCGCCGACGCGTCGCAGGCGACGATCTCCACCTCGCCCAGCATCCCGCGGCGCCGGAGCGCCACGGCCAGGGCCACGGCGATGGCGCCGCTGCCCGTGCCGACGTCGGCGACGGCGAGCGGCGGGGTGCCCGGCGGCCGCGCCGCTCGGGCGAGGCGGTCGCCGACTTCGCCCAACGCCAGGTCGACGAGCACCTCCGTCTCCGGCCGCGGGATCAGGGCCCGGGCGTCGACGGCGAGGGCCACGCCGTGGAACTCCTTGATACCCCGGATGTAGGCGACCGGCTCGCCGGCCGCGCGGCGGGCAAGGTGGCCCAGGAAGCGCGCGGCCGCGTCCGCGCCGACGCCCTGCTCGGGGTGGGCGAGGACGGTCGTCCGCTCCACGCCGAGGACGTGGGCCAGGAGCAGCTCGGCGTCCAGCCGGGCGCTCTCCGAGCCGCTCGCCCGCAGGCGGTCGACCGCGGCCGCGAGATGCTCGCCGATCGTCGCCATCGCGGGGTCCCGCGGGCCCGGGCAGCGGCCCGTGCCTAGGCGGAGCCGTCCTCCTCGCCCAGGCCCCGCAGCTTCTCGGCCTGGTCGGTCTCGGCCAGGGCGTCGATGAGCCGGTCGAGGTTGCCGTCGAGCACGCCGGGGAGGTTCGAGAGGTCCATCCCGATCCGGTGATCCGTCACCCGGTCCTGGGGGAAGTTGTAGGTCCGGACCTTGTCCGCCCGGTCGCCGGATCCCACCAGCGAACGGCGCATGACGGAATCCGCGTCGCGCTGCCGGGAGCGCTCGGCGTCGAGGAGGCGGGCCCGGAGGATCGCCATCGCCTTCGCCTTATTCTTGTGCTGGCTCCGCTCGTCCTGGATCTCAACCACCAGGCCGCTCGGCAGGTGGGTGATGCGGACCGCCGAGTCCGTGGTGTTGACGCCCTGCCCGCCCGGCCCGGACGCCCGCTTCACCTCGATCCGGAGGTCCTTCTCCTCGTCGATGGCCAGGTCCGTCTCCTCCGCCTCCGGCAGGGCGACGACCGTGGCCGTCGACGTGTGGATCCGGCCCGACGACTCCGTGGCCGGGATGCGCTGGACGCGGTGGGTCCCGCTCTCGTACTTGAGGCGGCTGTAGGCCCCGTCGCCCGAGATCTGGACGACTGCCTCCTTGACCCCGCCGATGCCGGTCTCGTTGAGGGCCATGACCTCGGCCCGGAAGCGGTGGCGCTCGGCCCAGCGGAGGTACATCCGGAGGAGATCGCCGGCGAAGAGCGCCGCCTCCTCGCCGCCGGCCCCTGCCCGGATCTCGAGGATCACGTTCTTGTCGTCGCTCGGGTCCCGCGGCAGGAGGAGGACCTTGAGCTCGTCGACGGCCGCCGCCTCCGCGGCCTCCAGGCGCCCGGCCTCCTCGCGGGCCAGTGCCCGGAGCTCCTCGTCGCTCTCCACGTCGCGCATCTCGCGCGCCCCGGCGAGCTCGGCTCGGATCACCTCGAGGCGACGGAAGGCCGCGACGACAGGCTCCAGGCGGGCCATCTCCTTGCCCAGCCGGCGGAGCGCGTCGGGGTCCGCCATGCTGGCGGGGCGGGCCAGCTCCGCCTGCAGGGCGTCGTACTGGGCCACGACGGCGCGCAGCTTCTGGTCGAGCGAGTCCACGTTCAGGCCTCGGCGGCGGGCGCCGGCGGTGCTCCCGCGAGGAGGAGCGGCGCGCGCGCGATGGCGCCGCTGCCGGCGGGGAGGGTCTCGCCGTCGGCGGCCATCGCCTGCTCCATGCTGACGATCGCCACCTCGATCATCTCGTCGGTCGGCTGCCGGGTCGTGATCTTCTGGACCCAGATGCCGGGCTCGAAGAAGACGCGCACGAGGGCGTTGCCGCGGCGGCGGGCGCCGAAGCGGAGGAGCTCGTAGCTGACCGCGGCGATGACGGGGATCAGGATGAGCCGGCTGCCGATCATCAGCAGGATCTCCTGGCGGCCCACGATCGAGAAGGTGACGATCGACACGAGGATGACCACGACGAGGAACTCGGTGCCGCAGCGCGGGTGCGCGGTCGGATACCGCCGGATGGCGTCGACCGTGAGCGGATCGCCGGCCTCCAGGGCGTGGATCGTCATGTGCTCGGCGCCGTGGTACTGGAAGGTCCGCCGCACGTCGGAGGTCCGCCCGATGACGGCCAGGTAGGCAAGGAAGATCGCCACCTGGACGACGCCCTCCACGGCCCGCTCCACGATCCCGGGCTGGCCTCCGGCCACGAAACGGGCGACGAGAAGGGGCAGGAAGAAGAAGAGCCCGAGGCCGATGACGAGCGTGATGCCGAGCATGAGGGCGACTGAGCCCCGGCCGAGGTCCGCGGTGTCGGCGGGGCGCCCGTCGGACGTCGTGGCCACCGGGAGCTCCTCGGCCGCGGCCACCCCGGCCGAGCGGACGAGCCAGCGGGTCCCGACCACGAGCGTCTCGTACAGGAGGACGAGGCCCCGCGCGAGCGGCAGCTTCGCCCAGCGGGTGCCGCGAAAACCCGTGCCCAGGCGCTCGGCGGACCAGAGGATCCGGCCGTCGGGGTGGCGCAGGGCGACGGCGATCGCGTCGCGGCCGCGCATGAGGACGCCCTCGATGAGGGCCTGGCCGCCGTAGGAGAAGCGGGCCATCGTGCCTACCGACCCGGAATCAGGACGGCGGGCCGGAGGGCCCGCCGTCCGAGCGCGGGGGTCGCGGGCGTCGGACGATCCGTGGTCAGCGCCCGGTCTGGGCGCGGTCCAGGCGGCGCTGGAAGCGCTCCACCTGGCCGGCCGTGTCCACGATCATCTGCTTCCCCGTGAAGAACGGGTGGCAGCTGCTGCAGACGTCGACGCGGAGCGACTCGCGGGTGGAGCCGACCTGGAACTCCGTCCCGCACGTGCCGCAGTGGACGGTGGCCTTGTAGTACCGGGGGTGGATCTTCGGCTTCATCGGAACCTCGGGACGGCGCGTCAGGCGCCGGCGGCAGCGGTCTCGGCGGCGACGGGCGTCTCGGCGGCCACGGCGGCCTCCGCGACGACCGGCTCCACGCGGATGCGCTTCTTGGTACGGGTCTGGTGCTCGAAACGGACCCGCCCGGTGACCGTGGCGAAGACCGTGTAGTCGCGCCCGAGGCCGGCGCCGGTCCCGGCGAGGAAGGTCATCCCGCGCTGGCGGACGATGATCGAGCCGGCCGGCACGAGCTGCCCGTCGCCGGCCTTCACGCCCAGGCGCTGGCCGACCGAGTCGCGACCGTTCTTGGAGCTGGAGCCTGCCTTCTTGTGGGCCATCGGTCAGTCTTCCTTCCTGGGGGCGCGGGTCCGCTTCGGCTTCGCCGGGGCGGTCTCGTCGGCCGGCGGCGCGTCGGCCGGCGGCGCGTCGGCCGGCGGCGCGTCGGCCTTCGGGGCGGCGGCGCGGGCGGCACGCGGGCGGGCCTTCTTCGGCTCCTCGACCTCGGCCGGGACGGCCGCGGCGGCGGCCTTCGCGGCGAGCGTCGCGGCCAGCGCGGCGTCGGCGGCCGCCTGCGTGGCGGCAGCCTCCTCGAGGCGCTGGCGCTCGGTCTTCTTCGCCTCGGCCGCCTGGCGGGCCGCGTCGGCAGCGCTCTTCCCGTTGAGGACGACGTCGGTGATCCGGAGGACCGTCAGCTCCTGACGATGGCCCTTCTTGACCCGGCGGCGCGCCTTGGGCTTGTACTTGAACGAGATGACCTTGTCGGCGCGGTCGTTGCGCAGGACGGTCGCGCTGACCGTGGCGCCGTCGACGACGGGGCGGCCGATCGCCGCCTGGTCGCCATCCGCGACCAGGAGCACGCGCTCCAGGGTGATCTCCTGGCCCGGCTCGACCTCGAGGAGCTCGACCGCGAGCTCGGTGCCGACCTCGACGCGGTACTGCTTCCCGCCGGTCTCGATGACTGCGTACATGGGTCTCCGGGTTGGGCCGTGGCGCGCGGGCGCGGAGGCCGCTGGTGAAGCGGCCGGGTGGGGCCGCGGGTGGCACAGCGCGGCGTCCGGCGTCGCCGGGCGCGAATGGGGAGTGTACGGCGATCGGCTGGATCCCGCAACCGCGCCGGTCTCCGGGTAAGCATCCCAACGTCTGTGACGAGCCCGACACGAGGTGAGCCCCTTCCGGCACGCTGGTGGTGTTGTCGTAACACCAACAGCCGGAGGGGCTCACGATGGAGTGTACGGTCCCCGTCGCGGTGCATCTCGCGATCGAGCATGCCGATGTCGGCTCCCTGGAGCGCGCCGTGACCGACGCCCTGGCGCGGGTCGGGCAGGCGCTCTGGGCCGAGCTCCTCGGGCGGCTCGACGAGGCGCTGGCGCGCCCGGCCACCTGCCCGGCCTGCGGGGACCGCCTCGTCGCGAACGGGCGAGCCCCGCGACGGCTCGTGACGCTCGCCGGCGAGGTCGAGCTGCGCCGCCGCCGCTACCGCTGTCTCGGCTGTGGGACCGAGGTCGTGCCGCTCGACGCCGCCCTGGGCCTCGAGCCCCGCACCGCGCACACCCTCGGCGTCCGCGAGCGGGGCCTCTGGCTGGTGACCGAGATGAGCTACCAGCGCGCGGTCGACGTCGCGGCCGAGCTCCGGCGCTGGCCGATCGGGCGCGGCGAGCTCCACCGCTGGGTCGCCGAGGAGGGCGCCCGGCTCGAAGCCGCCCGGGCGGCCGCGAGCGAGGCCGTCTTCGGCGCCCATCCCGACCGCCCGTCGCCCCCGCGGCGCGGCGGGACGGTCTGGGTGAGCGCCGACGGGACGATGGTCCACGATCGGGCAACCGGGACCGAGCTCGAGGTCAAGGTCGGCCTCGTCTTCGACGGGGCCCGCCGCGTCGGCCGGACCCGCCGGGCCTTGACCGGCCGGACGCTCGAGGCGGGGACCGAGAGCTGGACCGCCTTCGCCGAGCGCTTCACCGCGCTCTGCACGCGCCTCGGCGTCTACGAGGCCGAGCGGATCTGCTTCGTGTCCGATGGCGCCGCCAGCATCCGCTGGATCCGGGAGCGGGCCTTCCCGACGGCGCTCGAGCTGCTCGACTGGTACCACCTCGCCGAGGCGCTCCGCGGCGCGATCGGGAGGGAGCGCCCCGACCGGCTCGAGACGGCGCTCGCGGTTGCCGCCCCGGGTGACGCCGAGCGGCTCCTCGAGCTCCTCGCCGGCTGGGCGTACGAGGAGTCCGGCCGCGATCCCGAGCGGTCGGCCCGCCTCGCCGCCGTCTGGGGCTATGTCAGCAACAATCGCCGGGCGATCGAGAACTACGCGATCGTGCCGCTGGCCTCCTCGGGCCCGATGGAGAAGGCCGTCGACCTCGTCATCGCCCGCCGCTTCAAGGCCCGCGGCATGAGCTGGTTCCGCCGCGGCGTGTCCGCCCTCGTTCGCCTCCGGCTGCTCCGCCTCAACGGCGCCTGGACCCCCTACTGGTCCGAGCGCTTCGCCGCGTCGCTCCGGCCCTGGCCCTCAGCGGCCTGACCCATCACAGAGAATGGGATGCTTCCGGCGCCGATCGCGACGTCCCCCGCCTACGCCAGGAGGTCGCGGCGGCGGAAGACCAGCAGCGACCCCGCCCAGCCGCCGACCGCGACGAGCCCGAAGATCGCGATCGACGCCCACGGCACGACGCCCGTGTCGATCAGCTGGGTCGTGAGGAGGTACTTGAACGCGCCGAGGTCGGCCAGCCAGGCCAGGTCCTTCTGCACCTGGGCCACGATGTTCATGAGGTACATGAGGATGAGCCCGCCGGCGGCGAGGCCGCCCGCGATCGCCCGGCTGAGGGTGACGGCCGCAACGAGTGAGGTGACGCCGGCGACGGCGCAGCCGAACAGCCAGAGGACCACCGTCGCCGCCGCGAAGCGGCCCGCGTCGAAGTGCGCGCCGACGAGCACCCCGACCAGCAGGACGCCGCCGACGGTCGCCACGGCGAGCGCCGCGAGCAGCAGCGCCTGCGAGACGATCGCCGCGCCGAGGAGGCGCGCCCGCGTGAGCGGCGTGCCGAGCGCGATCTCCGCCCAGCCCCGCTCCACGTCGGCCGCCAGGGGACGGGTGGCCAGGATGATCGCGATGATCGCCGCGACGATCGGCCACAGCATGCTGCCGATGTAGGTCCCGAAGAAGACGCCCGGGTCGGAGAGGCTGCCCGTCATCCCGAACGCCGCCAGGAGCTCCTTCGGGAAGATCGCCATGTAGTCGTCGAACGCCTTCGAGTTCGCCTGCATGATCGGGTACATCGCGGCGACGATCCCACCGTAGGCGACGACCACGATCGCCATCCAGAAGGCCAGCAACGCGCTCCGCCGCATCTCGAGGCGGAAGGTCAGCCCGGTCATCGCGCCACCTCCACCGGGGTCCCGTTCCCGGTCGTCGCGCCGGCCCGGCCGTCGGAGCCGGCCACGGTGCCCTCGTAGTAGCGGAAGAAGAGGTCCTCGACGTCCGGCGTCGAGATCGCGATGTCGCGCACCTCCAGGCCCGCGAGGCGGTGGAGGATGGGGTTCACGTCGCCGCGGACCATCAGGTGGACGTCCTGACCTGTGCTGGAGAGGACCGTGACGCCCGGCAGGTCGAATGCACCGTTCTCGGCCGGGCGGGCGAGCACGAGGTTGATCGCGCGGGTGTGGTCGCCGACGAGCGCGGCCACGGTGGCCGTCTTCACCAGGCGGCCCTCGCGGATGATGGCGACCCGGTCGCAGGCGCGCTCCACCTCGGTCAGGTTGTGCGACGAGAGGAAGACCGTCCGGCCGGCCGCCCGGGCCTCGGCGACGAGCGCGAGGAACTCGCGCTGCATGAGTGGATCGAGGCCCGTCGACGGCTCATCCATGACGAGCAGGGGCTCCGTCCCCATGAGCGCCTGGACCACGCCCACCTTCTGGCGGTTGCCGCGGGACAGCTTCTTGACCTGGACCCCGGGGTCCAGCTCGAGCCGCTCCGCCAGGGGCCGCCAGGCGCCCTTCGCGAGGCCTCGCAGCGCCCCGACGTAGTCGAGGGTCTCGGCGGCCGTGAGCCCGCCGAGGTAGCCGGGATCGCTGCCCAGGTGGGCCATCCGCCGGTGAATCGCCGGGGCGTCACGCCAGGTGTCGAGGCCCCAGATCGTGGCCGAGCCCCCGCTCGGCCGGAACAGGCCAAGCAGCATCCGGATGGTCGTCGTCTTGCCGGCGCCGTTCGGGCCGAGGAAGCCGAAGACCTCGCCCTCGTCCACCGTCACGTCGAGGTCGATGACGCCGCGCCGCTTGCCATACCAGCGTGTCAGGCCGCGCATCTCGATCGCGTGGGCCATGGGCGCACCTCCGTGGATCCGCCGGGGCGCGGTGCGCCGCGCCGGGCCCTGCACCAATGGGCCTGCCCGCACCGCCAACCACCGAGGGTGAGTCCACGTCCGCGCGGGCGCGAGGGCCGACCGGCACGATCGGGCCGGGGAGGAGGTCCCGACCGGACGCCTCAGCGGGCGGGCGGCGCGTCCGGGTCGTCGACCATCAGGAGTCGCTCCCGGACGATCGACCGGAGCGCCGGCGCCTCGCCCAGCGCGGACGGCGGCTCGCCGAGCGCCGCGACGACCTCCTCGGGGCGCCCCACCGCGTCCGGGGCGTGGCGCAGGCGCATCGCCAGCGTCGCGCCGCCACCGTCGCTCGACCGGACCTGCAGCCCCAGGATGAGCGGCCGCAGGTCGTAGGCCGTGGTCTTCTTCTCGCGGCGGCGCTCGCGGGGCAGAGCGTCCGCGCCGAGCAGCGCCAGGACGGCGCCCTCGAGGGCCCAGCGCGGCGGCCCCACCACGTGAACCCTGTAGTCCGCGGCGACGACGGCCGCGGCCGCCGCCGGCGCCCCCACCCAGACGTCGTGGAGGCCCACGAGCGATGCCCCCGGGGGGAGGACGCCCGTCACGGACGCCCGGACGGCCCAGGCGGGCAGACGCTCGGCCAGGTAGAGGTCGACGATCTCGCGCTCGCCCGCCACCCCGAGCGGCAGCGGCGCCGCCCGCGTCACGCGGCCACGGCCGGCAGCCTCGCCGGCCAGCGGCAGCACGGTCGAGGAGAGCAGCGCGGGCCAGCTCCAACCCCCGGCCGGCTCGCCCGCCGCCGCCACGACGGGCGCCGGGAGTGCGACGACGAGGCGCCAGCGCTGGCGGGCCGGGGCGGCCGACGCCTGAACGCCGGAGGACGCGGGATCGGGGGAGGGGTCCAAACGAGCTCCGGGTGGCTGTGTCACGCGTGGTAGTCTGCCGCAAGGATGGAGGTTCCGGCCGGATCGACCGCACCCGTCGGGCCCGCACCCGCCGCCCGCACGCCGGCGGGCCTGCCGCCGCCATCACCCCGCGTCCTCGTCCTGCTCGCCGGGTCGGCCGTCCTCGTCGCGCTCCTCTGGCTGGGCCGCGACGTCCTCGCGCCGTTCGTCGTGGGGCTCCTGGTCGTCTACCTCCTCGACCCGGTCGTCGAGCGCCTGGCGCGCCTGCAGGTCGCCGGCCGCCACGCGCCGCGCGCGCTGCTGATCCTCGCGGTCTACGTCGTCGCGACACTCGGCCTCGTCGAGCTGGTGCTGGTGGTCAGCGGGCCGCTCGTCGAGCAGATTCGAGCCTTCATCCGCGACGCCCCTGGCTACCTCGACGACCTGGACCGGCGGCTGGGCGAGCTCTTCGCCTGGTGGAAGCGACTGGACCTCCCGGCCGAGGTGAAGGCGCAGATCGACGCCGCCATCCGCGACCTCCTGGCCAACCTCGGCTCGCTCATCCCGGCGATCATCCGACCCGTCTTCAACTCGGTGCTGGGGTTGATCGGCTCCGTCTTCGGGTACCTGGTCATCCCCGTCTGGGCCTTCTGGATCCTGAAGGACCGGCCAGCCATCGTGCGTGCCTTCGACCGCGCTGTTCCCGCGGCATGGCGGGACGACACCCGGGCGACGGTCGGGATCGTGCGGCGGGTCTTCGGCTCTTGGATCCGCGGCCAGGTCATCCTGGGGCTCATTGTCGGGGTCGCCACGTTCGTCGGGCTGCACGCGCTCGGCGCAGCGGTCAACCCCGTCTTCGCGCGGTTCGCGGTGCTCCTGGCGGTGATCGCCGGGATCCTCGAGCTCCTGCCGATCATCGGCCCCATCATCGCGGCCGTCCCGGCGGTCCTGCTCGGCGCGAGCGCCGGCCTGCCCGGGATCGTCGCGGCGGTGGCCCTCTATTTCGTGGTCCAGCAGGTGGAGAACAACATCCTCGTCCCGAAGATCCAGGGCGACGCCACCGCCCTTCATCCCGCGGTGGTGATCTTCGCGCTGGTCCTGGGCGGCGCGATCGGCGGTCTCCTGGGGGCCATCCTGGCGCTGCCCGTGGCTGCGACGCTGCGCGACCTGTACGTCTACGCCTTCCGCCGCGCCGGCGGGTTGACCCCGGGCGAGGCGGCGACCGGCGACGCCCGTTCGGACCCCGACCCGGACGCACCGCCCGGGGGCCCGCCGCCCGGGCGGCCCGGTGATGGGCCCGTCGCGGTCGAGGCCCCGCCGCCGCACGAACATGGACCCGTCGCAGCCGCGGCGTCGCCGCTCGAAGACCGCTTGACGCTGGGCTAGCCGGACGGGGACGACGGCCCCGCCGCTCCGGGTGCTCCTGCGGACGACGGTCCGGCCGCTTCCTGGCCTGCCGCCTCCGCCTCGGCCGCGGCCCGCGGGATCACCGCGCTGAGCAGGAACGGGGCAGCGACCGTCGTCAGCACGACTGGTCGCCGGCCGCCACGAGCACGGGCTCGATCGCGAGGAGCCCCTCGGCTTCGCTGATCGGCGTGCGCGGCCGCAGGAAGGACCCGCGGGTGTCCCCCTTTCCGGGCGTATCGTCGAACGTCATCGTGCAGCCTCCGCCTACCACTCCGCCCGTTGCTGGCGGATCGCGATCCCCTGGAGAACGCCGAGCCCGATCGCCAGGCTGATCAGGGATGAGCCGCCATGGGTGATGAATGGGAGGGGGATCCCGGTGATCGGCATGATGCCGAGGACCATCCCCACGTTCACCGTCAGCTGGAAGAGGATCATCGAGGCGGTCCCCGCCCCAACCATCAGGCCGAACGGGTCGCGCGAACGCCAGGCGATGGCGAGCACCCTCCAGATGAGGGCCGCGAACAGCAGGAAGACCACGACGCACCCCACGAAGCCGAGCTCTTCGGCCAGGATCGCGAAGACGAAGTCGGTGGTCTGGACCGGGAGGAGGTCTGCCTGGTTCTGCGCCCCGTTGGTGAGCCCCGCCCCCAGGAACCCTCCCGAGACGACGGCCTTCTGCGCGGTCAGCAGCTGGAAGCCGGCCCCGAGCGGGTCCCGGGCGGGATCGAGGAAGCTCGTGAGCCGTTCCCGCTGGTAGTCGTGGAGCACGTACGTCCAGACGAGCGGCAGGGCCGCCAGGGCGGCGGCGACGAGGGCACCCAGCCAGCGCAGGCGCGCGCCGGCCATGAAGAGCATCCCGCCGAGGATCGCGAAGAAGACCAGGGACGTGCCGAGGTCGGGCTGGAGCAGGACGAGGACCCACGGCGGCGCCATGACGAGGCACGCCCCCAGGATCGAGGTCAGCGAATCCAGCCTCCGGTCGCGGTCCGCCAGGTAGCGCGCCAGCACGATGATCATCAGGATCTTGGCCAGCTCGCTGAACTGGAACTGGAAGCCGAGCACCGTGATCCAGCGCGACGAGGCCGCGTCCACGTCGCCGAGGAGGAGGGTGGCGCCCAGGAGGACGAGGTTCGCCAGGTAGATCGGCCACGTCAGCGTCTGGAGCCAGCGGTAGTCGAAGACGGTCGCCGCCGCGTAGACGACGAGGGCCAGGCCCGCCCAGACGAGGCCGCGCGCGAACGTCGTGCCGGCCACGAGGGCGTCGCCGACCTGGGCGGCGGTGTGGCTATAGGCCATCGCCAGGCCGATCGCCGCCAGGAGCACCGCGTAGACCGTCAGCTGGATGTCGTAGTCGCGCCAGGCGACGCCCGACGCCTTCGCCGCGATACCCGAGGGAGCGCTCCGCTCCACGCGCAGGACGCCCATCAGGTGCGCCCCAGGTAGAAGTTGGTGCGCTTGAGCAGCTCCGGGATGCGGTAGTCCTCCTTGATCCCGAAGTGCAGCTGCAGGTAGTACTTCGCCACCTCGGTGGCGACGTTGCCGAGCGTCCGCGAGTCGTAGGTGAAGACGGCGAAGGCGAGCTGGGCGTCGGGCGCGGCGACACTGCCCGTCGGGTTGTCCTTCTTCCAGGCGTTCTTCGGCACGAACCCGGCGAACCAGTGGCTGTACGGCAGGACGCCGTTCTTGTCGCGCACGCCGAACTCGGCCGTGCCGGTCTTGCCGGCCACGACGATCGGCAGATCGGCCAGGTTGTAGGTGTGACGGATCGTCACGACGCGGCGGGCGGCCTCGCGCATCGCGGTGAACACCGCAGCCGGTGCCTTGACCTGCCTGATGAGCTTCGGCTCGAAGGGGCGGACCACCGTTCCGTCGGGGCCGCGGACCTCGCGCACCACCTGGGGCTGGTACAGCTTGCCGCCGTTGGCGACGGTGGCATAGGCGTTGGCCACCTGGAGGACGGTGGCCAGGTCGTAGCCCTGCCCGATCCCGGCCTGGAGGACCTCGCCGGGGTAGACCGGCTGCCCGAATCGATCCATCTTCCATTGGCTGGTCGGGACGAGGCCGGCCGCCTCGAAGGGCAGGTCGATCCCGGTCGGGCTGCCGAATCCCAGCTGCTGCGCCCAGTGGGCCAGGCGTTCCATGCCGACGAGGCCGGCGAGCTGGTAGAAGTACGTGTCGCTGGAGCGGCCGAACCCCTCGGTGATGTTCAGCGGGCCCCAGCCGCGCCGGTCCCACTCCCAGAACTTCGTGTTCCCCAGCTGGACGTAGGGCTTGCTGGTGATCGTTGACGTGGTGGTGATGACCTTGTCGGCGAGGCCGCTGAGGCCCGTCACGAGCTTGTACGTGGAGCCCGGCGGCTGGATGTCGCCGATGGCGTGATTGATGAGCGGCTTGTGCGGGTTGTCGAGCAGGGCCTGGAACTGGGCATCCGTGATCCCGACGGAGAACTGGTTCGCGTCGTAGGTGGGGAAGCTCACCATGGCGAGCACCTCGCCGGTCTGCGGGTTGAGCACGACCATCGCACCGCTCTTGAGGCCCGCCGTGTCGAGGCCCCACTTGAGGGCCTTCTCCGCCAGCTTCTGCTCCTTCGTGTCGATCGTCAGCACGAGGGAGCTCCCGGCGGTGGGCGGCGTCTCGATCCCGATCACCCGGACCGTGCGCCCGGTCGCGTCCTTCTCGACCCGCTCGGTGCCGTAGGTCCCCCGCAGCTCCGACTCGTAGGTCAGCTCCACGCCGGCCTTCCCGATCCGGTCGTCGACGAGGTAGCCCTCCTTCGCGAGCTCCCCGTAGCCTTCGGCCGAGATCGCGCCCGTGTAGCCCAGGATCTGCGTCATCAGGGTGCCGGTGAGGTAGTCGCGTCGCGGCTCGACCGTCACCTCCACTCCCGGGAGGGTCAGGCCGTCCTCGGCGATCAGGCGGGCAGTCGCCTCCGGGACGTCACGCGCGATCGGCACCGCGTCGAAGCGCGAGGCGGATCCCGCGTCGAGGGTGGCGTTGATGGCCCCCGGCGTCGTCTCGAGCAGGCCCGCCAGCCGCTCCACGACCTCCGGGCGCCGCGAGAGGGGCAGGTCGGCGGGGCGCACGCGAACCGTGAACGTCGGCACGTTCGCAACGAGCGGCCTTCCCGCGCGGTCGTAGATGAGCCCCCGGGTCGAGGCGACGGGCTGGAGCGCGGTTCCAGGCACGTCGGCCGCGCCGGCGAGCGCCCCGCCGGGCTGGGCGGGCCCGCCGAGCTGCATCGAGGAAAGGCGGAGGGTCAGGCCGCCCAGGACGACCGCGACGGCGATGCCGAAGGCGACGAAGCGGGCCGGCCGCCGCTGGTGGGAGAGAGGCTGCTCGAGGAGGCTCACCACTCCACCCGCTCGGCTTCCTCGACGCTCGTTCGCCGCGCGATCGCGAGCGCGAGCGGCGTCGCGAGGGCGGCGACGACTGCCGCGAGGATGGTGGAGGGGACGAGGCCGGCGGTGGGGTCTGCGTTGCCGGAGACGTCGCGGAGAGCCTGGTAGAGCAGCACCGTCAACGGCGCGGCCAGCATGGCGAGCGCCGCGGCGGTGATCACGATCACCGGGTAGAGGGCGCGCACGAAGACGCGGCCGATGACCCAGGCGGCGCCGACGGCCAGGAGATCGAGGAACGCGGTCAGCCCGAGCGGCCGCATCAGCAGTACGTCGATGACCAGCCCTCCGAGGAAGGCCCAGACGAGGCCACCCTCGAGGCCCAGCGCCATCGTCCAGACGACGGCGATGACGAGGACGAGATCGAGGCCTCCGCCGCCGGCGGCGGCGAACGGCAGGACGGTTGACTGAATGAGCGCAGCCACTGCGGCGCCGACCGCGGCGAGAACCAGGCTCAAGACGGTCGTTCCTCAGTTCGCCCGCGATCGCCGGATCGACCCGGAACGATCTCGGGGTCTGCGGGCCGAGTATACCGACGGGTCCCGAAATGCGGCAACGTGGCATCCGGACCCGCGGGCCGGACCCGCCGGCCGGGCGACGCTTCCGACGAGCGCGCTGGACCGGCCGCCGGTCGCCCGCCGGTCGACCGGCGGGCGACCGCACCGGCGGCCCGTCGTGGTGGACCGGCTCCGCTCGACCATGTTCCACGTGAAACAGGCCGTCGACTGCGGGGCATGGGCAGGTCGGCGGGCCGTGGTCGCCCGCCACGCGCGCCACGCCCGCCACGCGCGCCACGCGCGTGAAGTCGGCGTGAAGTGACGGGTGAGCGACGCCTGGCATGCTGTCTCGCGGCGCGCGGAGTCGCTGCCGCCGGGTGCGCCGACCGGGCGGACGCGAGGGCTCCGGACCGGCGTCCGTGGACGACACGAAGGCGGTCGGAACGAATGCCGGAAGGGCCGCGGGACGGGCGGACGGGAAGGCCGCGGGAAGGAAGGAACGGGCCCCCGATGGTAGACTTGCGATCGTGATCCCCGTTCAGCCTGGCTGGTAGATGGGCCAGACGATTGCCTGCGCCAACCAGAAGGGCGGCGTCGGGAAGACGACCACCGTCGTCAACGTCGCCGCCTACCTCGCCGCCGATGGTGAGCGTGTCCTGGTGATCGACCTGGACCCCCAGGGCAACGCCACGAGCGGCCTCGGCGCTCCGCGCGCGGCCGAGGGGCGGTCGGTCTATGACGCGGTCGTCAACGGCGTGGCCCTCCCGGATCTCATCGTCTCGACCGACGTCCCGGGCCTCGACCTCGTGCCGTCGTCCATCGCGCTCGCTGGGGCCGAAGTTGAGCTGGCGGCGTTGCCCCAGCGCGAGCGGCGCCTCGCCCGGCTCTTGCCGTCGGTCGCGGACCTGTACGACTACGTGTTCGTGGACTGTCCGCCCTCGCTGGGCCTGTTGACCGTGAACGCGCTGACCGGGGCCGACGCGGTCCTCGTCCCGCTCCAGTGCGAGTACTACGCGCTGGAAGGCCTCAGCCAGCTGATCGCGACCATCCACCTCGTCCGCGACCACCTGAACCCCGGGCTCGCCGTCAACGGGATCGTCCTGACGATGTTCGACCCGCGCACGAACCTCTCCGCCGAGGTCGCGGCGGAGGTTCGGCGCCACCTGTCGGACGCCGTCTACGAGACGGTGGTGCCGCGCAGCGTCCGCCTCGCCGAGGCGCCGAGCCACGGTCGGCCCATCGCCCAGTACGCACCCGACAGTCGCGGCGCAGCCGCGTACCGCGCCCTCGCCACCGAGCTGCACGGGCGTGGCCTCCGCCACGTGATGGGTGGCGCGGCATGAGCGCCCGGGCGGCCCGGCCCGCCTCGCTCGGTCGCGGCCTGACGGCGCTGATCCCCCAGGCGGTCGCCTCCACGCCGCGCCCGGCGGAGATCCCGATCGACCAGATCGAGCCGAACCCGCACCAGCCGCGGACCTCGTTCGCCGACGACGCGCTGGCCGAGCTTGCCGCCAGCATCGCGGCCCACGGCGTCCTGCAGCCGGTCCTCGTCACCGAGACGGTGAACGGCTACCGGCTCGTGGCGGGCGAGCGGCGCGTCCGGGCGGCCCAGATGGCGGGGCTCGCGCGAATTCCGGCCGTCATCCGCCAGGCCGGAGAGCAAGACCAGCTCGAGCTCGCCCTGGTGGAGAACCTGCAGCGCACGGACCTCAACGCGATGGACGCCGCCCGGGCCTACCGAGAGCTCCGCGATATGTTCGGCCTGACGAACGAAGCGATCGCCGATCGCGTCGGTAAGGCACGACCGACCGTCTCGAACACCCTGCGCCTGCTCGATCTCGAGCCCGAGGTCCAGGACGCCATCGCGGCGGGACGGATCGGCGAGGGCCACGGCCGGGCCCTGCTCGGCCTCGCCCCGCTGGCGCAGCGCGAGGTGCTCGGCCTGGCGGTCGCCCGCGGGCTCTCCGTCCGGCAGGTCGAGGAGCTCGCCAGGCGGCTGCGCGACGGCAGCCGGCCGGCCCGGTCGGCCGCGTCGGCTCGCCCGGCCGACGCCGAGATGGAGCGCGTCGAGGACGACCTCCGGCGGGCGCTCGGCACGAAGGTGCGCCTCGCCCGGTCGCGACGCGGGGGCCGGATCATCATCGACTGGTATGGCGACGACGAGCTGGGACGGCTCTACGAGCGGTTGACCGGAGGGAACGGGTGACGGATCGGGCTCAGGCGACGTCCGGGACCGCGACGTCGGGCCGGGGGCGAACGCGCCGCGCCGCCGCGCCTGGCGAGTACACAGCGGCCAGCATCCAGGTCCTCGAGGGGCTCGAGGCCGTGCGACGCCGGCCCGGCATGTACATCGGCTCGACCGACGTGCGCGGGTTGCATCACCTCGTCTGGGAGGTCGTGGACAACTCCATCGACGAGGCGATGGCCGGGCACGCCACCCGGATCGAGGTGCGCATCCTCCCCGACGCGACGGTGGTGGTGACCGACGACGGGCGCGGCGTCCCGGTCGGGAAGCACGCGACCGGCAAGGACGCGCTCGAGGTCGTCCACACGGTTCTCCACGCGGGGGGCAAGTTCGGGGGTGGAGGCTACAAGGTCTCGGGCGGCCTTCACGGCGTCGGCGTCAGCGTGGTCAACGCGCTCTCGGAGTGGCTGCGCGTCGAGACGGCCCGTGACGGCCATGTCTGGGCCCAGGAGTACGTGCGCGGCAAGCCCTCGACGCCGGTCACGAAGGTAGGCCCACAGGGTTCCCGCAAGGGGACGCGGACGTCCTTCCGGGCAGATCCGGAGGTGTTCGACAGCGTCGACTTCGGCTTCGAGACGATCGCCCAGCGCCTGCGCGAGTCGGCCTACCTCAACAAGGGGCTCTGGATCACCCTCCTCGACGAGCGCGCGGGCCGCGAGCGCTCCTTCTACTTCGAGGGCGGCCTCGTCTCCTTCGTGCGCCACCTGAACCGCCACAAGGAGGTGCTTCACGCCCGCCCGATCGCCGTCGAGCGGCGCGACGGCGCGACGACCGTCGAGGTCGCCCTCCAGTACAACGACTCGTTCACCGAGAACGTCTTCGCCTTCGCCAACAACATCAACACGGTGGACGGCGGGACCCACATCACCGGGTTCCGGGCCGCCCTCACGAGCTCGCTCAACGACTGGGCCCGGCGGGCCGGGATCCTGAAGGACAGCGACGCGAACCTCTCGGGCGACGACGTCCGCGAGGGCCTGACCGCGGTGGTCTCGGTCAAGCTCGTCGATCCCCAGTTCGAGGGCCAGACGAAGGCGAAGCTCGGCAACGCCGAGGTGAAGGGCCAGGTCCAGGCCGCCGTCGCCGAGGGGATCGCCCAGCACCTCGACGAGAACCCGGCCGACGGCCGGCGGATCATCGAGAAGAGCCTGACGGCGGCCCGCGCGCGGGAGGCCGCCCGCAAGGCGCGCGACCTCGTCATCCGCAAGGGCGCCCTCGAGGGGATGTCGCTGCCGGGCAAGCTCGCCGACTGCCAGGAGAGGGACCCCGCGAGGAGCGAGCTCTACATCGTCGAGGGCGACTCGGCGGGGGGCTCGGCGAAGATGGGCCGCGACCGCCGCTTCCAGGCGGTCCTCCCCCTGCGGGGCAAG
Organism: uncultured Chloroflexia bacterium; assembly: GCA_963762445.1. Lineage (GTDB taxonomy): Bacteria > Chloroflexota > Limnocylindria > Limnocylindrales > CSP1-4 > CTSoil-043. The sequence goes on from CAVXLA010000009.1 coordinate 79,603, forward strand.
GTCCTCAACGTCGAGAAGGCGCGCCTCGACAGGGTCCTCTCGAGCGAGAACGTCCGGCCCCTGATCATCGCCCTCGGCGCCGGCATCGGCGAGACGTTCGACCTCGCCAAGCTGCGCTACCACCGCGTGATCATCATGACCGACGCCGACGTGGACGGCGCCCACATCCGGACGCTCCTGCTGACGTTCTTCTATCGCCACATGCCGCAGGTGATCGAGAACGGCCACCTGTACATCGCCCAGCCGCCGCTCTACCGGGTCAGCACGGGCAAGGTGACCCTCTATGCCCAGAGCGAGAAGGAGCGCGAGGCGGCCCTGAAGAAGCTGAACGCCAAGAACGTCACCGTCCAGCGCTTCAAGGGCCTCGGCGAGATGAACGCCGAGCAGCTCTGGGAGACCACGATGAACCCGGAGACCCGGACGCTCCTGCGAGCCCTCGTGGACGACGGGGTCGAGGCGGACGAGGTCTTCACGATGCTCATGGGCGAGAAAGTCGCGCCCCGCAAGGACTTCATCAAGTCCGAGGCGCGCAAGGTCCGCAACCTTGACGTCTGAGGTCGTGATGGCGGCCGGCCGCTTCGAGGTCTCGCCCCACGCCTGCTTCGCCTGCGGCGTGCTCAACACGCACGGCCTCCACCTCGTCCTCCACGTCGCGAACGACACCTGCTGGACGGAGCTCACCCTCCGCCCGGAGTTCCAGGGCTGGGAGGGGATCGCCCACGGCGGGATCGTGGCGACGATCCTCGACGAGGTGATGGGCTGGGCGCTCGCCAGCGCGGACGCCTGGGGATACACCGCCAGGATGTCGATCGAGTACAAGCGGCCGGTCCCGGTGGGGGCGCGGATCCGCGGCGAGGGCCGGCTGGTCGAGCGGCGGCGACGGCTGCTCAGCCTGGCCGGGCGCCTGGTCGACGCGGACACGGGCGCGGTGCTGGCGACGGCCGAGGCGCTGTACGTGGCCGTGCCCGAGGCGCAGCGCGAGGAGCTGAAGGCGCGCTACGGCTTCCGGCTGGTGCCGGAGGATGCCGCGCCCGGGGAGGCTCCGTGAGCGCGGCCAGTGCCGCGAGCGAGCCCGCCACGGCCGCGGCCCACGGTGCCCGGGCGGCGAGCGCGTCCACGGTGGCCGCCCGCGCGTTCGTGGCCGAGCACCTGCCGGCGGCGCGCGCCCTGGGCCGGGCGCTGGCCGACCACCTCGACGACCCGCGAGCCTTCGCCGACGCCGCCCGCACGGGCCTCGCCACGATCGCCGATCCGGCGTACCGCGCCGGCCAGCGGCTGGTCGCCCCGGGGATCGGCCCGACGCTCGGGGTCCGGACGCGGCTCCTCGATGCGGTTTCCGCCGGGCTCCGCCGCGAGGTCCGGGGCATGGGGCCGGCGCGGCTCCTGGTGGTCGCCGAAGCCATGGCGGACGACGAGGTCCGCGAGCTGCGCTGGCTGGCGATCCGCGTCCTCGGCTGGATCGTCGCCGCCGACCCCGAGCGGTCGTGGCAGGTGATCCGGCGGATCGGGCGCGACGCCGACGACTGGATCACGGTCGACACCCTGGCCGGCGTGACGGCCGCGGGGATCCTGCACGAGCCGTACCGCTGGGCGGAGCTCGAGCAGCTCGTCTACAGCCGCAGCCGCTGGGAGCGCCGCCTGGTGGGCTCGACGATCGCGACGATCCCGCACGGGGGCCACCAATCCGGGCGTTCCGCCGAGGCGGTGGCACGTGGGCTGGACCTCGTGGGGCAGCTGATCGGCGACGCCGAGCCGGAGGTGCAGAAGGCCCTCTCGTGGGCGCTGCGCGAGCTGGCCGGGGTTGAACCCGGCACCGTTGGCGCCTTCTGCCGGGCCTCGGCCCGCGACGCGGCAGCGGCCGCGGACGGCCACCGGGCCTGGGTGCTCCGCCATGCCCTCGCGAAGCTCCCTGTCGCCGACGCCGGCGCGATCCGGGCGATGCTCGGCGGGGTACGCCGGACGCCGCGAGCCGCCTCCACCTCGACCGCGGCCGCGGAGGCCGCCGCCTTCCTCGCCGCCGGGCCGGGCCGCCCGGGGGCGGGAGCGTTGCCATGACCCACCGTCCCGCCGCCTGCGACCGGAGTACGCGATCGTGACCGACAACCTGGGCGACGTCCGCTCGATCCGCATCGAGGACGAGATGCGGACGTCGTACCTCGACTATGCGATGAGCGTGATCGTCGCCCGCGCCCTGCCGGACGTCCGCGACGGGCTCAAGCCGGTCCACCGCCGGATCCTCTACACGATGGGGGAGATGGGGCTCTCCGCGACGAGCTCCTTCCGGAAGTGCGCCGCCATCGTCGGCGAGGTGATGGGGAAGCTCCATCCGCACGGCGACGCGGCGATCTACGACGCCCTCGTCCGCCTCGCCCAGCACTTCTCCATGCGCTACCCGCTCATCGATGGGCAGGGCAACTTCGGCTCGGTCGACGGCGACTCGGCGGCGGCGATGCGTTACACCGAGGCGCGCCTGACCGCGATCGCGGCCGAGCTGCTCGTCGACATCGACCGGGCGACGGTCGACTTCGCCGACAACTACGACGGCCAGCATCGCGAGCCGACGATCCTCCCGGCGAAGCTGCCGAACCTGCTCGTCAACGGCTCCTCGGGGATCGCCGTCGGGATGGCCACCAACATCCCGCCCCACCACCTCGGCGAGATCGTGGACGCCGAGATCGCCCTCATCGACGACCCCGAGCTCACCTCCGACGACCTCTGCGTCTACGTGAAGGGCCCCGACTTCCCGACCGGCGGCTCCATCTTCCGCTTCGAGCAGCAGAAGAACGCGATCACCGGCGTGACCGAGACCGTCGACGCGATCCGCCAGATGTACGCCCACGGCCACGGCCGGGTCGTGATGCGCGCCCAGGTCGCCTTCGAGGAAGCCCGCCGCGACCGGGTCGCGATCATCGTCAGCGAGCTGCCGTACCAGGTGAACAAGGCGACGCTCCTCGAGAAGATCGCCGACATGGTGAAGGACAAGCGGATCGACGGGATCGCCGACCTGCGCGACGAATCCGACCGCGACGGCATGCGGATCTACATCGAGATCAAGAACGACGCCAACCCCCACACCGTGCTGAACAACCTCTTCAAGCACACGGCGATGCAGCTGGCCTTCAACCTCAACATGCTCGCCCTGGTCGACGGGCAGCCGCAGACGCTGCCCCTGAAGTCGGTCATCGCCCACCACGTCGAGCACCGCCGCGAGATCGTCCGGCGCCGCACCGAGTACGACCTGGGCAAGGCTCGCGAGCGGGCCCACGTGCTCGAGGGCCTCAAGATCGCCCTCGACCACCTCGACGAGGTGATCACCACGATCCGCGAATCGGCGGACGTGGAGACGGCCCGGGCCAACCTCATCGCCCGCTTCGGGCTGTCCGAGATCCAGGCCCAGGCGATCCTCGACATGCGGCTCGCCCGCCTCGCCGCCCTCGAGCGCAAGAAGATCGAGGACGAGTACCTCGCCGTCATCCAGCTGATCGCGGAGCTCGAGGACATCCTGGCCAACCCGGCCCGGGTCCTCGCGATCATCAAGGACGAGCTCCTCGAGCTGAAGAAGAAGTACGCCGGCGAGCGGCGGACGCGGGTCATCGACGACTCCAGCCGCGAGATGACCGACGAGGACCTCATCGCCGACGAGGACGTCGTCGTGACGATCAGCCGGCGCGGCTACATCAAGCGCCAGCCGGTCGCGACCTACCGCCGCCAGGGCCGCGGGGGAAAGGGGATCATCGGCCACGTCACCCGCGAGGAGGACGCGGTCGACAGCCTCCTCGTGGCCAACACCCACGACTGGGCGCTCTTCTTCACGAACCGCGGCCGCGTCTTCTCGGCCAAGGTCCACTCCGTCCCGGACGCCAGCCGCCAGGCCAAGGGGATCCCGATCATCAACCTGCCCGGCGTCCAGGTGGAGGCCGGCGAGGTGCCCACGGCGACGCTCGTCGTCCCCGACTTCACGGCCGGCCGGCACCTTGTGATGGCCACCCGCCGGGGAGTGATCAAGAAGACGCCACTCGAGCAGTTCGAGAAGGTCCGCTCCTCGGGAATCCGGGCGATCACGCTCGCGGACGACGAGCTGGCCTGGGTGGACGTCGCCGCCGGCCGCGACGACGTCATCATCGCGACGGCGCTCGGCAAGCTCGCCCGCTTCGCCGGGACCGAGGTCCGAGCCATGGGGCGCGACGCCGCCGGGGTGATCGGGATCCGCCTGGCCCGGGCGGGTGACGAGGTCGTCTCGATGAGCGTGGTCCAGCCGGAGCGCGACCTCCTGGTCCTCACCGAGACGGGCTACGGGAAGCGGGTGGCGCTCTCGGAGTTCCGCCGCAAGCACCGCGGCGGCCAGGGCGTGATGCTCATCCCGCTCGAGGGGCGCAAGACCGGCCGCGTGGCGGCGGTCCAGCAGGTCACCGAGGCCGACGAGGAGCTCCTCCTGATCAGCGCCGGCGGCCAGGTGGTCCGGACCCAGACCAACACCATCAACCGCTACTCGTCGGGCGCGCGCGGTGTCATCACCATGCGCCTCAACGAGGGCGACCGCGTGGTGGGGATCGCCGCCTTCCGTGAAGGGCTGGCGGAGCGCGGGGGCATGGGGGACAATGGCGACCCCGACGCGGGACCCGGCTCCGGGAGCGGCCCGGTCTCGTGAGGGGGTTCGGCGCGGAGGAGGCGTCCGTGTATTCCGACTCGTTCGACGTCTACACCGGGAACGCCAACCCGGGCCTGGCCCGCAAGATCTGCCGCTACCTCGGGATGCCCCTTGGCCAGGCCGAGGTCTTCTCGTTCGCCAACGAGAACATCTTCGTCAAGATCCTCGACAACGTCCGCGAGAAGGACGTCTTCCTCGTCCAGCCGACCTGCCGCCCGGTCAACCAGTCGATCATGGAGCTCCTGATCATGATCGACGCCTTCAAGCGGGCCAGCGCGGGCCGGATCACGGCCGTCATCCCGTTCTACAGCTACGGCCGGTCGGACAAGAAGGACCAGCCCCGGGTCCCGATCACGGCCCGCCTCGTCGCCGACATGATCACCGTGGCCGGCGCCGACCGGGTCCTCTCGATGGACCTCCACCAGGGCCAGATCCAGGGCTTCTTCAACATCCCGGTCGACGAGCTGACCGCCGTCCATCTCCTCTCCAACTACTTCCGCCAGAAGAAGCTGGAGGACCTGGTCGTCGTCACCGACCTCGGCTATGCCAAGCGGGCCCGGACGTTCGCCGAGCTCCTCGACGCCCCCCTGGCCATCATCGAGAAGCGCCGTGTCGGCAACCGGGACCAGGCCGAGGTCATGAACGTGATCGGCGAGGTCCGCGACCGGCGGGCGATCTTCGTCGACGACGAGATCGACACGGCCGGCACGCTGCTGGAGGTGGTCCGCGCGCTGCAGCGCGAGGGCGTGGAGGAGATCTACGCCTGCGCCACGCACGGCGTCCTGTCCGACCACGCCGTCGAGCGGATCGCGGCGTCCGGCCTCCGCGAGCTGGTCCTCACGGACTCGATCCCGCTCCCCCCGGAGAAGCGCCTCCCCCAGATCACCACGCTCTCCGTCGCCCCGCTCATCGGCGAGGCGATCCGGCGGATCCACCGCGGCGAGTCGGTCGGGGCGCTCTTCTCGTCGGAGGTGACGCTCACCCAGGAGATGATCCTCTGGGAGGACGGCGTGGAGCACACGATCGACGCCCGCACCGGGGCCCACCTCGAAGCGGACCACCTGGCGGCGACGCATGCCGGGTTCGCCGACGGCGGTCGGATCGCCCCCTCTGCCCCGGCGGCCCCCACCGCCCCCACCGCCGGCCTCGCGCCGGCCAAGACACCGGGAGACCGATGACCCTCCAGCTCCACCGGCCCGACGGTCAGGGCGGCCTCGAGCCGCAGACCACGACCCCGAAGGATTGGCGCGATCAGGTCGAGTCGCCGCGCTGGCACCTGGCGCCGCTCAAGAACCCGGAGATGAACCCGACCCGGACGTCGGCCGCCGTCCTCTTCTGGCTCGGGCTCGGGACGCTGACCTTCGTGCTCCTCCTCGCGGGGTACGGGACGGGGTTCTGGAAGTAAGCCCCGCGCAACGGCGTCCGGCACCGAGCGCCGGGCCGGCATCGAGCGTCCAGTCCGGCCAGGCGTCTGCGGCGATCGGCGCCCGGGTGCTCCCGGGGCTCCTCCGGCGGCCGCCGGGCGGACCGGCCCTATACTGACCCGGCCATGGTCATGGGCTTCCTTTCCCGTTTCGTCGACTCCAACGACCGCGAGGTCCGCCGCATCCAGCCCCTCGTCGACGCGGCCAACGCGCTCGAGCCGGAGCTCCAGGGCGAGTCCGACGCGCAGATTCGCGCCCGCATGGACGAGATCCGGGCGGAGCTCGCCGAGCTGCAGGCCGAGTTCGGCCCGACGCAGGACGAGCGCGACCAGCCCGATCCCGAGCGCCGCCGGGACATGGAGAAGGCGCGCCGGAAGAAGGAGAACGAGCGCCTCCAGGCGGCCCTCGACGACGTCCTCCCCGAGGTCTTCGCCTGCGCCCGCGAGGCGATGCGGCGGACGCTCGGCATGCGCCATTTCGACGTCCAGCTGATCGGCGGGGCCGTCCTCCACCAGGGGAAGATCGCCGAGATGAAGACGGGCGAGGGCAAGACGCTCGTCGCGCCGCTCGCCGCGATCCTCAACGGCCTCACCGGGAGGGGGGTCCACCTCGTCACGGTCAACGACTACCTCGCCCGCCGCGATGCCCAGTGGATGGGCCCGATCTATCACCTCCTCGGGCTCTCGGTCGGCATCATCGTCCACGACACGGCCTACGTCTTCGAGCCCGGCCACCCGACGACCGACGAGCGCCTCATCAACCTGCGCCCGGTCACCCGCCGCGAGGCGTACGCGGCCGACGTCACCTACGGCACGAACAACGAGTACGGCTTCGACTACCTCCGCGACAACATGGTCACGGAGCTGGACCAGCGGGTCCAGCGCGAGCGCTTCTTCGGGATCGTCGACGAGGTCGACAACATCCTGATCGACGAGGCCCGGACGCCGCTCATCATCAGCGGCCAGGCCGAGGAGTCGGCCGACCTCTACTACACGTTCGCCCGCCTGGTCCCGCGGCTCCAGGCGCGCCCCGAGGGGGCCGAGGACGGCGGCGACTACTTCGTCGACCTCAAGGACCGCGCCGTCTCGCCGACCGAAGCCGGCGTGGACAAGATGGAGAAGCTGGTCGGCGTCGAGAACCTGTACGACGCCGACCCCCGCCTCGCCCGCCATTTCGAGCAGGCGCTGCGCGCCCACGCCCTGTACCGGCGGGACAAGGACTACCTCGTCAAGGACGGCGAGATCGTCATCGTCGACGAGTTCACCGGGCGCCAGATGCCCGGCCGCCGCTGGAGCGAGGGGCTCCACCAGGCGATCGAGGCGAAGGAGGGCCTGCGGGTCCAGCGCGAGTCGGTGACGCTCGCCACGATCACGTTCCAGAACTACTTCCGCCTCTACGACAAGCTGGCCGGGATGACCGGCACGGCGATGACGGAGGGCGAGGAATTCCACAAGATCTACAAGCTCGAAGTCGTCGCCATCCCGACCAACATGCCGATGATCCGCGAGGACGACTCCGACCTCGTCTTTCGGAACGAGAACGGCAAGTTCAGCGCCGTGATCGACGAGATCGAGGAGATGACGGCAGCGGGCCGTCCGGTCCTCGTCGGCACGGTCTCGGTCGAGAAGTCGGAGATCCTCGGCGAGATGCTCCGCCGGCGCGGGATCAAGCACGAGGTCCTCAACGCCAAGTTCCACGAGAAGGAGGCCGGGATCGTCGCCCAGGCCGGGCGCACCGGCGCCGTGACGATCGCCACGAACATGGCCGGCCGCGGGACCGACATCGTGCTCGGCGGCAACCCGGCGGGCCTCACGTCCGAGATGCTCCACCAGCGGGGCCTCAACCCGGCCGAGGTGGACAAGCCCACCTACGACGCGGTCTTCCGCGAGGCGAAGGCGCGCTGCGACACGGAGCACGACGTCGTGGTGGCCGCGGGCGGGCTCCACATCGTCGGGACGGAGCGCCACGAGAGCCGGCGGATCGACAACCAGCTCCGCGGCCGCGCCGGACGCCAGGGCGACCCGGGCTCGTCGCGTTTCTACCTCTCCCTCGACGACGACCTCATGAAGCGCTTCGCCTCGGATCGAGTGGCCGGCCTCATGGAGCGCCTCGGCCTCGAGGACGACGTGGCCATCGAGTCGCGCCTCGTCAGCAAGACGATCGAGAGCGCCCAGAGTCGCGTCGAGGGCTTCAACTTCGACATCCGCAAGCGCGTCGTCGAGTTCGACGACGTGATCAACAAGCAGCGCGAGACGATCTACGCGGAGCGGGACAAGGTCCTCCACAACGAGGACCTGACCGACACCGTGCGCGCCTTCCTCGACGAGGAGATCGCGGCGCTCCTGGACCAGCACTGCGCCGGCGAGCACCCCGACGACTGGAGCATGGAAGCCCTGTCCATGGCCCTCCACGCCATGGGCCTCGACGGCCCCGGGACGAGCGAGGACGAGCTCTGGGATGTCGGCGGCCGCGAGGCCCTTGCCGGGCACCTCGGCGAGCTGGCCGACGCCCGGCTCGAGGAGCGGGAGGCCGCGGCCGGCGAGGCCGACTGGGCGATGGTCGAGCGGCTGGTGCTGCTCCGCACGATCGACTCCCTGTGGGTGGAGCACCTGACGGAGCTCGACGACATGCGCCGCGGGATCGGCCTCCGCGGCTACGCCCAGCAGGACCCGCTCAACGAGTTCAAGAAGGAGGCGTTCAGCCTCTACGACCAGCTGCAGGTCCTGATCCGGCACCAGGTGGCGACCACGATCTTCCGGGTCCAGGTCGTGAGGCAGCCGCCCACGCCGACGCCCGACGAGAGCCAGCTGGCGGCCAGCCTGGCGGCGGGCGCCGCGGCGATGACCAGGGGCGGGCGCGCGGCCCGTGAGGCCGCCGCGGCGGACGGCCGGGGCGGGGCGGTCGTGGCCCGTGGGCTCCCGACCGGGCCGGCGATCCGGGCCATGCAGCAGCAGGTGGGCGACCGTGCCGCGGCGCCGGCGAAGGGCGCCGGGCCCGGAGCGAAGCTGGGCCGCAACGAACCCTGCTACTGCGGATCGGGGCTCAAGTACAAGAAGTGCCACGGGCGCTGAGCGGCCCCGGCCGCCGGTCGGCCGGGCGCACGCTCGCCGCCGTGGCCGTCGTCGGCGTCGTGGGCGCGGTCGCCCTCACGGCGTACACCACGCTCCGAATCTGGCAGCGGGGGGACGTCGACGACGCGCCCCGCATGGGGACGGTCGACGCCATCGTCGTCCTCGGCGCCGCGCAATACGACGGCCGCCCGTCCCCGGTCTTCAAGGCGCGCCTCGACCACGCGGTCGCGCTCTGGCGCGACGGGCGGGCGCCGCTCCTGGTGATGACCGGGGGCCGGCGGGAGGGCGACCGCACGACCGAGGCCGCCACGGCCCGCGACTATGCGATCGCGCAGGGCGTCCCGGCGGCGGCGATCAGGATGGAGGACGAGGGCCGCTCCACGCTGGAGTCGCTCCGTGCCGTCGCCGTCGTCCTCGAGCGAGAGGCGCTCGAATCGGCTGTCTTCGTCTCGGACCGCAGCCACATGCTGCGCGTCATGCGGATGGCGCGCGACCTCGGGATCGAGGCGTACGGCTCGCCGGCGCCGGACTCCCCGATGGACGCGACGATGGAGCGCCGGGTCGACGCCACCCTCCACGAGCTCGGGGCGCTCGCCTGGTACGCGCTGGTCGGGCGGCCCGCCCCGGAGCCGGCGATGGGCGGATCCTGACCAAAACTCCCTCTTGGCCACTCTGCGTTCGCCGCCTATACTCCGCCTGATGCTGCGCACGCGCACGGCGAGCGCACCCGGTGACCCAGGCTCTCGGGTCGCCCCGTTGCCATACGCCCGAACCGTCCGGAGCGAGGGAGTGGTGAAGCAGGTCGAGGTAGCTACCTTCGTTGATCTCATCGCGTGCGAGCGCGACTGCCGCTCCTGCAGCTACGCCGCCGCGCTCGATTGCGACGGCAACTGCGGCGTCTGCACGCACAACGCGTATTGCCCCTGCGTGAACCCCGTCGTCGCCCGGAGCAAGACGGCCTTGCGGCTGATCGAGCTCCGGCCGATCCTGCTCCAGGACGTCCGCGGTCGGATCTAGTGGATCGAGCCGAGCTGCGCGACCTCGTCGAGCGGATCAACGCGACCTCGGGGCGTCTTTGACCTCGCCGCCCGGGAATCCCGCCTCGCCGATCTCGACGCGCTGACGGGCGCCCCCGGCTTCTGGGACGACCGGCGCACGGCGCAGCGGGTCCTCCGCGAGGCCGACGGCCTGCGGACGGAGGTGGAGGTCTGGCGCGACCTGGAGTCGCGGGCCGCGGGCCTGGACGAGCTCTTCGACCTCGCAGCGGAGGCCGGCGACGCCGAGATGCTGGCCGAGATCGGGCGCGACGCCGAGGCGCTGCGCGCCGCCTACGAGCAGGAGCGGACGGCGCTCCTCTTCTCGGGGGAGTACGACGCCGGCGCGGCGATCATCTCGATCAGTGCCGGGGCCGGCGGCACCGAGGCGACCGACTGGGCCGAGATGCTCCTCCGGATGTACCTCCGCTGGGCCGAGCGGCACCGGTTCAGGACCGAGATCGTGGACCAGACCGAGGGCGAGCAGACGGGCCTCAAGAGCGTGACCGTGGAGATCGGCGGCCGGCGCGTCTACGGCTGGCTCCGCGCCGAGCGCGGGGTGCACCGCCTGGTCCGGATCAGCCCGTACGACTCCCAGAAGCGGCGCCAGACCACCTTTGCCCTGGTGGAGGTCCTGCCCGAGGTCGACGACGACGTCGTGGAGATCGAGCTCGACTGGGACGAGATCCGGGTCGACACCTACCGCAGCCAGGGCGCCGGCGGCCAGCACGTCAACAAGACCGACTCGGCGGTGCGCCTCACCCACTTCCCGTCCGGGATCGTGGTCCAGAGCCAGAACGAGCGCTCCCAGACCCAGAACAAGGAGACGGCGACGCGGGTCCTCAAGGCCCGCCTCCTGGAGCGGGCCCTGGAGGAGAAGGAGGCCGAGCTGCGGCGGCTCAAGGGCGAGCACGTCGAGGCGGGCTGGGGCAACCAGATCCGGAGCTACGTCCTGCACCCCTACCAGATGGTGAAGGACCACCGCACCGGCCTGGAGACCTCGAACACGGCGGCCGTCCTCGACGGGGAGCTGGACGCCTTCATGCAGGCCGAGATGGAGCGCCAGGCGACGGGGGCCCCGGTCGCGGGCGCCGGCGAGGTGGCGTGACCGCGTCGCTGGACGGGCTCGTCCTGCGCCCGGCCCGGGCCGACGAGCTGGCCGCCTGCGTCGACGTGTGGCGGGCGGGCCTCGACGGCTACGGGTTGCGCGTGGGCCGTCCCCCGATGATCTCCGCCCCCGGCCCGATCCTGGGGCTCCTCGCCCACCTCCGCACGACGGATCCCGACCGCTTCCTGGTCGCCGTCCGCCCGGAGGCCGGCGACGGGGAGAGGGTCGTGGCGTTCACGTCGGCGAGCCGGCGCGAGCACGTCTGGTTCCTGGGGATGCTCTTCGTCCACCCGGACGAGCAGGCGCGCGGGCTGGGACGCGCGCTCCTCGACGCGGTCCTCCCGGCCGGGGACGAGCCCGTCACGCTGGCGACGTGCACCGACGCCGCGCAGCCGGTCTCCAACGCCCTGTACGCCCGGTACGGGCTCGTGCCCCGGGCGCCGGTCCTGGAGCTCGTGGGCCGGCCCGACCGGGCCACGCCGCCGGCGCTGCCGGGGGGCGTGCGCGCCGTCCCCTTCGAGCTCCTCGCGGCCGGCCCGACCGACGGGCCCGGGCCGCGCCGGCTCGCGGCGGCGCTCGAGGCGCTGGACCGGGCGATCCTCGGCTACGCTCACCCGCGCGAGCACGCCTACCTCGGCGAATCCGGTCGGCTGGGCCACCTCTACGAGGCGGGCGACGGGCGGGTCGTCGGCTACGGGTACGTCTCGCCGGTCGGCCGGATCGGACCGGTGGCCGCATCGGACGCCGAGCTCCTGCCCGGCATCCTGGGGCACCTCCTGGGCGCCGTCGCGCCCGCCGGCGCCTTCTCGACGTGGGTGCCGGGCGCGGCCGGGGCCGCCGTCACCGCGCTCCTCGAGGCCGGCCTCCAGCTCGAGGACTTCCCGGCGCTCCTCTGTTGGGACCGCCCCTTCGCGGACTTCTCCCGGTACGTCCCGATCACGCTCGCCATCCTGTGAGGCTTCGGCCCGGACGGATCGGCTCGGCGGTGGTAGCCTCGAAGCGACCGTGACGAGCGCCTCCCTCCCCCCGCCGGCACCCCGCTCCTCCCGGGGTCCGGAGCCTCCGCCGGGGCCCGCGACCTCGTCGCGCCCCGTCCTCGTGCTGCGCGGCGTCGGCAAGACCTACGCCAACGGGAAGGTCGCCCTGCGGGACGTGGATCTCATGCTCGGCGAAGGCGAGTTCGTCTTCCTCGTGGGACCGTCGGGCGCTGGCAAGTCGACGCTCCTCAAGCTCCTGATCCGCGACGAGCTCCCGACCGCCGGCGAGGTGATCGTCGACGGCCGCGACCTGGTGCGGGTCTCCCGACGGAGAGTCCCCGACCTCCGGCGACGGATCGGGATCGTCTTCCAGGACTTCAAGCTGCTCCCGGCGCGCTCCGTGCGCGAGAACGTCGCCTTCGCCCTGGAGGTGACCGGGACGCCGCGGGGGCGGATCCGCCCGGCCGTCGACCAGGCGCTCGCGGTCGTCGGGCTCAGCGCCCAGGCCGACCAGCTTCCGACGACCCTCTCGGGCGGCGAGCAGCAGCGGACGGCGATCGCCCGGGCCCTCGTCCACGAGCCCCGCCTGTTCATCGCCGACGAGCCGACCGGCAATCTCGACCCGCTGATCTCGTGGGAGATCATCCAGCTCCTCCTCCGCATCAACGAGCTGGGGGTGACCGTCCTCATGGCGACCCACAACGCCGAGGTCGTCACCTCGCTCCGCCGACGCGTCGTCGCCCTCGAGGAGGGGCGGATCGTGCGCGACGCGGTCGGCGGCTACCACCGCGACGACTGAGGGCCGTGTGCTGAGCGCCGTCCTGGGCTTTCCCCGCTTCCTCGCCTTCAGCATCGGGCGGGCCCTCCAGGGGATCCGCCGCAACGCCCTGATGAGCGTCGCGGCGATCGCCACGATGGTCCTGATGCTCCTCCTCCTGGCCGGCTTCTGGCTCCTCCAGGCCGGGCTCGCTGCCGGCGTGGCGTACGTCGAGGAGAAGGTCGAGATCGTGGCCGACCTCCGGGACGTCCCGGGCGCGGAGGCCGCCATGGTCGTCCAGGCCGAGGCTCTCGCCGCGGACGTCGCCGTCCTGCCGGCGGTCCGCGCCGTCCGCTACGTCTCGAAGGACGAGGCGCTCGCGCGCTTCAGGGCCCGCCTGCGCGAGCGGGGGCAGATGGACCTCACCGGCTACCTGGACCGGAACCCGCTCCCCGCCAGCCTGGAGGTGAGCCTCGTCGATCCGCGCGACTACCAGGCGGTCGTCGACCTCCTGTCGGCCCGCGAGGAGGTCGTCGAGAACGTGGTCGAGGTCCAGCAGCTCATCGAGCGCCTCACCGCGGTGACGGACGTCCTCCGCACCGGCGGCCTCGTCGTCCTCCTCGTGGTCGGCTTCGTCGTCCTCTTCATCATCGTGAACACGATCCGGCTGGCGGTCGTCGCCCGCCGCGAGGAGATCGAGATCATGCGGCTGGTCGGCGCCTCGGACGCGTTCATCCGCTGGCCGTTCATCTTCGAGGGGGCGTTCGTCGGGCTCCTGGGGGCAGGCGTGGCGCTCCTGGCCCTGGGCCTCGCGGCGGCACCCGTGGGCGACATGATGTACGGCTTCTTCCGGGTCCTGCCGCTCGAGCTCGGGACGATCGCCCGCGACATCGTGCTCCTCGTCGTCGGGACCGGCCTCGGGGTGGGGGTCCTGGGCTCCTGGCTCTCGGTCCGGAGCTACCTCGGGGGCTGACCGCCGGGCGCGGTCGGCGGAGCGGACGCGCGGATCGGGCAGCCGCCTCATCGGGACCGCCGTTGTACGCTTCACGCCCGCGCCTGCGGCTGCTGCCCACCGCCAGGGACCCACCCATGACCGAATTCCTCGACCGCGACCCCGCCGCCAGCAACCACGCCGACGACGGCCGGGACGACGAAGCCGACGCGAGCCCGGCCGCCGTGCCGCCCGACACCGCGCCGCCGGTCGCCGTGCCGCCCGACGCCGCGAGCCCGGCCGCCGCGGTGGCCGCCCAGCGACGCCGCGTGACCCCCCTCCAGCTCGCCCTCGCGACGGCCGCCCTCCTCGGCGGGACGGCGCTCTTCCTCTCGGGCTTCTCCCTCGGCGCGCGCACCGCGACCACGCCCGGGACCCCCGCGGCGGACGCCGATCTGTTCGCCCCGTTCTGGGACACCTACGAGTCGATCACGAAGAGCTACGTCGGCGTCGTGGACCGCGAGAAGCTCGTCCAGGGCGCCATCGAGGGGATGATCGGGGCGCTCGACGATCCCTACTCCTCGTACATGAGCCCGGAGGAGCTCCAGCGGGCCCGGGAGTCGATCGGCGGCGAGTTCTCCGGCGTCGGGGCCGAGGTCACCACCCGCCCGACGGATGCGGCGACCGCCACCTGCGCCACGATCGGCCCCTCCTGCCGTCTCGTGGTCGTCGCCCCGCTCGACGGTTCGCCCGCGGAGGGGGCGGGCCTGCGGTCGGGAGACGTCATCGCGGCCGTGGACGGGCAGAGCGTCGACGGCGAGACCGTTGACAAGGCGATCGCCCGGATCCGCGGACCGAAGGGAAGCACGGTCGTGCTGACCGTGGTCCGCGACGACGGGGCGCCGTTCGAGATGCCCATCGTTCGCGACACGATCGTCTCCCGCCAGGTCCAGACGCGCGACCTCGCCGACGGCGCGGTGACGTACGTCCGGGTATCCGGCTTCTCGGACAACGCGGCGCGGCAGTTCGAGACCGCGATCCGGGCTGCCCGCGCGCGGGCCGTCACGAAGTTCATCGTCGACCTCCGGGACAACCCCGGCGGCTACGTGACGGCCGCCCGCGCCATCGCCAGCCAGTTCATCGCGGAGGGCCCCATCTTCTGGGAGGAGGCCGCCGACGGGACGCAGATCGCCACGAACGCGGCCGGCGGCGGGGCCGCCACCGGCCCCGAGATCCGGGTGGCGGTCCTCGTGAACGGCGGGAGCGCGTCGGCCAGCGAGATCGTGGCGGGGGCCCTGCAGGACACCGGCCGCGGCACGCTGGTCGGCGAGAAGACGTTCGGGAAGGGGACGATCCAGCAGTGGGTGGACCTCACCGCGGAGTCGGGCGGCTTCC
Source organism: uncultured Chloroflexia bacterium (assembly GCA_963762445.1). GTDB lineage: Bacteria > Chloroflexota > Limnocylindria > Limnocylindrales > CSP1-4 > CTSoil-043. The sequence continues at coordinate 94,948 of CAVXLA010000009.1, forward strand.
GCCTGACGATCGCGAAGTGGCTCACGCCCGACAAGCGCTGGATCCACAAGGAGGGCCTGCAGCCGGACGTCGTCGTCCCGGCTGGCGGGGCCGCCGCCGGCGAGCCCGGGCCGACGGGCGACCCCTACATCGACGCCGCGCTCGAGGTCCTGACGGCGGCCGCGCGGGTCGCCGGCTTGCCGCGGGCCGCGTAGGCACCCCGCCGGCCACGGCGGCCGTCCGTCTTGCCAGATCTCGCACCGTCATGTACGGTTCGCCCGACCGAAAGGAGGTGATGTGCAGTGACAGACAGTAGTCCGCGTCGTTGCACCACCTCGCCGGAGGCGGCCGCCTGACGGACGCCCCAGCGGGTGGGCAACCCGAAACGCGTTCGAACGCCGGCCCGCACGGGCCGGCGTTCGTGCGTCCGGGCCGCTGCTGCGGCATGATCCCGGCGGCACCCGCGACCCCGGTCGCGCACCCACGAAGGAGCACCCCACCATGGGCGAGGAAACGATCGCCCTCAACCGCAAGGCCCGCCACGAGTTCCATGTCGAGGAGACGTTCGAGGCGGGCATCGTGCTGACCGGGACGGAGATCAAGTCAATCCGCGCCGGCCACGTCAGCCTCCAGGAGGCCTACGCGCGGATCGAGCGCGGCGAGGCCTGGCTCGTGGGCGCCCACATCGCGCCGTACGCCGGGGGCAACCGCCTCAACCACGAGGCGAAGCGGTCGCGGAAGCTCCTCCTCCACCGGGACGAGATCGACGAGCTCCTGGGCAAGACGAAGTCGAAGGGCCTGACGCTGGTGCCGCTCCGCCTCTACATCGACGACCGGAGCCTCGCCAAGCTCGAGATCGGCCTGGCCCGCGGGAAGCAGCTCCACGATCGCCGGCGCGACATCGCCGAGCGCGACGCCCGGCGCGACATGGACCGCGCCCTGGCCGACACCCGCCGGGGCCGGTAGCGCCGACCAGCTTCCAGCGGCGGCGTTCGGCGCGGCGCTCGAGCGGCACTGCGGCACGTCCGGCGTAGAATGTCGATCGCCGGCGCGAGCGCCGGCACGGAACGGCCGACGCCGCTCCGATCGGTGGGGATGCGTGGTCTCGACGGGGCCCCGCAGCCCGGGAACGCGAGCCGAGGATGCCGCTCTGGCCTCGATAAAAGGCGGCAAAACGAAGTACCTGCCAACAAGCAGCCTGCTCTCGCCCTCGCCGCTTAGGCGGTAAGGTGAGCGTGGAAGCGGCCTCCCCTCCGTGGGCCGTGGAAGCGTCAATCAGCGGAGGTGCAGCCCTGGCAAGCGCCGCGTAGCCGGGAGCGAAGCCCGATCTAGGGACACGCAGCTGGACCGATCATCGCCCCTGCCGATGGGGGTGGGTCGGTCGAGATCAAGCATCGGACACGCTCGTAGTGGGTCCGGGTCACGGGTTTCGGACGGGGAGTTCGACTCTCCCCCATCTCCACCACTCTTCCCCGGCGCGCCGCGCGTGGTCAGCCCCTCGTAAGTGCGCCGCCGGCTCCGTTGTCCTGCCCACGCAACTCGTCATCCGCCAATCGAGCGGCGGCCCGCGCGTCGTCGTCGGCGCGGTGGCGGAACGCGGCGGACGTGACGCGTCGATGGAGGCGGGCGCCACCGAGGAATGCCGGACCTGCCCAGGCGCCCGGGGCGACCGCCCGCACCGGCGGGTGCGCCTCGACGTCGTCGGACGTGCCGACGATGGTCGGGGTGACGCTCGATGGCCGGCCGCGCGACGCGCTCGTCTACGTCCCGACCGGAGGGGCGTCCTCAAGCCCCCTGCCCCTCGTCCTCATGTTCCACGGCTACCACGGCTCGCCCGAGGAATTCGAGGCCCTCACCGCCATGTCGAGGACGGCGGACGCCGCCGGGTTCATTCTGGTCTATCCGCGGGCGATCAACGATCCGTCGAGATGGGACCTGGCGGGAGCTGGCGACACCGCCTTCATCGACGCGTTGGTGATCGAGCTCGAGGCCCGCTGGTGCGTCGACAGGCGGCGTGTATACGCCGCAGGGTTCTCGATGGGCGGCGCCATGGCTCACGTGACCGGCTGCCGGCTCGCGGATCGCATCGCGGCGATCGCGTCGGTGTCGGGCACCTACGGGCCCGCCTGGGGTGACCCGTGCGCCCCGTCGCGCGCGGTCCCGGTCGTCGCCTTCCACGGCGTCCTCGACCCGATCGTCCCATATCGAGGTGGGCCGGTGAACTCAGCGGGGGCTCAGCCCGTGATCGCAGCGGAGGCCTGGGCGGCCGGTTGGGCGACGCGCAACGGCTGCAGCGGGGGGCCCGAGCCCCAGCCGGCGATTGGCGCCGTGGAGCCATTGGCCTGGAAGGGGTGCGCCGCGCCCGTCCAGCTCTATCGAATCCCGTCCGGCGGCCACACCTGGCCCGGGAGCCCAATCGACGACCCCGCGCTCACCACGCACGACATCTCGGCCAGCGATGTCATCTGGGAGTTCTTCGCCCGGCAGGCCCTGCCGGATAACTGATGGGCGCCGGTCGCTCGGGCGACCTGCTCTACGGCGCGGGCGTGGGTGCCGGGGTGGGGCTCGGGCTCGGGCTCGGGGTCGGCGTCGGACTTGGGGGCGGGGTGGGGGCGGGCTCCTCGACGCCGACGAGCAGGATCCCGTTGACCCGCTTGTAGTTCGAGTACCACGTCTCCTCGTGGATGACGGTGCCCACCGCGTCGCGGACGGTCCGGGTGACCCAGACCTGCTTCCCGTTGACCGGGTACTCGATCCGCTTCTTGGTCCCGACCGGGATGCTGCTTGTCTCCTGGACCGAGTCGGTGGCGTACAGGACGTTCTTGACGATCGGCGTGGTGAACGACACGGTGCGGCCCGTCGGCGGCCCCCAGATCTCGAAGCGGACGAAGTCGACGCCCGTGGTCCCCCGGATGAGAAGCGGGTACTCGGTGTCGTTGCGGAAGCGCATGCTCCGCGTGGCGCCCCCCGTCTTCCAGACCGTGGCATCGAGGCCCAGCGGGTAGCGATCGATGTAGTAGTAGTGGTTGGCCCGCTCGAGGATCCCGAGCCCCGCCCGGGCCGCCGCGTTGAAGAGCGTCGTGGAAACGGAGCAGATCCCGCCGGCCAGGGCGCCCGTGGGCTCGGTCCGGCCGTTGAGGATCGCGCCGCCGTCGCGGTAGCCGCGCTCGTAGGTGATCGGGCCGAGCGCCGCCCAGAAGTCGAAATCGGCGCCGGGCTGGACCACGTAGCCGTTGATGTCGCTCGTCGGGATCGAGATGTTGTGGCCGAACCCGTTCGCCTCGTAGCGATGGAACTTGGTCGTCCAGGACGACAGCTTCTGCATGAGCGGGGCGGTCGCCTGGGCCTCCTCGTTCGTCAGCGCCGGCTTGACGACGGCGACCGCCAGCGCGACGGGTGGAGGCGTGCCGGTCGAGGTGCTCGTCGCCCGATCCTCGACCGCCCGCGCGACGAGCGGCGCGGACGCCCCGACGTCCAGCGCCCGGCCGTCCTTCCCAGCCACGACGCCGACCACGGACGCGCCGCGCCCGATGAGGAACGTCGCGTCCTTGGGCGGGCGGTCGACCTGCGCGGCGAGGGCGGCGAGGGCGGCTGTCGGTGCCTCCGGCGCGACCACCGGGCGATAGCCGCCGTCGGCCGTCGCGCCGAACGTGATCCAGCTCCGCACGGTCGACGCCGGGATGGTCCACGTCTCCGCGTCGTTCGCCAGCACCACGTCCTGGGCCATGCGCTCGGCGTCGGCGGCGGCGGCGGCGGCCTCGGCGTCGGAGACGGACGGCTCGGTGGCCACCGCCTCGACGGCGAGCTCGAGGGTCGCGGGAGCAGCCGGGTCCACGAGCCGCTCCACGAGCGACCGGGCGACCTCCTCGCGGGGGAGCCCGGTGCCGGCGGCTGCCGGCGTCGTGGCGAAGCCGGTCGCCGTTGCGATGGCCGTGGCGTTCGCCGGGTCGCGGGTGACGCCTTCGGCCGCGCGGTCCACGGCGGCGCCGACCGCCGCGGGATCCACGACCACGAGCGGGTCGATCCGCGTGCCGTCGAGCAGGCTCCGGACCCCGCGGGTCGCGTGCTCGATCGGGTCCGGCTCGCTGCGCCCGACCGACCATGCCAGCTCGACGAGCGTGGCGACGTCGGCGCGCCGGCCGAGGGCGGCGTAGGGGATCCGCAGGCGGGACCCGTCGACGTCGATGACGGCCTCGCCGACGCCGTAGGCGGCGAGCTCGCGCTCGAGGCGGGCGGTGGCGGCCTCGCGCGACAGGCCGGCGACGCTGACGCCGGCGACGCTGACGCCAGGGTAGATGCGGTCCGCGTACTGGCCCTGGTAGGCGAGCAGGGCGCCGGCGCCGAATCCGAGGGCGAGCACGAACCCGGCGATCACGCCGAGGACGAGCTTCCCGAAGGGGAAGCCCCGTGGGGGCGGGGGGGGCGATGGGGGCGGCGTGTCGGTCATGAGGTCGAAGTATCTACCCGCATCGCCCGGACGGGGCGCGCAAAGGTGCTCTCCCCGCTCGCGCAGGGCGAAGGAGGCCGCGCGCGGCCGCCGCTCACCCCGCCCGCGGGATGATCACGATTCGACGGTTCGGCTCCTCGCCGATCGACTGCGTGCCGACGGAGGCGTGCCCGCGGAGAGTGAGGTGAATCCAGCGCCGCTCGAGCGCGGGCATCGGCTCGAGCTGCAGCATCTTGCCGGATTCGACCACCTTGTCGGCCGCCCGGAGCGCGATCTCGCGCAGCTGCTGCTCGCGGCGTCCGCGATAGCCCTCGACGTCGACCAGGACGCGTGTCCACTCACCCATCTGGCGCGAAAGCATCAGGTTCACGATGTGCTGGAGGGCCGAGAGGCGCTCGCCCTTGCGCCCGATGAGGGCGCCGAGGGCCTCGTGCTCCTCGTCGTCCACGCCGACCACGTTGAGGCGGTTCGTCTCGCCCGTCTCGACGACGACGTCGACGTCGAAGCCGAGGTGCTCCATGAGCTGGGCGAGGATCGCCTCCCCGGCGGCGAGCGCCGCGGGCGAGGCCTCGGCGGCCTGGAGCTCCTCGCGCTCGCGGATGAGCGAGCGGGCGACCTGGACCATCTCCTCCTCGGCGGTCGAGACCGACGAGCCGCCGCGGCGATCCGGCGTCCCGGCCGGGCCCGCGGGGCGGCCGTCGCGGTCGCGGCGGGGGCCGCGGTCGTCGCGCTGCGGCGGCCGGTCCTCGCGGGGGCGCTCGTCGCGGGGCCGCTCGTCGCGGGGCCGCTCGTCGCGGCGCGGTGCGCGGTCGTCGCGCGGGCGGTCCTCGTGCCGCGGGGGGCGGTCCTCGTACCGGGGCCGCTCGTCGCGGCGCGGTGCGCGGTCGTCGCGATCTCGGCGCGGGCCCCGCTCGTCGCGCGGGCCCCGCTCGTCGCGCGGCGGGCGGGCCGGGAGCGGCGTCGCCTCGGCCGCCGACCGCTTGGGCGCCGCGCCGCCGAGGGCGCTGCGCGGCGCGGCCACGATGCGGGCGGGCTCCGCGCCCATCCCCAGCACGCCCCGGCTGCCCGGGGTGAGGATCTCGAAGTCGAGCTCGTCGAGGCCAACGGCGAACGCCTCGCGGGCGTTGCGAAGGGCCTCCTCGACGGACTTGCCGGTGAACTCGCGGTACTCGCTCATGGTCTCAGCGCTTTCTCCCTCGGCGGCCCTGGCGGCCTCGCTCGCGCGATCGCACGGTGGCCGCCGCGGATGCGGTGCGGTCGGCCTCGGTGCGCGCGGTGGGTCGTGGTGGGGTGGCCCGCCCCGGCTTCGCGTCCGTGGGCGGGGCGGCTCGCAGCTTCGGCGGCTCGACCGGGAAGCGCGGGCGGTGGTCCTTCGCGAAGCCCGGAGTCCAGCCGAGGATGGGGAACATGGCGCCCCACCCGACGATCAGGTACTGCTGGGCGATGCCGAAGATCGTGGTGACGATCCAGTAGATGAAGAGGCCGGCGGGCAGGAAGCCGCCGTACAGGATCGAGATGAGGGGCAGGAACAGGACGAGCTGGCGCTGGACGCGGCTGTTCTGGTCCTGGTAGGCCGGGTCGGACGGCGGCATCGTCATCCGGCTCTGGACGAGCTGGAAGACCGCCGAGAAGAAGGCCAGGAGGCTGAAGCCGCCGATGATGGGCAGCGAGAACAGGACCTGCGGCTTCGAGACGTCCATGTTGCCGAGCCAGGCGACCGTGGTGTCGATGCACGGCCGGTAGGCGTCGTAGGCGGCCGTCCCGAGGCCGTTGACGCAGTGGGCGTCAAGGACCCGGATCCCGAAGACGTTGAACATCGCGGTCGGGTCGGGGTTGGTCAGGCCCTGGCTGATGACCTGGTAGATGATCAGGAGGAGGGGGAGCTGGAGCAGCATCGGGAGACAGCCCGACGCCGGGTTGACCCCGCGCTCCTTGTAGAGCTCCATCTGGGCCTGGCTGAAGCGGGCGCGGTCGCCCTTGTAGCGCTTCTGGAGCTCCTTGAGCTCGGGTTGGATGAGCTGCGTCCGCTTCATCGACACGATCTGGCGGCGGAAGAGTGGGATCAGGGCGGCGCGGACGACGAGCGTCATCACGATGATCGCGATCCCGATGTCGCCGGTGATCTGCTCCATCGCGGCGAGGACGAGGAAGAGCACCTGGAAGATCGGGTTGAAGATCCAGGCGAGGAGCCTGACGGGGTCGGCGCCGGGCGACGCCGGGGTCAGGGGCGGGTGGGGCGACGCGGTGACCGACGGAGCGGCCGAGCCGCCAGGTACGACCGCCGGCGTGCCGGCGCACGCGGCGGCGACGAGGACGACGAGCGCCAGCAGCGCGAGCAGGAGCAGGTGGTCGCGCCGGATGCGGGGGAGGGTCACGGGGTCCTCGGCTTCATCGAACGGGGTCGTAGCCGCCGGGGTGCCAGGGGTGGCATCGCGCGATCCGCTTTGCGCCCATCCAGCTGCCCCGGACGAGGCCGTACTTGTCGATCGCCTGCTCCGTGTAGTGCGAGCAGGTGGGGTAGTAGCGGCAGCTCGACGGAAGCCAGGCGAAGGCCGTCCGGTACAGGTGGATGAGCCCGATCCCGATCCGCTTCACGCGTCCGCCGGTCCTCCGAGCACTCCTCCCCGCCGGAGGAGTCGCTCCAGCGCCTCGACGAGCGCTCCGTGGTCCGCGTCCACGAGTGCCGGCCTGGCGATGATCAGAACGTCCCAGCCCGCCTGGAACGAGGGCGCCATCACCCTGAGCGTCTCCCGGAGCCGCCGTCGGACCCGGTTTCGGACGACCGCGCCCCCGAGGGCCCGGCCGGTGGCGAGGCCGAACCGGACGCCTTCGGAGCCGGTCCCCAGAAACCGGGCGGTCATCAGCGGATGGGACCGCGAGGTCCCGCGTGCCTGGATCGCCGCGAAGTCCGCGGGCCGGGTGATCATCGCGAGCCGCCCGCGGGGACGGCCCGGTGCCGGTGTCAGACCGCCAGCCGCTTGCGGCCCCGAGCGCGACGTGTGGCCAGAACGCGGCGGCCCCCGGCGGTCTTCATCCGGGCGCGGAAGCCGTGCTCCTTCGCGCGATGGCGCTTCTTCGGCTGGTAGGTCTGCTTCATCGGGCGTCGTGTCTTCCTCTTGGTGTCCGGCCTCCGGATCGAACCGCCGCGCGGCCCGAAGAGGTGCGCAAACGCGCCGGGCGCACCGGCGCCGGGCGCGTCAACGCCGGGCGATTATGGCGCGCCAGCCTCGAGCGTGTCAAAGCACGCGCCCGCGGAGGCCGGGAGCCGCGGGCGGATGCCGGTCCGCCGGGCCGGTCCCCGGGGGTCCGCGACTCTCCGCGAGCGCCCGGCGGGTGATACCCCCGGGGAGTATCGTCGATTGGAGGCCGAATCGCCTTGCGGGGGCCTCCGGGGCGGTGCTACCATGCGGCGGCCCACGGTGTCGGGACGCCCGCGGGAGCCCTCGAGGGAGAGCCTCGGGAACGATCGAGGGGCGCCTCCGGCGGTCCGGAGCGGCTGGTCCGCGCGCACGCCACGACTCCTTCCGTCAGTCTCGCTGTACCTCCATCCCAGCCCCCCAACCGGCGCTCGACGCCGGGCCGACAGGGTCCTTCATGGACGCAAAGCACATCTGGCGCGCGGCGCTCGGCGAGCTCCAGGTCGCCCTGTCCCCGGCCAACTTCGAGACGTGGCTCCGCCACACGTCGCTGGTCGACGTCGACGACACCCGCTTCCGGATCGCGGTGCCGAACGGCTTCGCCAAGGACTGGCTGGAGACGCGCTACCGGCCGCTCATCTCGCAGACGCTGGCCCGCATCGTCGGCTACAGCGTCCAGGTCGAGTTCCTCGTGCGCGAGGACGCCGGGCAGCCCGCCCCCTCGCCGGCGGAGGCGCCCTCCCAGCAGGTCCGCGTGGAGCCGACGCGCGTCGGCGCCGAGGGCGGCGCCTCGAGCCTGAATCTCCGCTACACCTTCGGCAACTTCATCGTCGGCTCGGCGAACCGCCTGGCCCACGCGGCCGCCCTCTCCGTCGCCGAGCGGCCGGGCCACGCCTACAACCCGCTCTTCCTCTACGGCGGCGTGGGCCTGGGCAAGACGCACCTCATGCACGCGATCGGCAACGCGGTCATCGCCCGCTTCCCGCGCAAGAAGGTCGTCTACGCCACCAGCGAGAAGTTCACCAACGAGTTCATCACCAGCATCCAGCAGGGGCGCATCGACGACTTCCGCGCCCGCTACCGGCGGATCGACCTCCTCCTCATCGACGACATCCAGTTCATCGCCGACAAGGAGCGAACGCAGGAGGAGTTCTTCCACACGTTCAACACCATCCACGAGGACGGGAAGCAGATCGTCCTCTCCTCGGACCGGCCGCCGAAGCAGATCACGACGCTCGAGGAGCGCCTGCGCAGCCGGTTCGAGTGGGGCCTGATCGCCGACCTCACGGCCCCCGACCTCGAGACCCGGATCGCCATCCTGCGCGCCAAGGCCGAGGAGTCCTCGGTGCCGATCGGGTCCGACGTGGTGGAGTTCATCGCCCGCAAGGTGGTCAGCAACATCCGCGAGCTGGAGGGGGCCCTGAACCGCGTCGTCGCCTACGCCAACATGGGCGCGATGCCGATCACGATCGAGCTCGCCCAGGCGGTCCTCTCCAACGTCCTCTACAACCCCAAGAAGCGCCAGGTGACACCCGAAAAGATCGCCCGCGCGGTCTCCGAGTACTACGGGGTCGCCATGGAGCAGCTCCGGGGCCAGAAGCGCGACCGGGCGATCGTCACGCCGCGCCAGATCGCCATGTTCCTCATGCGCGAGGAGACCGAGGTCTCCCTCCTGCGCATCGGCGCCGAGCTGGGCGGCCGAGACCACTCGACGGTCCTCCACGCCTGCGACAAGATCGGGCGCGAGGCCTCCGTCAACGATGAGCTCCGCCGCGACATCGCGGCCGTCCGCGAGCTGATCTACGCCGACTGAGCACCAGGAGCTCGCGAGTCCCGGTGGATTCCGCGCCCGCGACCCGTGGAGAAGCCGCGCCCCGCTGGGGACGAGCGGCCGCCTGCCCGGGGCAGGCCTGTCGACATTCGGCGACCCGGCGCCCGCACGATGCGGCCCTCGACGAGCGACGGGCCGTTCCGTCCACCTCTTGTCCTCAGTCCGCTCCCCTGAGAGTGCGCGTCCGTCCACGGCCCGCCCGGGAGTGCTCCACCGCCGCGGCCCGTTCGGCCGCGCTCGGCCGTCCACCGTTTCCACGCCATGATGAATACGGTGATGACGTTCATGCGAAGATGAGTCCCACCACGAATCCACCGGCGGCTCCGCCTCGTCGCACCCGCCGGGCCCTCTCGCCCGCCCACCCGGAGTGACACGTCCGTGAACCTGTCGGTCATCCAGGAGAACCTGGCCCGCGGCCTCTCCGTCGTCAGCCACGCGGTGTCGAGCCGGAGCACGCTGCCGGTGCTCGCCAACGTCCTCCTCCGCACCGAGGATGCCGGCCTCAAGCTCACCGCGACGAACCTCGAGATCGGGATCACCTACTGGGTGCCCGGCAAGATCGAGACCGACGGGGCCGTGACCGTCCCGGCCCGGCTCCTCACGGAGCTCGTCAACTCGCTGCCGAACGAGCGGATCGACCTCGAGCTGCGCGACGGGGATCGGCTCCACATCCGCTGCGGCCGCTTTGAGACCCACCTCCGCGGGATCGACGCCGACGAGTTCCCGGCGATCCCGGCGGCCGGCGAGCGGCCCACGACCCGGGTGCAGCAGAAGGTCCTGCGGCGCGCCCTGGCCGAGGTCACCTTCGCGGCCGCCAGCGACGAGGCCCGACCGATCCTCACCGGCGTCCTCACCCACTTCGAGGGCGACCGGATCACCCTCGCCGCCGCGGACAACTACCGGATCGCGATCACCACGATCCCGGCCCTCGACGCCGTCGAGGAGACGAGCGTCGTGGTGCCCGCCCGCTCGTACTCGGAGCTGGCGCGCGTGCTCTCCGACACGGACGACCCCGTCGAGATCATCCTGTCGGCCCAGAAGAGCCAGGTCCTCTTCCACGTGGACGGCATCGACCTTGTCAGCCGCCTCATCGACGGCCAGTTCCCGAACTACCAGCAGGTCCTGCCGGCGACCCACGCCACGCGCATCGAGCTGGACCGCGACGACCTGCTGAAGGCCGTCCGCCTCGCTGGCTACATCGCGAGCGCCTCGGCCAACATCGTGAAGCTGCAGGTCGCGCCCGACGGAGCGCCGCAGGTGACCGTGGGGGCGGCGGCAGACGTGGGCGACCACCAGGGCGTTGTCGACGCGGTGATCGAGGGCGACGGCACCACGATCGCCTTCAATGCCCGCTACCTGGGCGACGTCCTCCAGAACGTCGACGCCGACCGCTTCGCGATCGAGCTCAACGGGCCTCTCTCGCCGGGGGTCTTCCGGCCGGCCGACGGGCGTGAGTACACGCACGTCGTGATGCCGGTCCGGACGACCTCCTAGGCGGCTCCTGGAGGCCGGGCCCGCGCCCGGCGCGACCCCTGCTCACCTCGCTCCGCCTGGCCGGGTTCCGCGCCTACGACGCCCTCGACGTGTCGTTCGGCCCCGGGCCGCAGCTCGTCTGGGGACCCAATGCCACGGGCAAGACGAGCCTCCTGGAGGCGGTCGTCCTGCTGGCCCGCGGCTCCTCCCACCGGACCGGGGCCGACGTCGAGATGATTCGCTGGTCCGCGCCCTTCGCCCGCGTCGACGGCCGGCGGGAGGGGGACGGCCGGCCGGCCGAGGTTGACGTGACGCTCGTCCGCGAGGGCCCGTCCGGGGGCCGGAAGCGGATCCGCGTGAACGGGGTGCCGCGCCGCAGCGGGGCCCTGGCCGGGATCCTGCGGACGGTCGTCTTCGCCCCCGAGGAGATGCTCCTCGTCGTGGGCCCGCCGGGCCTCCGACGGGGCGCCCTCGACGCCCTCGCGACGCAGCGCTTCCCGCCCTACGCCGCCGACCTCTCCGCCTACGGGCGAGCGCTGACGCAGCGCAACCACCTGCTCCGGGCGATCCGGGACGAGCAGGCGTCCCGCGACCAGCTCCCCTTCTGGGATGCGAAGCTCCTCGAGGCCGGGGCGGCCCTGCTGGACGCGCGCCACCTGCTGCTCGCGGAGCTGGCGGCGCCGCTGGCGGCGGCCCATGCCGAGATCGCGCCGGAAGAGGGCGCCCTGCGGCTGGCCTACGTGACCAACGCCCCGGCCGGGCCGGGCGAGACGCCGGGGGCCGCGCTGGCCCGGCGCCTGCGCGAGACGGCCGAGAAGGAGCTCTGGAACGGCACGACCCTGGTCGGCCCTCACCGCGACGACGTCGCCTTCCTGGCCGACGGCCGCGACCTCGCCTCGTTCGCCTCCCGCGGCCAGCAGCGGACCGCGATCCTGGCCCTCAAGCTCGCCGAGCTCGACCTCCTCGCGGCGCGCGACGGCAGCCCCCCGCTCCTCCTCCTCGACGACGTTTTCTCGGAGCTGGACCCGGCGCGCCGGGCGCACCTCGTCCGCCGGATCGCGACGCTGCCCCAGGCCTTCGTGACGACGACGACGCTCGACGACCTGGACCCCGCCCTCCGCGCAGCTGGGGTGGCGTGGCGCGTCGACGGCGGCGAGCCGCCGGGCCCGGGCGGGGCCGGCACGGGCGCCCGCCTCGTCGAGGCGTCCACGTGAGCCCGGCGCGCTCGTTCGACGACCCCCGGCTGCCGTCGCGCCGCCGGCCCCGCCGCGTCGGCGACCTCCTCCCCGACGCCGCTCGCGAGCTCGGACTCGCCGAGCAGCTGCGATGGGCGCAGGCAAGCGCGGCCTGGGCGGCCGTCGTCGCCGATCTCGTGCCCGCGGCCGCAGGCGGATCGCGCCCGGTCCGGGTGGAGGGAGAGGCGACCCTCGTGGTCGAGGTCGTGGCGCCCGTCGTCGGGCAGGAGCTGCGCATCCGCGCCGAGGAGCTCCTGGAGGTCTTCGGCGAACGGCCCGGCGGCATCCGGGCCGAGCGGCTGCGGGTGGTGGTACGCCGGGGTATGATCGGGCCGCCTTAGGCCCGGCGAGCCGTTCGAGCACCGCCCGACTCGGGCGGCCGGCGTCACGCCGGCCACCTCTCCACCGTCGTGTGAGCCGATGGCCGTCCGATTGCAGATGAAGCTCGGCGTGGTCGCCGAGGCCGAGCGCCTGGAGGACTCCCCGGACACCGTCGCCGTCATCGAGCCGACGATCGGGGCGACGTCGCGATCCAAGGGGAGCCTCTACGTCGTGGTCTCCGGCCTGGGCCGCGCGCGGCGCCTCCAGGAGGCCACCCGCCTCGTCGCGGACACGGTGCAGGGCGAGTACTACTACGACGAGTCGGCCGGCCTCGTCGCCTGCCTCGAGAAGGCGATCCGGGCCGCCAACCGGAAGGTCGCCGCGAGCCGCGACCGCCTCGGCCTCGGGAGCGACGGGGGCGGGTCGCTCGGCGTGGGGGTCGCGGTCGTGCGCGGCTGCGAGCTCTACGTGACGACGGCGGGACCGGTGGACGCCTACCTGGTGCACCAGGCGCACCTGCTGACGCTGCCCGGGCCCAACGCCGGCGTCGACCTGCCCGCCGAGGACCTCGCCCCCCAGATCTGGCGCGGCGAGGTGGGGGCCGGCGACACGCTGGCCCTCGTCTCCCGGAACATCACGGCCACGCTCGGGACGGACGAGCTCAAGGATGCCCTCAACACGCTGCATCCCCAGGCGGCGATGGAGCGCGTCCACGCCCGCTTCGCGGCCGCCGGCGGGGCCGGCAGCGACGGCGCGATCGCGATCGAGGCGGTGGAAGTCTTGGCGACCAGCCAGCGCGGCCGCCTGGTGCCGGCCCGCCCGCCCGAGCCGCTGGCCGGCACCCCGGACCACTCGCCGATCCCGCTGGCCGATTCCGTCGGCGGCGGCGTGGCGGCGGTCAGCTCGGGCGCGAGCCGGGCGCGGGCCGCCGCCGGGTCGGCCGCGCGGGCCGCCGTGGCGCGCCTCCAGGAGCTCCTCCCGCGCCGCGGGTCGCGCTACCGCCGGGTGACCCCGGCGGCGACACGCCGCGAATCGCAGCGACGGGCGGCCGTCGCCATCCTGGCGTTCATCGCGATCGTGGCGGCCCTCGGCGTGGGGCTGTGGGTGGTCGGAGGCTCCGGCAGCGGCGCCATCGACGAGGTGACGGCGGGCGAGAAGGCGCTGGCGGCCGTCAAGGAGGACCTCCGGCTCGTCTTCCACAACGGGGCCAACCTGGTGGTCGACGACCCCGCGAAGGCCGACGAGCTCCTCAAGGACGCCCACGCGCAGCTCGACGAGGCGGCCGCTGCCGGCGTCCCGGCGGGCACGCTGCGCCCCCTCCGGGCCGAGGTGATCGCCGGCCTCGACGACCTCTACGGCGTCGTCGACGTCGCCCCCCGGACGGCCTTCTCGTTCGAGGGCCAGGACCAGGCCTTCGACCTCGCGGCGATGGTGCTGGGGCCCGACGGCGTCCCGTACGTGCTCGACCGCACCACGAAGACGGTCTACCGGGTCGACCTGCGGGCCAAGAAGGCCGCCGCCGTCGTGCGCACCGGCGCCAGCGCCTCGGGCATCAAGGTCGGCGACCCGAAGCTCCTCGCGGTGGGCGGCCCGGATGTGGTGGTCCTCGACGCCAAGAACGTGCTCTGGCGCTGGCGGCCGGCCGACGCCAAGGGCAAGGGGACGCTGGCCCGGGTCCGGGTCGCCGAGTCGGCCACCTGGGGCGCCGACATCTCGGGGATCGGGACGTACGTCCGCAACGCCGACGACGGCCTGTACAACCTCTACGTCGTGGATCCCTCGGAGCAGCAGATCCTGCGCTACTCGCCGGCCCAGGACGGGAGCGGCTACCCCGGCGTCGGGTCCGGCTACCTGACGACGCCCCAAGACGTCTCGCGGATCACCTCGATGTACATCGACGGGGAGGTCTACGTCGCGGACGGCGGCGTCGTCGAGCGGTTCGTCTCGGGGCGGGGCGGCAACTGGAACCCGGACGAGCCGCCGGACGCGCTCCTGCGCCCGCTGCCGACGTACCGCCTCATCGCGTCGCCGGGGACGCGCGGCGAGGGGACGATGTACGGGTACGACCCCGGCAGCGACCGGATCGTCGCCTTCGACAAGGCGAGCGGGAGGTACCAGGCCCAGTACCGCATCGCGGGCGGCGGGACGGACTGGGCCGACGTCCGGGCCTTCTTCATCGTGACCCGGGCGAGCGGGCAGACCCCGGTCGTCTACTGGATCGACGCCCGGCGGATCGGCGTGGCGACGCTGGAGGACGTCTCCACCCTGCCCACGCCGTCCCCGGCGCCCTCGGGCAGCCCGGCCGCGTCCCCCGCGGGCTCGCCGAAGCCGACGGCGGCGCCCGCTCCGTCTGCCACGCCCGCCCCGTAGCCGGGCCGGCCGTAGCCGGGTCGGCCCGCCGATGCCCGCCGGGCGGCGGCCGATGCCCGCCGGTTCGAGGTCCGCCGACCCTCGTCCGGGTCGAGCATGGGATAATCGGCCCATGGCCGGGCGCCTGGTCGAGATGGCAGTCGAGAGCGTGCGCGTGCACATGCTCTCGACGCAGCACGTGGTGATCCTCAAGGACCTGGAGCGCCGACGCTTCCTGCCGATCTGGATCGGGCCCTGGGAGGCGAACGCGATCGCCATGAAGCTCCAGGGGCTCTCCCCGGAGCGGCCGCTCACCCACGACCTGTTCGCGGGCGTCCTGGCCGAGCTCGGGGCCACGATCCGCGAGGTCGCGATCGTCGACCTAACGGACGAGACGTTCCACGCGCGGATCATGCTGGAGGCGGCCGGCCGGGTCCTCGAGATCGACTCGCGGCCGTCCGACGCCCTGGCCCTGGCCGTGCGGACGGGGGTGCGCATCTACGCCGCGGAGGAGATCCTCGACCGGGCCGCCGTGGAGAGCGACCGGGCCGACGACGACGAGGAGCCCGTGGACGAGGAGCGCCTCTCCATGTTCCGCGACTTCGTGAACTCGCTCGACGTCGAGCCGCGCGACGGGCCCCGCGACGGGCCGCCGCGCGAGTAGGCTCGCGGCGATCAGGCCGCCGCCGGAGGCTCCACGATCGCCTGGCCCCGGCCGAGCGCGCGGCGCCGGTTCGACCACAGGCGGAGCCGCAGGCCCCAGAAGTCCTTGACTGCTCGCCAGATCACCGACGGCCGGGCGCCCGTCGGGGAGCCGGCCGTCCGCGGGTAGTGGGGCACCCCCACCTCGGCCAGCGATCGCCCCGCGGCGCGCAGCTTGATGAGCAGCTCGGCCGAGAAGAAGGCGCCGCCGGATTCGACCCGGACGCCCTCGAGGGCCGTCCGCCGGAAGAGCTTGAAGGCGCAATCCACGTCGCGCACGGGGAGGCCGAACCAGACCCGGTTCGCCAGCTTGTAGAGGCGGGCGTAGATGCGGCGGATCGGCGGGTCCGCCCGCCGGATCCGGAAGCCCACGACGACGTCGGGGGCGTCGGCCCCGGCGAGGCGGGCAGTCAGCCGGCCCAGGTCGGCGACCCGGAACTGGCGGTCGCCGTCGGTGAAGCAGACCAGGTCGTGGCGAGCCGCCCGGAACCCCGACCGGAGGGCCGCCCCGTAGCCGAGGTTCGTCGGGTGATGGACGGCCCGGACGAGGTCGGGGTGCTCCGCGGCAAGGCGGTCCGCGATCGCGGCCGTCGCGTCGGTCGAGCCGTCGTCGACGGCGATGATCTCGAAGCGCTCGGCGAGCGCCGGCAGGGCGTCGAGCGCCTCCCGCACGAGCGCCTCCAGGTTCGCCTCCTCGTTGTGGGCCGGGAAGAAGTAGGAGAGCGTGGCGACACGGGCGGGGAGGTCGAGGCTCATGGCCCCATCGTAGCGGGCGGAGCCTGGGCCGGGGCTGAAAGCGCGCCGCGGCCAGCGGCGGGACGGGGGCCGGCGACCCGGTAGAGCGGCTGGATGCCGTTCGGGTCCGCGATGACGTCCAGGGCCCAGGTCGCCCCGAGGGTGTCGATCTCGGCAGGCTGGCGCACGAGGTAGACCGGCCGGGCCTCGATGTTGGCCGCGATGACGTCGTCGACGCTGCCGAGCCCCTCGTCGAGGCGGTCGCGGTCGTCGACGACGCGGACGTCCGGCCGCTCCCCGAGGACGATCGTCCGGTACCAGAGGGGCGTCGAGAAGCTCCACCACGAGACCACGACTGCGTCGGCGCCCACCGTCCGGAGCGCCCAGCGGCTCCAGTCGGTTGCCCGGGTGTCGTGCGACAGGTCGATGCGGGTCGCCGTCGCGGGCGCCGCCAGCGCCGCCGGCAGCACCAGGCAGGCCGCCAGCGCCGACGCCAGCACGGCCGCGGCCGGGCGTTCCCGCCGGCCCGGCCACGGGCGGCTCCCGGCCGGCTCCGGGAGGGCGGCCGGGCTCCCGTCGTCGGGCGAATCCCGACCGTCGCCCGGATCCGGGTCGCCAGCGCGCCCGGCTCCGGGCACGAGGGCCTCCACGAGGACGCCGGCGCCGACGCCGAGCCAGGCGACGGCGACGAGGGCAGGGGCCAGGTAGTAGCGGTCGATGGCGGCGTTGGTGTACGACGCGGCGAACCAGCACGTGACCACCAGCCAGGTCGCGGTCAGGAGGGCGAACCTCGGCCGGCGCACGGCGGTGGCCAGAAACGCGGCTGGCACGGCCACGGCCAGCACGCCGAGCTGCGCCCCGGCGAGCGTCACGAGATCGCCGGCCTTGCGGGCGAGGTCGCCGAACGGGTCGACGAGGTCGCCGCGGAACTGCTCGGCGAGGACGATGTACCAGAAGCCGTCCCACGTGTTCGGCAGCCCGTACACGAGCGGGGCGCCCATCGCGGCCCGGATCGGCAGCTGCAGGTAGAGGATGGCGGTCGTGCCGAGCAGCACCGCGGCGCAGAGGGCCAGCAGCCGCGGCCGGAGCAGGATCCGCGGCGCAACGGCGACCACGAAGAGGGCGATGCCGGGGGCCAGCAGCAGCGTGAGGGCCTGGTTGCCCAGCATCACCCCGTAGAGGCCGGCGGCGGCCACGAGCCAGCGATCGGCACGGGGAGACCCGGCGCGACACCGCCGCTCCCAGCCCACGAGCACGACGAGCAGGGCGGCGACGAGGGCGAGGTGAAGCGTGTGCGGATCGGCGAAGCCGCCCATCCGCCACGGGATCGGCGTGAGCGCGAGGAGGAGGCCCGCGGCGCCGGCCACGACGGAGCGACCGGTGAGCCCGCGGACGAGGACGACCACGAGGCCGGCCGCCGTCGCCAGGAGCAGGGCCGACAGGAGGTTCATCCGCAGGGCGGGCTCCCCGGCCGGGCCGAGCACGATCGAGGCCAGCCAGCCCAGGAGCACGTAGCTCGGATAGCCCGTGGGATGGGCCGTGCCGAAGACGGGCGGGACGACCTGGAACTCGCCGGTGTCCCAGAAGCCCTGGCCGGGGAGGAGCACGCCGCGGGCGAGGACGAAGGCGACGCCGCCGACGATTGCGGGAGCTGCGGCCGCCCACGGGTGGCGGAGATGCCCGACGGTCCTCACCAGCCGAGGGTCCGGGCCCAGGCGAGCCCCCACGCCTGCACGGCGATCGAGGCGACCACGACGCCGCCGACGAGCGCGAGGCGGCGCCCGCGCGGCGCGCCACGTGACCCAAGGAAACGCTCGGCCCCGAGGGCCACGGCGACGAGGAGGAACGGGGCGAAGTCCAGGCTGAAGCGGTACCCGAACTGGACCCAGCCCTGGCTGAAGTGCGCCAGGTTGACCGCCGCGATCGCCAGCGTGGCCAGGAGGGCGCCGGCGACGCGGCGGTCGCGGACCAGGCCGAGCGCAGGGAGGGCCAGCAGGTAGGCCGGGCTCGTGAGGAGCAGGCTCATCCCGGTCGGCTCGGGAACGGCCCACGAGCAGCCGGCCGCGCTCCACGGCAGGCGGGCCACGCCAGGGTCACAGGGCGGCATGAGCGACGGCAGGCTGAACAGCATGGTCCCGAGATTCTGGGGGATGTAGCGGACGTCCTCGAGCGACCAGGCGGCGTTGTAGCCCAGGTCCGGGTAGGCCCCCACCTCGAGCTGGTAGAGCGCGTCGTAGGCCGGATTGAAGAGGGAGCCGGTCGCGACCAGGTTGTAGGCGAGGAGGCCGAGGATCGGGATCGCCATGCCGACCGCCGCGGACACCTCACGCCGTCGCCAGCCGCCTGGGCCGACGAGGAGGAGGAACGGGAACCCGACGGCGACGGTCAGCCGGCTTGTCGCCGCGAGCCCGAGGAGGAGGCCGGCCGCCAGCTGGCGGCCGTCGAGGAGCGGCCGTCGCGCCACCACGTCGCCCTTCGGCCCGGGCCCGTCGCGGCCGAGGGCCAGGCCGACGGCGCCGAGCGTCAGGCCGACCGCGACCACGTGGGCGAGGTACCACGTCGAGCCGGTGGACGCCGCGATCCAGAGGGCCCCTCCCCCGCCGACGAAGAGGGTCAGGAGCGTGCGGACGGCGGGCCGCACGCCGAGCCGGCCCAGGACCCACCAGGCCGCCGCCACGTCGAGGGCGCCGATGCCGGCGGCGAGCAGCCCCTGGTCGACGGCCGGGCCGAGGAGGGCGACGAACGGGAGGAGGAGGACGGCGGGGAGCGGCGGGAAGGGGATCATCCCCCGGCCCGTGGGCATACCGCCGTCGAGGACCGGGATGACGTCGTTGAAGTAGGCGTTGCCCGGGCCGGCGCTCGACGCGTCGACCGGGTAGCGGATCGAGGCCTCGCCTTCCAGCCACGCCTGCGCCTGCCAGGCGAAGTGGTTGTACAGGACCTGGTGCGCGGGCCGCGTCAGCAGGTAGAGCACGAGGCAGGCGAGCACGAGCCCCAGGCCGACTTCGAGCGGTGTTCGGGCACGCGGAGCGGCCGTCTCGGCGAGGGCGCCGCCGGGATCGGGCGGCTGGCCCTGGGCTATACTCCGGTCCACCTCAGCGCTCGTTCCAGGGAGGCCGTACCAACAACCCGTGCCAGGCCCCGCAGCGGGCGAGAGCGCGCGGGCCGGCGAGCAGGCCCGGGTTCGCATGCGGGACGCCATCGTTCCGCTCGGCGTCCTTCTTGCGCTCGGCCTCGCCCTCCGACTCATCATCGCATACGGCCTGCTGCCCGGGTCCGGGTTCAAGGTGGACCTCGCCAGCTTCTCCGGCTGGGCCACGGAGCTCGCCCGCCACGGCGCCTGGGGCTTCTACGGGCGGCCCCTGTTCGTCGACTACACGCCGGGGTACCTCTACGTCCTCTGGGCCCTCGGCCTCATCAGCCAGGCGACGGGCGCCCCCATCGGCGAGCTCCTGAAGTTGCCCGCCATCGCCGCGGACCTGGGGCTCGCCCTGGCCATCTTCGCCCTGGCCGCCGAGCTGGGCGCAACGCGGCGGGCGGCGATCGTCGGGGCGGCGGTCTTCCTGCTCGTGCCGGTGACCTGGTTCGACAGCGCCATCTGGGCGCAGGTCGACTCGGTGGGCACGCTGGTCCTGGTCCTGGCCGTCAGGGAGCTGTGGCGGGGCCGATCGGAGCGGGCCGCCATCCTGACCACGATCGCGGCGATCATCAAGCCGCAGTTCGGGATCCTGATCCCGCTCGCCGCGGTCGTGATCATCCGCCGCCACTGGATGGAGCGGCCGGCCGACGGCGGCCGGCTGGGCGGCGGGCCGGTCCGGATCCTCACGACCACGATCGCCGGCCTCCTCACGGCCACCCTCGTCTGCCTGCCCTTCGGGCTCGCGATCCTGCCGGTCCCCTTCCTGGGGATCCCCCTGGAGGGCAGCCTCCTCGGCCAGATCCTCCACACCGCCGGGGGCTACCCGTACGCCACGGTGAACGCCTACAACCCGTGGGCCCTCGCCTCGCTCGACGGGTCCGGGCTCGCCTCGGCCGGGACGTGGATCCGCGACGCGCCCAACCCGGCGGACCCGACCGACTTGTTCCTTGCCCCGCTGGGGATCCCGGCGGTCCTCGTGGGGGGCGGCCTCCTCCTCGCCGCGATCGGCGGCCTCATGGTCGTGCTCTGGCGTCGCCACGACGACCGGCGGGCGCTCCTGGTCGCCCTGGCCGTCATGGCCGTCGCCTTCTTCGTCCTCCCCACCCGCGTCCACGAGCGCTACCTCTACCCGTTCTTCGCCCTCGGCGCGATCCTGCTGGCCCTCCGGCCCCGCTGGGCGGTGGTCTACGCGGCGCTGGCCGCCGCCAACATGGCGAACCTCTACGGGGCCCTCACCCTGCCGTTCTACGACAACCCCGGCCTGGGGCCGATGCTCCAGGCCTTCGGCGGTTTCGGCGCCCGGCTGGGGGAGGCGGTGCGATCGCAGGCCGGCGTCACGATCGCCGCGCTGGGCCATGCCGGCGGGCTCGCCGTGGCCGCCGCCTTCCTGCTCCGGCCGCTCGCCGGCGAGACGGATCGGCCGCTCGGGGACGATGGATTCGACGAGGCCCCCGACGAGGTCGATGACGCGGCGTCCGCCGTGGCCGCGGCGTCCACCTTGGCCGGCGGGGCATCCACCGCGGCCGGCACGGCCCCCCCGGGGGACCACCGCGCCCTCGCCCCGGCCTGGCCGTCGGCGGACGCGGCCGCGACGTCACCTCCGGCCGCCGCGCCCGCGGTCTCGGCTGCCAGCGAGCTGCCTTTGCCCGCCGGGTCTCCGCTCGCCCGTGAGCTCGCGCTCGCACCCCGGCAGCCGGCGGCGCGCGCCTCGTTCGACCGTTCGCCGGCGCTCGCCCGCGAGGGCGGCGGACGGCTCGATCGCCTGGACGTCTGGTTCCTGCTCGTCCTGGTCGTCGCGGCGCTCTGCCTGCGGACATTCCGCCTCGGCGAGCCGCTGCGGATGCATTTCGACGAGGTCTATCACGCCCGGACGGCGATCGAGTTCCTCCAGGACTGGCGCTACGGCGAGCCGCACGCGATATATGAGTACACCCACCCCCACCTCGCCAAGTACGCGATCGCCGAGGGGATCGACCTCTTCGGGAACAACCGCGTCGTCGCCGGGTCGGAGCTCGGGACGGCGGTGCGGGACGCGGCGATCGAGCCCCGCTGGGATGTCGCGGCCGCGGCCCGGCCGGGAGCCATGACCCGTGGCGGCGAGCGCCTCTACGTGGCGACGGGCGACTCGCTCGACGTCTACGACTTGCGGACCCGGGAGATCCTCGGCCGCTTCCCCATCCCCGGCGCTGAGGCCGTCGCGGTGGATCGCGTCGCCCACGTGGCCTACGTCGGGACCGGCGCCGGCGAGATCCTGACCCTCGCCACCGACGTCGATGCCGGCGACCTGCGCGCCGCCCCGGCCGCCCATGCGCCCGTCGCCCTCGCCGAGGTCCGAGCGTCGGTGGAGCGGCTCTGGGCGGTCGGTGGCGGCGACTACCTCGTCGCGGGGACGCCCGACGACGGCCTGGTGACCCTGGACGCCGCGACCGGGACCGAGCTCGCGCGAACCACCCTGGCGGGGCGCGCCGAGGTGGTCGACGCGGGGCGCGTGGCCGCGCTCGTGGCCAGGCCGGCCGAGGTCCCGGATCCAGCCGCGGCCGCCGCCGAAGTGGCCCGCCTGGTCGGCGGGGACGCGGCGGCCTACCGGGCCCAGCTGGCCCCCGGCGCCCCCCGCGTCATCCTCGCCACGAACCTCGAGGCCGGGCGCGAGGCGCTCGACGCCGCGATCGCGGACGGCCGGCTGGCGGGGATCGACGTCGAGGACGTGCCCCGGGTCGCCGTCGCCGACGCGTCCGGCGTCACCTTCCTCGAGCCGGCGACGGGGCACCCGACCGGGACCGTCCCGCTTCCCGCCCCGGCGACGGGCCTCGCCGCCGTCGCG
Source organism: uncultured Chloroflexia bacterium (assembly GCA_963762445.1). GTDB lineage: Bacteria > Chloroflexota > Limnocylindria > Limnocylindrales > CSP1-4 > CTSoil-043. The sequence continues at coordinate 117,117 of CAVXLA010000009.1, forward strand.
GGCCTCGACGCGCCGACCCTGTACGTCGCGAGCGGCAGCACCCTCGCGGTCGTGCGGCTGCCCACGACGAGCGCGGCGGCGTCGATCCAGCAGACGGTCTGGATGCCGGGGGCCGTCGAGCGCGTGGCCTTCAACGAGGCGAGCCAGCTCGTCCACGTCCTGGGCCGGACGCCAGGCGGCGCCAGCGCCACCGTCTACGTGGTCGAGCCGCGCGGCAACGCCGTCTTCGCCGACGCGGCACTCCCGTTCATGCCGGCGGCCTGGGCGATGGACACCGCCGCCGCATACCCGAGCAGCGACCGCCAGCAGCTCCTCCTCTTCGCCGCGGACGGCGCGAGCGCCGCGGTGGACGTCGGCCAGAACGCCTTCGCCTGGCGCCTCCCCGGCGACGTCGCCGGCGCCCTCATGGCGGGCCTGGTCTTCCTCCTGGCCCGCCTCCTCTTCCGGCGTCGGGCGGTGGCCGTGCTGGCCGGCCTCCTCGTCCTCACGGATGGCATGCTCTTCGCGCAGTCCCGGATCGCGATGAACGATGCCTACGTGGCCCTCTTCATCGTGGCTGCCGTGACGGTCTTCGCCGCGATCTGGACCGGGGCGTGGCGCTGGCGGGGGGCTTTCTGGGTGGGTTTGCCCGCGGTCGGGCTGTTGCTCGGGCTGGCGCTCGCCTCGAAGTGGGTCGCCTTGTACGCCATCGGCGGGATCGGACTCCTGATCCTGCTTCGATCCGCGCTGGGCCGGGCGCTCATCGTGGTCGCCCTGGCGGCGATCGCCGCGACGCTCGGCTACATGGGCATCGTCGTCGGCCCGGAGGCGACGACCGGCGGCAACCTGCTCTTCCTGCTGCTCATGGTCGCCCTGACCCTGGTCGCGGCTGCGGTGGCCGTCCTTCATCCCGTCGCCTGGACCGTGGAGGAGATCCGGATCGCCGTCGGCGGGCCGGCGGTCGCGGGGGCGGCCCTCGGCCTGGCTTCGATCCCCCTGGGCCTGGGGCCGCTCGCGCAGACCGCCGCGGTCGGGCTCATGGGACTCGGCGGGCTCGCAGCGGGGGGCTTCTGGCTCGCCGGGCGCCTGGGACTCGGGCCGTTGGCCGCGCCGCCGGGACCGGACGACCCGGCGACCCTCCTGGAGCCGGCCGAGCCGGCGCCGCCGGGCTGGCTGCGGCCGGGCTGGCTGGCGGGCCTGCCGATCGCCTGGGCCGCGCTCTGCCTCATCGCGATCCCCGTCGTCGTCTACGTCGTCTCGTACCTGCCGTGGGCCGCCCTGGGGAACCAGATCGTGACCGGATGGCCGCCTGGCCATAGCGGGCAGACGCTGCTCGACCTGACCCGCAGCATGTACGACTACCACAACAACCTGCGGGCGACGCACGCCGCGGCCTCGCCCTGGTGGGCCTGGCCGGCCGACCTGAAGCCCGTCTGGTTCTACGTGGAATCCTTCGCCGGCGGCACCGTCGCGGCCATCTACGACGGCGGCAACCTGGTGGCCTGGTGGCTCTCGATCCCCGCCCTCGGGTTCGTCGCCTGGCAGGCCTTCCGCCGGCGCAGCCTGGCCCTGGCCCTGGTCGGGATCATGTTCGCGTCACTCTGGCTCCCCTGGGCGCGGATCGACCGGGCGACGTTCCAGTACCACTACTACACCGAGCTGCCCTTCGTGTTCCTCGCGCTGGCCTACTTCGCTGCGGAGCTGTGGCACGGGCCCTCCCGCCGGACGTGGCTCTTCGCCCGGGTCGCGGCGGCCGCCGCCGTGCTGGCGCCCGTGGCGCTCTGGCTCTTCCGCGGGCCGCTGTGCGGCCTCATCGACGTGGAACGGGCCAACCCGGGATCCCAGGCCTGCACGCAGGCCGCGGCGCTGCCGATCGGCCTCACCACGCAGGCGGTCGGGCTCATCATCGTCATCGCCGTCGCCGGGATCGCCCTCGTCTGGCAGCTGCTCGACGTCGACCGGGCGCTGCGCCGCGGGGCCGGGACGGACCGGACGCGCGCGGCCGTCGTCCGCATCTGGCTCACCCTCGCCGGCGGTGTCGCCGCGGTCGCCGTCGCCGGGGCCTTCCTGCCCGACACGCCGCTTCTCCAGACGGGGAGCATCCCGGGCGAGCTGCTGGCCCTGTTGCTCCTCGGGATCCTCGGCCCCCTCGCCTGGGTCGTCCTGCGGGCGGCCTCGCCCCGGCGCTTCGTGGCGGGCCTGGTCCTGGCGGCCGCCTTCGTCTTCGTCCTCTTCTACCCGAACGTGGCGGGCCTGCCCCTGCCGAGCGCCGTCCACAACTGGTACCAGGGCCTGCTGCCGACCTGGCTCTATCCGTTCCAGTTCCCGGTCAACACCGACCCGGCGGTGAGCGTCTCGCTCCTGGGGCCGTGGCCCCTGCTCCTGTTCGTCGCGGTGCTGCTGACCGCGAGCCTCGTGGCCTACTCGGCGTGGGTCTGGCGCCTGGCGCTGGCCGAGCGAGCGGCGGAGGTCGACGACGGCGAGACGGGGGCGGGCGCCGCGGCCGGGGGCGACGACGACGTCGCGGCCGGGGGCGACGACGATCCGGGCGCGGTCCCGGCCTGAGTCTCAGCCGGGCAGCCGCGGGTCCGGCGGGACCTCGGCGGCGAAGTGCTCCGGCAGCGCTCCCTGCGCGGCGAGGCGGCGGATGACGAACCCGTAGTAGGCCTCGACGCGGGCCGCGATCCGGTCCCAGCCGAACTCCTCGACGCGGACCAGGCCGCTCTCCGCCATCCGTGCCCGGAGGTCCGCGTCGCCAACGAGGCGGAGGATCGCCTCGGCGAGCTGCCGGTGGTCACCCGGCGGCACGAGGAGCGCCTGCTCGCCCCGCTTGACGACGCCCTTGTAGCCGTGGATGTCACTGCAGACGATGGCCGTCCCGGCCGCCATCGCCTCGAGCAGGACGATCCCGAAGCTCTCCCGCCCGGTCGCGGGCGAGGCGTAGACGTCAGCAGTCTTGAAGAGCTGGATCTTCTCCTGGTCCGACACCCGCCCGAGGAACTCCACGCCGCCGAGCCGGCGGGTCATGACGTAGCGGCGCGCCTCGCGCTCGAGCGGCCCCGAGCCGACGACGAGGAGGCGGCAGTCGCAGCCTGCCTTGCGGACCATCCGGAAGGCCTTGAGGAGATCGAGGAGGCCCTTGCGCGGCTCCAGGCGCCCCACGAAGAGGATGTTCGGGCGGCCATCCTGCCAGCGCGCCAGCGGAACCGCGTGGGCGAAACGGCGCAGGTCGACGCCGTTCGGGATCACCTTGTAGTCGCCCGGCAGGTAGCGGTCGGCGAAGTGGCGGGCGGCGGCGCTGACGGCGATCCGCCCGTGCAGCCGGCTGGCGGCGACCGGGCCGAGCATCCGGCCGCCCAGCTGGTAGCCCGGGGCGTAGCCGGCGTAGGCATGGAAGGTGGCCACGTTCACGCTCCGCGATTCGCGCAGCGTCATGAGCGTGAGGAAGGGGACGAACGGCTCGTGGAAGTGGAGGAGGTCGAACCGCTCCTCGTCCAGGACGGCCCGGATCTGCGAGCGATAGCGGAGCGAGACGGTCAGCGTCCCCACCGAGCCGTTGGCCGGCACCGAGAAGCCCTTGCCGATCCGGATGACGTCGCCCTCCGAGCGACGCTGGAGGCCGTGGCTGGCAGACAGGATTCGGACGTCGTGGCCCCGGGCGCGCAGGCTCTCGTAGAGGTGGCCGACGTGGTCGTTGACGCCGCCGGGGAGCGGGTAGACGTACGGCGTCACGAGCCCGATCTTCACGGCCGCCCGTCCTCGTGCTCCGGGCCGGTGACCGACCGTTCGAGCCTGGGCGGCCGCCGGTCGCCGCCGGGATAGCCGTGGTCGCGCCCCGACCCGTCGCGGCGGGCCCGGCCCAGGATCTCCGCCCGCGCGTCCCGGCTGTACTTGCGGAGCTGCCTCCCGAACGTGGGCAGCTGCGCCGCGGTCCCGTGGAAGCTGCCGTGCCAGCCGGAGGCGCCGGCCAGGATCGCCGCCCGCAGGTCCTCGCCGGTCCGACCTGCGAACGTGGTCCAGCCCGCCCCCACGCTCGCCGACTCGTGGGCGTCGCTGTTCCCCACGACGGCCAGGCCGTGCTCGGCCGCGAAGGCGACGACGCGACGGTGGACCGGGCGCCCGAACGTCGTGGGGTTGAAGGCCTCCACGGCGTCGGGCCGGACCCGCGGATCCTTCGCGGCCAGCAGGCCCCGGAGCGTCCACGACTGGGCGCACATCGGGTAGGGGAAGAGCGGGTGGGCCGGGATCGCGAGGCCGCCCTGCTCGTGGACCAGGCCGATCGATTCCCGCAGCGAGCGGAGCGGGGGGATCGCCTCCTCGATGAAGAGGGCGAGCAGGTGGCCGCCGCGGGTGGTCACCTCCTCGCCGATGACGACCTCGACGGGCAGGTCGCGCGCCCGGGCGATCGCGCGGGCGGCGTGTGCCGCGTCGACGCGCTCGTGGTCCGCGATGGCGATCACGTCGAGCTGCGTCGCCTTCATGACGTAGGCCAGGATCTCCTCGACGCCGCAGACGCCGTCCGAGGCGAGGGTGTGGATGTGGAGGTCGGCTCGGCCGTGCGGCCCGGCAGGATCCGGGCCGTGGGTCGAGTGGAGGACGGCGGCGCTCATCGGGCCGGCTCGACCGGCTCCGGCGCCCCGGCGGGCGCGGGCTCCTGCGTGCCGCCGGGCGCGGGCGCCTCGCCACGGGGGCGCGGTCCGACATCGTCCCAGATCGGGAAGAAGACCGTCCACCACTGCTCGGGCGCCTCGGCCACCAGGTCCTCGAAGGCGGCCGCGGTGGCGGCGACGAGCGCCTCGACGCGGGCCCGGCGGGGCAGGTCGGCCGGCGGATGCTGCAGCGAGACGAGCCCGCCCCGGAACCGGCCGCCCTTCACGCGCCGTGCCGCGGCCACGTGAAGAGGCACCGCGGCGTCGAGGGCCAGGTAGGCGGGGCCGATCGGCAGCGACGCCGGCAGGCCGAAGAGGGGGACCGTCATGCCGCCACCGGCGACGTCGCGATCGGCGACGAGCCCGGCGGCCTCGCCCCGGGCCAGCGCGGCGCGGAGCTCGCGACGGGCCTCGGCGAGGCCCACGATCCGGATCCCGACGCTCTCGCGGGCCCGCAGCAGCACCCGCTGCAGCTCGGGGTCGCCGAGCGTCTCCATCGGCGCCGTGACGGGGACGCGCGTGCGGCTGGCCAGGATGCAGGCGACCGCCGTCATGGAGCCGAAGTGGAGCGTGGCGAAGACGGCGGGCCCGCCCGCGTCAAAGGCGGCCTCCACGGCCGCGGGGTCGTCGATGACGACGCGGCCGCGGATCTCGCGGGCGATCGCGGCGCCGCGGAGCGTCTCGGCATAGCCGCGCACGCCGTGACGGAACGCGGCGCGGACCAGGCGCTCCAGGGCGGCTGGGTCGCCCGCCGCGGCGCGCGCCCGGGCGCTGCCGCGTCCCTCGGCCGCGAGCCGGTCCACGAGGTGGCCGAGGTTGCCGCGGGCGATCGCGGCGCGGCCGGGGGCGACGCGATACCACATCTCGCCGATGGCCTCGGCGGCCGCGTCGACCAGCGCGGCGGGCAGGTGATCCAGGACGACGCACAGGCCCCCGACGAGGGCCGCCCGGCCACGCTGGCCGGCGGTGCCCCGCCGCGCGTCGCGGCGGCCGGCGGCCGCGGCTGTCATCCCGCGGCTCCCGGCAAGGCGACGGCGGCGCCGTCGCCACGGGCGCGCGCGGCGAGCAGCGCCTCCTCCGCCGGGTCGTCCGGCCAGATCGGCTTGAAGACGCACCACTGCTCGGGAGCCTCGCGGGCGGCCGCCTCGAGGGCGTCGGCGATCGCCTGCGTCGCCCGGGCGATCTCCGCGGGCTTGGCGGAGGCGACGCGAATGGGCTCCCCGACCTCGCCGATGAACGTCCCGTCGCGGCGCCGAACGGTCCAGAAGGGGAGGATGGTCGCCCCGGTCCGCGCGGCCAGGACCGCCGGGCCCGACGGCAGCGTCGTCCAGGCCCCGAGGAAGCGGACCGGCTGTCCCTCGGGGCGATAGCCCCAGTCGACGAGCAGCCCGAGGATCTCGTGGTTCCGCAGGACCCGGTAGACGTCGCGGAGGTTGCGCCAGCGGATGACCTCCACGCCCCAGGCCCGTCGCTGGGCGACGAACTCCTCGAAGAGGTCCTCGTACGCGGTGTCGTCCGCGAGGACGTGCACCGGCAGGCCGAGCCCGGCCATGCCGGCCGCCGCGGCGTCGCCGTTGCCGATGTGGAGGCCTGCCAGGATGACGCCGTTCGAGGCGTGCCAGGCGGCGCGGAGCTCCTCGGGGCCCGGCCCCCCGAACTGGGCCACGTGCTCGGCCGGCGACATCCGGGCGAGGTGGATCCCTTCGATCACCCAGCGCACCTGGTTGCGGAAGACGGCGCGCCCCAGCGCCTCGACCCGCCGGTCGCCGGCGGGCAGGCCGAGGATCCGGGCCGCGTTGGCCCGCACGTAGCGCCGCTTCTCGGGCCAGAGCCCGTAGACGGCGACGGCGATCCAGCCGCCAACCCGGACGGTCGGGGCGAAGGGGAGGCGGCCGAGGATCCAGGAGCCTGCCCGGTACCCGGTCACCACGACCTTCTCCCGGACGCGGCGGCCGCCGCCCGCGCGGCGATGGGGCGCCCGGAAGCGCCCCCCGTTGCCGTTGGCCTCGGTTCCCGGCGACGCGGCGGATGCCGCGTCGCCGGGCGTCCCGGGCACGGACGTCACTTCGCGGCGACCTTCTCCGGCGCCTTGGCCAGCGTGCGGAGCTTGCGGAGGACGGGCTTCTCGGTCCCGACCAGGGTCTCGTTGTCATCGCCCCGGATGAAGGCCTCGACCCGGTTGAAGGCGATGTCGTCGTGGACCTGCTGCGGCGGGCTCTTCATGAAGTAGGCCGACGGGGCGACGAGGGTCCCCTTGAGGCCGCGGTCGAGGCCGAGCTTCATGCAGCGGATGGCGTCGGTGATGACGCCGGCGCTGTTGGGGCTGTCCCAGACCTCGAGCTTGAGCTCGGCGCGGAGCGGCACGTCGCCGTAGGTGGTGCCCTCCATCTGGATGTAGCAGAACTTGCGGTCGGTCAGCCACGGTACGTGGTCGCTGGGACCGACGTGGACGTTGCCGGGCTCCAGCTCGTAGTCGAGCATCGAGGTGACCGCGTTGGTCTTGCTGATCTTCTTGCTCTCGAGGCGCTCGCGCTCGAGCATGTTCAGGAAGTCGGTGTTGCCACCGAAGTTCAGCTGGTAGGTCCGGTCGAGGCGGACGCCGCGATCCATGAAGAGGCGGGTCAGGACCCGGTGGCTGATCGTCGCGCCGACCTGGCTCTTGATGTCGTCGCCGATGATCGGCAGGCCTTCCTCGGCGAAGCGGCGCTGCCAGTAGGGCTCGCGGCCGATGAAGACCGGGATCGCGTTGACGAAGCCGACGCCGGCCTTGAGGGCCTGCTCGGCGTACCACTTCGTGGCCTCCTCGCTCCCGACCGGGAGGTAGGAGACCATCACGTCGACCTCGCGCTCCTTGAGGATGCCGACGATGTCGGCCGTCGGGCCCGGCGCCTTCTCGATGATCTGGCTGAGGTACTTGCCGAGGCCGTCGTGGGTCATCCCGCGATCGACCGTGACGCCCATGTGGGGGACCTGCTGGAAGACGATCGTGTTGTTGGGGTGCGCGTAGATCGCCTCGGAGAGGTCCTTGCCGACCTTCGTCCTGTTGATGTCGAAGGCGGCCACGAACTCGATGTCGCGGACGTGGTAGCCGCCCAGGCTCACGTGCATCAGCCCGGGGACGAAGTCGCCCTCCTTCGCGTTCTCGTAGTAGTAGCGCCCCTGGACGAGGCTGCTGGCGCAGTTCCCGACGCCGACGATCGCTACGCGGATCTTGCCGTCCTTGCGCTTCGATCCGGCCCAGGTTCCGCCCGTTCCGTTCGCGCCGTTGCCGTCCTTGCTCACGCGGTTGCTCCCGTTCTTCCTGGCCATGGTGCTGTCTGCCCTGCTCCTGCTGCTGGTTGGTGGTGGGAGATGGAATCGATCTCAGCTCGCCCGCTCGCCGGCCTCCGTGGTGGTGACGTCGAGCGCCGCGTTCATGGCGTCCGCGCGCGCCTGCCGGCGGGCCTCGGCGCGGGTCTGGAGGATGCGCTGGATGACGGTGAGGGTGGCCCCGAGGGCGATGATGGCGAGGGATCCCTCGATGACGAGCATTCCCGGGGGGAGGGCGGCGCCGCCCGCGCCCTTGAACCCGCCGTCCGGCACTACCAGGTCCGCGCCGATCAGGCCGCCCATGACGAGGCCGCCACAGAGGACCGCGAGCCGGACCTCGCGGGGCATGATACCCACCGCTGCCATCCCCGTGCCGGGGGAGAAGCCCAGGCCCTCCGCCCTGGCCCGGGTGTAGCTGACGAGGAAGGCGCCGGCCATCGCGCCGGCTGCGAGGACCGGGGCGGCGATCCAGCCGCTGCCGGCCAGGCCGGCCACCAGGCCGACGTAGACGAGCGCCTCGCCACAGCGGTCGAAGACAGAGTCCAGGAAGGCGCCGAACCGGCTGACCCGGCCGGTCGCCCGGGCCAGGGTCCCGTCGAACATGTCGAAGAGGCCGCCCGCGAAGACGACGAGGCCGCCAGCCAGCCAGATCCCGCTCGCCAGCAGGAGCGCCCCGGCGGCCGTGATCGCGAACCCGATGATCGTGAGCGCGTCGGGCGTGAGCCCGAGCCGGCCGAGGAGGAGGGCGACCGGCTCGCCTGCCTTCCGGGTGCGGTTCCTGGCGTCGTTCGAGATGGTCACGATCTGCTCATCCCCAGGATGGCCCGCTCGCGGGCGGCGACCTCGCCGAAGGCCTCCGGGCGCAGCGAGCAGATCGTCTCGCGGCCGGCCCGCTCGCTCACCACGAGGCCGGCCTCGCGGAGGCGGCGCAGGTGGTGGCTGACCAGGGGCTGGCTGAGCCCGACATGGTGGATGAGGTCGCCGACGCTGGCCGGGCCGTCCGCGAGGCGCCGCACGATGCGGAGCCGGTTCACGTCCGCGAGCGCCTTGTGGAAGATACGGATCTCGCGGAGGTCGTCCGGCTGGTCGACGATCGACGCGATCGTGGAGCGAATGTGGGCGGGCGACGGGCTCAGGGGGTGGCTCCGATCGGAATGCGTGACGGTGGGAGCGCGGCGGGCGCCGGGGCGGGCGCCGACCGGGCGGGCGCCAAGCAACGTGCATTTATATAAAGCGCGATTGATCGTAGGCGAGGGCTCCGCGGCATGTCAAGGGGTGCCGCCATCGCCGTGGCCCGCCCGCGGACCGGCTGCTCATGCGCGCTCGGGCGCGTCGCCCCCGTGCCGCTCGTGCCGCCCGGGCCGCCCGGGCTTCCCGCGCTTTCGCGCCGCCGGCCCGCCGGACGGCGCCTCGTCGTCCGCCCCGCCGGCCGCCCGGCCGCGCTTCGCCTGGGCGTCGAGGACCTGCTTGAACTGCTTGGCCAGCCCTGTCCGCATCCCGCTGCGCTCAGCGGCGGCCGCGTCGTGGTCGCGTCGGCGCGCGCGCTCGGCCTCGGCGGGCGGGAGGTCGTCGGCCTCGTCGTCGGGCGGCTTCGGGGTCATCACCGCGAGGGTGCCGTGCGCGGGCCGACGCGTCAAGCGGGCCCGGGGGCCGGTAGGAGCGCCAGGTTGTAGTTCGCGTAGGCGGGCTCCAGGCTCACCTCGCGCACGACGAGGGCGGCGATCGCCGGCGGCAGCGCGGGCACCTCCGTCGCGTCGACCAGCTCCACCTCGAGCAGGACCAGGCCGGGCGGGTCGCTGAAGACGTCGAGCTCCAGGGTCCAGGGTCCAGCGGCGATCAGGTGCCGCGTCTTGCGGATCACCCGCCGCGCCGGGTCGGCCTCGGCCAGGAGGCGGCCGTACTCCTCGGCCGTCAGCTCCGCCTCGAGCTCCTGCCGGACGATCCCGGACACGTCCCGCTTGCGCGTGAGGACATGGCGAACGTTCCCCCCGGCGTCGACGCGCCGCACGCGGCGCACCCAGTCGTCCTCGGCGCGAAGGTAGACCTGCTCCATGCGGACGGGCAGCGCGCCGAGCGCCGCGAGCTCGGCTTCGGAGGGCGCGCTCGCGAGGAGGTACTTGCGCTCGATCTCGAGCCCGCTGTCGCCGCCCATCGACCCCCTTTGCCGGGAGTATGCGCCCGCGCCTCGCCCCGCGCCGCCAGGCCCCACGGCCGCGCCGCGCCGGCTGCCCCCTCGTTCTGCTCCTCCGCCCCTCCTACACTCCACGCATGGATCGCCGGGTGGCCCTCGTGCTCCTCGCCGTGCTGGGAACCGGTGTCTTCCTGGCCGGGCTGGAGCTGATGATCACCGCCGTCGCCCTGCCGGCGATCGTCGTCGACCTCAGCAGCTGGACGGAGCTGCGCCATGCCAGCTGGATCATCAACGCCTACCTCCTCGTCTACGTGGGGACGATGCCGCTCGCCGGCCGCCTGGCCGACCTGTGGGGCACGCGGCGCCTCTTCCTCGCCGCGCTCGTCTTCTTCACCCTGGGGTCGCTCCTGGCGGGGATGGCCCAGGCGCTGGACCAGCTGATCGCCGCCCGCGCCGTCCAGGCGATCGGAGGCGGCGCGCTCGTGCCGGTCGCGACGGCCGCGGCCTCGCATCTCTTCGAGGGCCACGAGCGGCCGCGGGCCCTCGGGGTGATCGGGGCCCTGACCTTCCTCGGGATGGCCGCCGGGCCGTTCCTGGGGGCTGCAATCCTCGACACGGTCCGGCCCGGGGACGCGCTCATCCGCCTCGGGGTCGTCGGCGGGCCGGCCGTCGACGTCCTCGCCCCAGCCTGGCGGTACGTCTTCTTCGTCAACGTGCCTGTGGGGATCGCGGCCCTCGCGCTGGGGTGGGCGGCCACCGCGGGCTGGGACACGCCGCGGGCGCGGGCCCGCGTCGATCTCGGCGGAGCGCTCCTCTTCACCGTTGCCCTGGGGGCGATCCTCCTCGGCGTCACCCTCCTGGGCGAGGGGGGCGGCGCGGCCGCCGACGCCGGCTTCGACCCCACCCTGGTCTCCGCGGGGCTGATCGCACTCGGGCTCGCGGCCGGCCTCGCGGCGATCGTCCTCGGCCTGCGACGGCCGGCCCCCTTCCTCGACCCGCGGCTCTTCGCCGACCGCGTCTTCGCCTCGGCGGCGCTCGTGAGCCTCCTGACCGGCTATGCGTTCGCCACCGCGATCGTGGGCTCGGCCGTCTTCGTCGACCGCGTCCTGTATGGCGGTCCCGACGACCAGCGCCTGGCCCTCGGGGCGCTCGCCGCCGCCACGGCCGCCGGCGCCCTCGCGTCGGGCTGGCTGGTGCGGCACTGGTCGCTGCGTGTCGTGACGGCCCTGGGCCTGGGGGCGTCGATCGTGGGCCTCCTCTGGATGGGCACGTGGGACGCCGGGGTGACCTACCCGGTCGTGGCGGCCGCCGGCGGCCTGTTCGGGCTGGGCTTCGGCCTGACCGTGACGCCGCGCAGCACGGCCGCCATGGAGGCCGTGGGTCGTGCCCGCTTCGGCGCGGCGTCGTCCACGGTCACCGTCGCCCGCATGATCGGGATGGCGGTGGGGCTCGCGGTCCTGACCGCGTACGGCTCCACGACGATCGACCGGCTCTCGGCCAGGGTCTTCGGCTCGCCGGACGCGTACAAGGCCCTTGTCGGGCCGGCGCTGGCCGAGCGGCCCCTGCGCGACCCGCTCGTCGTCGACGCCCTGGAGGCCTGGGCGGCGGCGCGGGCAGCAGAGACGATGGTTGCCCTCTTCCTGGTGGCCGCCGGGGTGACCGTGTCGGCGCTCCCGGCAGGCGTCGCGCTCGGGGCGCGTCCGCGTATGCTCCGCGACGAGACGGCCGGCGGCGGCGCGTTCGCACTGGGAGGCGGCGATGGCGATGGAGCCGGGCTCGACGACGAATCCGGGCCCACCCTCGCTCTCTGAGGCGCTCCGCGTCGAGGCGGAGGCGTCGCTCCGGATCGAGCACTGGCGCGAAGGCGAGCACCGCAGCCTCAGCGGGCTCGAGGCCCTCCACCACGCGGTCGGAGAATCGACCGCCCGCCACTGGGTCGACCTGGTGGATCCGTCGCCGGCACTCGTGGATGCGGTCGCGGCCGAGCTCGGCCTGCATCCCCTCATCGCCGAGGACATCCTCGAGCGGAACCAGCGGCCGAAGCTGGAGTTGACGGACGGCTTCGCCCACCTCGTGGTGTTCGCTGTCGCCTGGGAACGCGAGCTGCTCGTGGACGAGATCGACATCGTCCTGGGCCGCTCGTTCCTCCTGACCGTCCACACTGCGTTCTGGGACCCCCGCCGCGCGCAGCACCTGCGGGAGGGCGTGGAGCCGGTCATCGCGCGCGGCACGGACTACCTGCTCTGGGCGCTGCTGGACCACGTGGTCGACGGCTACTACCCGGTCTTCGACCGGATCGAGGACGCCCTCGACGACCTCGAGGACCGGATCGTCAGCCTGCCCGACAAGGACACCCTCGAGCAGCTCTTCAGCCTCAAGCGCCAGCTCGTCGAGCTGCGCCACGTCAGCTCGCCCCAGCGCGAGGTCTTCAACCAGCTCACGAACCGGACGCTCCCGTTCATCGAACCGGAGCACGTCGTCTACTTCCGGGACATCTACGACCACGCCGTGCACCTCTCCGACGAGTACGACTCGTTCCGGGAGCTCGCCTCGGCGGCGCTGGACGTCTACCTCTCGACCATCAACAACAACCTGTCGCTCATCATGAAGCGGCTGACCGGCGTCACGGTCATCCTCGCCGGGATCGGCGCCTTCGCCGGCATCTTCGGCATGAGCGAGGCCGGCGCCGCGTTCGCCTTCGGCGAGGCGCCCGGGTTCTGGATCGTGACCATCGGCATCGTCGCGCTGGCGCTGGCGCTCGCCGTGGTGCTGCGCCGCATCCGCTGGATCTGAGCGGGGCTGCCGCCAGGCGATCCGGGCTGCCAGCAGGGAACCGCCGCCGGCCGCAGGCGACCCCAGGCTACTGGCAGGCGACCGGCGCCGGCGTCGGGTTCGCGGCGGCGTGGTCCGCCGGGCTCACGCTCAGGGGGCGGGCCACGACGACCAGCACCAGGCCGGTGTAGCCGACGTAGCCCTTCCGGGGCCCCTCCGAGGTCTGGAGGGCCAGCCCCTCCTCGGGCCGGCTGTAGATCTCCGACTGGTGGCGCAGGACGCGGGTGATCTCGTAGAGGAAGACCTTGTCGTCGCTCGTGTAGACCTGCACCAGCATCCCGAGCATCGCGTTCCCGTCCTCGATCCGCGACTGGAGGAGGAGCGGGAGGAACATCCCTTCGCGCGCGTGCGCGACGAGGTACGTCGTCCCCGGGCTGCCCGGCTGGCTCAGCTGGGGGAGGTACTCGGCGACACCGCAGAACGGGAAGTGATCCGGGTCGTCGGGCGGCCTCACGACCGGGAGGTCGACCCGGAGGGCGGGGATGACGACGCGGGTTGTGACGCGATCCGCGGGCGGGGCCGACGCTGGCGGCGATCCCGTCGCCGGCAGCGAGGGGAGCGGCAGGAGGCTCGGCGACGGCGGCTCGGTGGCGGGAGTCGACGGGCCGACCGACGGCACCACGGCGACGGCCTCGGGGGGATCCTGGTACGAGAGCAGCCCGGCCACGAGCAGGGCGACGCCGGCCGCCGTCACGAGGGCGGGCAGCAGGCGGCCGCCGATCCAGCCGAAGAGTGCGCGCATCAGTGCGAGCATCCTAGCAAGCAGTCCGGATGGCGCCGCCGGCCGGTTTGTCCCGGGGCGGGACGCCGGAGGTCCCGGTCGCGGCGCGCCGGGAACGCAGCGCCGGCGGGAGTCGGCTACGCTCCGGGCCGATGCGCACCTTCATCGCCGTCGCGCTCGGCCTCGTCGTCGGCGCCGCCGCCGCCCTCGCGCTGGCCGTCGCCGTCTACTCGCTCGTCCCCGTCCTTCCCGCCCCGACGGCGGTCGCGTCGCCGACGCCGGCAGCCGTGCTCCCCTCGCCCACGCCGACCCCCAGGCCCGCGGTGACCGCCTCCCCGACCGCGGCGGGGTCCACCGAACCGGGCCCGACGCGCAGCGCGTCCCCGTTCCCGCTCGTCGGCCAGCCCGCCCCGCCCCTCGTCGCGCCGGGCCTGGACGGGACCACGATCGACCTGGCGGCCTACCGGGGGAAGCCGGTCTGGGTCGTCTTCACGGGCACCTACTGCCCGCCCTGCCGCGACGAGTACGCCCTCATGAACGGCTTCGCCGTCCGCTATGCCGAGACCGACCTGGTCGTCCTCGCCGTCCACGTGAAGGAGGGCGCGGCGACGGTCCGGCCCTTCCTCCGCGACCTCCACGTCACGTTCCCGGTGATGCTGGATGGCGACGGCAGCCGCGCGGCGGCGTGGGGTGCCGTGGCCCTGCCGGTCCACTACTGGATCGACGAGGCGGGAATCGTGCGCGACGCGGCCCTGGGCGGGCTCGGGCCGGACCAGATGTCCCGCAGCCTGGGGACCATCCTGCCGGGCGTGACGATCGGCGAGTAGGCCGCCGAGGCCGCCCTGCCGCCGCGCGACCTCTACCGCAGCGCGGCGCCGACCTCTACCGCAGCGCGGCGCCGACCGCCTGCGCCGCCGCGCCGACGCTCTCGAGGAACGGACCCGGGAAGAGCCCCAGGACGACCGTGACGAATGCCGAGATCGCCAGGCCCAGGCGGAGGAGCGCCCCGTGGGCCGCCGGGGCCGGCTCGCCCTGCGGCTCGCGCATGTACATGTAGACGATGACGCGCAGGTAGTAGAAGGCCGCCGCCGCCGCGTTCAGGACCGCGATCACGGCGAGGAGCGTCAGCCAGCCGCCGGCCTGCACGGCCGCCAGGATCACGTACGCCTTGGCGAAGAAGCCGGCCGTCGGCGGGATCCCGGTGAGCGAGAGAAGGAAGAGGACCATCAGGATCCCGAGGATCGGCTCGCGGCGCCCAAGGCCGGCGAACGTCTCCAGGCGGCTCGTGACCCCGGGCCGCTTCTGGAGCGCGCCGATGACGGCGAAGGCGCCGAGGTTCATGAAGGCGTAGGCGCCGCTGTAGAAGAGGAGCCCCTCGAGCCCCCGGATCTGGCCTGCGGCGTAGGCCGTCAGCCCCACCATCATGTAGCCGGTGTGGGCGATCGAGGAGTACGCCAGCATCCGCTTGACGTTGTCCTGGGTCAGGGCGACGAGGTTGCCCAGGGTCATCGTCAGGGCCGCCAGGACGAAGAAGACGATCACCCACTCGTCGCGCAGGGGCCCCAGCGCCTCCGCGAAGACCCGCAGGATCACCGCGAAGGCGCCGATCTTGGGGCCGACCGAGAGGTAGCCCGTGATCGGCGTCGGCGAGCCCTGGTAGGCGTCGGGCGTCCAGTAGTGGAAGGGCACCGCCGCGACCTTGAAGGCGACGCCGGTGGTCAGGAAGGCGAGGCCCATGGCCAGGCCCGGCGACAGCGCCTCCTGCCCCGCGACGATCCGGCCCAGGGCGGCCGCCACGTCGCCGATCCGGGTCGAGCCGGTGAGGCCCCAGACGAAGGCCAGGCCGAAGAGGAAGATCGCGCTCGAGAACGAGCCGAGCAGGAAGTACTTGATCGCGCCCTCCGTGGAGAGCGCGTCGCGCTTGTGGTAGCCGGCGAGGAGGTAGCCGGGGATCACCATGAGCTCGAGGCCGAGGAAGAGGACGAGGAGGTCGGCCGCGGCCGTGACGAGCATCGCCCCCGCGAGGGCGAAGACGAGGATGGCCGCGAACTCGGGAACCGGCAGCCCCCGCGGCGCCAGGTAGTCCGGCCCGAAGAGGATCGTGAGGGCCACGATCGCCAGGAAGACGAGGTGGAGGAAGGTGGTGAGGGCGTCGACGCGGTAGGAGCCGCCGAACGCGGTCCCAGGATCCGCCCCGACGATCACCACCAGGACGGCCGCGATCCCGAGGCCCACGAGGCCCACCAGGACCGCCACGGGGGCGTTCCCGGGCGCCGCGATGTCGGCGAGGATGATCGCCGCCGCCACGAGGACGACCGCGACGAGCGGGGCGATGACGGTGAGGTCGGCAAGGGACATCGTCGGGGCGCCCGTCAGTTCCCGATCGCCGTCGCGAACGACGGGTCCACGGCGGCGAGGACGGCCTTGACCGAGCCGGCGACCAGCTGCAGGACGAGGCCGGGGAAGAGGCCGAGGATCACGACCAGGGCGCCCAGCGGGGCCAGCGTCAGGATCTCCACCGGCCGCATGTCGGTCAGGTGGTGCCCGAGCCCCTTCAGGAAGTCCGAGAGGGGCCCGAAGAGCACCCGCTGCTGCATCCAGAGCAGGTAGGCGGCGGCGAAGATCATCACGAAGGCGATCACCGCGGCGACCCACGGGCTGTAGGCGAAGGTGCCCTGGAAGACCAGGAACTCGCCGACGAAGCCGGCCAGGCCCGGCAGGCCGACCGAGGCGAAGACGAAGAACCCGAAGGCCGCCGAGTAGACGGGCACCGCTGCCCCGAGGCCGCCCATCCTGGCGATCGCGCGGTCGTGCGTTCGCTCGTAGATGACGCCGACGAGAAGGAAGAGGGCGCCCGTGATGAGGCCGTGGTTGACCATCTGGAGGATCGCCCCCTGGAGCCCGAGCTCCCCGAAGACGAAGATCCCCAGCGTTACGAAGCCCATATGGCTGACCGAGCTGTAGGCGACCAGCTTCTTGAGGTCGGGCTGCACCAGGGCCACGATCGCGCCGTAGATGATGGCGATGACCGAGAGCACGATGATCAGCGGGGCGAACGCCTGCGCCCCCTCGGGGAAGAGGGGGATGGCGAAGCGGATGAAGCCGTAGGCGCCGAGCTTCAGGAGGACCCCGGCGAGGATCACCGAGCCGGCCGTGGGCGCCTCGACGTGCGCGTCGGGCAGCCAGGTGTGGAACGGGAACATCGGGACCTTGATCGCGAACGCCAGGGCGAAGGCGGCGAAGGCGAAGAGCTGGAAGGTCCGGTCGAAGCCGTGGCCGGCCAGGTTCTGGAGGTCGAAGGCGCCCGCCCAGCTGCCGGTCGCCGCCTGGTAGGCGAACGCGGTGGCGAGGATCGCGACCAGCATCAGGAGCGAGCCGACGAGCGTGTAGAGGACGAACTTGATGGTGGCGTAGATCCGGTTCGCCCCGCCCCAGATCCCGATGATCAGGTACATCGGGACGAGGACGACCTCCCAGAAGATGTAGAAGAGGAACAGGTCCAGGGAGACGAAGACGCCGAGCATCCCCACCTCGAGGACGAGGAAGGAGATCATGTACTCCTTCACGCGCTCCTTGATCGGGGAGAAGCTGGCCAGGATGGAGATCCAGGTGAGCGTCGTGGTGAGGACGACCATCGCCACCGAGAGCCCGTCGACCCCGAGCTTGTACTGGATGCCGAAGAGGGGGATCCAGTCCAGCTGCTCCACGTACTGGAAGGCGAGCCCGGCGCCGGTCTCGCGCCCCGGCAGGTAGCCGACGAGCAGCCAGAGGCTCGCGGCCCAGGCGGCCAGCGAGAAGGCGAGGGCCGCGCCCCGGATCGCGCCCGCGTTGCGGCGCGGGATGATCGCGACGACGAGCGCCCCGACGAGCGGCAGGAAGGTGATGATGCTCAGGATGGGGACGTCGCCGATGTTCATCGTCGTCCTCCCTACCTGGCCGCGATGAGGAGGTACGAGCCGGCCATCACGATCAGCCCGATCGCGATGCCCAGCGCGTAGTTCTGGACGCGCCCCGTCTGCACCCGGCGGAGGCCTCGGCCGGCGTCGACGGTGAGCCGGCCCACCCCGTTCACCGTCCCGTCGACGACGGTCCGGTCGAACCACCAGATGGCGTCCGCGACGCGGCCGCCGATCACGATGAAGAGCAGGTGGTTCAGGTCGTCGAACCACCACTTGTTCAACGAGGCCCGGTACAGGAAGCGGGTCGCGCCGGTGGACGCGGTGAGGGACTCCACCCGCTTCCGGCTCTCGCCGCGCCGGAAGGCGCCGAAGAGCCAGATCGCGACGATGAGCCCGAGGGTTGCCGCGGCCACGCTGACCAGGATCAGGGTGCCGTCGATGCCGGCCAGCTCGAAGGGGTGCGTCTCGGGGTGGAGCAGCTCTTCCGAGGCGCCGAACACCGGCTCGAGCCAGTGCTTGAGGGTGGAGTCGCCGAACGGGAGGCCCAGGGCCATGCCGATGAGGGCCGAGGGGACGGCGAGGAGGACCAGCGACAGCGTCATCGTCCAGGTCGACTCGTGGATCTTGTCCCAGATCCGCTTCGCGTAGGCCGACGGCTCGCCGTAGAAGGTCTTGCCCATGAGGCGCCACATGTAGAAGGCGGTCATCACCGCGACGACGACGCCGATCGCCCAGACCCAGGTGAAGCCGAACTTGAAGCTCTCGCCCAGGATCTCGTCCTTGCTGAAGAAGCCGGCCAGCGGGGGGAGCCCGGCGATGGCCAGCGTGCCCACGAACATCGTCCAGTGGGTGACCGGGATCTTCCGCCAGAGGCCGCCCATGTTGTTCATGTCCTGCTCCTCGTGGACGGCGTGGATCACGCTGCCCGAGCCGAGGAAGAGCAGGCCCTTGAAGAAGCCGTGAGCCATCAAGTGGAAGATCGCGGCGGTGAAGGCGCCCACGCCGAGGGCGGCGAACATGTAGCCCAGCTGGGAGAGCGTGGAGTAGGCCAGGACCCGCTTGATGTCGGTCTGGGTGAAGGCGATCGAGGCGGCCAGGATCGCGGTGAAGATGCCGATCGCGGCGACGATCACCATCACCCCCGGGGCGAGGGCGAAGATCGGGTTCGCCCGGGCCACGAGGTAGACGCCGGCGTTGACCATCGTCGCCGCGTGGATGAGGGCGGAGACCGGGGTCGGGCCCTCCATCGCGTCGGGCAGCCAGACGTGGAGCGGGAACTGGGCGCTCTTGCCCACCGCGCCGCAGAAGACGAGGAGGGCGACCGCGGCGATCGTCGTCGAGTCGTGCGCGGCGAGCGCCTCGAACGAGGCGCGGATGTCGAGCGTCCCGGTGCTGGTCCAGATGAGCATGATCCCGAGGGCGAAGCCCACGTCGCCGACCCGGTTGACGATGAAGGCCTTCTTGGCCGCCAGCGCCGCCGAGCGCCGCGGGTACCAGAACCCGATGAGGAGGTACGAGCAGAGCCCGACCAGCTCCCAGGCGGCGAAGACGCTCAGCCAGCTGTCCCCCAGGACCAGGAGGAGCATGCTGAACATGAAGAGGTTGAGGTAGGCGAAGAAGCGCCAGCGGCCCGGGTCGTGGGCCATGTAGCCCACCGAGTAGAGGTGGACGAGCATGCCGATCGTCGTGACGACGATCAGGAGGCAGGCCGTCAGCTGGTCGACGTAGAAGCCCATCTCCACCTGGAAGGCCCCGGCCGGGATCCACGTCCAGAGCGTGATCCCCGCCCCGTGCTCGCCGAAGCCGCCGGTGAGCGCCTCGTAGACGACCACCATCGCGATCGCCCAGGTGGCCACGATGAGGAGGAGCGGCACCAGGAAGGCGAAGCGCCCGATCCGCCGCCCGAACAGGGCCGTGAAGGCGAAGCCGGCGAGCGGCAGGAGCAGCAGCAGCGGCACCAGGTTGATGGCGTCGCTGACGGCGGCCGGCTCGCCCTCGGCCGCGGCGGCGGCGAGCCAGGGGGCGGCGCTCGGGATCAGGAGGTCGAACACGCGGTCTTCGGGCTCCTCGCGGGCTACTGGCGCATGGCGTCGTACTCGTCGACGAGCGGCGTCCGACGGTTGCGGTAGATCGCCACCACGATGGCGAGGCCGACGGTCGCCTCGGCCGCGGCGACTGCCATGACCATGAGGGCGATCACCGATGCGTCGACGTTCAGCTCCGGCACGAACGCGCCGAAGGCGACGATGGCGAGGTTCACGGCGTTGAGCATCAGCTCGATCGACATGAGCATGCTGATCGCGTTCCGCCGGGCCAGGAAGCCGAAGCTCCCGATGGCGAAGAGGATCCCGGAGAGGATGAGGTAAGTGTCCAGCGACTGGCTCATGCGTCGCGGCCCTCCCGCTTCGCGATGTAGACACCGCCGATGACGGCCGCCAGCAGGAGCACGCTCACGATCTCGAACGGGAGGATGTACTCGTTGAAGAGGAGGCGGGCCAGGGCGTCCGTGGCGGTGGTGATCCGGCGACCCACGTCGCCCCAGTCGGTGGCCGTCACGCTGAGGGCCACGATGACGGCGAGGACGATCGCGGCGACCGCTGCCGGGATGGCCTGGGTCTGGAAGACCAGGCGGGCCGGCGCGTTCTTGGCCTGGGTCAGCATGACCGCGAAGAGGATCAGGACGGCGATCGCCCCGATGTAGATGAGCACCTGGGCGGCGGCGACGAGGGGCGCGCCGAGCAGGACGTAGATGCCGGCCAGGGCGGCGAAGGCGGCCACCATCGCGATGCCGCAGCGGATGATGTCGCGGAGGGTGACGACGAGCAGGGCGCAGCCGATCAGGGCGCCCGCGAGGACGAGGAGGAGCACGTCGTTCCAGCTCATGCCCAGGATCGGCACGGTCTCCGGGATCGCCACCTCTCGCCTCGCTCAGTCGGTGCCGTGGGACGGCGGGGCCGCGTGGCCGCCGCGCTGGCCGCTCCCGCCGCCCGTCCCGTTCCCGCCCGCGACGGAGGCGGGCAGGACGGGCAGCAGCCGCGGCCCGATGTCGCGCCCGGAGGCGAGGGCCCGCTGGGCCCAGTCGCGCTCGCGCCGCACGTAGGTCATCTCCGTCTCCCG
Organism: uncultured Chloroflexia bacterium; assembly: GCA_963762445.1. GTDB lineage: Bacteria > Chloroflexota > Limnocylindria > Limnocylindrales > CSP1-4 > CTSoil-043. The sequence goes on from CAVXLA010000009.1 coordinate 137,754, forward strand.
ATCCACCGCGGCGATCGCGATGAGGTCGATCATCGGCTCCTCGCGGCTGGTGTGGGCAAGCTCGAAGTCGGGGCCGCAGCGGAGCGCGTCGTACGGGCAGGCGTCCACGCAGATGCCGCACAGGATGCAGCGGCTCTCGTCCACCTCGTACTTCTCGAGGAGGCGCGGCTTCGGCATGAGGGCGCCCGTGGGGCACGTCTCGGCGCAGCGGCCGCAGGAGACGCAGGGCGTGTCGTTGAGGCTCATGTCGAGCGGCGTCGTCACGAGGGTGTCGAAGCCGATCCGCATGAAGTCGTAGCAGGCGGCGCCCACCACCTCCGCGCAGACCTGGGCGCAGCGGCCGCAATCGATGCAGCGCGACGGCTCCCGCAGGATGAAGGCGTGGCTGTCGTCGCGGATGTAGTCGTGGTTCGAGCCGGTGAAGCGGTTCTCGGTGACGCTCCGGTAGCCGGCCCCCCGGTTGTTCTGCGGCTCCAGCGTCCGCAGCGTCGTGCCGTACTCGATGCCGAGGCGGCGCAGGTCGCAGAAGCCGATCGCCTCGCAGGTGCACTGGAGGCAGCGGGTGCTCTCCGCGACCGCCGCCTCGCGGCTGTAGGGGATCTCGTACTCCACGTACGAGCTCCGCCGCTCCTCCGCCGGCAGGCTGGCGAGGCGATGGCGGGACTCCTTGACCTCGGAGGTGAAGGGGACGATCGAGAGGAACTCGGGCTGGGGCTCCGCGAGGGTCTGCCGGGTGCGGATCGCCCCCAGGTCCAGCCCCTGCAGGAAGGCGTCCACGGCGTAGGCCGTGCGCCGCCCGTCGGCGATCGCCTGGACCACGGTGGCGGCGCCGTTGCGGACGTCGCCGGTGCCGAAGACGCCGGGCCGGCCGGTCTCGAAGGTGACGGGATCCGCCTTGAGGCGGTGCTGCCTGGTCGCCTGCGGCCCCTCGTTGCCGGGGCCGATCCAGGCCAGGTCCGGCCCCTGGCCGATGGCGAGCAGGACGCGGTCGCATTCGATCACGAACTCGGTCCCGGGCGCCGGCTCGGGACGGCGGCGGCCGGACGCGTCGGCCGCGCCGAGCTGCATCCGGATGAACTCGACGCCGGAGACCTTGCCCGTCGCCTCGTCGACGAGGACGCGGGTCGGGCCCGCCTGGAAGATGGTGGTCACGCCCTCTTCCATCGCCTCGTGGACCTCGCTCGACGCCGGCATGTCCTTCATGTCGCGGCGGTAGACGAGGGTCACCTCGGCGGCGCCCTGGCGGACGGAGGTGCGGACGCAGTCCATCGCGGTGAAGCCGCCGCCGATCGTCACGACGCGGGTGCCCGCGTGGCCGGGGTAGGTCAGGCCCAGGGTCGCGATCTTGAGGTAGGCCAGGCCGTCGATGACGCCGTCGGCGTCCTCGTTCGGGATCCCCAGCTTGTTCGTGTCGTAGCAGCCGATGGCGAGGACGACCGCGTCGAAGCCCTGGTTCTGGAGGTCGTCCAGGCTGAAGTCGCGCCCCAGCGCCTGGCCGCAGACGAAGCGGCCGCCGAGGCGGGTGACGCTCTCGTACTCGGGATCGAGGACCCGCTCCTTGGGCAGGCGGTACTCGGGGATCCCGTAGCGGAGCATCCCGCCGGGCGCCTCGTCGCGCTCGAAGATCGTGACGTCGTGGCCCGCGATCAGGAGGTAGTAGGCGGCCGAGGCGCCGGCCGGCCCGGAGCCGACGACCGCCACCCGCTTGCCCGTCTTGGGCTGGAGCTCGAAGGGGAGCGGCGGGTCGATGCCCTGCTCGGCCATCTCGCGGATGACCTGGTCGCCGGCGTAGCGGTGGCTGTCGCGGATCGCGATCGCCTCGTCCACCTCGTCACGGCGGCAGTGCTCCTCGCAGGGCGCCGGGCAGACGCGGCCCAGGATCGAGGGGAAGGGGATCGTGCGCTTGAAGATGCGGGCCGACTCGCGGAACTCGCCCTCTGCGTTCGCCTTGAGGAAGCCCGGGATGTCGATGTGGCTGGGGCACTTGTTCTGGCAGGGCGGGAGGCAATAGGCGTTGTGGTCGGAGAAGATCAGCTCCAGGTTCGTCCGCCTGATCCGCCGGATCTCCTCCGTCTGGGTCCGGACCACCATCCCCGGCTCGGCCGCCCAGGAGCAGGAGATCGGCGGGTGCTCCTCGCCCTCCACCTCCACGACGCACATCCGGCAGGCGCCGAAGCCCGGCAGCTTGGGCTCGTAGCAGAGGGTCGGGATCTCGATCCCGTTGTCGCGGCAGACCTCCAGGATCGTCTGGCCCTCGCGGCCCTCGACGAGCCGCCCGTCGACCTCCAGCCGGATCGCGGGCGCCGACTGCGGGCGCTGCGGAGCCTGGGTTCGCAGGAGGCGCTCGGCGAGGCTGTCGGCGACCGGCTCGGGGCGGGTCGCCGGGACGAAGCCGGCGGGTCGGGTGATCAGGTCGGCCATCGTGCTCTCGTCGCCTACCTTCCGCTGGTCGCGCCCGCGACCCGGATCGGGCTGCAGACGCCGGCGGGACAGACGCCCCGGAGGATGTGATCGTCGATCTCGGGCCCGAAGTAGCGCATCGCCGTCCGGAGCGGCGAAGGCGCCAGCCGCTCGTGGTCGCAGAGGGCGCTCGCCGCGCAGTCGTCGGCCAGGTCGGCGACGAGCCTGGGGTCGGTGGGCCGGGCCGTGCCGTCGGCGTAGCGCTGGCCGATCTCGGCGAGCCGGCGCAGGCCGATCCGGCAGGGGATCGTCTTGCCGCAGGCCTCGTCGGCGCCGTAGCGCAGGAGGAGCCGGGCCAGGTCGACGATGCAGGCGCCCTCGTCGATGACGACGACGCTGCCCGACCCGACGTGGGCGCCGGTGGCCCGGAGCGCGTCGAAGGTGTACGGCGTGTCGAGGAGCTCGACCGGCAGGAGGCCGCCGCTGGGCCCGCCGACCAGGGCCGCCTTGAACGCGTGCCCCGCGGCGACACCCCCGGCCATGTCGAGGAGCTCCCGGAGGGGGGTCCCGGTCGGGACCTCCGCGATCCCCGGCGTGGCCACGGCGCCCGAGACCTGCACGAGCACCGTTCCGGGCGCGTCGGGGTCGCCGATGGCGCGGAAGGCGTCGGTGCCGTGGGCGACGATCCAGGGGACGGTGGCCAGGGTGGCGACGTTGTGGACGAGGGTCGGATGGCCGAAGAGGCCTCGCTCGGTCGGGTAGGGCGGGCGCTGCTCGGGCTGGCCGCGCTTCCCCTCCAGGGCCTGGAGGAGGACCGTCTCCTCGCCCAGCATGTAGGCGCCCTGCACGGTCCGGACCGTGACGGCCACGTCGCGACCGGAGCCCAGGACGTCCGTCCCGAGGAAGCCGGCCGCCCCGGCCGCGACGACGCCGGCCTCCAGGGCCCGGACCGCGTCGGCGTACTCGGCCCGGACGGCGATGATCGCGTCGCGCGCGCCCACGGCCAGGGCGGCGATGGCCGCGCCCTCGACCACGGCGAAGGGCCGCGTCTCCATCAGGACGCGGTTCGTGGTCTGCGCCGGGTCGGCCTCGTAGCCGTTGGCCACGACGTAGCGGACCGGGTCGAGCGCGCCCGTGACGGCGCGCCACTTGTCGCCCGCGGGATAGCCGGCGCCGCCCCGCCCGCGCAGCCCGGACGCGGCGATCGTCGCCACGGTGCCCGTTGGCCCCAGGTCGCCGACGACGGAGCGCAGCGCCGTGAAGGCACCGGCGGCGACCGCGGCGGCCAGGTCGGGGCCCGTCGCCGCGCCGTCGCCGAGGATCGGGCGGGGGCGGCCGGGCGTCGCGAGGATCGTCGTCATCGGCTCAGTGGACCGTTCGGCTGGCCGGGTGCTCCCCGGCGAGCGCCCGCGCCCAGGCGGTGGCGGTAGCTGCCGTCACCTCCGGCTGGGCCTCGCCGTCGAGGGCGACCAGGGGAGCGGCGGCGCCGGGCAGGTGCGTCGGGAGCCAGGCGAAGCGGATCCGTCCGTCCAGCGTGGGCCGGCCCATCTCGGTTCGCAGCCCGGCCTCGATCGCCGCAGTGAGCCGGCCGCCCCCGGCCATCAGGCAGGCCGTGCAGCGACAGACGGCGACCTCCTCCACGGTCCGCTCGAAGCGGAGGTGGCGGTAGTAGCTGGCGGTGCCGTAGATCATCGCGTACCAGGCGCCCGTCTGGTGGCTGATCCGCTTGAGCGCCGCGACGGGCAGGTGACCGAACTCCGCCTGGACCTCCTCGAGGATGGAGAGCATCGCGTGCGGGTCGTAGTCGTGGCGCTCCAGGATCGCGTCGATGGCGGCGAGGTCGGCCGGCTCGAAGGCGGTGTAGGGCTCGTCGGGGACCTCGCGGCCGGAGCGGCGGAGGGCCGACTCCACGCGCCGCTCGCCGTACGTCTCGGCGGCGCCCCAGTGGACCGCGTAGCGGCCCTTCGTGTCCGTGCCGCCCATGTCGATGCACTCGATCGGGCAGGCCTGGGCGCACTGGAAGCAGGTCTCGCACTTGAGCGTGCCGTGCTCGTCGTGGAGGAGCTGGAGGCGGCCGCGGTTCTTGACCGCGATGTCCGGGTCGACCTCGGGGTACTTGATCGTGACCGGCGGCTGGAAGAAGCGGCGCAGGGTGATCGTCATCCCCTTGACCAGGCCGAGACCCGGGATGCGGCTCATCGCGGCGCCCTCACCGGCTGCCCAGGATCGAGACCGCGATCGCGGTCACGAAGATGTTGAGAAGGGAGGCCGGCAGGAGCCACTTCCAGGCGAAGCCCATCAGCTGGTCCACGCGGACCCGCGGGAAGGTCGCCCGCATCTGGACGAAGACGATCACGAAGGCATAGGTCTTGACCGACATCCAGAGGAGGCCCACGACCCAGTCGAAGCTGATGAAGGCCCAGCCGAGCAGCGCGCCCACGGCCAGGACGTTGAACAGCACGAACCCGACCGCGAGCGCCTGGAGCGCGGAGATCCGGGAGGAGGCGAGCCAGAAGGGCAGGGCCAGGACCACGGTTCCCAGCACCGGGGTCAGGCCGACGACGAGGAGGAGGCCCAGGCCCAGGCTCCCCGGGTCAAGCGCGAGCGCGACGGGGAAGGGCCAGTCGAAGGGGGCGTTCCAGCCGCCGAAGAAGAGGACGACCGTCATCGCCGAGATGACGAAGACGTTGACGTACTCGGCGAAGAAGAAGAAGCCGAAGCGCATCCCGGAGTACTCGGTGGCAAAGCCGGCCACCAGCTCCTGGTCGGCCTCGGTCATGTCGAGCGGGGTCCGGTTGGCCTCCGCGATGCCGGCGATGAAGAAGATCAGCAGCCCGAGGGGCTGCTTCCAGACGTTCCAGTCCAGGACCGTCCCGGCCTGCTGCTCCACGATGGAGTTCAGGCTCATCGTCCCGGCGAGGATGACGACGCCCACCACGGAGAGGGTCAGCGGGATCTCGTAGCTGATCGCCTGGGCGGCTGCCCGCAGCGCCCCCAGCAGGCTGTACTTGTTGAAGCTGGCCCAGCCGGCCATCATCAGGCCGACGACGTTGAGGCCGCCGATCGCGAAGAAGTAGAGCAGGGCGATGTTGAAGTCCTGCGCGAACAGGCCCGGCGCGAACGGGATCACGAGGAAGCCCATGATCGTGGTCAGGAAGACCGCGACCGGGGCCAGGGTGAAGATGGGGACGTCGACGCCGAGCGGGGTGTAGTCCTCCTTGGCGAGCACCTTCAGCCCGTGGACCACGCTCATCGCCACCCCGAACGGCCCCACCCGGTCGGGCCCCACCCGCAGGTTCATCCGGGCGATCACCTTCAGCTCCAGGAGGATGATCACGAAGGCGGTGGGGATGGTGGCCACGATGACGAGGAGCATCGCGACGGCGAAGCGGACGATGCCGGTGTTTGCCCCGAGGAAGTCGACCAGCGAGGGCCCGAGCAGGACAATGGCGACCGTCCCGACGGCGCTGACCACGAGGAGCGTCGGCAGGAGGACCAGCAGCACCCGCGAGTAGAGCGAGAGCCGGTTCCAGTAGGACGTCACGGCGGTCATCGGCGAGCGACCCTCACTTGTCCGCGCCGCCCATGACCGGGTCGAGCGAGGCCATGATCACCATGGTGTCCGCGAGGAGGTTGCCGGGCATCAGGAGGCCCATCAGCTGGAGGTGCAGGAAGCTGGGGTCGTGGATCCGCATCCGGAACGGCTGGTCGGTGCCGTCGCTGACGACATACGTGGAGTACTGCCCGCGTGGCGACTCGACCGAGCTGAAGGCCCGGCCGGGCCGCGGTCGCAGCAGCCGCGGGAGCCGGGCCGAGACCGGTCCGTCGGGCATCTGGTGGAGGCACTGGTCGATGATCCGGATGCTCTGCCGGACTTCGTCCATCCGCAGCAGGTAGCGGGCCAGCGAATCGCCCTCCGCCCGGGTCGGGATGTCGAACTCGAGCTCCGGGTAGACGCTGTACGGGTGGGCCCGGCGGAGGTCGAAGGGGACGCCCGAGGCCCGCAGGTTCGGGCCGGTCACGCACATCCGGAGCGCCGTCTCCCGGTCGATCACGCCCATGCCCCGGGCTCGCCGGACGAAGATCTCGTTCTCGTTCAGGAGGCCCATGCCCGCCTCGAGCTGCTTGCCCGCGCGGCTCATCCAGTCGCCCAGGCGGCTCATGAACTCGTGGTTCAGGTCGCCGTTGACGCCCCCGATCCGGAAGTAGTTGAAGAGGAGCTTCTGGCCGGTGAGGGCGGCCAGCGCCTCCATGATCTCGTCACGCTCGGCGAAGCTCCACAGGATGGGGGTGATCCCGCCCAGGTCCAGGGCGAGCCAGCCCGCGAAGAGCATGTGGCTGGCCACCCGGTTGAGCTCGGCCGAGAGGACCCGGATGTACTCCGCTCGCCGCGGCACCTCGAGGTCGAGGAGCTTCTCGAAAGAGAGGACCGCCCCCCACTCGTTGAACAGCGAGCTGATGTACTCGAGGGGGTCCACCTGGCTGATGACCTGGTGGTAGTCGGCGTTCTCGCAGAGCTTCTCGACGCCGCGGTGGAGGTAGCCCAGGACCGGGTCGAGGTCGGTGACCTGCTCGCCGTTGATCTTGAGGATCACCCGCAGCACGCCGTGGGTGCTCGGGTGCTGCGGCCCCATGTTGACGAGCATCTCGCCGTCCTTGAGGGCGTAGAACTCGCGCTGGCGCTCGGTCCGGGGGACGGGGATCGGCTCGAAGATCCCGGCGTGCTCGACCGGGATGAGGAGCGCGGGGTCGTCGAGGCTGGGCCGGGTGGGGTTCGTCATGTCGCTCGTGCCTACGCCCCGGGCGACGTGCGCCGGAGGGTCGTCTCGTCGGCGTCCTTCGGGGCGCCGGCGCGCTCCATCGGCCGGATCCCGCCGCCCGGCGAGCGCGCGGCGTCGTCGGCGAGGTGGAAGTCCTTGCGCAGCGGGAAGCTGACGAAATCGTCGGGCAGGTAGATGCGGCGGAGGTCGCGGTTCCCCTCGAACACGAGGCCGAACATGTCGTAGGCCTCGCGCTCCATCCACTCGGCGGCCTTCCACAGGAAGGTGAGCGAGGGGAGGCGTGGCTCCTCGCGGGGGATCCCGTCCACGATGACCCGCAGCCAGTCGGGGGTCACGTCGCTCCAGAGGTGGTAGACGACCTGGAACGTGGTCCCGGTGTCGACCCCGCACAGGTCGGCGAGGTATTCGAAGCGAAGGTCCGGCTCGTCGTGCAGCGTGCGCATCACCTGCGGCAGGTCGGCGGGCCGGATCCGGATCTCCGTCTGGTCCTGGCGCTGGTGGACGGGGCCCTCCACCGAGGGGCCCAGCTTCCGCTCCAGGAGAACCCTGAGCGCGCGGTCCATCAGATCCCCTCCGGGACGGTGGGGCCGATCCTGCGCTCGGGCCAGTGGCCGCGCCGGTCCCGGACGAGGTGCTGGAGCTTCATCATCCCGTAGATGAGGCCCTCCGGGCGGGGCGGGCAGCCCGGGATGTAGACGTCGACGGGCATGACCCGGTCGATCCCCTGGATCGTGCTGTAGCTCCGCTTGTAGCGCCCCCCGGAGCAGGTGCAGTCGCCCATCGCGACCACCCACTTGGGCTCCGGCATCTCCTCCCAGAGGCGGATCAGCGGCTCGGCCATCTTCGTGGTGAGGGTGCCGGCCACGATGAGCACGTCCGCCTGGCGCGGCGAGGCGCGAAACGGGAACATCCCCCAGCGGTCGATGTCGTTGCGGCTCGTGGCGGTCGACATCATCTCGATGGCGCAGCAGGCCAGGCCCGAGAGGAGCGGCCAGAGGCTGTTCAGGCGGATCAGGTCCAGGACGTAGTCCGCCTTCGTGGGGATCACGTCGAGGGCGCCCCAGCGCCCATCGTTGCGGCGCCCCTCGCCGGACTCCTCGTAGCGCCTGAGGGCGAGGGTCGGCGCCTCGTCGACGGGAACGCCGCCGTAGGCCGTAGCGTCGACCGGCGTCCAGAGCGCGTTCGGGACCACGATCGCCTCGGCCACCTCGTCGTCGGCGGTCGTGGCCGGGACGGGCAGGCGGCTGCCGGGCTCCCCGGGCGGCGGGCCGCCGGCGGATGGGACGGCCGGGCTCGCGGGCCTGCCCGCGGCCGGGCCCCCGCCGGGCGAGCCCCCGGCGGGCGGGCGGGTCAGCGCCACGTCAGCACACCCTTGCGCCAGGCGTAGGCGAGGCCGAGGAGGAGGACCAGGACGAAGATCGCCATGGAGGCGATGAGCCCGGGGATCGGGTCGCGCACGACCAGCGCCCACAGGTAGATGAAGATCACCTCGATGTCGAAGGCGACGAAGAGCAGCGCGTAGATGTAGTACGAGACGCCAAACCGCCCGTGGGTGTCACCGTACGTCGGGATGCCGCTCTCGTAGGGGAGCCCCTTGAGGGGGCTGCCCTTCGTGCGATGGCTGATGAGCCATGACGCGCCGATCACCACGAACACGAAGGCGACGCCCACGGTCGCGAAGCCGACGACGTACCAGATGCCTTCCATCGCACCTCTCTGCGGCCGGAGGACCACGGTTCGTGATCGGTCCGCCGGCCCGGTGGGAAGCTCGGGCAGGACGCGCGCACGCAAGCGGCCCGAAGCCGCGGGGCGTGCGACCGCATCCTAGCAGGGGAATGCGGCGCGTTGCCGGGCGCCCGCGGCGGGCGCGGGGGACCGAGTCTGGAGCCTCGGCCGGGTTGCCCGCGCCCCGCGAACGCAGCCCACCCGGAGCACCCGCCACCCTCCGGCGCGCGGCTACCGGCGGCCGCTCATCCGGAACGACAACCCCAGCAGCGGCGGCCCCGGGGCGATGCCGCGCCCGGCGAGGACGGCCCGGAACCCGCCGAGGTGGCGCGGGTCGACCAGGCGCATCACCGCGCTGCGGAGCTCGAGCGCCTCGGTCGCCGAGGCGAGCCCGGCCTGGCGCCTCCGGACCAGCTCCTCGAGCCCGCAGCCGACCAGCAGCTCGGCCTGGGAGGTGTCGCCGAGGAGGTCCAGGCCCGCACCCGCGAGGGCCGCAGCGAGGGCCGTCGTGTCCACATGGGCGGTGATGTCCCGTTCGCCGACGTCGCGATACGGGGCCCCGGGATCGCCGCCGGCCGCGTGACCGCGGTAGGTCATGAGCGTGCCCGCCCGCCGGCGCGGTCCGTAGAGCTCGGCGGCGGGAGCGCCGTAGTCGACCACGATGACCAGGCCCGCGGCGAGCCGCCGGCTCACCTCCCGCGCCCAGGCGTCCACCGCCAGGCAGACTTCCAGCCGCTGGCCGTCGACCAGCACGATCCCCTCCCGCGCCAGGCCCGCCAGCCGGTCGTGCAGCGCGGGGTCCGACGGCTCGTCCAGCGTCTCGCCGAGCTCTCCGCCCTCCCGAACGGTCACCCGGGCCTCCAGCGCCCGCCCGTCGCGCACCTCGAGGAGGTGGACTGGGAGCGCGTCGAGGTACTCGTTGGCGACGACGACGCCGGCGACGGGGTCGGCGTCGAGCCCGGCCGGGTCGACGACTTGCAGGCCGGCCGCCGCGGCGCGGTTGCCCAGCTCGGCCAGCCGGTGGCGGTTGACCTCGACCGGCGCGTACACCAGGACGTCGGCGAGCGGCGAGCCGTCGTCGCGGAGCCCGGCGACGATGGCCATGGCCAGCGTCCCGGAGCCGGCGCCGTACTCGAGCAGCGTGAACGGGACGGGCCGCCCGACGCGCTCCCAGGCCTCGGCCACCTGGCGGGCCAGCGCCGCCCCGAAGACCGGGTGGAGCTCCGGCGCGGTCAGGAAGTCGCCACCGCGGGTCGGCCGGGCCGCCGCCACGGTGTAGTAGCCCCCCTCGGCATGGCCGAGCGCGAGGGCCATGAAGTCCGCGAAGGGGATCGAGCCCCGGCGCCCGATCTCCGCCCGGATCGCCGCCTCCGCCGCGCTGGTCACCGCCCGCCCTCGAGGCTCGCCGGTCCCCTCGGGCGCACCGGGCCATGCTCCGCCATCAGCCGCAGCGCCGGCCCGACGAGGGTGTGCCCGCCGAGCAGCACCGGGATCGGCGCGGCCATGGCTGCGGCGGTGAGCGCCCGCAGCCAGGGGTCGCCGACGCGCTCCGGCAGGAGGAGGTCCGACGCGAACCGGTCCTCGGGCGGCGGCCACCCGGCCTCGTCGGCGCCCAGTCGGTGGGCTATGAGGACGCGCGTGTCCACGACAGCCGCGTCGCCGAGCCGCGCCAGGAGCCGACCGAGCCCCTCGGGGCCGTCCCGGTCGAGGAGAAGGCCGAGGAGCGACGCGGGCGGCCGGGCGGCGGGCGCCGATGCGCGGGCGGCGGCGGGAGCCGAAGCGATCGCGGCCTCGTCCGGCGCCTGGGCCAGCCGCGACGCGGCCCGGAGGCCGCGCTCCTCCACCAGCGCCCGGACCCGGCAGGCCGCCCGGCGCTCGAGCGCGACCAGGGTCCCGGAGGAGGTTCGGCCCGCGATCATGAGCTCGGCGCGACGGTCGGAGAGGACGGACCGAAGGGCGTCCAGGCGCGCCGGGAGCGGCGACCCCGCCGCGGCCGCCGGCAGCGCGCCGCCCGCGAGGACGACGTCGGCAGGCAAATCGAGGTCGATCCCGAGCCGGGCTCGCCCGCGCAGGTCGTCCACCCGGTATCCACCGACCTCCTCGAGCCAGCGCGGCAGGGCGTTGTCGGCGGGCAGGTCCGGCAGGTCGCGGAGCACGGATGCCCCGGCGACGGCCACCACGTCCGCCGAGAAGCGGTTGTTCGCGAGCACGCCCGGGCCTTCCGAGGCGGCGGCGGCCACGAAGGCGCCGTAGTCGGTCGGGCGCGCGAGCGCCATCGCCCCGGATCCCAGGACCACGATCCCGGGCGTGCCCGCTGCCTCGGCCAGGCGCCGGAGCCGGGCCCCGAACGGCTCCGCCCGCAGCTCCTCGACGAAGGCGACAGCGGTCGCGCCCGCCGCCCGGAACCCGGCGACGTGGCGGGCCGCCAGCTCGCGGCGCGCGGCGTCGAGCGCGCCCGCGAGCGGACCCGCGTCCACGGGCAGTGGCGGGTGGAGGACCAGAACCGTGACGGCGCCCACGCGCGTATTCTCGGGGCATGGCGACCCGAGAGCGCACCCCGGCGCCGCGCCCGCGCGCGGCGACGCGCACCCGGGCACCCCGGCGCGTCCGCGCGTACGTCGGCCTCGGCGCCAACCTCGGCGACGCGGCGGGCACGCTCGCGGCGGGGATCCACGCCCTCGCGGCCCTGCCCGGCGTGCGGCTCGTCGGCGCCTCCCGCCTCTACGCGACGACGCCGGCGGGCATCACGAACCAGCCGGAGTTCCGCAACGCCGTCGTTGCCCTCGACGTCCCCGCCGGCCCCGACCCGGCGACCGGCGCGCTGGCCCTGCTCTTCGCGCTGAAGGCATTCGAGCGCGCCTTCGGGCGGCAGGCCCGCGAACGCTGGGGGCCCCGTGAGCTCGACCTCGACCTCCTCGTGTTCGGCCGCCATGTCATTCGGGTCGAGCGCCCCCTCGCCGCCCGCAGCGACGACCACGCGAAGCCGGCGATCCAGTGGCTTCAGGTCCCGCACGCGAGCGCGCGCGAGAGGCTGTTCGTGCTTGCCCCGCTGGCCGACCTCGCCCCGGGGCTGCGCCCGCCTGGCTGGGGGGAGACCGTCGCCACGGCACGGACTCGCGCCGCGGCACGCGAGGGGGCGAACGCAGCCCGTCCGGTGGCCCGGTGGGACACGGCCAGAGGGGCCTGGACTAGCGTCGGGTAGGCCGATCCGGCCACGCGGGCGCGGGCGCGACCCCTGGCTCAGTGCCGGAAGTGCCGCCGGCCGGTGAAGACCATCGCGAGGTGGTGCCGGTCGGCCACCTCGATCGCCATCTCGTCGCGGCGCGAGCCGCCCGGCTGGATGATCGCCGTCACCCCGGCGATCGCCGCGTGGGCGATCACGTCGGGGAAGGGGAAGTACGCGTCGGACGACATCACTGCCGTCTTGGCCCGGTCGCCGGCGCGGCGGAGGGCGATCTCCACCGCCACCTGGCGGCTCACCTGGCCGCCGCCGATGCCCACCGTCTGCAGGTTGCGCGCCAGCACGATCGCGTTGGAGCGGACGTGGGCGGCGGCCCGCCAGGCGAACATCAGGTCGGTGAGCTCCTCGAGGGTCGGGCGGCGCTGGGTCACGACGCGGAGCTGGCCCCGGTCGAGCGCCGTCCCGTCGAGCGTCTCCACGAGCAGCCCGCCGCCGACGCGCTTGAAGTCGAGGGCGGCGATCCCGTAGTCCCGCAGGCCGTCCGACGGGTTGGGGGGGACGGCGAGCACCTCCAGCTCGGGTCGCGCCGAGAGGATGCGAAGGGCCTCGTCCGCGTAGGCGGGCGCGACGAGCGCCTCGAAGGTCCCCTCGGCGATCGCCCGGGCGGTCGCCTCGTCGACCGTCCGGTTGACGGCGACCGTGCTGCCGAAGGAGGCCGCCGGGTCCGTCTCGAGGGCGTGCCGGAGCGCCATGGCGAGGGTGTGGTCCGAGGCGATCCCGACGGGGTCGGTGTGGCGCACAACGACGGCCGTCGGGGCCGCGAAGTCCGCGGCGATCCGCCAGGCAGCGTCGAGGTCGAGGAGGTCGTTGAACGACGGCTCCCGGCCCTGCACCCGGGTCGCGTCGGCGAGCGTGCCGTCGCGGTGGGTCGTCTCGCGGTAGAAGGCGGCCCGCTGGTGGGGGTTCTCGCCGTGGGCCAGGTCCGTGACCTTCTCGAGGACGACGCTGATGTGGGGCGGGAACGTCGTCCCGGTCACCTGGTTCAGGTAGGCGGCGACCTCGGCGTGGTACGCGGCCACGATCGCGAAGGCCTCGGCCGCCAGGCGCTGGCGGAGCTCCGCGGAGACGCTGCCCCGGGCCCGGATCTCGGCCACCACCTGCTCGTAGGCGGCCGGGGCCGGGACGGCGGCGACGCCCGCGTGGTTGCGGGCGGCGGCGGACAGGAGCGCCGTGCCGCCGACGTCGATCATCTCGATCGCCTCGTCGAGCGGGACGCGGCGCTCGCCCACCTGGGGGGCGAAGGGCGCGACGTTGACGACGACGAGGTCGATCAGCCGGATCGCGTGTTCGGCCAGCTCGGCCAGCTGCTCGGGCCGGTCACGACGGGCGAGGATCCCGGCGTAGACGGCGGGGTGAAAGGTCTTGACCATGCCGCCGAGGAGCGGGGGGACGGAGGTGATGGCGGTGACCGGAAGGACGTCGATCCCCTCCGCCGCGAGGCTCTCTCGCGTGCCGTCCGTGGCGTAGACCTCGACGCCGAGGGCCAGCAGGTCGCGGGCAATGCTCGCCAGTCCCTGGCGGTTGGCGACCGAGAGGAGGGCTCGCACCCGGCTGGGACCTCCGTATAGGCGCGCCGTGGCGCCGCGCGCGCCGATCGCGCCGCCCGGGGCGCAGCGCGGCGTTCACGTTCCGACGGCCGAGTATAGCGCGCGACCGTGGCATACTCGGCGAACCGACCCGCGGCGCCCACCGGGCGCCATCCCGCCGAGGAGGCCTCGCGACCGTGACGCTCCCGCCCTGGGAATACCTGTTCCTCCCTTTCAACGACACGAACTTCCCCGACCTCTTCAACGCGATCTGGGTCTTCGCGGCCGTTGGGATGCTCGCGACGGTCCTCCTGTACAACCTGCGGACGCGCCAGCTGCGCCGCCACCAGGTCTACCTCGACATGTACGAGTGGCTCCTGTGGTCGGGCGTGATCTTCTTCTTCATGCTCCTCACCTACGCCCTCTTCCACTTCGACTTCCTGTTCGTGGTCGTCTCCATCCCGATCGGGGTCGGGATCCTCCTCTGGATCCGGTTCGTCCGCTTCCCGCCCTCCCTTGCGGCGTACGAGACGCAGCTCGCCCGGGCGCGCTACTACTCGAAGCAGAAGTTCGCCCACCCGGAGGCGACGATCCGGCCGAAGCGCGCCGCGCGGACGCCGCGGGCGGCCCGCGCCCAGCGCCGCCGTCGCTGAGGCGGCGGACGAGGCCGGGCGCGGCGGGCGGGGCGGCGGACGGGGCCGGGCGGAGGTCAGGATGGAGATCCGGCGCTTCGGGGTCGGCAACCGGCGCCCCGACGGCCCGGCTGGGACCACGGGCGTCGCCGGCCAGGTGATCCACGCCGACGCCCGCGGGACGGTCTCGGAGCTGGCCTTCGCCCGCCGCGCGGCCGTCGAGCTGCACTCCAACCCCAACACGACGTGGTTCGTCGTCATCGAGGGCGGGGGCGTGGTCCGGGTCGGTGACGAGCGGGCCCGCGTCGCGGCCGGCGAGGCGGTGCTCTGGCCGGCCGACGTGCCCCACGCCGCCTGGACCGAGCTGTCCGAGATGCGGGCGATCGTCGTCGAGCTTGCCGGTCCCGACGATGCCCACCTCCGCGGGATCCTCGACGGGCGGCCGCTCGCCATCGGGGCGGTGGCCGGCGCGGCCGGCGATGGCGTTGCCGGCACCCCAGCCGCGAAGGCCGACGGCGAGCTTGCCGCCTCGCCGGCAGACGCCGCCCGCTCGGCGATCGAGGGTGAGCCGACCTGACGACGTGCCGCCGGGGCAGACCTCGGCGTCGCCAGCTCCAGCCATCCGACGGCGCGCCCGACAGGCCCGTCTCGACGTCGCCGCTCCGCCCGAATGGCCCTTGGCGCGGTCCGCCCGGCTCGGGCAGAGTGCGGGACAGGCGCGCGGGACGCGCGAGATGTGGGTGAGATCGCAATGGCCGACTGGATCGACGGGCTGCATAGCGACCCGCGCCCCTGGCTGCTGGATGAGGCAGTCCCGGGAGTCAGGCACCTGGCGCTTCGCCGGCTCTGCGACCGGCCCCTGGACGACCCCGACGAGCGGGCAGCCCGGGCCGCGGCCATGGCGACCCACCCCATCGCCGCCATCCTCGCCGGCCAGGACCCGGCCGGTTGGTGGGGGAGGCCCGGTTCGGGTTACGGGCCGAAGTACGCCTCGACCGTCTGGACGGTCGTCTTCCTCGACCAGCTTGGCGCAGACGGCGGCGACAAGCGGATCCAGACGGCCTGCGCATACGTGCTCGACCACACCCAGACGGCCTCCGGAGGGTTCGGGGCCGTGGCGTCCGGCGAGCGGAGGCCGGCTCCCTCGACCGCGATCCACTGCCTCAACGGGAACCTCCTCCGTGCGCTCATCGGCTTCGGCTGGCTGGACGACGAGCGGGTTGGGCGGTCGATCGACTGGCAGGCCGCTGCCATCACCGGCGAGGGTGAGATCCGCTTCTACAAGTCGGCGCTGCCCGGGCCGGGGTTCCGCCTGCGGCGCCAACGACGGCCTGCCCTGCGCCTGGGGGGCGACCAAGGCCGTCCTCGCGCTCGCCCGCATCCCGCAGGAGCGCCGGGCGCCGCACGTCAGGCGGGCGATCGAGGCCGGCGTCGCGTTCCTGCTGAGCCGAGACCCGGCCACGGCCGACTACCCGATGGGCTACGGCAGCACCAGGCCGAACAGCTCGTGGTTCAAGGTCGGCTTCCCGTCCGGCTACGTGACCGACGTCCTGCAGGTGCTGGAGGCGCTCTGCGAGGCCGGTGCAGCCGGCGACCCCCGGCTCGGTCCGGCGATCGACTGGCTGCTGGCCCAGCAGGACGACCGGGGACGATGGGTCAACCGCTACGCGTACACCGGCAAGATGGTCGTGGACATCGACGTCCAGGGCCAGCCGAGCAGGTGGGCGACGCTGCGTGCCTGCAGGGTGCTCAAGGCGGTGGCCGAGAGCCGGCGGGGAGTGTCTGGCGTGACGGCCTCGGCCTGACGACCCCGCTCGTTCCGGGCGGCGTCACCGGCCGAGCACCGCCCCGAGCTGGCCGAGGATGGCTGCCGTCGCGCCCCAGACGATCCGCCCCTCCACGACGTAGGCGCCGTAGCGCAGGGGGCGGCCGCGCGGGTCGGGATCGACCATGACGGGCGCGACGTGGGGAAGGAACGCCGCCACCGGCGCCTCGAGGATGGCGGCCACCTCCCGGGGGTCCGGCACGAAGGCCGGACGGCGCTCGGCCACGGCCACGATCGGTGTCACGAGGAAGTTGCTCGGCGGGATCCAGAGGGCATCCAGGCGGCCGACGATCTCCACGCCCGCCCAGTGCACATCCAGCCCGACCTCTTCCTCGGCCTCCCGCAGCGCGGTCGCGATCTCGTCGGCGTCGTCGGGGTCGGCCTTGCCGCCCGGCAGCGAGACCTCGCCGGAATGGTGATCGGTCCCGTATTCGACACGCTCGGTCAGGACGAGGTACGCCTCGCCGCCCGGGCCCGGGTAGACGAGGACGAGCGCCGCTGCCGGCCGCGCGTCAGGAGGGGGCGCGGGCCGCTCGAACGGGACGCCGTCGGGGAGCCGCTCGGGGCGCAGCCACGCCGGCGGCGGCGGCAGCGGGTGCGGCGCGGCCGCGATCCGGGCGCGGACGTCCTCGGGCGTCATCCGCGCATGGTACGAGGGCGAGTCCAACGGGCCGTCCGTCACCACCGGGTCGTCCGCCCGACGTGTGCGCTCCCGGGTCGGCCGGCGGCCGCGACCTGCGACCTTCAATCGGCTGGCGCGGTTGGCGCGGGGCCGACCACGCTCCGAAACGAGGCGAGCGCGGGGGTTGGGGGCGTTTCCACGCTCGACGGCACGGGATCTGACCGCGCAAGCCGATTGGCGGGCACGCCGTAGGCCGCGCCGCCCCGCGCGGCTCTCGCGCCGCCCGCAGGACGCGCCCCTTAGTTGAGTCGCTCCCCGTCGCCGTCCTTCCCGGGCGGCTTCGGAGTGGTCGTCGGGGGCAGGTCCAGGATCGAGGGCGCCGCCTCGGCGGCGGCTGCGCCCGCCCCGGAGCGCGCGTCGCGACGCTCGCTGGCCTCGGCGACGACCGTCGCCCCGGCCTGGGTGAAGACGAGCGTCCCGCCGACCGGGTCGGCGTCGACCCGGACCAGCGCCCCGGGCTTGAACTCGCCGCGGAGGAGCGCCCGCGCCAGCGGGTTCTCCACGAGGCGCTGGATCGTGCGCTTCAGGGGCCGGGCCCCGTAGGTCGGGTCGGTCCCCTCGCGGGCGATCACCGCCTTCGCCGCCGGCGTGAGCTCGATCGCCAGATCGTGGTCGGCGAGGCGCCGGCCAAGCTCGGCCAGGAGCAGGTCGACGATCTTCGCCAGGTCGTCCTCGGTGAGGGCGTGGAAGACGATGACCTCGTCGACCCGGTTGAGGAACTCCGGGCGGAAGGTCCCCCGGAGCATCCCGAGGACCTCCCGCTTCATCGTCTCGTAGCCGGCGTCGCCAGCCGCCGGCCGGCCCGCATACGCGGCGATCGCCTGGCTGCCAACGTTGCTGGTCATGATCAGGACGGCGTTCTTGAAGTCGACCGTGCGGCCCTGGCCGTCGGTGAGTCGGCCGTCGTCGAGGACCTGGAGGAGGACGTTGAAGACGTCCGGGTGGGCCTTCTCGATCTCGTCGAAGAGGATCACCTGGTACGGCCGGCGGCGGACCGCCTCGGTCAGCTGGCCGCCCTCGTCGTAGCCGACGTAGCCGGGCGGGGCGCCGATGAGCCGCTGCACGGAGAACTTCTCCATGTACTCGCTCATGTCGATCCGGACCATGGAGTGCTCGTCGTCGAAGAGGAAGGCGGCCAGCGCCCGGGCCAGCTCCGTCTTGCCGACGCCGGTGGGGCCCAGGAAGAGGAACGAGCCGATCGGCCGCCGCGGGTCCCCGAGCCCCGCCCGGGCCCGCCGGACGGCGTCGGAGACGGCCTCGATCGCCTCGTCCTGCCCGACGACGCGCTCGTGGAGCGCCTCCTCCATCCGGACGAGCTTGGCCATCTCGCCCTCCATGAGGCGCCTGACCGGGATCCCCGTCCAGGCGGCGACGATCTCGGCCACGTCGTCGGCGTCGACCTCCTCCTTGAGCAGGCGCGGGGCGCCGTCCGACGAGGCGAGTGCGGCCGCCTGGGCCTTCATCCGCTCGCCGAGCTCGACGAGCGTGCCGTACTTCAGCTCCGCCGCCGTGCCGTAGTCAGCCTCGCGCTCGGCCTGCTCGATGCGCAGCTGGACGGCCTCCAGCTCCTCCTTCGTGGCGCGGAGGCCGGCGATCGCCGCCTTCTCCGTCTCCCAGCGCTGCTTCATCGCCCCGGCCTGCTCGGCGATCTCGCCGAGCTCCCCCTCGAGCGCCTCGAGGCGCGCCTTCGACGCCTCGTCCTTCTCCTTCTTGAGCGCCTCGCGCTCGATCTCCAGCTGGACCCGCCGGCGCTCGAGCTCGTCGAGCTCGACCGGCATCGAGTCGATCTCCATCCGCAGCCGGCTGGCGGCCTCGTCGACAAGGTCGATCGCCTTATCGGGGAGGAAGCGCTCCGTGATGTAGCGGTTCGAGAGCGTCGCGGCGGCCACGAGCGCCGAGTCCGTGATGCGCACCCCGTGGTGGACCTCGTAGCGCTCGCGCAGCCCGCGCAGGATGGAGATGGTCTCCTCGACGGTCGGCTGGTCGACCAGCACCGGCTGGAAGCGGCGCTCGAGGGCGGCGTCCTTCTCGACGTGCTTGCGGTACTCGTCGAGCGTCGTCGCCCCGATCGTGTGGAGCTCGCCGCGGGCCAGCATCGGCTTGAGGAGGTTGCTGGCGTCCATCGCCCCCTCGGCCGCGCCCGCCCCGACCACCGTGTGCAGCTCGTCGATGAAGAGGACGATCCGCCCCTCGCTGTCCTTGATCTCCTTGAGCACCGCCTTGAGGCGCTCCTCGAACTCGCCCCGGTACTTCGCCCCGGCGATGAGGGCACCGAGGTCCAGGGCGACGACCCGCTTCTCCTTGAGGGTCTCGGGGACGTCGCCACGGACGATCCGCTGGGCGAGGCCCTCCACGATCGCCGTCTTGCCGACGCCGGGCTCGCCGATGAGGACCGGGTTGTTCTTGGTCCGCCGCGAGAGCACCTGGATGACGCGGCGGATCTCGTCGTCGCGGCCGACCACGGGGTCGAGCTTCCCGGCACGCGCCTCCTGGGTGAGGTCGCGGCCGTACTTCTCGAGCGCCTGGTAGGTGCTCTCCGGGGTGGCGGACGTGACCCGCTGGCCGCCCCGGATCCCCTGGAGCGCGGCGAAGAGCGGCTCGCGGCCGGCGCCATGCCGCTCGAGCAGCGCCTGCCCCTCGCCGCCGACCTCGACGACGCCGAGCAGCAGGTGCTCGGTGGAGACGTACTCGTCGCCGAGTCGGCGGGCCGCCTCGCCGGCCCGCTCCAGCACGCGGCGGGCGCGCGGGTCCAGGGTCAGCTGGCCGCCGGCCACCTTGGCGCGCCGGGCCAGGAGCGCGGCAAGCTCGCCGCGGAAGCCGGCCAGGTCCACGCCGATGCGGCGGAGGGTCTGGGCGGGGATCCCCTCGTCGTCCTCCACGAGGGCGGCGAGGAGGTGCTCGGCGTCGAGGACGGGGCTCTGAAGGCGCTCGGCCGACGCCTGGCCGCCGGCGATGGCCTCCTGGGCCTTCTGGGTGAAGCGTTCGAGGTTCATGGGTCGGGCGTGCTCCGGGTGCGGGCGGGCTCGGGTGCCCGCGGGTCGGGCTGGTCGATGGCGTCGAGGAAGGCGCGGGACCGGTCGAGGGCAGGCGGGTCCAGGGCCGGGAGGACGACCTTCACCCGGACGAGGAGGTCGCCGCGGCCGCCGCCCCGCAGGCGGGGCATGCCCTGGCCGGCGAGGCGGATGGTCCGCCCGGGCTGGGTTCCAGCGGGGATCGTGAGCAGGAGCCGCTTCCCGCCGGGGGTCGTCACCGGGACCTCGGCGCCCAGGAGCGCCTCGCGCAGGGTCACCGGCAGCTCGCGGGTCAGGGTGGCGCCGTCGCGGGTGAAGACGGGATCGGGCCGGACGGTCAGCACCAGGACCAGGTCCCGGGCGCCCTCGCCCACGCCGCCGCCCTGGCCTCGCAGGCGGATGCGGCTGCCGGTCTCCACGCCGGCGGGGATCGTGACCTCGAGGCGCCGTCCGTCGATCGCGACGAGCCGCGTCACCCCGGCGAAGGCCTCCGCCAGGTCGACCTCGACGGCCGCCTCCACGGGTGCCGGCCGCCTCGAGCCCCGGGGGGCTGCGCTCCGCCCGTGGGCGCCGCCGCCCGCGGGCCCTGATCCGCCGAAGTCGATGCCGCCGAGGCCGGCGAGGATCTCCTCGATGCTGGCGCCACCCAGGCCGTCGGTCGCCACGCGCGCCCGGCCGTGCCCGCCTCCCGCGCGCCCGCCGGCCGCGCGGGTCGCGCCCTCCGGACCGGCCGGGCCGGCTGACCCGCCGGTGAAGAACGTGCGGAAGAAGTCGGAGAAGTCGCCGGGGTCGCCGCGGAACTCGAAGCGGACGCCGCCCGGGCTGCCGCCGGCCCCGCCCGCGCCGCCGGCCCGGAAGCCGGCGAAGGGCCCGCCCGGGCCGAACGGGTCGGTGCCCGGCCGGCCGCCCATGCGGGCGTACTCCTGCCAGTGCGCACCCAGCTCGTCGTACTGCTTCCGCTTCGCGGGGTCGGCCAGGACCTCGTGGGCCTCGTTGGCCTCCTTGAAGCGGCGCTCGGCCTCGTCGTTGCCCGGGTTCCGGTCGGGGTGGAACTGGCGGGCGAGCTTGCGGTAGGCCTTCTTGACCTCGGCCGTGGTCGCCGTGCGGGGCACGCCCAGCACGGCGTAGTAGTCCTTGTAGTCCACGGCTCAGCCCCCCGAGCCTCTCATCGGCGGAACCTCAGCGGCCCGCCGCGATCGCCGGCGGCTGGTCGGCCGGGAAGCCGGGCCGCGGCGCCGGGACGTCGACCCGCTGGTCCTTCGAGCGGCGCCCGCCGGGTGTGCCCGGCGCCCTGACGACGACCGCCTTCGGGCGGCGGCGGAGCGCCGACTCCAGCACCTGGTCCATGGAGTCGACCAGGATCAGCTTGATCTGCTTGCGGATCTCGTCGGGGATGTCGCGCAGGTCCTTCTCGTTCTTCTTCGGCAGGATCACCGTCCGGGCGCCGGAGAGGTGCGCGGCGAGGATCTTGCTCTTGAGCCCGCCGATCGGGAGGACCCGGCCCCGGAGGGTGATCTCCCCGGTCATGGCCACGTCCTTGCGGACCGGGATGCCGGTGAGGGCGCTGACCATGGCCGTCGCCATCGTGATCCCGGCGGACGGGCCGTCCTTGGGGATGGCGCCCGCGGGGACGTGGATGTGGAGGGTGTTCTTCTCGAACACCTCGCGCTCCAGGCCCAGCCGGTTCTGGTTGGACCGGATCCAGGAGAGCGCGGCGCGGGCCGACTCCTTCATGACGTCGCCGAGCTGGCCGGTCAGGATGAAGTCTTCGCGGCCCTCCATCTTGGTCACCTCGACGGCGACCACGTCGCCCCCGACCTCGGTGACGACAAGGCCGGTCGCGGCCCCGGTCTGGTCCTCGGACTCCAGCTCGCCGTACTCGAAGCGCGGCGGGCCCAGGTACTCGAGGAGCTTGCGGTTGTCGATGACGGTCTTGCGCTTGCGGCCCTCGACGACGTTCCGGGCGACCTTGCGGAAGACGTTGGCGAGCTCGCGCTCGAGGTTCCGGACCCCGGCCTCGTGGGTGTAGGCCTGGACGAGCGTGACGAACGCCTCGTCGGTGATCTCGACGTGCTTCGCGGTGAGGCCGTGGTTGTGGAGCTGCTTGGGGACCAGGAAGCGCTTGCCGATCTCGATCTTCTCGAGCTGCGTGTAGCCGGGGAGGCCGATGACCTCCATCCGGTCGCGCAGCGGGGCGGGGATCGGGTCGAGCAGGTTGGCGGTCGTGATGAAGAGGACCTTGCTGAGGTCGAAGGGCACCTCCAGGTAGTTGTCCTGGAAGGTGTTGTTCTGCTCCGGGTCGAGGACCTCCAGCAGCGCCGACGACGGGTCGCCGCGGAAGTCCATGCCCAGCTTGTCGACCTCGTCGAGCATGAAGACCGGGTTGTTCGTGCCGGAAGTCTTGATGCTCTGGATGACCCGGCCCGGGAGCGCGCCGATGTACGTCCGGCGATGGCCCCGGATCTCGGCCTCGTCGTGGACGCCGCCCAGGCTCATCCGGGTGAACTTGCGGCCCATCGCCCGGGCGATGCTCTTGCCCAGGGACGTCTTGCCGACGCCGGGCGGGCCCACGAAGCACAGGATCGGGCTGCGGATGGTGTCGGCGAGGGCGCGGACTGCGAGGTACTCGAGGATCCGCTCCTTGATCTTCTCCAGGCCGTAATGGTCCTGGTCGAGGATCTTGGCGGCCTCCTTGATGTCCAGGTTGTCGGTCGTGGAGGCCGTCCAGGGCAGGCCCACGAGCCAGTCGACGTAGGTCCGGATCACGCCGACCTCGGGCGAGGCCGAGGGGATCCGGCTCATCCGGTCGACCTCCTTGAGGGCCCGCGCGCGGACCTCCTCGGGCATCCCCGACGATTCGACCTTCTCGCGCAGCTCGTTGATCTCGGCCTGCTGCGGGTCGTCCTCGCCGAGCTCGCGCTGGATCGCCTTCAGCTGCTCGCGGAGGATGTACTCCCGCTGGGTCTTGTCCATCTCGGACTTGACCTCGCTCTGGATCTTCCCCTTGAGCTCGAGGATCTCGATCTGGCGGGCCAGGAACGCCGACACCAGCTTGAGGCGCTCGACGACGTCGATCGTCTCGAGCAGCTCCTGGCGCTGCTCGGTGGTCATGTCCGGGCTGTAGGCGACCATGTCGGCCAGGAGGCCCGGCTCCGTGATGTTGCGGGCGGCCACGGCGGCCTCAGGGGGCACCGGGGCGCCGGACTGGACGTACTGCTCCATCTGGCCTTGGATGGTCTTCATCAGGGCCTCGATCTCGAGGCCGGCAGGGGCGATGTCGGGCAGGTCCTCGATGCGCGCCCGCAGGTACGGGCTCGTGCTGGCGAAGCCGTGGACGCGCAGCCGGCCCTGGCCCTGCACGATGGCCCGCACCGTGCCGTCCTGGAGCTGGACGACCTGGGCGATCTTGGCCAGGGTGCCGATCTCGTACAGCTCGGCCGGGTCGCCGATCTCCTCCTGCTCGGCCCGCCGCTGGGTGACGAGCGCGATCATGCTCGTCTCGGCCACCGCGGCGTTGAGCGCGTTGACGCTCTTCTCGCGGCCGACCTGGAGCGGCACGATCATCTCGGGGAAGATCACGGTCTCCCGCAGGGCCACGAGCGGGAGCTCGCGGATCTGCCCGGGGGGGCGGTCGGCGTTGGCCTTCAGCTTCGGCATGCTGGTCTCCTGGGCCTCGGGCCCTGCGGGTCTGCGGGTGCTGGTGGCGGATCGCTGCGTCCGCCGGCTCGTGGTTGGTGTGGTTCGCCGGGATTTCGGCGGCCGGTCGGGATCAGGAGCCATGGCCGGCCTGTCCCTCGGTCGCCGCGGCACCGTCTTCGCGGCCGGCACCGGTACCTTCGTCGTAGAGCGCCTCGAGGATGCGGACGCCGAGGCGCTCCTCCAGCTCGAAGAGGATCCGGATCCCGGCGAGGTTCGCCCCGCGCACCTGCGTCAGGTGCCGGATCCAGAGGATCCGGCGGATGTCCTCGTCAGAGTAGAGGCGGATGTTCGTCGGCGTGCGGGCCGGCTCGATCAGGCCCTCGTCCTCGTAGATCCGGAGCGTCCGCGGGTGGACCGAGACGATCCGGGCGGCGACGGAGATGACGTAGACGGGACGGGTCGGGTCGCGATCGAGCCGGCTGCCGAACACGCGCGTCGGGCGGTCAGCCGGCCGAGCCGGACTCGACGAGCTCACGCTCGGGCTGCGCATCGCCGGCCGCTGTGATCCGGATCTGCCGCGGCTTGACCTCCTCCGCCTTGGGGATGCGGAGCGTGAGGATGCCGTGCTCGTAGCTGGCGGTGGCCCGCTCGCCGACGAGGCCCCTGGGGAGCTCCAGCGTGCGGCTGAAGCTGGCCCGCCGGATCTCGTTGAGGATCCAGGACTCCTCCTCGCGACGCGCTTGCTCCTTCATCTCCCCCGAGACGGTGAGGGTGCTGCCGGTCAAGGTGATGTCCACGTCCTTCGGCTTCCAGCCGGGAAGGCTCGCCGTGACCACCAGCTCGTCCGGGCTCGTCGTGATGTCGAGCGCCGGCTCGGCGCCGGCCGCGACGGAGCGCCAGGCGCGCGGGTGGAAGAGGTCGTCGTCGAAGAGCCGGTCCACGGCCCGACGGAGGGTGAACAGCTCGTCGAACGGGTTCGCTCTGCGGATGATCGTCATGGCGTCTGCACCTCCTGGTGCGGGTTCGATCTGTCCGGGCTCCGCCCGGCCGGGTGCCCGAAGGGACGGCTTGCTGCCACTGTTCCCGACACCGCAAGAGCGTAGAATCATGACAATCATGTTGTCAAGTGTTGGGGTCGAGCCGCGCCGCGACCCGAGCCGCGGGGCACTGGTCCGCCGCCTGCTCCTATGAGCGTGGCCGCCCCGGCGCGCGCGGGCCCCCGCGCCGCCCCAGCGTGCGGCGCACCAGGGCGATCTCCGGTGCCCGCAGCAGGAGCGAGGCCCCCACGTAGGCGCTGAGAGACGTCGCGCCGGCCACGGCCACGGCCACGGCCGTCGCGACCCGCCCGTGCGGCCCCGCGTCCAGCGCGGCCACCCCGCCGGCGATCAGCCAGCAGCCCACGCCGGCTCCCGCGGCGAGGACCGCGGACCGCGCCGCGGCGGCCCCGACGGCCGCCCGGTTCAGCCCGGGGACGGCGCCGCGCAGGCGGGCGACCAGGAAGAGCGCCTCCACGGTCGCCCCCGCGACGAACGCGGTCGCCAGCCCGTCGAGCCCGAGCGGCTCGACCAGCACCATGGCAAGCCCCGCCGTGACGACGAAGTCGGCAAGGGCGGCCACGATGACCGCCCGTGTCCGGTCGGTGGCGTAGAGGGCGCGGCCCGCGAGCGAGGTGACAGATTCCTGCGCCAGCGAGAAGAAGAGGATCCGGACCGCCGCGGCCGCGAGCGCCACGTCTCCCGCGTCGAACCGCCCGTAGCCGAAGAGGAGGGCCACGGCCTCCGGGGCCAGGGCCACGCCGACGGCCGCCACCGGCAGGGCGAGGAAGAGGACGAGGCGGAGCCCCGATGTCGCCAGCTGGCCGAGGGGGCCGCTGCCGCCCCGGGCGTGCTCATCGGACATCTCGGGCAGGGTGACCGTCCCGACGGGCACCCCGAGGAGGCCGGCCGGCACCTGGAAGAGCGTGAAGGCGACGGTGAAGGCCGTGACGCTGCCGGCCGGCAGGGTCGAGGCGAGGGCGATCACGACGATGAGCTGGATCTGGCCCGTGGAGAGGCCGAGGGCCCGCGGCCCGAGCAGCGCCACCGCACGGCCCAGGCCCGGGTCGGCCAGGGAGACGGAGGGCCGGATGCGGAGGCCGGTCGCGACGAGAGCCGGCAGCTGGACGAGCAGGTGCGCGGCGGACCCCGCGACGACCCCGACCGTGAGGGCCCGGATCCCCAGCGGGCCGCTCAGGAGCAGCGCGCAGGCGACCGTGACGATGTTGTAGGCGATCGGCCCGAGCATCGCCGGACCGAAGCGTCGGTGGGCGTTGAGGACGCCGCTGACGAGCGAGCCGAGGCCGAGGAGCAGCGGCGCGGGCGCCATCTCGCGGGTGAGCGAGATCGCCAGCTCCCGGGTGGGGGCGTCGAAGCCGGGCGCCAGGACGGGAACGAGGAGCGGGGCGCCGAGGGCGAGCCCGAGCCCGAAGACGGCGAAGGCGATCCCGCCCCACGTCAGGAGCGCCGACGCCGTTCGGCCGGCCCGCTCCGCGGCGCGCCCGTCGACCAGCCCGGCCAGCGCCGGGACGACCGCGGCGGCCAGGGCGCCCGTGGCGACCAGGTTCAGGACCAGGTCCGGCAGCCGGAACGCGGCGTAGAAGGCATCCAGCTCCGGGCCCGCGCCGAAGACGGCGCCGTTGACGAGGACCCGCACGTACCCGAGCCAGCGGGCCAGGAGGTAGCCCGCCAGCACGATCGAGCCCGCCCGCGCGAGCGCCCGCGTGCGGTCCGTCACGACGGCGGGCGGCCTCGCGTCCCTCATCTCGCTAGTATTGCCGCCGGTTGCGGCTCGCGCCGCTCGACCGCCCTGGAGCCATGGATAGCCGCTCGCCTCGCCCCTCCGGCACGGGAACCCGATCCCCCGGGATCGCGGCGCTCCTCACCTTCCTCGTGCCCGGGCTGGGGCAGGCCTGGGCCGGTGCCGGCCGGCGCGGCCTGCTGGTCTCGCTCCCCTTCGTGGCGGCGGTCTCCCTCGCCGTCGGGACGGTCGTCGCCGCGGGCGGCGCCATCGGCCTCGCCGGGATCGCCGTTCAGCCCGGCGTCCTCCTCGCGATCCTCGGTGCCGACGGCGTCTTCCTCGTCTATCGGCTCTGGGCGATCGTGGATGCCGGGCGTGTCGCCCGCGGGCCGAGGGACGCCCGGCGCCCGATCGCCGCCGGCGGGGCCGTCGCCCTGGCTGTCCTCCTCGCCGCGACGACGCTCATGCACGGCGCGGTGGCGTACGTGGGGTGGAACGGCTACGACCTGCTCACCGGTGTCTTCGCGGCGTCGACGGGGAACGGGCCCGCGTGGGGCGACGACGGCGACGCGACCGCCGGCCTGGTGAACCCTCCGCCGGAGCCCGGCGCCACGTCGGCGGCCTCCGGCCCGACGCCGACGTTCGCGCCCGCCGCGACGCCCACCGCAGCGCCGACTGCCGGCGGGATCCCGTACTGGGCCGCCGACGGCCGCCTCAACATCCTGCTGATCGGCGGCGACGCCGGGCCCGGCCGGTTCTCGCTGCGGACCGACACGATGATCCTGCTGACCGTCGACCTGAAGACCGCCCGTGCCGCGATGTTCGGCATCCCCCGCAACCTGTCCAACGTCCCCCTGCCCACTCCCTATGCGGCCGCCTACCGCGGCGGCGTCTTCCCGGACCTCCTGAACGCCCTCTGGCGGGCGGGCCAGGCCAGGACCGCGTGGCCCGGGAGCAACGCGACGCGCGGCTACCGGGCGCTGTCGGCGGCCGTCGGGAACCTCACCGGCGTCTCCGTCGACGGCGTGGTCTCGGTCGACCTGAACGGCTTCGTCCGCCTCGTCGACGCCCTCGGCGGGATCCAGGTCGACGTCCCCTACCGGATCTACGACAAGGCGTACCCCGACGAGGACGGCAGCGGCACGCGGGTGCTCGAGATCCTGCCGGGGCTCCAGCGCCTCGACGGCTCGACCGCCCTGGCCTTCGCCCGGTCCCGGCACCAGGACTCGGACTACGGCCGGATGAGCCGCCAGCAGATCCTCCTGGTGGCGCTCCGCAAGCAGGTCAACCCCTGCACCATGCTGCCGAGGCTCCCGGACCTGGTCCGGATCGCCAAGGACTCGCTCTACACGAACATCCCGCTCCAGGAGCTGCCGCGCCTGCTCGCCCTCGCGGACCAGGTCGACACGCGGCGGATCGAGCGCTTCGCCTTCACGCCGGCGGAGGGCTACCCGGAGGTCGTGACGCCCGCCTCCGTCCTGAAGATGCGGGCGGCCGTGCGCGACGCCTTCGTCGGCGATCCGCCTCCCGCGGACGGCTCCCCGGACCTCAGCATTCTCTCCTGCTGAGCGGGACCCGGGCGGGTCGGCTGCGGGCGTTCGGCCGCCGGTCGGCTGCGGCGCGGGCCGGCCGGGCCGGCCAGGGTCGCTACGGGGCCGCCACCCCGATGAGCGTCTCGTGGAGGGCGGGCTCGCATTCCGGGCGCCCCGTCGCGATCACCCGGTCGCCGGCCCGCAGCACCGTGTCGGCCCGAATCGCCTGGGCCACGTCGTCGCGGACGATGGCCACGATGGCGCAGCCCTCCGGAAGCTCGACCTCGCGAGCGTTCCGGCCGACCGCCGGGGAGGCGTCGTCCAGCTGGGCCTCGATGAGCTCGAAATCGCCCGACAGGGGGGCCAGGTGGAGCAGCTCGTGGACCGGGATGTCCTGCTCGATCGAGCCGAGGATCATCCGCGTCGGCGAGATCAGCTCGTCCACCCCGAGGTGCTTGAAGAGCGGCTCGTTCTTCGGGTTGTTGACGCGGGCGATCGTCTTGCGGACCGCGAAATGGTGCTTTGCCATCTGGCAGATGACGAGGTTGTCCTCGTCGTCGCCGGTGACGGCCGCAACGACGTCGGCGCGGTTGGCGCCGGCCTCGGCCAGGGCGCTCCCCTCGCAGCCGTCCTTGGCCACGACGATCGAGCCGATCTCGTCGGCGATCTGGTCGGCCCGGCCGCGGTCCTTCTCCATCAGGACGACCTCGTGGCCCGACTCGCTGAGCTCCTTGGTCAGGTAGTAGCCGACCTTCCCGCCGCCCACGACGAGCACGAACATGGCTCAGTCCTCCCCGGCCCGCGCCGCGACCGGCGTGGCCGCGTGATCGTGGCCGACGCCCTCGCGAATGGAGGGCTCCCCGCCGCCCGCCTGCCCCAGCACGCCGAGGATCGCGTCGGCCATCATCGTGGTCCGGCAGATCGTCCCGATCCCGAGCTCGGCGTATGCCTGGGCCCGGACGGGATCGTTGACCTTGGCGAAGACGCGGTGGATCCCGAGCGCCTCCAGGGCGAGCTGGGCGGCCATGATGTTGCGGTTGTCGCCCTCGGTGAGGGCCAGGAAGAGGTCGGCCCCCTCGCCGCCGGCTCGGCGCAGGGTGTCCTCGTCCGTCCCGTCGCCGCGGACCGCGTTGCCCCGGAACGTGGCCGGCAGGCGGTCGAAGGCGCGGGTGACGAGGTCGACGATCGTGACCTCGTGGCCGGCCGCGTCCAGCGCCTTCGCCATGGTGGCGCCGACGCGACCGCTGCCGACGATGACGGCTCTCATGGTCGCTGCTCCTCGGGCATCGCCTCGCGCGCCACCCAGACGGCGCACGGGGCGTTCTTCAGGACGTAGGGGACGGTGCGGCCGATGGCGAAGTCGCCGCCGAACCGCTTCCGATAGGGGAGGCCGAGCACCAGGAGGTCGGCATCCCGCTCCGCCGCCTCGTCCACGAGGGCGGCGCCGACGTCGCGCGCCTGGACAAGGACCGATTCGAGCGGGTGGCGGGCATGCTCGGCCTGCTCCTCGGCGACGTCGAGCACACGCTGGGCCTCCTCGCTGCGCTCGGCCACGTTCGCGTCGAGCGGCAGGGTCCAGTCGATCTCCACTACGTGGACCGCGACCACCTGGGCGTGGGAGGGCTTCGCCAGCTCCAGGACGAGGCGGAGGATCCGGGCGTCGGAGGGCCCGCCGTTCAGGGCGACGACGGCGCGGGCGAAGGCGGGAACGGGCTTGTCGGGCACGGGACGCGATGGTCCTCCGGGTCAGGGAGCGCGCGCCGCGTCAGTGTTCGGCGGGCGTGCCCAGCCGCACACGATAGCACCGTCGCCCACGGGCGGCGGCCGGGATCAGCCCTCGGCGGGGTCGCTGCCGTCGCGCCGGCGGAACGCCTCGGGCTCCTCGCGCCGGTAGGGGACGTTCGTGACCACGGTGTCCGGCCGCCCCAGCAGGGCGCGCCGAAGCTCGTTGGTGGACTGGTTGTAGAGGAGCCGCTCCCACCAGTGGCGCGGCACGAACTCCGGGATCACCACGAACGTGACCGGAGCCTCCTTGTCGGGCGGCCAGGTGTGGTCGAGGACGTCGAGATAGGCGAGCAGCGGGCCGGTCAGGGCCCGGTACGGGCTCTCGACGACCACCAGGGGCACGCCCGGGACCTGGCGCTCCCAGGCGGTCCGAACCTCCTCGGCGTAGTCGGGGTCCTCCGAGACGAGGACCGCTCGCACGTCGCTCGACACGGCACGCCCGACGTTCACGGCCTGGATGACGGCGCGGTTGAGCGCGCTCACGGGCACCACCACCCGCTCGTGGCGGCGTGGCTCGGGCGCGATCTGGTCGGGCCGCAGGGCGATCTGCTTCCGCGACGCGGCGTACTGGCGGTGGACGAACCGGAAGACGAGGATCTGGGCCGGGATGAGCACGATCACCAGCCAGGCGCCGTCGACGAACTTGACGCTCGCCACCACGGCCAGCACGACGAGCGTCAGCACCCCACCGAGGCTGTTGATCGCGGCGCGCCACCACCACCCGGGCTCCCGGACGGCGAGCCAGTGGCGGACCATCCCCGCCTGGGAGAGCGTGAAGCAGACGAAGACGCCCACCGAGTAGAGCGGGATGAGGGCGTGGGTGTCGCCGCGGAAGATGACGAGGATCACTCCGGCGACCGTGGCCAGGGCCACGATCCCCCACGAGAACGCCAGCCGGTCGCCGCGGAACCCGAACTGGCGCGGCATGTACTCGTCCTGGGCCAGGATCGCGGCCAGGCGCGGAAAGGCGTTGAAGCTCGTGTTGACGGCCAGGAAGAGGATGAGCGCCGTGGCGGTCTGGAAGATGACGAAGGGGATCGTCCCGTCGCCAAAGACCGCCGCGGCGACCATCGCGACCACGGTCGGCCCGCCCGGCGTGGTGGGCCGGATCCCGAAGCCGTCGGCGACGACGGTGATGCCGATGAAGAGGACGCCGAGCAGGATCGCCATCGTCAGCATCGTGTTGGCGGCGTTCTTCGCCTCGGGCGGCTTGAAGGCCGGGACCCCGTTGGCGATCGCCTCGACGCCGGTCAGGGCCACGGACCCGGCCGCGAAGGCCCGCAGGATCAGGACGATCCCCAGCGCCTGGGTCCCGAGCGGGGCAAGCTGGTCGGGGGGCGGCACGGTGACGGGACCCTGGCCGGCCGCGATCCGGGCCAGCCCGAGGCCGATCAGCAGCACCGTCATCCCGACGAACACGTAGGTGGGGCTGGCGAACAGGAGCCCGGCCTCGCGGAGCCCGCGGAGGTTCGCGACGGTGATCAGGGCGATCGAGCCGAGGGCGATCTCGATGCGGAGGTCGTAGAGCGCCGGGACGACCGAGTAGACCTGGGAGACGGCCGACGCGGTGGAGACCGCGACGGTCATCACGTAGTCGATGAGCAGGGCAGCGGCCGCGATGAGCCCAGCCGTGTGAGAGAGGTTCTCGCGGGCCACGACGTACGCGCCGCCGCCCGACGGGTAGGCGCGGCAGACCTGGCGGTACGAGAGGGAGACCACCGCGAGGAGGCCTGCGATCGCGAGCGCCATCTCGATCGAGACGAGGAGGGCCCCCGCCCCGGCCACGACGAAGACGCGCAGGATCTCCTCGGTCGCGTAGGCGGAGGAGCTGATCGCGTCGGAGCTGAAGATCGGGAGGGCGAGCTTCTTGGGGAGGCGCTCGAAGGCATCCTCCTCGTTGGAGAGCCGCCGCCCGAAGAGGAAGCGGCGGATCGTCTGGCCGGGACCCCGCGACGCGGCTGGCGCGAGGGACGCGGCCGCCTTGGCCGTCAGCATGCCCGGGCCGGTGTAGCGGAAGTACGGCGAGTGGGGTCGCTCCACCCGCACCCGGCGGTCGGCGACCTTGCGCCCGTGGAGCGGCCGCCGTCCGCCGATCACGACGCGCCCCCCGCCCCGGGCGGAGGCATTGGGGCAGGGCCGCCCGCCCCGCGGCGGTACGGGACGTCGAGGATCACGGTGCGCTCGCGGCCGACCAGGACGGCCCGGAGGCGGCGGGCCGCCTGATTGTAGAGGAGGCGGTCCCACCAGTGGCGCCCGACGTACTCCGGCAGGACGACGACGGTCGTCGGCGCCTCGCGCCCCGGCGCCCAGGTGTGGTCGAGCACGTCGAGGTACGCCACGAACGGGCCGACGAGGGCCCGGTAGGGCGACTCCACCACCACGAACGGGACGTCGGGGAGCTGCCGGGTCCAGCGGTCGCGGAGGCGCTCGCCCTCGTCCGGGTCATCCGTGACGTACACGGCGCGCACATCCTCCCCGAACGCCCGCCCGACGTTGATGGCCTGGACGACCGCCCGGTTGATCCCGTTCACCGGGATGACGACCCGCTGGTCCCGGCGCGGCATCGGGATTGCGGCGTTGGCGGCGACGTGGAGCTCGGCCTCCTGGCCGCGGTACTGGGCGCGGACCCAGAGCATGAGGCCGACGAGGGCCGGGACCGTGACGAGGACGATCCAGGCCCCGTTGGGGATCTTGGAGGCCAGGCTCACGGCGAACACGCCGGCGGTCAGGACTGCCCCGACGAGGTTGAGGCCGAGCTTCCACCGCCAGCCGCCGCCCCGGACGTCGAACCAGTGGCGGACCATCCCCGCCTGGGAGATCGCGAACGAGAGGAAGATCCCGATCGAGTAGAGCGGGATGAGCGAGGCCACCGACGCGTCGAACACGAAGATGAGCAGGCACGCGAAGCCGGCCAGGATCCCGATCCCCCAGCTGAAGGCGAGCCGGTCGCCGACGATCGCGAACTGGCGCGGCATGTAGCCGTCCACCGCCAGGATCCGAGCCAGGCGCGGCGCGCCGTTGAAGCCGGTGTTCGCGGCCAGGACGAGGATGAGCGTGGTCACGGCCTGGAAGCATACGAAGATGATCCCGTCTCCGTAGACGTGTCGCGAGACCTGGGCGATGAGCGTGACCTTCTCACCCGGGTCAGGGACGATGCCGAAGGCGAAGGCGAGGACTGACAGGCCGACGAAGATCGTCCCGAGCAGGAGCCCCATCGCGGTCATCGTGTTCGCGGCGTTCCGCGCCTCGGGCGGCTTGAAGGCGGGGACGCCGTTGGTGATCGCCTCCGTCCCACTCAGGGCAACGGATCCAAAGGCGAAGGCCCGCACAATGAGGATGACAGACAGGGCCTCGAAGCCGTTCGACGGCGGGGCCACGGCGGGAGTCGGGAACATGGTCGCGGGGTCGCCGGTGACGACCCTGGCCAGGCCGAGCCCGATCAGCGCCAGCGCGCCCACGACGTAGAGGTACGTCGGGATCGCGAAGATGTTGCCGGACTCGCGCAGGCCGCGCAGGTTCGCCACCGCCAGGATGATCGTGGCGAGCATGGAGATCTCGGCCCGGAACGGCAGGAGCTCGGGCACGACGGACGTGATCGCGGCGACGCCCGCCGCGATGGAGACCGCCACGGTCATCACGTAGTCGAAGAGGAGCGCCGCGGCCGCCAGCAGGGCGACCGGCACTCCGAGGTTCGCCCGGGCGACCGCATACGCGCCGCCCCCGGACGGGTAGGCGTGGCAGACCTGGCGGTACGACGTCGTGACGATGACGAGCAGGACGGCGATCGCGAGGGCGATCTCCACCGACCATACGATCGCCGCGCCGCCGGCGAGGACGAGGATCCGCAGGATCTCCTCGGAGGCGTACGCCGACGAGCTGATGGCATCCGAGCTGAAGACGGCCAGCGCCTTCGTCTTGGAGAGGCGCTCGCCGATCTCCTCCTCGCTCGCCAGCGGACGCCCGATCGCCACCGCCTTGACCCGGGCCCAGGCCCGGCCCAACCGTGTTGCGGGAACGTTCGCCGCTCGCTTGGCGGTCAGCTGGCCGGGTCCGGTGTAGCGGAAGTAGGCGCTGTGCGGCCGCTCCACGTGGACGCGCCGGTCGCCGACCTTGCGCCCGCTGAGAGGGCGGCGGCCTCCGATCACGACTAGGCGCCGATCGCGAGCCGGGCGGCGAGCATCTCGGGGAGGCCGGCCGCCCGGATGTCGGCCTGGACCGCGCGGATCGGGTAGGCGACGCGGTGCCACGTCACGCGCCGCGCCGCCGTGTCGAGCACGAGGGCGGCCGCGCGCGGGTCGCCGTCGCGCGGCTGGCCCACGCCGCCCGGGTTGAGCAGCAGGCGCCGCGCGTCGAGGACGAGCTGCGAGCCGTCGGAGGGTTGGACCAGCTCGATGCCGTCGTCGTCACGCCACGCCACCGGGACGTGGGTGTGGCCGTGGAGGCAGTACGGGGTCGCGAAGGCGGCGAGGTTCGCCCGCGCATCGGCCGTGGTCGTCACGTACTCCCAGGTCGGATCGCTCGGGCTGCCGTGGACGAGCGTCATCTCGTCGATCTCCAGCCGCTCGGGCAGGGTCGCCAGCCAGGCCCGCGTCTCCGGGGCGATCCGCCGGCTCGTCCACTCGATCGCGCGGCGCGCCGCCGTGTTGAAGTAACGGGTGTCGAGCCGCCCGAGGGCGGCCGCGTCGTGGTTGCCCCGGACCCCGACCGCCCCGACCTCGCGGAGGCGGGCGACGACCTCGTCCGGATGGGGCCCGTAGCCGACCACGTCACCGAGATGCCAGACGGCGTCCACCTCGCCGAGCGCGGCGAGGACGGCATCGAGCGCCGGAAGGTTGGCGTGGATGTCCGACAGGACCGCGATCCGCATCGCCGCGGAGCGTAGCGCGGCGCCGCGCCCGGCGCGAGCCCGTCACCACGGGCGGCGTTTCCGCTCCGCCGGCGGTCGCGGCCAGCCGCCGCCCGTGCGGCCGTCCTTGCGCACGACGACGAGGACGTGGTCCTCCAGGCCGGCGACGCGTGCCGCGGGCGCCGACACGTCGACGCTCCCCCCGCCGAGGGCGGCGACGGCCAACAGGGCGCGCGCCTGCTCGTCGCCCGGGCCGGCGCGCTTCCACGCCACCAGGATGCCGCCGGGCGCGAGGAGGGGGAAGGCGAGCTCGACCAGCTCGGGGAGGGCCGCCACCGCCCGGGCCGTGACCGCCGGCCAGCGTTCGCGGTGGGCCCGGTCCATCGTCAGGGCCTCGGCCCGCACCGCCGCGACGGCAACCCGGTCGGCGACGCCCGCGGCCGCGACCGCGATGCGCAGGAAGGCGGCCTTCCTGGCGATCGAGTCCACGAGGAGCGCCCCGGCGGGGAGGGCGAGGGCGAGCGGGAGACCGGGGTAGCCGCCCCCGGAGCCGAGGTCGAGGATCCGCGCCACGCGGGCCTCGCGGAGCAGCGCGACGGCCGCCAGGCTGTCGAGGAGGTGGCCGGTCACAGCCCCGTCGGGATCGCGGATCGCGGTCAGGTTGACCGCCGCGGTCCAGGCCAGCAGCAGGCGCAGGTGCCCCAGGATCGCGTCGCGGGCGCCCGGCGGAAAGTCGTCGACGCCCAGCGCCGCGCACCCGGCGTCGAACAGGGCGACGGCCACGGGCGCCAGGGGCGGGCAGAGCGAAGGATCGGCCGGGAGCGGCGCGCGGTCGCGCAAGGAACCTCCGTCGCGTCGTGCAGGCC
This sequence comes from uncultured Chloroflexia bacterium, assembly GCA_963762445.1. GTDB lineage: Bacteria > Chloroflexota > Limnocylindria > Limnocylindrales > CSP1-4 > CTSoil-043. Next base: position 173,020 of record CAVXLA010000009.1, read on the forward strand.
CCGTCGCGTGCGGACCGCGCCGCTCCGGCCGATGATCGGCTCGCATCGCGGAGACCTGGGAGGACGGTCTCGGGGCGCTCGTCCGGTTGGCGGCCCGGGTCTCCCCGTGCCCCTCGCGACCGCCGCTCCCCGTCATCGGGTCCGCTATCGATGCGGACCGTGATCGTTCGGCCGCCGGCACCGGCCGTCAACGGGGTTTTCCACCGGGTTATCCACCATCTGCCGCACGGGCGCGGCGTCCTGTGGACAACGAGGACACCGTGCTCGCACCTCACGGCGAGGGCCGCACGGCCCGGCGGATCAGGGCCGCGCCGGGCTCCGCACGGGACGGCCGAGCGTCCGGCGGACGACGTCGAGCACCTCCTCCACGTACTGCTCGGCCTCGCCGCGCTCGGCGGCCGTCCGCACGCAGCCCTGCACATGGTCCTCGAGGACCATGATGGAGACGGCGTCGATCGCGGCCCGGAGGGCGGCCGTCTGCTGGAGGATGTCGACGCAGTACTCCTCGCGCTCGATCATCCGCCCGATCCCCCGCACCTGGCCCTCGATCCGGCTCAGGCGGCGGAGGAGCTGGGCGCGGTCGCGCGCGTAGCTGTGGCGGAAGGTCGGGTCCGCGCCGCCTCCGTCGCCCGCGGGCTCGGCGGGGCGCGTTCCGCGGCTGTCGCCCATGGTCATGGTGGTGGCTCTCCGGAGCGGCTCTCGCCCAGGGATGATACTCCCCATGGGTATCTCGCGGCGGGACGGCCGGGCCCGCCCGGTGCGGCCCCGACTCGGCGCCGGACCGGCTAGACTTGGCCGGTGGACCTCCCGGCGTACCATCGCGCGCGGCTCGCCCGCGCTGACGTGGGCTCGAGTCGCGGCCGCGCGGAGCGCGCAGCCCGGTGACCCCGGCCCGTCCCCGCTCCGCCTTCGCCCACGCGAGCGAGGCCGAGCTGGCGCGGATCCTCGACTTCTACGAGGTGGCCTGGGAGTACGAGCCCCACACCTTCCCGATCCTCTACGACCGGGACGGGGCCGTGCGCGAGAGCTTCAGCCCGGACTTCTACCTGCCGGAGCTGGACCTGTACGTCGAGATCACGACGCTCAAGCAGCGGCTCGTGCGCAAGAAGAACCGCAAGCTGCGCCGCCTCCGCGACCTGTATCCCGACCTCCGGATCAAGCTCCTCTACGCGCGCGACTTCCGGGCGCTCCTCCTCAAGTACGGCCGGATCAGCCTCGCCGACGCGCTGAGCGGCGCCGAGGGGCAGGCCACCCCGCCTCGCCGCGACACCGCCGCGGCTGCCACTCAGCTCCGCCACGACACGGTCGCCGCCGCCTCGCCAGCGGGCCGCCCGCCCGCCGCCGACGTCGCGGCACGCGGCGCCCACGGTGACGAGCGAGCGGCCGCGCTGCCCACCCGCTCGCGCCGCTCGCGGCGCTCCCGGGCCCAGGCCCGGGCCCGGGCCGCCGCGCGGAACGGCACCGCCACGCTGCACGCGGAGATGCGCCCATGAACGGGACCCCGGACCTCGTCGCCGACGTCGCCGAGATCCTGCTCTCCGAGGAGCAGATCCAGGCCAAGGTCCGCGAGCTCGGTGCCCGGATCTCGTCCGACTTCGCCGGCCGCGAGCTCACCCTCGTGAGCGTCCTGAAGGGCTCGCTGCCATTCATGGCCGACCTGATGCGGGCGATCACGATCCCCGTCCAGATCGACCTCATGGAGGTCTCGTCCTACGGGGGCACCGCCACCGAGTCGTCCGGCCTGGTGCGCATCCTCAAGGACCTCTCGTCGTCGATCGACGGCCGCGACGTGCTCATCGTCGAGGACATCATCGACACCGGGCTCACCCTCAACTACCTGGTGCGCTACCTCCGCGGCAAGAACCCCTCGTCGCTCCGGATCTGCACCCTTCTCGACAAGCCCGCCCGCCGCCTCGTCGAGATCCCCATCGACTACCTCGGCTTCGAGATCCCGGACCAGTTCGTGATCGGCTACGGGCTCGACTACGGCGAGCGCTACCGGAACCTCCGCTTCGTGGGCGTCCTCCGCCCCGAGGTCTACACGAGCCCTGAATGACGCTCCACCGCCACCCGCTCGGCCGCGGGCGCCTCGTCGCCGCGGCCAGTGCCCTGCTGGTCCTTGCCGGCTGCGTCCTGCCCTGGTTCCGGGCGGGCGGCAGCGACGGCATCCCGCCGATCGAGGGCAACGCCTTCGAGGGGCCGGGCATCCTCGTCTTCCTGGCCGCGCTCGCCACCCTGGCGCTCGCCGCGCTGCCGTACGCGGCCGGCGACCGGCCGGTGGCGTACGACCGCTGGTGGGCGTACGCGGCCGTGGCGACCGTCGCGGCCGTGGCCATCGTCCTGCGGGTCGCCGGCATCGCCGGCGAGGCCGGCGCGCTCGCCACGATGCTCCCCGACCGCGCGCCGGGGCTCTGGCTCGCCGCCGCCGGGGTCGTGGGCCTCCTCTTCGCCGTCGCCGAGATCTACGGGCAGCGACGCGAGTAGGCCGGCCGCGGGCCGACCCGTGCCTGCGCTATGCCTCGCCCAGGTAGGCCTTGCGGACCATCTCGTTGCGGCGCAGCTCCTGCGACGTGCCGGCGAGCACGATCCGCCCGGTCTGGAGGACGTAGCCGCGGCTCGCGATCGCGAGCGCCTGGCGGGCGTTCTGCTCCACCAGCAGGATGCGTCACGCCCTGGGCGTTGATCTCCATGATCGTCTCGAAGATCTGCTCGACGAGGATCGGGGCCAGGCCCATCGAGGGCTCGTCGAGGAGCAGGAGCCGGGGCCGGGTCATGAGCGCCCGGCCGATCGCCAGCATCTGCTGCTCGCCGCCGCTGAGCGTCCCGGCGACCTGGCTCTGTGCGCTCCGCGAGCCGCGGGAACAAGCGTGAAGACGCGGTCGAGTCCGCTCCCGGACGTCCGCCTGGTCGCGGACGATGAAGGCGCCCATCTTGAGGTTCTCGTCGACGGTCAGGCGGGCGAAGATGCGGCGACCCTCGGGGACCTGGACGATCCCCTTGGCCGTGATCTGGTGGGCCGCGTAGCCAGCCAGGTCCTCGCCCGCGAGGCGGACGTTGCCGCTCCGCGGCACGGACGAGCCCGCTGATCGTGTTGAGGGTCGTGGTCTTGCCGGCCCCGTTGCCGCCGATCAGCGTCACGATCTCGCCCTCGTCGACGTGGAGCGAGATCCCCTGGAGGGCGTGGATGTTGCCGTAGTAGGTGTGGACGTCCGCGACCTCGAGGAGCGGCGTGCCCATCAGGCAGCCCCCGTCGGGTGGCGGAGCCTCGGGGGTCGCCGGCTGGGCCGCATTCGCGCCGGCTCGGGCGGCCCGCCCGAGGTAGGCCTCGATCACCCGCGGGTTGCCCTGGATCTCGCGCGGCGTGCCCTCGGCGATCTTCTGGCCGTAGTCGAGGACGGTGATCCGCTCCGAGATGCCCATCACGACCCGCATCTCGTGCTCGATGAGCAGGATGGTGATGCCGAGCTCGTCGCGCAGGCGCCGGATGAACTCGGTCATCTGGCTGCGTCTCGGCCGGGTTCATGCCCGGCCGTCGGCTCGTCGAGGAGCAGCAGCCGGGGCTGGTCGGCCAGCGCCCGGGCGACCTCGAGGCGGCGCTGGTCGCCGTACGGGAGCTTGGCCGCCAGCATGTCGCCCTGGCCTCGCAGGCCCACGAAGTCGAGCAGCCGCCGGGCCTCCTCGAGGGCACGCGCCTCCTCGCTGCGCTGCCGCGCGTGCGGATGACCGCGCCCAGCCAAGTCGCCCGCAGGTGCTGGTGCTCGCCGACGAGGATGTTCTCCAGGGCGGTCATGCGTCGGGAAGAGGCGGATGTTCTGGTAGGTCCGCGAGATGCCCAGGTGGGCGATCTGGTCCGGCCGGAGCTGGTGGATCGGGGTGCCGTCGAAGGTGATGCTGCCCCTCGTCGATGTGGTAGAAGCCGGCGATGCAGTTGAAGAACGTCGTCTTGCCGGCGCCGTTGGGCCCGATGACGCTGACGATCGCGCCCTGCTCCAGCTCGAAGTCCAGCTCGTTGACGGCGACCAGGCCGCCGAAGCGCTTGGTGACGCCCTCCGCCTTCAGGAGCGGCCATCACCGGCTCCCTCAGCTCGGCGCCGGCTGTGCCGGCGAGGTCTCGCTCTCGGCGGTCGCCTCGAGCTCCTCCGCCGCGTGCAGCTCGCGCCGGGCGACCTTGGAGGGCAGGAGCCCCTCCGGCCGGTAGAGCATCATCGCGATCAGGGCGACGCCGTAGAACAGGTAGCGGTACTCGGAGAACTCGCGGAACAGCTCGGGCAGGCCGATGAGGAAGATCGCCCCCACGACGACGCCGGGGATGCTGCCCATGCCGCCGACGATGACGAGCGGCGACCACGTTGATCGAGACGAACGAGCTGCATGCTCGGGCGAAGATCGAGCCGACCAGCCCGGCGAAGATGGCGCCGCCGAGGCCGGCGAAGCCCGCACCCAGCATGTAGGCCAGGAGCTTCGTCTGGACGAGGTTGACGCCCAGCGCCTCGGCCACGTCCTCGTCCTCGCGGATGGCCATCCAGGCGCGGCCCAGCCGCGAGCCGCGCAGCCGCCAGGCGACGAAGGCGACGACGGCCGCGCAGGCCAGGGCGACGTAGTAGATCTGGACGGGCCCTGACCAGGAAGTCGGTTGGCGGCACCGCGATCGGCTTGGGGATGTTCAGGATGCCCTGCGGGCCGCCCAGCCAGGGCTTCAGCAGGTCCGACCCGGCGAGGATCCGCGACGATCTCGCCGAAGCCGAGGGTGGCGATGGCCAGGTAGTCGCCGCGGATGCCCAGGATCGGCAGGCCGAGGAAGGCCGCCGAACGCCATCGCGAAGAGGACGGCGAACGGCACGGCCGCCCACCAGGACAAGCCGGCCAGCCCGAACTCGCCGGTGGAGGTCAGCAGGCCGACGGTGTAGGCGCCGACCGCGAAGAAGGCGACGAAGCCGAGGTCCAGCAGGCCGGCCAGGCCGAGCGTGATGTTCAGCCCGAGGCCCATCAGGATGTAGAGGGCGACGATCGCGATCACCTGGGCGAAGAACGGCCCGAGGCCAAGCGGCAGGGCCAGGACGAGCGCGACGAGCAGGAGCAGCGCGGGCGGCATCAGCGCCCGTGCGTCCTCTGCGGGCAGCTCGCGGTAGCGTCGGCTCGAGCGCGAGCGCGCGGGCGGAGCGCCGCCGCGCCGGCGACGACGACGAAGACCAGCACTGCCCCGGCCACGGTGAGGCCCTCCGCCGCGAAGACGAACCGGGCCACGGGTCGCCAGGGCGCTGGTCAGCATCGGCGTCCGCAGCAGGCCGGCGAACAGGCCCATGACCAGCGAGCGCGGCGAATCCCCAGACGATCGGCAGCGCGGATCGCGTCCGGCAGGCTGGCCGCGAGGCGCGGCCAGGGCGCCGGCCAGCGCGCCCACGACGATCGGGACCCAGAACCCGGCCGTGCCCGTGCTCGAGCGTCAGGATGTCGTACAGGTCCGGCGAGGCGTGGAGCAGGACGGCCCGGAGGTCGACGGCGGACCCGACGAGCACGAGCACGGAGAGGCAGGACCCGGCCAGGGCTCCCGCGAGCGCTCCCGCCGAGGATGCTCGGCTCCGCCTGGCCACACGGGTCGCGCTTGGCCGCCAGGTAGCCGCGTCGCCAGCGCCGCGACGAGGAGCGACGCTTGCGCCGAGCGAGATGACGCCGGCGATCGAGCGGGCGCGCGTTGAAGATCGGCACGATGCCCGACCAGGCAGAGGTAGACGGCGACCGCGCCGCCGAGGAGGCCGACGCGGAGGACCGGCTGCCAGGCGCTGGCAGCCGCCGTTCCCGGCGCCGTCGCCGTTGCCGCCACGGCGGTCATGCCCGGCTCCTCGCGACGCGCTCACCCGAGGATGCCCGAGGGCCGGAAGACCAGCACGAGCACGAGCATGCGTGAAGGCGATGACGTCCTTGAGCTGGTTCGGCGAGGGCACGCCGAGGCCGTCCAGGAAGAGGGTCGGGCCGACCGACTCGACCTCGCCCGAGGAAGAGGCCGCCGAGCATGGCGCCCGGGATGTTGCCGATGCCGCCCAGGACGGCCGCGGTGAAGGCCTTGATGCCCGGGGATGAAGCCCGGTGAAGAAGTAGATCTGGGTGAACATCAGGCCGTAGAGGACGCCGGCCGCGCCGGCCATCGCGGCGCCGACGGCGAAGGTCATGACGATCGCCCGGTTGACGTCGATGCCCATCAGCGCCGCCGTGTCCCTGTCCTCCGAGACCGCCCGGATCGCCGTCCCGAGCTTGGTCCGCATCACGAAGAGGTACAGCCCGCCCATCATGAGCAGGGCCGAGACGACCACCAGGACGTCGACCCAGTGCAGGTTGAGGATCGGGATCGGGCACCTGCTGGGTGAGGATGGCTGACGTCCGGGTAGGCGTAGATGCCGGGGCCGAAGATGCCCGCGGAAGGTGTACTGCGAGGAAGAACGAGGCGCCGATCGCGCTGATCAGCGGGCACCAGCCGGGGGGCGTTGCGCAGGGGCCGGTAGGCGACGCGCTCGACGCCCATGCGCCAGGGCCGTCGACACGGCCATCGCCACCAGGATCATCACGACGATCGAGATCAGGCTGGCGATCACGCTGGCGTTCAGGAACCCGGTGCTCACCAGAGCCATGGCGGTGAAGTAGCCGGCGAAGGCGCCGCCCATGAAGATGTCGCCGTGGGCGAAGTTGATCATGCGCAGGATGCCGTAGACCATCGTGTAGCCCAGGGCGATCAGCGCGTAGATGCTGCCCAGGGTGAGGCCGCTCGCCGATCAGGTCGATCCAGGTGGCCAGCGAGTACTTGCCGCTGGACAGGGTCAGGATCGAGCCGACGACGACGACCAGCACGACGACGATCGCGGAACGCCCACAGGAACGCGACGATCGCGACGTCGCGTCAGGCGCGCGATCGGACTGCGACCGTTCACGCGGCGGTCTCCATCACTGGGCGGGTTGTCTCGAGGGGCGGACCGGCGGGACGCCGGTCCGCCCCTCGGCTTGGTCACTCGTGCGACGAGGCTCAGGTGCCGAGCTCCGCCTACGAGCTGCGGCTTCCAGATCGGCGCCGTCGGGCGGCCAGGCGATCGGCGGCCCGACCTCCCTGGCCGTGATCTCGTAGACGGCGATGACCGGCGCGCCGCAGTCGCCGTCGGGGTGCAGGTCAGCGTGCCGGTCACGCCCTGGAAGTCCTTGGTGGCGAAGAGGGCGTCGCGGAGCGCGCCCTTGCGGGACGTACAGGGTGCCGTCGGCGGCCTCGCACGGCGACCTTCTCGATGCGCGGCGAAGAGGATGCTGGCCGCGTCGTAGGCATGGGCGTGGAAGATGCTCAGCGGCTTGATGCCGAACTTGGCCTTGTACTTGTCGAGGAAGTCCTGGTAGCCGCCCGGAAGGCGCGTGAAGTCCGGGCTGGAGAGGTAATGCCCACGGCGGCGTGCGCCGGCGGCCTTGACGAAGTCGGCCGAGAACATGCCGTCCGCGCCCATCAGTGCTTGACGTTCTCGAGCCCGGGCACTTCCTTGCTCTGGGCGGTGATGAAGCCGCCCTCGGCGATGAAGATCGGGTAGTAGATGAACTCCGGCTTGGTGGCGGCGATCGCGGGTCAGGACCGGCTTCATGTCGGTCGTGTCCTTCTGCACGGCCTCCTGGAGCGTGATCGTGCCGCCGAGCGTCTTGAAGTCGTCGGCGAAGACCTGCTGGAGGGCCTCGGCGTAGGAGCTGCCGTCGTGGATCGTGGCCGCCTTCGTCAGCCCGAGCTCGTTGTAGACGAACTCGGCCGCCGCCTTGCCCTGGACGGCGTCGTTGTGGGCCGTGCGCAGGTAGCCCGCGTACTCCGGGCCGCGATCCGGCGCGGTGAGCGCCGGGTCGCGTGTTCGAGGGCGAGATCGTGGTCAGGCCGGCGTCGGTGATGGCCTTGATGCCGCCGACGGTCTCGTCGGAGCAGGACGAGCCGATGAGGCCCACGAGCGTGCTGTCGGCGGCGAGCTTCTGGCCGGCGATCGCGCCGCCCTCGGGGGTGCAGAGCCCGTCCTCGGTTGTCAGCTGAATCGGGTGACCGAGGAACTTGCCGCCTTGGTCGTCGATCGCGATCTCGACACCGTACTCCGAGTCCGTGCCCAGGCTGGCATCGGCTCCGGATAGGACGCCCCAGAAGGCGATGTGGACCGGCTCGCCCGGCGGGATCGTCACCACGCGAAGCGCGTCGGTCGGCGGGGTTGCCGCGGGTGCCTGCGAGGCGGGCGGCGCCGAGGTCGCCGGTGACGGCGAGGCGGCGCCGCCGCAGGCGGCCACCAGGATGGAGGCGGCCGCGAGAACCGCGGCCACGCGTGCGAGCTTCATGAGCGTCTCCTCCTCTTCCCCCCGCCTCACGCGTGCGCCTGGCTTCCGCGGTGAGCGCGCCTCCCCCGTCGCCCTGGACGACGGGCCTCCCTCCTTGGGGGCACGTGGCAGACGCCGGGGGTATTCGGGCGGGGGCCCACTTGAACTCTCCATGCGGTGCAACTGGAGAGATGCCGTATATTAGGCAGCGGCGACCCGAATGCAACACGGGCGTCGTGCGCCCCGGCGTGGCCGGGCGAGCGTGAGATCGCTCCCCGCCCCGGTGCGGCGCTCGGACGCCGGAGCCCGGTCGAGCTCGACCGCAAGCTCCCCGACTCTGGGTCAAGGGGTCGCCCTCCTGCGCGAGGTCACGCCCTCGGAGTGGAATACCAGGTTCGGGCAGCACGGATCACCGACGTGGAGCGCATCATCGCGCTCGTCGCGGCGGCTGCGCCGGCGGGGTCCGCCGCCACGCTCGAAGGAGCGGACCTGCTCCGGCAGCTGGTCTATCTCCCGCAGGCGAGCGTGCTCGTGGCGGAGTCGCTGCGGACGATGGTCGGGGTGGCCGTCCTCGCCCTGTGGCCGTCCGTGCGGTCGGGCGGTTCCGTGGGGACGATCGACTTCCTCGTGGTCGATCCGCGTCACGATATCGAGCGCGTGACCGGGCTGCTCCTCGGGGAGCTGCTCCGGTCGGCGCGCAACAAGGGCTGCGCCGTCGTCGAGACGGCGGCTCCCGCGGACGGCGCCGCGCCGGCCGCGTGGGAGCGGCACGGCTTCCGGGCGGCCGGGCCGCGCATCGAATGTCGAATCAGGGCGGACCGGGCGTCCGCCGACCAGGGGTGATGGCCGGAACGCGCAGGACGTGCGGCCGGCGGACGGGCGGCCGGGAACCCGGCGCCCGTGGCAACAGCTGAGGAGTCATCGTGAGCAAGAACGTCGCCGTCTTCGTGGACGTCGCGAACATCTTCTACGCGGCCAAGGCGGCCGGCGCGGACATCGACTATGTCCTGCTGCTGAAGGCGGCGACCGCGGGGCGGGACCTGGTGCGCGCCTACGCCTACACGGGCCTCGACCCGGAGAACGAGAACCAGCGCAACTTCCATTCCTTCCTTGCCCGCAACGGCTACAAGGTCGTCAGCAAGGACATCCGCAAGTACGGCGACGGCAAGGTCAAGGCCAACCTCGACATCGAGCTGGTCGTCGACATGATGAAGACGTCCCGCAACCTCGACGTCGCGGTCGTCGTCTCGGGCGACGGCGACTTCGCCCCGGCGATCCGGGCGGTCCAGGAGACCGGCGTTCGGGTCGAGGTGATCAGCTTCCGTGGCAACACGAGCTCCGACCTCATCGAGGTCGCCGACCGGTTCACCGACATCACCCACCTGGCCAAGGTCGAGAAGGGATCGACGGTGTCCGGTCGCCGCGTCGCGACGGACGACGAGGACCTCTCCATGACCGAGGTTCCCGACAAGGAGTCCGAGGGGACCGGGCGTGGCCGAGGTCGCGGCCGTGGGCGCGTCCGGACGGAGCGCGTCGAGGAGGCGGTCGAGCCGGTCGAGACGAGCCGCGGGCGCGGACGGGGCCGCGGACGGGTCGCCGCCGAGCCGGTGGCCGCGGCCGCCCTGGTCGAGGGCGCGCTCGTCGCGCTGCCCGGGGAGAAGCTTTCCAAGGCAGCCGCGGCGCGCCGTGCCGAGGCCGCCGCCGCCGCTCCCGAGGCCGCCGAAGAGGTCGTGGAGATCGCCGGCGAGGACGAGTCCGGCGCGGATGCCGAGGAGCGCCGCCGCCGGCGCCGCCGCCGCGGCGGCCGCGGCCGCGGGCGCGGTCGGGGCCAGGACCAGGAGGCGACGGGCGCACCCGAGGACGGGCCGGCGTCCGGTGCCGAGCTCGTCGAGGACGAGGAGGAAGAGGAGGAATTCGGCGAGCCGACGCGCCCGGCGCCCCGCCCCGCGGCCTTCGGGTCGGTCTGGGACTCCCAGATCGGGGTTCCCAGCGCCCCGCGGCCGGCGGCCCAGGTCAGCGATGAGGAGTACGACGACGAGCCGGCCATTCCCGAGTACCTGCTCGCCGAGCGGCGGGCCGGGGGCCGGGGCGGCCAGCGGCCCGGGCAGCGCGGCGGCCAGCGCGGTCGCGGCGGCTCCTACGCGGCCGCGGTCGATCGCGAGCGATACGGCGGCGGACGGAGCGCCGGCCGCGTCTCCGAGCCCTCCGGTCGCGCCGCCCCGAGCGGCGCGCGGCCCGGGCAACGCCCTCCGCGTCCGCCGCAGCCGGCTCCCTACCGCGATCGGGCCCCGGAGCGCCGGCCGTCGTCGGAGCCGTGGAGCGAGGTCCCGCCGGAGCTCGAGGAGCTCCTCCGGGCCCAGCTCGCCCAGAAGCTCGCGCGCCAGGAGCCCGCTCCGCAGCCGCGACCCGAGGAGTCGCCGTCGCCGCGGCGCCGCGCGCGCACGCGGGCGACCGCACCGGCCGCGGCCCCGGCCGTGGCGCCGGCACCCGCCGCGGAGGCGGCGCCGGCCACGGCGCCCGCCCGCGCCCCGCGGACCCGGAAGGCAGCCGCGTCCGCCGCCGAGGTTGCCGCGGCGTCCGCCGCCGGGACTCCGGCCGCGGCCCCGGCAAGGGCCCGAGCGAACGCGCCGGGCCGCACCCCGCGGACCGCGAAGGCCGGGCCCGCCCCGACCCCGGCCGTGGCGCCGGCACCCGCCGCGGAGGCGGCGCCGGCCAAGGCGCCGGCCCGCGCGCCGCGGACCCGGAAGGCGGCCGCGCCCGCGGCCGAGGTTGCCGCGCCACCCACCACCACGCCATCGACCGCGGCGCCGGCCATGGCACGAGCGAAGGCGCCGGCCCGCGCCCCGCGGGCACGGAAGGCCGCTCCTGCCGAGGGAGCCTGACGCCGGGTCGCCCACTCCGAGCCCACCCGATGCCGGCGTCGCGCCCGCGCGCCCGCCAGCCCGCCGAGGTCCCGCCGCGCGTCCGGCCGGGACCGCGGGTCCGGGCGGCGTCCGGCGGTCGGTTCGCCACCCGGGGCCAGCCGGTCGCCGTCGCCGCGGTGGAGCGGATGATCCGCCTCGGCGCCCCGCAGGCGCTGCTCCTGGTCGGCCCCGGCTCGGCCGGCAAGACGACCCTCGCCCTCGACCTCGCCGCCGGGATCCTTTGCCACGCCGACGACCCGGACGTCCGGCCGTGCGGGGCCTGCCGCTCCTGCCGGCTCGTGGACGCCGGCGCCCACCAGGACCTGCACCGGCTCGCACCGGAGGGGCCGGGGCGGCAGGTCCGGATCGGCGACCACGAGGACCCGGAGCCCGGCACCGTGCGCCACCTGCTGCGCGAGCTGGCGCGCCGGCCGGTCGAGGGCGCCCACCGGGTCGCGATCGTCGAGGGCGCCCACCGTCTCAACGAGGACGCCCAGAACGCCCTCCTCAAGACGCTCGAGGAGCCGCCGGCGGGTGCGACGCTCATCCTGTGCGCCGACGAGCCCGAGCGGCTGCTGCCGACCGTGCGGTCGCGGACCGCCGTCCTCCGGCTGGGCCCGGTCGGCCGCCGCGCGATGGAGGAGCTGCTCGTCGAGCACGGCGTCGAGCCGCCGCGCGCGGCGCGCCTCGCCCGCCTCGCCGACGGGCGTCCCGGCCGGGCGATCGCCCTGGCGGCCGCACCCGAGGCCGTCGCGGCCCGCGAGGAAATCGCCCGGTCGCTGCTCGACCTGGCGGGGCTCGGCGTGGCGGATCGCCTGCTCGCCGGGCGCGACCTGCTCGCCCGCGCCGGAGACCTGGCCAGGCCCGGGGCCGACCCCGGCGAGGCGTCCGTCGCTGCCGACGGCACCGCGTTCGCCGCGGCACCGGGCGATCCTGCGGCCGACCCCGGCGCCGCTCCGGCCCGCGGCACGCCCGCAGAGCGCCGGCTCGCGGCCGGCGCGCTCCTCGCCGCGTGGACGGCCGTCGCTCGCGACCTGGCCGCGACGGCGTCCGGCGCCGGGGCCGCCGCGCGGGACACGGCGCTGCTCGACGACCTGCGCGCCGTCGCCGGCGCAGTCTCCCCCGAGGCGTGCGTCGCGTTCCTGGTGCGCCTCGTGCGAGCCGCGGAGCTGCTCGAGGCGAACGCGAACCCTGAGCTCCTCGTGGATACGCTCGTCCTGGCCTGGCCGCACGCTCGCGACGCCGGCGCGCGACCGTGAGCGAAGCCAGGCCTGGCTCCGCCCCCGCCCGCCTCGACGCGACCGTGATCGGGCGCGTGCAGGGGGTCGGCTTCCGCTGGTTCGTGCTGGACGCCGCCCGTCGCCTCTACCTGCGTGGATGGGTCGCGAACGAGGTCGACGGCTCCGTCCGCTGCGTGGCCGAGGGGCCGCGCGAGGCCCTCGACGCGCTGCTGCGCGAGCTCGCCGTCGGCCCGCTCGGCGCCCGCGTGGAGCGGGTCGTCGCGCGCTGGGGCCCCGCCGCCGGAGCCGTCGGCAGCTTCGAGATCCGGTCCGGGGCTCATCCGGGCGACTGACATCCGGTGGGCCGAGGTGGCGGCCCCGCCGGGCCGGCGGCCCACTGCGCCACCGGACCATCGGGGGATGGCCCGGTGCGACCGTATCCCGTCATCCTGTGTCGATGCAACCTGAGCTCACCGTGGCCGAGACGCTGCCCCGCGTCTACCGGCGCGTCCTCGACGCCGTCGGCCGGCTCGAGCAGCTCGGTGGCAGGCAGGACGCGGCGCGCTTCCGGTCGACGGCCATTCGGCTCTACTCGGGCTCGTGGGACGCGCGGAGCCACCGGAGGCTCGAGGACGTGGCGACCCGCACCGAGGCCGCCGCCCGGGAGCGCGAGCGCCGCGACCAGCCTCGCGTCGCCTGACACCCCCCGCCCTGGGGTCGCGCCACCCCTCGGCCGCCGATCGCCCGCCTCGGGGGCACGCGCCGAGCCGGCGGTGCCGCCGGCGTCGCCCGCCGGCCTCCGGCGGTAGGCTTCGCCTGATGCCCGACGCACCGGCCGGACCCGCGACCCCGCCCCTCGCCACCCGTGGCTTGGCCCTCGCCGCGGCCCTGGCCGCGCTCGACGGGCTGGCGGAGCTGGGGGAGACGGTCGAGGACGAGTGGACATACGTCACCGCCCTCGCCGGTGCGGGGAGGTCACGGCTCCGGGCGTCCGCCGGCGTCGATCCCGGGGCGCCCCTCGCCCCCGATCGTGGAGCCGCCGTCGCCGCGGCATGCGCCGAGGCGACCATGATCGTCGACCCGCACCGGGCGATCGACTGGCTCTCGACCTTCCCAGCCGTCGTCGAGCTGGCGCTCGCTTCGCCCGGCGCGGACGACGGGGTTCCCGCCACCCCGGGCGCGTCCGGCCCCCCCGCCCGCGGGACCTGACCGCCATGCGCTTCCAGGACGCCGCGAAGGACGCCCGGACGGTCGTCTATGCTGGGATCCAGGCCGACCCGCTCGTCGCGCGGCTGGCTGGCCTCGTCGCTGCCGCGGACTACCCCCAGCGGCTGATGGCCCGCGCCGTCATGAACGGCGAGTCCACGGATCCCGACGCCTGGCGGACGATCTTCCCGACCGTCCTGGGCCCGGCCGCTCCCGACCGCGAGCAGGCCGAGGCGATCCTGGCCGCCAGCCTGGAGGTCGCCGGGCGCGGCGAGCAGGTCCGCTCCCAGTACCGGGGCGCCTTCGTCGAGGAGCTGGCCCAGCACCTGGTGCGGCGGCGCGCGGGGCCGTCGGCCGGGCCCGCCGTCCGCCGCGAGCGGCGCGTCCTCTTCGACGGCGTCGCCGCCGAGATCCACCCGTACGACGTGACCGTGGAGGTCCCCGGTCGGGCCGAGGCCTGGGACTGCAAGTGGGGCGCCCGCGGCATCAACGCAGACGTGCTGAACCAGCTCGACGACGCGCGGCGCCACGCGGCGGACGAGGAGGCGGCGCTCCGCGTCGGCCTCGTCGTGTACGACCTCCGGACGAGCTGCGCGGTCCGCCTCGCCGGGCAGACGGCGCCGCGGCAGGGGACGATGGTCGTGACGATGGAGTCGCTCGACGCGCTCGCGGGGCGGAAGCCGCGATGACCCAGGCGGACTCCGCCCTGCCGCTGCGCCACGCGGCTGCCTACCACGTGCGCTTCGACGAGGCGACCCCGCGCGGCCTCCTCCGCGGCTCAGCCCTGCTCGGCTACGTCCTGGACGTCGCCTGGCGCCACTCCGAGGCGCTCGGCTTTCCGCGCGCCTGGTATCGCGATCGGGGGGTCATCTGGCTCGTCCACGCCGTCGAGGTGCGAGCGCTCGAGCCGATCGCCGAGAGCGAGACCATCACGGCCACGACGCGGCTCACCGGGTATCGCCGGGTGACGGCCCGCCGGGAGACCGAGGTGACCGGCCAGGCCGGAGACCTCCGCGCGGTCGTCGTGATCGACTGGGCCATGACCGACGGCCGCGCCCCGGTCCGCATCCCGGCCGAGTTCGAGCGCGTGCCCGTCGACGGGCCCAGGCCGTTCACGGCCATCCGCGTCGACCTTCCCGCGAACACTCCGGCCGCGACGACCATCGCCTTCTCGCCGCGCCTGCGTGAGCTCGACCCCCTGAACCACGCCAACAACGGCGTCTTCCTCGACTGGCTCGACGAGGCCGTGGCAGCCGACGGCGCCGACGGCGACGCCGCCACCGCGGCCTTCCCGCGCATGTACCGCATGGAGTACCTGCGCCCGGCCGAGCTCGGCATGGCGCTCGTTTCCACCGCCTGGCGCGACGGACCCGGTTGGGCCTACCGCCTGGCCAACCGGGACGGCGTGGACCTCCTGCGCGGACGCCTCGACCCCGCCTGACGGCGGCCGTCCCGCCCGCCCGCCCGCGCCGCCGCCTCGCCGCGACGCGCCCGGCGCCGCGCGCAGTCGCCCGCTCCTACCCGCGCAGGTGGGCGAGCACGGCGAGCACACGCCGGTGATCGTCGGGCGCCGGCAGGAGCTCCAGCTTCGAGTAGATGCTGGCGATGTGGGCCTCGACGGTCTTCGGGGCGAGGAAGAGCCGATCGCAGATCGCCTGGTTCGAGCGACCCTCGGCCATGAGGCCCAGGACCTCGCGCTCGCGTTCCGTCAGGTCGTCGAGCGGGACCCGGGCGCGTCGGCGGCGGACGAGCTGGGCGACGACCTCGGGGTCGATGACGGAGCCGCCCCGGGCGATGCGCCGGATCGCCTCGGCGAAGTCGTCGAGGTCGTCGACGCGGTCCTTCAGCAGGTAGCCCACGCCGCCCGCCCCGTCGGCCACGAGCCGGAGCGCGAAGGAGGTCTCGACGTACTGCGAGAGGAGGAGGATCGCGACCGCAGTCCCGTGCTCGGCGCGGATGGCCTCGGCGGCCCGGAGCCCCTCGTCGGTGTGGGTCGGAGGCATGCGGATGTCGACGATGGCGACGTCCGGGCGGTGCGCCCTGACGAGCGCCTCCAGCTGGGCGGCCGTGGCGGCCTGGCCGACCACGGCGAAGCCGGCTTCGGTGAGCAGCCGCGCGAGGCCCTCGCGCAGGAGCAGCGAATCGTCGGCCAGGACGAGGCGGAGCGTCATCGGCCGGCCAGCGCCCGGATCGCCGGGCCCGACAGCTCGTCCTTCGGGATGAAGCCGAGGCAGCAGTCCGTCGCCAGGCGCGGACCGTAGGCGCCGGCCTCGCGGCTCGACGTGAGCACGACGCGCGACGGCGACCCACCGGCAGCGAGCGCGCGGGCCACCTCGAACCCGTCCATGTCGGGCAGCCCGATGTCGAGGAGGACGAGGTCGGGCCGCAGGGAGCGGGCGGCCTCCAGCCCCGAGGCCCCGTCGGCGGCCTCGCCGACCACGACGAAGCCGTCGGCCTCGAGGAGCGCCCGGGCCTGGCCCCGGAACTGGGCATGGTCGTCGACGATGAGGACGGTGGTCATCGCTCCGATGGTGCCCCGGACCGGCGCCGCTTCCAACAGGGTTATCCCGCATTCTCGGCCGGTGTCGCCAGGGGAATCCGGGCCACCAGGCGCGTCCCGCCGCGGGGCGGGCTGTCGACGACGAGCGTGCCGTCCACGGCCGAGAGCCGGTCCGCGAGGCCCCGCAGGCCGCTGCCACGGCCGGCGTCGGCGCCCCCCACCCCGTCGTCGCTCACCTCGATGACCAGGTGCCCGTCCTCGCCGGCGAGGCGGACGGTCGCCCGGGTCCCGTGGGCGTGCTTGTTGACGTTCGCGAGCGCCTCCGAGACCACGAAATAGGCCGTCCGCTCGACGATCGGCGCGAACCGCTCGCCGGTCGCCCCCTCCACGGCCGCCGGCACCACCGAGCGGTCGGCGAGCGACTCGACGGCGGCGCCGAGCCCGGCCTCGGTGAGGACGGCCGGATGGATTCCGCGGGCGAGCTCGCGGAGGTCGGCGAGGGCCTGGCGGGCGTCATCCGAGGCCTCCTCGAGGCTGCGGCGCAGGTCGGGATCGCCGTCGCCGCCGAGCTTCGTGCGCGCCACCCGGAGCGCCAGGGTGAGCGACACGAGCCGCTGCTGAGCCCCGTCATGGAGGTCGCGCTCGAGGCGCCGCCGCTCCGCGTCGCCGGCCTCGACGATGCGGGCGCGCGAGGCGCGCACCTCCGCGAGCTGCGTCTCGACCTCGGCTTCCAGGCGCTCGTTCTCCACGGCCAGGCGCATGGCGCTGGCGACGGAGGCGACGAGGCCCGGGTCGTGGAGGAGGGCGGGATCGTGGACGATCGCCGCGATCGGGGCCCCCTCGCGGGCGAGCCGGGTCACGGCCCGCTCGGCGTCGGCCGCCGGCAGCGCCAGGGGCTCGCCGTCGGGCCCGACGTACCCCTCGGTGGCGGGCGACCAGTACCCGACCTCGAGCGTCGGGTCCCCGAGGGCGTTGGCCAGCGCGTCACGAAGTCGGGCCGGCGTCGGCATCTGGCCCAGCTCGACGACGAGGTCGGCGACCGCGGAGCGGGTCATGTAGATCCGCAGGAACCCGACCAGGAACCCGATCGGGAAGAGGGCCAGGCTGAGGTCCTGGGACCAGAGCAGCATCAGCTTGACGTCGGCTGGCCGGTCGCCGAGGGCAGCGACGGAGGCCGCCAGGTAGACGAGGCCGGCGCCGGCTCCCGCCCAGACGACGGGCGAAAGAGCCCGCCGAGCGGGGCCCGAGGCGCGCGCCCAGCGCGCGAGGACCAGCCCGGCCATGACGGCGACGACCAGGATGATCACGACGAGCCTTGTCGCCTGGATCCCGGCCACGATGGCCGGATCGCGGATGACCAGGTACGGGTTGTCGACGCTCCAGCCGCGGGTCGCCGGGTCGAGCGAGGCGAGGATCGCGATCCGGACGGCGAGCAGGGTGATGCCCGACACGACCAGCCAGGCCCGGCCGACGCCCGAGCGGAGCTCGCCGGCCGGGAAGGCGAGGATCAGGTAGGCGAGCAGCGTGCTCACCGCGGCTCCGGCCAGCTGACCGACGGGCGCCAGGACCAGGAGCGGCGGACCCACGAGCGGCGCGGCCAGCTCGCAGAGCCCCGCGGCCACCAGCAGCCGGCCGGTCCGGTTGAGCGGCCGGCGCTCCCAGGCGAACAGGCCCGCCGCGAGGAACGACCCCGAGACGACGACGATCGAAGCCACCTCCGCCGCCGGCGCCCCGCCGGTTGCCGCATAGGCGCCGCTCGCGAGGACCAGGAGGGGGCTCGCGGCCGCGGCCAGCCGACGAAGACGGCGATCGGACGAGGTCGTGGTTGGGCGCGGGGGGCCCGGCTGCTGCATCGCGGCATCGTGGCATCTCGAGCGAGCCCTGCCTACCCGCTTCGGAGCATGCAACGCCGCCCGATCCGGCCGCCCCGCCCCGCGTCGCGCGCGGATCAGGGTTGGCCCGGATGCGGGCGGCGGGGGAGTCCCCGATGGCGACCCGCCCGCTCCCCGGTAGCTTCGTCGAGGAGCCCGGGCATGGTTCCGGGCACGGTGAACAAGGAGTCGCCAGATGTCCACGTCCACGCGAGCGGCACCCGTTACGGCGGGCGAGCCCTTCGCATCCAGGAGCGCTGCGGCGACCCCCGACCGGGCACGGCGGCGCGCGCTGATCGTGACCACCGTCGTCACCTTCGGGTCCTTCGCCCTCCTCGCGGACCTCCTGCTGGCGGGGCACACCACCGGCGAGGAGATCTGGGGCCCCGTGACGGCGGCCTTTGCCGGCGTGGTCGGCCTGCTGAGCCTCGCCTTCCTGGCCGCGCGCGGCCGGAGCCGCGCGGCGCTGGTCGTCCTCTACCTGCTCTGGGCGACCGTCGCCTTCTTCGGGTTCGGCGGCTACAACGACCACCGGCTTCCCCGGCCCGCGGACACCATCACCGACCAGCGCGAGCGCCCGCCGCTCGCCCCGCTCGTCTTCACCGGCTTCGGCATCGCCGGCGCGGTGGCTCTCCGCACCGGCTCGAAAGGACAGTGACATGTTGACCGTCGTCGTCTACGACACCAAGTTCGGCAACACCGAGCGGATCGCGAAGGCGATCGAGCGCGGGGTCTCCACGCTCGGCAACGCCCTGGCGATGGATACGGCCGGGGCCGGCCGGCCGCTCGCGCAGCGACCCGACCTGCTGCTCATCGGCGGCCCCACCCAGCGCCGCGGGATGAGCCCGGCGCTGCGCGACTTCGTCGACGCCCTGCCGGCGGGCCTGAAGGACGTCCCGGCCGCGTCGTTCGACACCCGCTACCGGGGGGCGACCTGGCTGATGGGCTCGGCGGCCGCCGAGGCCGCCAAGCGCCTCGGCAAGGCCGGGGGCCGGCTCGTGGCCACCCCGGAGAGCTTCTTCATCGGGAGGGGCGGCCCCCTCGAGCGCCAGGGTCTCGAGGGCGGCGAGCTCGAGCGGGCGGAGGCGTGGGGACGCGCCGTCGCGGCCGCTGCCCTCGGGACTGCGGCCAGGCCGTGATCGCGCCCGCGATCAGCGAGCCCCGGATCGGGCCGGGGGCCTTCGGGTCCCCGGCCGCACCGGGCGTCGCCAAGTCCGCGACGGCGCCTCGACCCGACCGTCGCCTGCCCGCCGCACGGATCGCGGCTGCCGCGGTCCTGGCGGCCAGCCTGCTGGGCGCGTGCGCCGGCACCTCGCCGCCGCCTTCGCCGACTCCACCGCCATCGGCGTACGTCCGCTGCGCGTCAGGCCCGAATTGCGCTGCCGGTCTCGAGGGCCGCCGCAATCTCGTGGGCCCACGCCTCGATGTCGGCCCACGGCCGGAAGTCGCCGTCCGGCAGGTGCGCAGCCCGAACCGCGAGCCTCTCTCCGAAGCCCAGCTGGCGGCGGTCGATCCTTCCCCGGAAGATCCGATGCCCGCGGAAGCGCGTCAGCTCCGCGAGCTTCGCCAGCTGCCACGGCTCGCTCGGATCGGCCACGGCGTCGGGGCCGACCGGCCCGCTGGAGAAGACCCAGGTCGGCCGCGCGGCGAGGGCCTCGTGATGGCGTTCGACGAGCGCCATTGCCGGCCCGAGCCACCTCCCGAGGTACATGCCGCTGCCCAGGACGACGGCGTCGTAGTCGTCGACCGACGTCACCTCCTCGGCCGGCAGGACCGTGGCCGACAGGCCCTTCCCGGCGAGTGATCGGCCGATCGCCTCCGCGATCCCCTGGGTGGCGCCGTGGCGCGTCGCCACTGTGACGAGAACCTTCATGACCACCTCCAGGCCCGAACCGTGCCGGGCCGGGTCAGCCGGCGCCAGTGCCAAAGGCCTCAGGTCGTCGCGGGGTGCCCGCCCTCGGGACCCTCATGGGGAAGCGAGGTCAAAGATAGTTGACAACATGTTGAGGATCTTTTACATTACCCATGTCAACGATTTTTGACATGGGAGACGCCGATGGCATTCCTGGAGAAGAGCAACTGGGTCGTGCTCGTCGTCGCGGTGCCGACGCTCCTGGTCTACGCAGCCCTGGTCGTGCCGCAGGTGCTCGGCAAGCCGATTGCCGAGGTTTCCTGGGTCCAGCCGATGATCTTCACGATTGTCGGCTTCATCGTGGCGAACGTCCTGGGCAACGTCGTGGCGGCGGCCTCGAACCCCAGGGAGGCGGACAAGAACGACGAGCGCGACAGGGAGATCGACCACGTCGGTGAGCGGGTCGGCAACTGGCTGATCGTCGCCGGCTCGATCGCCGCGCTCGTCCTCGCGATGACCGGGGCGGATCACTTCTGGATCGCCAACGCCATCTTCCTCGGGGGCATTGCGGGAGCCCTTCTCAGCTCCGTCACCAAGATCGCGGCCTACCACGGGTCGTTCCAGCGATGGTGAAGCCGACGCTCGTCACCAACTCGATCCGATCGCTCAGGTTCGCCAACGGCGAGATGACCCAGGCGGACCTGGCCGATCGAGTCGGCGTGACCCGCCAGACGATCATCGCCATCGAGCAGGGCAAGTACTCGCCCACGCTCGAGATGGCCTTCCGCATCGCCCGGGTCTTCCGCGTGCCGCTCGACGAGGCCTTCCAGTACGCGGGCGAACCGGGATGACCAGCCGACCGCCAGGCCCGGCCTCCGCCGGACCCCACGACCACCCTCACACCGATCAGGAGCACACCATGTCCGAACCGTCGAAGAAGTCACCGTCTCTGCAGCCGCGTTGGTTCATCTGCTCGTTCTGGGTGGTGCAGCGTGCCGCCTATTCAGTCACCGGCGGCCGGTTCGGCCTCCGGACCGCGAAGCCCGACCGCTGGGGCATGATGCGCCTGCGAACGGTCGGGCGCCGCACCGGTGAGGAGCGGAAGGCCATCCTCGGCTACTTCGAGGACGGTCCCGACCTGGTCACCATGGCCATGAACGGCTGGGCCGATGCCGAGCCCGCCTGGTGGCTCAACCTGCAGGCGCAGCCCGACGCCATCGTCGATCTGCCCGGTGGGTCGCGCGCCGTCCACGCCCGTGCGGCGGACAAGGACGAGCGGCCGCGCCTGTGGGCGAGGTGGGCCACCTACGACAAGGATCTCGACGGCTATGCGGCCCGGCGGTCACGGGAGACCGCGGTCGTCATCCTGTCGCCCCGACCCGAATAGAGGCCTTCACCGGAGCTGGGGCAGCGTCGGGCTAACCGATGATCGGACGTCTACCGACGCCGAGTACGGCCGAGTTGACGGTTGTCTGGTTGTCAATCTCATGGCCCGCTGGGAGCCCACAATGCGTGGGAGCACGCATCGCATCGGCAGACGGCACATCTACGAACCACCGCCATCGAACATCGGAAGTGACGACGCTGGACAACGCGGGCCTGCTGCTCCAGACCAAGCTCTACGTCCCCAGGCTGCGACGCGGTCTGGTCGCACGCCCACGGCTCATCGAGCGCATGAACCGGGGGGCCGAGTCGAAGCTGACGCTCATCTCCGCCCCGGCCGGCTTCGGCAAAACGACGCTCCTGGCCGAGTGGCTGGCAGCCGCTCCGGCCGCTGAACGGTCCACGGCGTGGCTTTCGCTCGACCAGGACGACAACCAGCCCGCGTTCTACTGGACCTACCTGGTGGCCGCGTTGCAGACGGTGGCGCCGGGGGTCGGCGCAAAGGCGCTGTCCCTGCTGCAGGGACCCCAGCCGCCACCGATCGAGACGATCCTCGCCACGCTGCTCAACGAGCTCACCGCGGTGCCGAACGACCTCGTGCTGGTGCTCGACGACTACCACGTGATCGACGCGCACGACATCAATCACGGGATGGCGTTCCTGCTGGAGCACCTGCCCCCACAGATCCACCTGGTGATCACCACCCGCGCCGATCCGGCGCTGCCGCTGGCCCGCCTGCGAGCGAGGGGAGAGCTCGTCGAGATCCGGGCGGCCGATCTGCGCTTCACGCCGGACGAGGCTGGAGCCTACCTCAACGAGGCGATGGGGCTCAATCTCGGCGCGCGGGATGTCGCCGCGCTGGAGGGGCGCACCGAGGGCTGGATCGCTGCGCTCCAGCTGGCGGCGCTCTCGATCCAGGGGCGAGACGATGTCGCCGGCTTCATCGCGGGCTTTGCGGGGGACGACCGCTACATCGTCGACTACCTGGTCGAAGAGGTCCTCCACCGGCAACCCGAACATGTCCGGAGCTTCCTGCTGGAGACGTCGATCCTCGCCCGCATGACCGGCCCGTTGTGCGACGCGGTCACCGGCCAGGACGGGGGCAAGACCACGCTGGAGGCGCTCGATCGAGGCAACCTGTTCCTCGTCCCGCTCGATGACCGGCGCCGGTGGTACCGCTACCACCACCTGTTCGCCGACGTGCTGCGAGCGCGCCTGCTCGACGAGCAGCCCGGGCGGGTGCCGGAGCTGCACCGGCGGGCATGCGAGTGGCAGGAGCAGCACGGCGATCGGTCCGAGGCGATCCGCCACGCGATGGCGGGCGGGGACCTGGCGCGGGCGGCGGACCTGGTGGAGCTCGCGTGGCCGGCGACCGGCCAGAACGATCAGGCCTCCACGCTGCGCCGGTGGCTCGAGGCACTCCCCGACGAGCTGATCCGGGTCAGGCCCGTGCTGAGCGTTGCGTATGCCGCGACACTCCTGGTCGGAGGCAAGGTCGAGGGCGTTGAGGCCCGGCTGCGGGACGCCGAACGGTGGCTGGACACGACGGCCGACGAGCGGGCGGGACCGAATGCTCCATCGACTGCGATGGTCGTCGTCGACGAGGAGGAGTTCCGCCGTCTCCCGTGTTCGATCGCCCTTTACCGTGCGGCACAGGCCCTGGCCGTCGGCGATGTGGCCGCCACCATGACCCATGCCAGGCGGGCGCTCGACCTCGTCGGCAAGGATGATCATCCCCGGCGTGGTGCGGCAGCGGGGCTCCTGGGACTCGTTTCCTGGACGACTGGGGATCTCGAGGCAGCGCACCGTTCGTATGCCGATTGCATCGCGAGCATGCAGAAGGCGGGGCACGTCACGACCGTCATCGGCTGCGCCATCATCCAGGCTGACATCCGGATCGCCCAGGGTCGTCTCCGCGACGCAATGAGCACCTACGAGCGGGGATTGCAGCTTGCGACCGAACATGGCGCGCCCGCGCTGCGGGGGGCGGCGGACATGCACACAGGCATGAGCGAGCTGTTTCGCGAACGCAACGACCTCGAGATCGCGTCGCAGCACCTGCTCGTGAGCCGTGAGCTGGGTGAGGAGAACGGCCTTGAGCAGAACCCCTACCGGTCGCGTGTCGCGGCGGCCCGGATCCGACAGGCAGAAGGGGATCTCGATGGCGCGCTCGAGCTCCTCGACGAGGCCGAGCGCCTGTACGTGTTGCAGGAGATGGTCATGGCGGTGTGGCTGATCGCCAAGGGCTTCAGCCCACCTGCCATCGCTGCCCAGTCTGCCGGTGAGACGTCGAGGTGGCAGGCCGCCGCTCCGAGCACCGTCTCGGCGACGTAGGTCGGCGACCCAGCGCTCGGGACGGTTGACTCGAGGGCCCTCCGGCTCGCTTGGCTTGTCTCGCCTCAAGGCCCTCTCATCGCGACGAGAAGGACCCCGCTTCGGACCACGCACATGCGCCGAAACGGGGTCCTTCTGGGTCGGAGCGAGGGGGCGTTTCCGTACAGAGATGTCGGACCTGTTCAGGGGCGGAATCCCTTAGGACTTCGCCTTCTGCGAAGGTTTCGACTTGCCAGAACTGTTGAGGGCGACCGCTTGGCGAACGAGCGCCTTGAAGGCGGACTCGTCAACTTCCTCTCCTTCGTGGATGTCGATCGCGCGGCGTACGCTTCCGTCGAGACTCGAGTTGAAGAGACGGGCCGGATCCATCAGGGACGCGCCCTTGGCAAAGGTCAGCTTCACGACACTCTTGTAGGACTCGCCAGTGCAGATGATGCCGTCGTGCGACCAAACCGGGGTGCCCGGGGTCGAGGCCTTGATCCACTTGATCTCCTCGACGACGTCCGGGTCTGCTTCCTTGATGAGCTTGCGCATTCTGCTGAGAGTCACTCCGCGCCAGTCCCCGAGTTCGGCGATTCTTATCGGGATGAGCTCCGATGCCGGCTGGCTTTGGCTCGCGTCCGACTTCTGCATGTCCTCATCCTAGAAGTTCCAGAGACAAGACCGGGAAGCCCGCGCGGTCTAGAGCTAGCGCCTCCCTAACGGGGCGAGCTTCCGGACGGCTGGTAATTCCGAGTCTGGAATCGCAGATCGCGGATCTGGTCCCGTCACGGTGTCGCGCCACCGCGATCAGTGTCCGGCGGTGTCCCGGAGCCGCTCGAGGCCGTCGAGGATCAGATCCAGTCCGAACTCGAAGTCGACCGGGACGCCGTGCGGGGCCGTCGCCGCCATCTCGGCCATCGCGACGAGGTTCGGGTAGTCGCCCGCGGGAAGACCTCGCGCGAAGGTCGCCGCCACCTCCGGAGCGTTCTCGACGTCGAACGGCCAGGCCAGCTCCTGGAGCACGAAGCCATAGGTGTGGCTGTCCAGCGCCATGATCGCGCGAATGACGATCGGCATCGGGAACCCGGCGGCCGAGAGGACGCCGATCACCGCGTCGAGGTAGCGCAGCCTCGCGGGACCGGCGTTGAGGCGCGACTCGATGAGGCTGCTGGCCCAGGGGTGGCGCAGGAGGACCTGGTGGGCTGAGATCGCGCTCCGCCGGATGGCCGTCTTCCAGTCGACGTCCCCGGACGGCACCTCGAAGTCGCCCATGACGAGGTCGGCGATGCCGTCGAGGATGTCGTCCTTGTTGGCCACGTGCTTGTACAGCGACATCGCCTCGACCCGGAGCGCCTGGCCGAGCTTGCGCATCGAGACCGACTCGAGGCCGCCTTCGTCCGCCAGGCGGATGGCGGCCCGCAGGACCCGGTCCCGGCTGAGCGGCCTCCGGCGCGTCGCGGTTCGCTCGGGCGGCGTCAGCGGCTTCGTCATCCGTTCCTCCTCCTCAGCACTTGACAGGCTTACGGTGTAGTCATAGCATACGCCGTAGGCTTACAGTGTAGCCGATATCACCAACGAAGGAGGCACCGATGTTGATGCAATTGGCGACCCTCGCGGGCGCCCTGTTCGTGGGACTCGTGGCGATCGCGCTCGTCTTCCTGCTGGGGATGCGAGCGAAGTCCCCGCTCGTGCTCAACCCCCTCATCCGGCTCCAGCGCGCGATCATCAATCCGCGGCAGATGCGATCGGCGGGCACGCCCGGAGCGTACGCATCCGTGATCCGGCATCGCGGCCGGATCTCGGGCCGACCCTACGAGACGCCCGTCGGGGCGGTGGCCGCCGACGACGGGTTCGTGATCGCGCTCGCCGTACGGGTCACGCGCGAACTGGCTCCAGAACGTGCTGGCGAGCGGGTCCGCCACCATCGTGCACGAGGGGCATACCTACGAGGTCGACCAGCCGGAGATCATCCCGATGCAGGCGGTCGAGGCTCGGTTCACGGCCGGCGACCAGCGAGGCTTCCGTTGGCTCG
Organism: uncultured Chloroflexia bacterium; assembly: GCA_963762445.1. Classification (GTDB taxonomy): domain Bacteria; phylum Chloroflexota; class Limnocylindria; order Limnocylindrales; family CSP1-4; genus CTSoil-043. The sequence continues at coordinate 198,610 of CAVXLA010000009.1, forward strand.
ACGTCGACCAGGCACTCCGGGTCCGGCGGGTCGAGCCGGAAGGAGCCGGAGAGCGGTTCACCGACGCCGCCCGAGGCGAAGGCGCCAAGGGTCCGTCCGTCGACACGACCCGGTCGATGGGTGCTCAGCATGTCGGCTGAGCCGCGCATCGTCGTCAGGGACTTTCGCCCCGAAGATCGCGATGCGGCCATCGAGGTGCTGGCCGCGTCATTCCAGGGCTTCGGCCCGCTGGACCAGGTGGTCGGCGATGACGACAAAGCGCAAGACCGACGTCGCAGCATGTACGAGATGGCACTCAAGGAGGGTACGAAGCAGAACGTCATCGTGGCCGAGCGTGACGGTGGGATCGAGGGTGTCCTGACCTACGCGGATCGGCCCGACTGCATCCCCAGCGCCCGCGACAGTCTCGCCGCCGTGCGCATTGCGGGCCCGAGACTGCTGGACCCTCATCCGTGACTTCCGCATGGTCGACAAGGCCCACCCCAGGACGCCCCATCGCCATCTGCCCGCGCTGGGCGTGCGGCCTGAGGCGCAGGGCCAGGGTATCGGCGGGCTCCTGATGAGCGAGTATGCCCGCCGCTGTGACGAGGCCGGCCTCGAGGGCTACCTGGAGACCGTCCGCTGGGCCGACCCGTCAAGACGCGCCCAGGAGCGCCTGTACGAGCGCCACGGCTTTGTCGTCGCCGAGGTGGTGCCGATGACCGACGACTGGTCCATGGTCTCCATGAAGCGGCCAGCGGCCACGAGGTCAGGCGGCTGAGCCGCGCTCGCCCACGCCTGCCGGCCCGACTGACCGGGGATCAACTGCGTCGGCATTGGCGGAACCGTCGTGGTCCGGCGATCAGGCTCCCTTCAGGGCCCGCTCGATGCCGTCGAGGATGAGGTCGAGACCGAACTCGAACTCGTCCGCGTAGTCGAAGCCGGACGCGAACAGCTCACCGGCGATACGCACGAGGTTCGGGTACTCGTCGGCCGGCACCTGGGCGATCAGCAGCTCCCCCACCGCTGCCAGCTCCTCGGCGTTGCTGAACGGCAGCTGCACCTCCTGGAGCGCGAACCCCAGCACGTAGCTGTCGACGAGGTTGTAGGCGTGCGTTGCCGTGGTCGCGGAGCACCCCGAGTCGAGCAGGACGGTGAGGGTGTCCTCGTGGCTGCGGAGGTTCGCTGGGCCGGGCGCCATGCGCGACTCCATGAGCGTGATCGCCCAGGGATGCCGCCGCAGGGCGGCGCGGGTCGATATCGATCGGGCACGGAGCACCGTTCGCCAGCTCGAGCGATCGACCGGCAGCTCGACCTCGGCGAAGACGAGGTCGACGATCCCGTCGAGGATGTCGTCCTTGTTGCGAACGTGTCGGTAGAGCGACATCGCCTCCACGCCCAGCCGGCGACCGATCTGCTGCATCGTCAGCGCCCCGGCTGCCGCCCTCGTCGGCCAGCTCCAGGGCGGCGCGCAGCACGCGGTCACGGTTGAGCGGCGCGCGCCTCCGGGTCGTGCGGCGTGTCATCAACGTTCTCCTCGAGCGCCCTTGACGCGATTGTAGCTTATGACATATGCTTACGTCATAAGCGTACTGTGCGCGACGAACACGAGGAGAGATCGGTGCAGGCAATCGTCCAGGAACGGTACGGCGGGCCGGAGGTGCTCGTCAGCCGGGAGATCGACAGACCCGGGATTGGCGACCGGGAGGTGCTCGTGCGGGTGCACGCGGCGGGGCTTCACATCGGAGACGTGTTCGGCGTCCGGGGCTCGCCATTCCCGATCCGGTTCACGAGCGGCCTGCGCGGGCCGAAGTTCGGCGTGCCGGGGTTCGACATCGCCGGGACGGTCGAGGCGACCGGCAGCGCCGTGACCCGCTTCGCGCCCGGTGACGAGGTGTTCGGCATCTGCACCTGGCCGTCTTCAGGCGCGTGCGCCGAGTTCGCGCGGGCCGCCGAGGACGGGCTCGTCCGCAAGCCGTCCGGCATGAGCTTCGAGCAGGCCGCGGCCATCCCGACGTCGGCGTCCGCGGCGCTCCACGGCCTCCGCGCGGGCCGGCTGCAGGCCGGTCAGAAGGTTCTCATCAACGGCGCATCGGGCGGCGTGGGCACGTACGCGGTGCAGATCGCCCGGGCCCACGGCGCCGAGGTCACCGGCGTGTGCGGCCCGACCAACCTGGAGCTGGTCCGCTCACTCGGCGCGCACCACGTCATCGACTACACCCGGGAGGACTTCACCAGGGGCGCGGCACGCTACGACCTGATCCTCGACAACATGGAGAACCACTCCCTCGCGGACACTCGACGAGTCCTGGCGCCCGACGGCACCCTCGTCCTCATGAGCGGCACGGGCGCGAGCGGCCTGGGGCTGCTGGTCCGGCTGATCCGGCCGGTCCTGATGTCCCCCTTCGTGAAGCACAGCCTGCGCCGACCCATCTCCAACCCGAAGCGCGAGGACCTCGAGGTCCTCACGTCCATGTTCGAGGAGGGGGCGCTCCGGCCGGTCATCGACGCGACCTACCCGCTGTCGGAGACGGCGGCGGCCGTCCGCTACATCGAGGCGGGGCACGCCCGGGGCAAGGTCGTCGTCGCCATCTGAGGAGCCCGAGAGGCCGGCTGCCCCCAGGGCACGCCCGAGCCGGAGTCACCATCACGATGAAGCAGAACGAAGCTCAGGAACGAGGCAGCTGAAGACATGGCGGATGTGAGGATCATCCTCTCAGGGTTGTGGGTGGCCGTGATGCTGACCTACCTCCTGGGGGACGTCTTGCGCGGGTTCGCCGGCCATGTGACGCCGGGCGAAATCGACGGCCGAAGAGTGAGCCAGCGAATGTGGCTGGGGATCGCGGTGATCATGCTGATCCCGATCGTCATGGTCGTCCTGTCCCTGACGTTGCCGAATCCCGCAATCGGCTGGGTCAACATCGTCGTGGCAGTGGTCGTCGTCGCCTTCAATCTTCTTGGCTTGCCCTACAAAGGCATGTACGACAACTTCCTGATCATCGTGAGCCTCGTCTTCAACGCCCTGATCGCCTGGTACGCATGGACGTGGGTCTCCACGGCTGCCTAGCCTGGTCGCTCGAGGGATATGCGTCCTCGAACGAGTTCTGGGGATCGCGTCCGACGGAGATCCCGCCTGGCCCAGTCCACGACGGCGCGAGGCTTGGCCAATCCGAGCATCCGGTCGCCGCGGCGGCGAGGCACTTCGCATGAGGGATGGGTATCTGCGCGGCGAGCTCGCCCGGCCCGCGACTCAGCGCCACATGGATGTGGTTCAGAGCGCAAACCCTGAACGCGTCAGGTTGACGCGCTTGTTCGATGGGAACCCCTTCGGGAGCGCTTACGGCACGGTGACGACCACGTTGCCCCGCTTGTGTCCGTTGTCGACGTACCTGTGCGCCTCGACGATGTCGTCCAGAGCATAGGTGCGGTCGATCACGGGCCTGATCTCACCCTTCGTGGCCAGCTCGCCGAGCAGCACCAGGTCCTCGCGACGAAGCTTCGGCCTCCCGTCGTCGACCGAGACGCAGGCACCGCCGGGAGCCAGCACCTGCCGACACCGCCGGAGCGCCGCGGCGCTCTTCCTCTTGCCCACGGCGTCGAGGATCAGGTCGTACCGCTCGGCCCTGTCCGTGAAGTCCTCGCGGGTGTAGTCGATCACCGTGGTCGCGCCGAGCGATGCCACGAGGTCCACGTTCGCAGCGCTGCAGACACCCGTGACCTCCGCGCCGAAGTGCCGAGCAAGCTGCACGGCGGATGTGCCCACCGCCCCCGAGGCCCCGTAGATGAGGACCCGTTGTCCCGCTCGAACGTCGGCCTTGCGCAGGAAGTGGAGCGCGAGGAGGCCACCGTAGGGAATGGCCGCGGCTTCTTCGTCGGTGAGGTTGGCCGGTCGCGTCGCGAGGAGTCCGTCCTCCGGCCAGCACACGTACTGCGCATACGTCCCGAAGCGGTGTCGATTGAAGCCGAATACCCGTTCGCCCACTTCGAATGACCTGGCGTCCGGCCCGACCGAGTCCACCTCCCCTGAGAGCACCATGCCGAGCACGGGTTGCCTGGGCGCGTTCCAGCCGAGTGCGAGTCGCGCCATGATCCGGTAGGCGAGGCTCAGATCGAGCCCCCGGACGTAGCAGTCGCTCGACGTCACGGCGGTCGCCAGGATGCGGATGCGCACCTCGTTCTTCCGGGGAACGGGAGTTGCGAGCTCCTCGACCCGGAGGACCTCCGGCGGACCGTACCGCGTGCAGACGACGGCCTTCACCTCCGAGTCCCCTCGGCCTGCGGATCCGCGTCCCGCTTCTCCCCCGGCACGCCTGCCCCGGAGTCGACGACCTTCACACCCTTGACGAGGAGCCACAGCGCCAGCCCGACTTCAGCGACGAAGCTCACGACGAGCCCGGGGTACGCGGATCGCCGGGTAGTCCGGCAGGAGCAGGGCCTGGAGGAACCAGATCAGGACGGCGACTCCGTCAAGCATCAGAAGGACGCCCAGGAACCGGGGAAGGAACCTGGACCTGTAGACCAGGTAGCCGAGCGGGAACAGCCACGTGCCGAAGAACAGCTGGGCCGTGACGAAGCCCGTCTTGTAGACGTTGATGGACAGGTACGCCAGCCCCTCCAGCCTGGGCCGCCGGGAAGGCCTGCATGTGGCCGGGCGCGTCCCCCGGCACCATCGCGGATACCAGGAACAACATGCTCGCGCCCGCGATGGCGACGCCGACAGCGTTGAGCAGGAGAAAGAGCAACGCCAGGTTCTCGTTGATCCGTCGCAGAAGGACGTAGAGACCCCATGCGGTTGCGAGGAAGAGGAACCCTGTCACCAACGCGACGACAAGACCCAGGCGGAACGCCCCAGCATCCGTGACGATCGCCTGGTAGACCTGCGGCGCCGTACCTCGCCCGATGTGCCCCAGCGTGTCGGCCAACACCATGGCCGCGACGTATGCGAGGTACAAGCCGCCCGTGATCCTGGCGATCTTGTCCGGTGCCAGGCGATCGCCTCCCGTGTTCATTCGCTATCTCCCTTCGCTCGAAAGATCCTTGGGTGCCAGGCGCGGGGTTCGAGGGTTCGTGCCGGAGCGGCGAGCCGCAGCTCGGCGGCGGCTCGTCACGCAGCGGCCTGGCCAAGCTCGCCCAGCGTGGGCTCCTGGACCAGCTCCACGGCCCGGACGAGGCCGTCACGCATCCGGATGATCCGGTCGCAGGCAGCCCCGACCTCCGCGTCGTGGGTGACGAGCACGAACGTCTGGCCGTGCTCGCGGTTGAGCTTCCGGATCAGGCCGAGGAGCTCCACGGACCTGTGCGAGTCGAGGTTGCCTGTCGGCTCGTCGGCCAGGACGAGCGCCGGGTCGTTGACGAGCGCCCGGGCGATCGCGACGCGCTGCTGCTCGCCGCCGGACAGCTCGGACGGGCGGTGCGTCGCGCGCTCGGCCAGTCCGACCATGGCCAGGCGGGCGATCGCCCGCTCGCGTGCCTCACGCCGGCCGAGGCCGGCATATTCGCCGGCAAGCATGACGTTCTCCACCGCGGTCAGCGTCGGGACCAGGTTGAACTGCTGGAACACGAAGCCCATCTCGCGGGCCCGGATCCGGGTCCGCTCGCCGTCCGACATGCGCGTCGCGTCGCGCCCGCCGAACGACAGCTCCGGCGCCGGGCCGTGGTTCTGGTCCGGGCTGTGGAGCAGCCCGAGCACGTGCATCAGGGTGCTCTTGCCGGAGCCGGACGGGCCCATGAGCGCGACCAGCTCGCCGGCCTCGATCGAGACCGCGACCCCGCGCAGGGCCTGGACCTCGTTCCTGCGGCTGAGCTTGTAGGTCTTGCGCAGGTTGCGCCCTTCGAGAAGTGCCATTGTCGGTTGCTCCTATTCGTAGCGGAGGGCCGCGACCGGGTCGAGGCGCGCCGCGTTCCAGGCGGGGATGAGTCCCGGCGACGACGCCGAGGATGGTCGAGAAGAGGACGGCGAAGATCGCCGTCTGCGGGGTGAGCTGGAAGAGGATCGTCCCCGAGCTCCGGCCGAGCTCGTTGGCGAGGTAGACGACCACGGCGCCGAGGCCCAGGCCGAGCAGGCCACCCAGCAGGCCGATCAGGCCGGCCTCGCTGACGAGCTCACGGATGACGCGCGCCCGCGAGCCGCCGATCGCGCGCTTGATCCCGATCTCCCGGGTCCGCTCGGCGACCGTCATGGCCATCGTGTTGATCACCGACAGGCCGCCGACGATCAGGCTGATCAGGGCCACGCCGACGATGATCGCGTTGAAGATCGCAACCGATGAGCCCACGACCTCGTCGAACTCGGCGGCGGTCATCGTCGATGCGCTCGGGATGTCGGCCTCGATCCGCGCGGCCAGGGGTTCGATGTCGGTTCCTTCGTCGGGGTAGACCGTGATGTCGGTGGCGAGCTGGTCCGCCTCCAGGTTCTGGCGGACGACCGGCGGGAGGTCCCCGAAGAAGATCTCCTGGGCGGCCGCGAGCGGCACCAGGACGGTGGTATCCGGGGCGGTCAGGGTCGGCTCGAGGATCCCGACGACGTCGAACGTCATGCCCCGGATCTCGAGCGTGTCGCCGACGTCCTTGCCGCGCTTGCGGGCGAGGTCGGAGCCGAGGACGGCCACGTGTGTATCGGCGTCTTCAGCAGTGAGCGCGCGGCCCTGGGCGACCTGGACGTCGTACATCTTGTGACCTTGATCGGCACCGGGCGGGTCTCCGACGATCATGTCGGGCATGCTCATCCCGCCCTTCGACTCGGGATCGAGGAGGGTGCTGACGCCCGGAACGGCCGCGGCCACCCCTCCGATCGCGGCGATGTCGTCGACCAGGCCGATCTCCATCGGGCTGCCGGCGAACGCGCCACCGGACTTGTCGGTCACGACGATCTTGCCCGCGTAGTAGTCGCTGCCGATGGCGACGATCGCGCTGATCTTGTTGGCCATCGAGCCAAACACGACGAGGGCCCAGATGCCGATCGTGATGCCGGTGACGGTCAGGGCGGTTCGAAGCCGCCGTCGGGCGAGGTTGCGCAGCAGACTCATGCGTCGGACTCCTGGATTGGGTAAGGAGAGCAGCCATGCGTGGTGAGGTCGACAGGAGAGGCACTGAGGCTGACGACCTCGTGACCGCGCAGCGCCTCGAGAAAGGGCTGAAAGCTGCCGCACACCAGGCAGCGCAAGACCGGACCGTCAACCTCCACCTCGCTGACTCCGGACGCCCGCTCTACCTGTTGGGCCGGAGGTGCGCCGACGAAGCTGACTTCCACTCGTTGTGTCGGTAGTTCCCTGGTCATGCTCGCCAGCCTAAGGAGGCCACACGGGAGCCAGCATCGATGGGATTCGTGATTGGGTAGCTAGTCGACCGGCGCCGGAGTCCTTGCCGTTCGTGACTTCTTGTTCACGATGGCCGAGTCCGCCTGCTCAGGGTCTGTTTCGACCAGCTCGCCTTCGGCGTCCGCTACTCGTTCGGCGACGCCATCCAGGCGGCGATCTGGGCGCGCGAGCTGCATCCGAGCTTGTTCAGGATGCTGCGGACGTGGCTGTCGACGGTGTGTTCGGAGATGAACAGGCGCGCCCCGATCTCCTTGTTGCTCAGGCCGTCGGCGACCAGTCGTGCGACCTCCGCCTCTCGCTTCGCGAGCAACCCAGCGCCCGCACCGTCCGAAGCCGCCACGGCAGCAGGGCGGGGTTCACCGAGCGCGAGCCGCACGGCGGCGTCCCGGCTCAAGCGGCTTCCGGCCTTGAATTCGGCCTCGAACCTGGATGCGCCAAGCGCTGCGATGGCCGACGCCTTGGCTTGCTCCATCAGTGGAGCGAGGAATGGCATGACGCTGGCACCCGTCCCCGTGCGCACGGTATCCGCGGCTCCGAGCAGCTGCGCAGCAAGCCGCGCCTGCCCGGATCCGGCGGCATGGCAGCCCAATGCGTCCAGCAGGTACGCCAGCTGTACCCGGTCATCGATCTGCTGGGCGATCCGCAGCGCCTCGGCGAACAGGGGCTTTGACGCAGCAAGCTCACCGGCGATCAAGGCGACCGTGCCCAGGTTCAGCAGCCAGACCTTGAGCGTGTAGAGGTCCCCCACCTCCCGGCTGAGACGCACGCCTTCCGATGACGCGGCAGTTGCCGCCTCGAGGTCGCCCCTGAAGAAGCCACCGAGTGATCGAGCCTGGAGGAGCGCGAGCGTTGCCGGGATGTCATCGAGGCCAGCTGTCACAGCCTGGGCCTCGTCGAGCAGGCGCCCAGCGGACGCGCGATCACCGGCCATGTTCGCAGCGATCGAGGCCATGGAGAGCGACGGCGCCAACGGGCGGAGGCGACCGGCCTCTCGATCGGCCGCCGCCGCTCGTTCGAGGGCCGGAATGGCAGCAGTCGGATCGACCAGCAACACGGCCAGGAAGCCACGCAGGTATTCAGCCCGAGCCCGCGGCTCCGGATCACCGAGTCCGGTCGCGAGGAGCTCATCCAGCCACCGGACGCCTTCAGTGGTCGCCCGCGTGGCCCAGTACCAGCGAAGGGACACCATGAGATCCATTCCGCGTGAGATGTCCGCATGGATCAGGCATCGCCGAAGGACCCACCGGATGTTGTCGATCTCCAGGTCCATCCATGCGAGCCACTCGACCAGCCGGTACCGGGTCCCCTCTTCAGATTGCCGACCCGTCGAGACGTAGTACTCGACGCATCCCAGCTCGACGGCCTCCTCCTCGCCCGCCTCCCTCAGCCTGAGGGCGGCAAACTCGCGCATCGTCTCGTGCAGCCGATAGCAGGCAGCACCCGCTGCGTCCTGCTTCAACACCAGCGACTTGTCGACCAGCGACGACAGCACATCCAATGCCCGCGCTGCCGGCACGTCGTCGGACGTACACACCGCCTCGACGTCCTCCAGCGTGTACCTGCCTGCGAACACGCACAGCCGCCGGAGGAGCGTCCGCTCGTCCGACCCCAACAGGTCGTGGCTCCACTCGATGGTGGTCCGCAGCGTCTGGTGACGCGGTAGCGCCGCGCGACTTCCGCCCGTGAGCAGGCCGAACCGGTCGGCCAGGCGATCGAGGATCTGCTCCACCGAGAGGACCCGCGTCCTGACCGCCGCGAGCTCGATCGCGAGCGGCAGCCCGTCCAGCCGGCGGCACAGGTCCACGACCGCCCCCCGGTTGTGGGCGGTCAGCTCGAACCCGCCCGATGCTGCCGAAGCCCGCTCGGTGAAGAGCTCGACCGACTCGTTCTGGCGGAGCTGATCGAGGGACTCGTCGCCCTGGGCTCGTGGCAGCTCGAGCGGCGGGATCGGCAGGACGTGCTCACCCGCAATCGACAGCGGCTCCCGGCTGGTGGCGATGACTCGCACGCCGGGCGCGGCCCCGAGGATATCGGTCACGAGCAGCGCGGCCGCCTCGAGCAGGTGCTCGCAGTTGTCCACCACGAGCAACAGCTCCTTGTCCCGCATGTACGAGAGCAGGAGGGCCCGTGGCTCGGTCGCGGCCTGGTCGCGCAGGTCCAGGGCCGCCAGCGTGGCGTTGCCGATCAGCGCGGGATCCCGAACCTCGGCCAGCTCAACCAGCCACGTGCCGTCGCGGAAGCCGCGCCTGAGATCGGTCCCGATCCGGATCGCGAGCCGGGTCTTGCCGACACCACCCGGGCCGACCAGGCTGACCAGGCGGGCCGTCGTGAGCTTCTTCCGGAGCTCGGCAAGCTCACGGCGACGGCCGATGAAGCTCGTCGCTTCAGCCGGCAGGTTGCCCGGGCGGCGGGTCGGCCTGGCCATCGTGAGCAGCAAGGTACACGGCCAGGAGCTGCCGATGCTGGCCGACTCGCTACCGAATCACGAATCCCATCGATGTCGGTGCTGCCCCGTGCGCCCCAGGCTGGGGAGACCGCAATCCCCACCACGCTCCCAGCTGTTCATGGAGGAAGAGATGAGCGACAACACCCCAAGCCTCGCAGGACCAGGGCCAGGCGGGCCTGCCCCAAGACAAGGAAGGAAGATGAGTACGAACCGGAGGATCGCCGCCGTCGCGGGAGTGCTGTTCATCACTGCGACGGTTGCAGACGTCATCTCGCGCGTGGTGTTCCTGCAACCGATTCTGGGCGCTTCGGATTACCTCTCGAGGATCTCGGCCAACGAAGACCAAGTCCTGCTGGGAGCGCTCTTCCTGCTGATTGGGGCTGCTGCGGCTTCCGGAATTGCCATTGCGCTGTACCCGGTGCTGAAGAAGCACAGCGAGGGCTTGGCCATTGGATCCGTTGCCTTCAGGCTCATCGAGGGAGCGTTCTATCTCGGCATCGTGGTCTGCCTGCTGATGCTCGTGACCTTGAGCCAGGAATCTGCGAAGGCTGGAACTCCCGCCGCATCTGGCTTCCAGGTCCAGGCTGCGCTGTTGATGGCAGCCCGTGATTCGCTTGGCCAGGTTTCGGTGCTGGCCTTTGGCCTCGGGGCTCTCATGTACTACTGGGTGTTCTATCGATCGCGACTCGTCCCCCGATGGCTGTCGGCCTGGGGTCTCGTGGCCATCACGTCGGTCATGGCGTCGAGCCTCCTTGTCATGTTCCGTGTCATCGAGGTCTTCTCGCCGCCCCAGCTGGTCCTGGCCCTTCCCATCTTCCTGCAAGAGATGGTCTTGGCCGTCTGGCTGATCGTCAAAGGCTTCGATCCACGGGCGATCGCCTCAGCGCCTGCCATCGCCGCAGCGCCCGCGATTGAGCCCTCGTTGGCCGGCGCGGTCGCCCTGTGATGACCGAGTCGCCGCGACGTTCGCCGCTCCCGCCCCGCTGGTTCGTCCGCGCCGCGTGGATGGGCCACCGCGCCATCTACTCGATCACGGGCGGCCGACGCGGCCTGCGAAGCCCGACGGCGGAACGCTGGGGCATGCTGCGCCTGCGGACGGTCGGGCGCCAAACGGGCGAGGAGCGCATCGCCATCCTCGGCTACATCGAGGACGGGTCCAACCTCGTGACCAAGGCCATGAATGGTTGGGCCGATCCCGAGCCCGCCTGGTGGCTCAACCTCCTGGCGCACCCGGACGCCAGGGTCGACCTCGTCGACGGGACACGCCCCGTCCGCGGACGCGCCGCGAACGAGGACGAGCGGCCCCGCCTGTGGGCCAGGTGGGCCGTCCACAACAAGAAGCTCGATGCCTACGCCGCCTTGCGATCGCGGCAGACCCAGGTCGTCATCCTGGAGCCCCTTGCCCGGGCCCCCTTCTCTTGGCTTCTCACCCAGCGATGACGTATTCACTTCTGTCACGCCCGACCGCCGCGACCCGCAAGGAGAACGCCTATGAACTCAACGGAGATGAACGGGGCTGCCGCAATCCGCTTCATCGAAGCCTTCAACACCGCTGGATGGGCCGACCTCCCAGCCGTCGTTGCGGTTCACCGGTGAAGCCCCTCTAGCCGGACCTTGACGTCGGCCGGGACCGCCACCGGCTTTAGCGACCGACACTCGACGCCGTTCGGTTCGTGCGAGCAGCAACCTGAAGCACGCCTCCCTACGCCCGTCCCCGGGCTGGCCGGGGCCGCTCCTGTCTTCCGATCGACGGCCCCCTGACCCGTCAGCCGCTCGAGCCTCCTGTCGGGGGCAGCTCCGCCGGGCCGGACGCCGGCTGCGCGGGTCCCTGCTCGAAGACCATGACGAACAGGCCCATCGCGCTCATGAAGAGGCCGAACCCGACCGCCGTCAGGTAGAGCGCCTGCTCCTGGTCCGGGAAGAAGCCCAGCGCCACGAGGGCGAGGGCGAGGGCGAGGAGCACCACGGGCAGCCAGATGGTGGGTCCGTACGCCACCACCCGAGTCGCTCGTGGCGTGGCAGCACGGGCGGCAGCAAGCTCTGCCAGGTTCTCGGGTGCCCGCCCGTTCACGATGATCATGACCGCGAAGAGGACCAACGCGAGGAGGCTGCCCACGAGCCACAGCTGGTGGCCGGTGAGGCCGTAGCCGCTGATGATGATCGGTGTCAGGGCGGCGATGACCACCCAGATCGCGTTCGACATCACCCACCGGATGCCCGTGACCTCGCCCGCCTGCGTCGGTCCGCCGCTCCGCACGGCGATCAGCGCCCCGAAGCCGACGAACACGCCGGCGATCTCCGCCAGCGAAAGGAACCGCTCGACGTCCTGCATGTCCCGCCACCTCCGCACCTGGTGATCGGGTCACGATGGCCGGGACAGCGCGGGCCGTCGAGAGGCGGATGACCCCTGGCCGCTGCCCAGGGGCGTCGGCCGCGAAGGAGCCGCGGGCACCTACCCCTGGGCCGACCGGGGCCCCTGGGCTGGCCGGGCGCTCGGCCAGGCACAGGGAAGAACGGCCCTCGACCAGCGCGAGACGCCGGCGTAGCGTCAGATTGGACCGAGCGCCCGCGCGTCCCCCCAGTCGGCTCCCAGGCGCCGGCTCATTGCGGTCCGGAGGCGGCGATGGACGGACCCGCGATCAGCGCGAGGGCCCTCACGAAGGCCTACGGTCACCATCGCGGGATCATGGACCTCGACCTCGCGGTGCAGCCGGGCGAGGTCTTCGGGTATCTCGGACCGAACGGGGCCGGCAAGACGACGACGATCCGGCTCCTGCTCGACTACATCCGCCCGACCCGTGGCTCGGTCAGCGTCCTCGGCCTCGGGAGCCACGAGCAGAGCCGCGAGATCCGCCGGCGGGTCGGCTACTTGCCGGGCGAGCTGCGCCTCTACAACTCGTTGAGCGGACGCGAGCTGATCTCGTACTTCGCCAACCTCCGCGGCGGCGTCGCCCGGGCGCGCGTCGACGAGCTGGCCGGGCGCCTCGACTGTGATCTTTCGCGGGAGATCAGGACGCTCTCGTCGGGCAACCGCCAGAAGCTCGGGCTCATCCAGGCGTTCATGAGCGACCCGGAGCTGCTCGTCCTCGACGAGCCGACAAACGGGCTGGACCCGCTCGTTCAGCAGACCTTCTACGACCTGGTCCGCGAGGCGCGCACCGCCGGGCGGACGATCTTCCTCTCGTCCCACGTCCTCCCCGAGGTCGAGCGGGTCTGTGACAGGGTCGGGATCCTGCGCGAGGGCAGGCTCGTGGCGGTCGAGCGGATCGCGGACCTGCGCGCGCGGGCGATCCGGAAGCTCGAGATCGAGTTCGGTGCCCCGATCGCCCCAGAGGAATTCGCAGGGGTCGCTGGGATCCGCGATGTCGCCGTCGCGAACGCCACGCTCCGTTGCACGGTCGTCGGGTCGATGGACCCGGTCCTGAAGGCCGCGAACCGCTACGAGATCCGGGCGCTCTCCAGCGTGGAGCCGAGCCTCGAGGAGGTCTTCCTCACCTACTACGGGGAGGAGGTCGGCGATGTTGCGTAGCGTCTGGCTCAAGATGCTCCACGACCAGTGGCGGATGCTCGCCGTCTGGACGGTCCTCGCCGGGCTGCTCGCGGGCTTCTACCTCTCGCTGTACCCCTCGATCGGCGCCGTCGAGGAGATGCGCCGCCTGCTCGAAGCGATGCCACCCGAGCTGCGGGCCATGTTCTCGGCCGAGAACGCCGACCTGAGCACCCCGGCGGGCTACCTGAACATCGAGCTCTTCACGTTCGTGATGCCCCTGGTCGTCATGGCGATCACGCTCACCGGCGGCGCCGGAGCCACGGCCGGCGAGGAGGAGCGCGGGACGCTCGAGCTCCTCCTCGCGAATCCGGTCCGGCGCTGGCGTGTCGTCGTCGAGAAGGCGGTCGGGACGGCCATCCTCTCGGCGATCCTGTGCGCCGGCGTCTGGGTCGCCCTCGCGGTCACGGCGCAGCTCAGCGACATCGACATCGCGCTCGAGCGGGTCGCCGCCGCGCTCGCGAGCGTCTGGCTCCTCGGCTGCGCGATGGGTGGCGTGGCCCTCCTCGTCGGCGCGCTGACCGGGAGCCGGATCGCCGCCATCGGTGTCGGGCTCACGGCCGCCATCGCCGGGTTCTTCGTGAGCGCCCTCGCCCCACTGTCCGACGTCCTCGAGCCGTGGCGACCCTTCTCGCCTCACTACCACTACATCGGCTACGACCCGCTCACCAACGGGCTCGACCCTGCGCATGCAGGCGTGCTCGCGGCCCTGAGCGTCGTGCTCGTCGTCGCCGCTGCCATCGCATTCGAGCGCCGCGATCTGCGCGCCTAGCAGCAGACCCTCGGACGCGAGGGCAGGACCTCGTGTCGGTCCGGCTGATCGCCGTCGCGCTCGCGCATGGGCTCGATCGGTCAGGTGCCGACGTAGGCCGCGAGGTGCTCGCCGGTGAGGGTGGAGCGGGCGGCGACGAGGTCGGCGGGGGTGCCCTCGAAGATGATCCGGCCACCGTCGTGGCCGGCGCCGGGGCCGAGGTCGATGATCCAGTCGGCGTGCGCCATGACCGCCTGGTGGTGCGCGATGACGATGACCGACTTGCCGGAGTCGACCAGCCGGTCGAGCAGGCCGAGCAGCTGCTCGACGTCGGCGAGGTGGAGGCCGGTGGTCGGCTCGTCGAGGACGTAGACGCCGCCCTTCTCGGCCATGTGGGTGGCCAGCTTGAGCCGCTGCCGCTCGCCGCCGGACAGCGTAGGGAGCGGCTGGCCGAGGCCGAGGTAGCCGAGCCCGACCTTGGCGAGCCGGTCGAGGATGGCGTGCGCGGCCGGCGTGCGCGCCTCGCCGGCGCCGAAGAACTCCTCGGCCTCGGTCACCGACATCCCGAGCACCTCGCTGATGTCGCGGCCGCCGAGGTGGTATTCCAGCACCGATGCCTGGAACCGCTTCCCCTCGCACACCTCGCAGGTGATGGCGACGCCGGCCATCATCGCCAGGTCGATGTAGATGACGCCGGCACCGTTGCAGTTGGGGCAGGCGCCCTCGGAGTTGGCGCTGAACAGCGCCGGCTTCACGCCGTTGGCCCTCGCGAACGCATTGCGGATCGGGTCGAGCAGTCCGGTGTACGTCGCCGGGTTGCTCCGCCGCGAGCCACGGATCGGGGCCTGGTCGACCGACACCACTCCGTCCCGCCCCGACACCGAGCCGTGGATCAGTGAGCTCTTTCCCGACCCGGCCACGCCGGTCACCACCACCAGGACGCCGAGCGGGATGTCGACATCGACGTCCTGCAGGTTGTGGGCGCTGGCGCCGCGCACCTCCAGCACTCCCGACGGCGTCCGCACCGATGGCTTCAGGGAGGCCCGGTCATCCAGGTGCCGCCCGGTCAGCGTGCCGCTGGCCCGCAGCCCGTCGACGGTGCCCTCGAACACGACCTCGCCACCGGCAGTGCCAGCGCCGGGGCCGAGATCGACGACGTGGTCGGCGATGTCGATCGTCTCCGGCTTGTGCTCGACGACCAGCACCGTGTTGCCCTTGTCGCGCAGCCGCCGCAGCAGGTCGTTCATCCGCTGGATGTCGTGCGGGTGCAGCCCGATGGTCGGCTCGTCGAAGACGTAGGTGACGTCGGTGAGCGAGGACCCGAGGTGGCGGATCATCTTGACGCGCTGCGCCTCGCCGCCCGACAGCGTGCCCGACGGCCGGTCGAGGCCGAGGTAGCCCAGCCCGATCTCGACGAATGACTCGAGGGTCAGCCGCAGCGCCCCCAGCAGCGGCGCTACCGACGGCTCGTCCAGGCCGCGCACCCACGCGGCCAGATCGCTGATCTGCATGGCGCAGGCGTCGGCGATGTTGACCCCCTCGATCTTCGACGATCGAGCGCCCTCGCTGAGCCGGGTGCCGCCGCAGTCGGCGCAGGCGGTGAACGTCATCGCCCGCTCCACGAACGCCCGGATGTGCGGCTGCATCGCGTCGACGTCCTTGGACAGGATCGACTTCTGGATCCTCGGGATCAGCCCCTCGTACGTCAGGTTGATGTTGTCGACCTTGATCTTGGTCGGCTCCTTGTACAGGAGGTCGTGGAGCTCGGTCTTGCTGTACAGGCGGATCGGCTTGTCCGGGTCGAAGAAGCCGCAGCCGTTGAAGATGCGGCCGTACCAGCCGTCCATGCTGTAGCCGGGGATCGTGAGCGCGCCCTCGTTGAGCGACTTGCTCTCGTCGTACAGCTGCGACAGGTCGAAGTCCGTCACCGATCCCATGCCCTCGCAACGCGGGCACATGCCGCCGGTGACGGTGAAGCTCTTCCTCACGGTCTTGCTGGAGCCGCGCTCGATGGTGATTGCCCCGGTGCCCCGGACCGAGGCGACGTTGAAGGAGAACGCCTGGGGCGAGCCGATGTGCGGCTGACCGAGCCGGCTGAAGAGGATGCGCAGCATCGCGTTGGCGTCAGTGGCCGTGCCGACGGTGGAGCGGGCGTTGGCGCCCATCCGCTCCTGGTCGACGATGATCGCGGTCGTCAGACCGTCGAGCACGTCGACGTCCGGCCGCGCCAGCGTCGGCATGAAGCCCTGCACGAAGGCGCTGTAGGTCTCGTTGATCATCCGCTGCGACTCGGCGGCGATCGTGTCGAACACGAGCGAGCTCTTGCCCGAGCCAGAGACGCCGGTGAACACCGTCAGCCGGCGCTTCGGGATCTCGATGCTGACGCCCTTCAGGTTGTTCACGCGCGCGCCGTGCACGCGGATGAGATCGTGCCGGTCCGCAATGTGCAGCGCGGGCGGCTGCGCGTCCGTCCTCGTGGCTGTGCTCATCGTGGTTGACGTCCATCTGGTGTATGAGAAGGCATGCCAGGTCGTTCAGGCTGCCCGCCCAGGCCGACCGCCCCGGGCACGGGCCGGTGGCCGGTCCTCAGCCCGCCGCCTTCTTCACGAGCTCGCGGATCCTCGCCTCGTCCGCCGCGGTCAGCTCCGTCAGCGCGAAGGACGTCGGCCACATGGTCCCGTCGTCGAGATTCGCCGAGTCGTTGAAGCCGAGGGTCGCGTACCGGGCCTTGAACTTGTCCGCCGGCTGGAAGAAGCAGACGACCTTGCCGTCCATGGCATACGCGGGCATGCCGTACCAGGTCCTCGGCACGAGGGCGGGCGCGCAGTCCTTGACGATCGCGTGGATCCGCTCGGCCATCACGCGGTCGGGTTCGGGCATCTCGGCGATCTTGGCGAGCAGGTCGCTCTCCCCGTCCGCCTTGCCCCTGCGGGCGGCCTTCAGCTCGCGGGCGCGCTCCTTCATCGCGTCTCGTTCCTCGTCCGTGAAGCCTTCGGACATGTCGTCCTTCGCACTGGGGCGCTTGGCGGACTTCTGCGTGTCGTTCATTCCAGGTCTCCTCCCCCGCGAGTCTTGATGGCGACGACGCTCATGCTACGGAGCCGCCGCCGCGGCAGCTTCTCCAAGACTGCTCGGTCGTGACCTGGGTCGACTGTCATCGGTCCTGGAGCAGCCCGGGCACGTTGCCGTCGGGGTCGGTGACGGTGGCCACCAGGCGGCCGCCACCGACGTCGTGCGCGGGCTGCGAGATCGTGCCACGCCGCGCCGGAGGTGCCTAGTCCGCGCGAGATCGCGAGCCATCCGATCGCGCCAGCCGAACGCCTCGAGCGCGAGGGGCGGGAGCACGACGAGCAGCGCGAACGGCGAGCTCAGGCGTCCGAGCGGCGTCGCGAGCAACGGTGCGCAGACCAGGATCGCGGCGACCGCCAGACGGACAGCGCGGGCGTCGCAGGCTCGTAGCCGCACAAGCGAGGTCACACCTCCTGCGACGGGGAACGAGCCGATTCCGATCAGTCGCTCTCGGAGAGGCGGATGATCATCTTCCCGGTCGTCGTGCCGCCCTCCAGGGCCCGATGGATGTCCTGGACGTCCTCGAGCCGGTACGGCTCGCTGATCGGCAGGTCGATCGCGCCAGTGGCGAGCACATCGGCCGTGCGGATCCACAGCGCCCTGGTGTACTCGGGGTCGGCGCCGCTCGTGGCCGTGATGCTGAAGCCGAGGACGGACCGGCTCGTGCCTCGCAGCTCACCGCTTTCGAACGCCAGCTCCGGCTGGGCCGAGGTGTTCCCGAAGACCACCAGCCGGCCCGTCGACCGGAGGAGATCGAAGGACGCGCGGCGCGCCGGACCGCCGACCGAGTCGAAGATGACGTGGTATCCGCCGGGAACGAGCCGGTGCGCGTCGTCGGCCCAGGCGTCCGAGCGGACGACCCCGTAGTCGTAGCCGTGGCCCGTGGCGACGGCGACCTTCGCGGGCGAACCCACCACCCCCACGACCGGGCTGGCTCCGGACGCCCTCAGCAGTTGGCCCAACACCAGCCCGACGCTGCCCGCCGCGGCGTGGACGAGGGCCGCCTCCCCGGCCCGCACGCGGGCGATGTCCTCGACGAGCGCCACGGCGGCCGAGATCGTCGTCGGGAGGGCCGCCCCGAGGCGGAGGTCGACCGTGCCGGTGGCTCGCGCGAGTCGGACGACCCGCCGAGCGTCGGCGACGACCACCTCCGCGTAGCCCCCCACGCCGGTGAACGCGGCCACCGGGTCGCCGACCCCGAGGCCGGCGACGCCCTCGCCGACCGCGCGGACGGTGCCCGAGACCTCGAGGCCCGGGGTGAACGGCGGCTTGATGCTGGCGATCTGGCCGCGCCGGCCGATGACCTCGGCGAAGTTGACCCCGGCATAGGCGACGTCGATCGAGACCTGGCCCGGACCCGGCCTGGATTCGTCGACCTCCTGGATGGTCAGGTTCTCGGGGCCACCAAACTGGTTCACGACCACCGCGCGCACGACGTCACCCACAGAGCAGGACGGGGAGGTCGACCCGCGAGCGTCCGCGTCTCGGGTCCACGTGGATGGTAACCGGCGTGTCGCTGCGCCGCCGCGGCAAGGCATCTCGCACGGGGAGTAGAGATCCTGGTCGCCGCACACGAGCAGCGCCGGCACCGAGATGTCGGGCCGCACGTCACAGCCCCCCGCGCGTGGTGGAAGTGCCGGTCGCACCTTCCACCGATAGCCAGGGGCAGCAGAGGCAAGCGGCCCCGGTCGCCCGCCCCCTGGGCCCCCACGCCGGAGGTGTCGGTCGCTATGTCACCTTGGGCGCTCGTCCGATGCGACGCGCTGCCCTGGCTAGACCGTCGACCCTGCCGGCTTGGGCCACCTCCATGCATGCCAGACGATCAGGAGCCCAGCGATGATCAACGTGACTGTGATCAGGGCTCCGATCTCCAGCCCTTTGCTCGAGTGTTCAGCCAGATCCCACGCCCACATTGCCGTGGCGACCACGCCCAGGATGGCATTCGCATAGCGGTTGATCGGATCCCTCAGGACCAGTGTGAGGAAGGCCATCGTCAGGGGAACAAGACAGAAGAGCATGACCATCAGGGCCAGAAGCGTGGCGTCGATCTTCTCGCCCTCGAACTCCCCCGTGGCAATGTACTTTCCAAGGACGTCCGCTGGCATGATCACCGCAAAGATGCCTGCCAACATGCCGACGCCGAGGTAGATCCAGAGCGTCGATACCCTGAGTCTCCAGGCCAGGAGCTCCACGCGACCCTCCCTGGGACGCCCTCGCGCGGGTCGGTCTCGCCAGTGGCTCGGCGCGGTCCCGGCGGCACGTATTTGGCCGCGCGTCAGAGCCTCCCGCGTGTGCATTCCCCACTCTTGCAGAGCCCCGCCGTCGCTTTCTAGGGGCATTGGGCCTGATCGGCCCCTGGACGCTAGGACTCACCACGCCCCGAGTCTCACTAACCCCGGGAACTACAGCTAGTGTCCCGCGTCTGAAGTGGGTTGACGGGTCGCGTGGGGCAGGATCTCGTCGGCGGTCTTGGTCCAGGCGAAGGGGTGGCAGCGTTCGTTCCAGCCTTCGATGAACGTCCGGATCGCCGCGACGAGCTGGGGGACGCTGTCGAACGAGCCGCGACGGATCGCCTGCCGGGTGATGATGCCGAAGAACACCTCGACGAGGTTGAGCCAGGATCCCGACGTTGGCGTGTAGTGAAGCGTGACCCGGGGGTGCTTCGCGAGCCATCCCTTGATGTCGTCGTGCTTGTGGGTGTGGTAGTTGTCGACGACGACGCACAGCCGTCGGCGCGGGTAGGTCCTGGCGACCCGCTTCAGGAAGTCGAGGAACTCGGCCTTGCCGTGCCGGTCGTAGCACCGATCGGTCACCCTCCCCGTGGCGACCTCGAGCGCGGCGAAGAGGTTCGTGGTGCCGTTCCGTTCGTAATCGTGCGTGGCCTTCTCCGGCAGCCCCGGCCGCAGCGGCAGGATCGGGGCGGTGCGGTTCAGGGCCTGGATCTGGCTCTTCTCGTCCACACACAGGACCACCGCCTTCCTCGGCGGGTCGAGGTACAGGCCGACCACGTCGCGGACCTTGGCCTCGAGCTCGGGGTCGGTCGAGAACTTGAACGTCCCCCGGCGCCACGGCTGCACGTGGTACCGGCGCCAGGCCCGGGCCACCGTGGCGTCCCCGATCCCGAGCTGGCGGCCCAGCAGCCGGGTCGACCAGTGCGTCACCCCGAGGCGCTCGGGCGGCGGCTCCAGGGTGGCGGCGATGATCGCAGCGTCGTCCACCAGCTTCGGGCGGCCCGACCGCGGCTCGTCCCTGAGGCCCACGATCCCGTGCGCCGCGAACCGGTTCCGCCACTTGATGACCGTCGGCCGCGACACCCCGAGCCTGCGGGCGGCCTCCGAGGTCCCCGACCCGTCCGCGACGGCCAGCACGATCGCCGCCCGCTCCGCCCGGCCCGCGGGCACCGTGCTCGACCGCGTCCAACTCGTCAGGGTCGAGCGATCCTCATCGCTGATGGAGAGTGCGGATGACGGCATGCGCCCATCATCCCACACCATGTCAATGAACTAATGACGCACGGCACTAGCCGGACCCTGCCGGCGGCCGGGACCGCCGCTGGCTCCAGCGACCGACGCCCGACGCCGTTCGGTTCGTGCGGGTAGCAGCCTGAAGCGCGCCCCCGCGATCTCCCCCTCGGTGGAGTCACCTGCACAGATGCGGAGCACGTCCCCCTAGAGGAAGATCAGCATCACCGCTATCCACAGTCCCGAGATGTGACCCTGACATCCACGATGACTCACTCACCGTTCGCCACGACGATGATGACCTTGCCTTGAGCGTGACCCTGGTCCAGATACCGAAAGGCCTCAGCGGTCTCTCTCAGCGGATACGTTCGGTCGATGACAGGAGTGACCCGCCCGGCCTCGACC
Organism: uncultured Chloroflexia bacterium; assembly: GCA_963762445.1. GTDB lineage: Bacteria > Chloroflexota > Limnocylindria > Limnocylindrales > CSP1-4 > CTSoil-043. Next base: position 219,584 of record CAVXLA010000009.1, read on the forward strand.
AGCTCCTTGAGAGTGATCAAGTCGTCCTGGTTCGGTGCAGAGACGAACGGGCGCTCCACCTGGCGCACGAACAGCGGCAGCAGGAACGCCTTGATGACGTAGCCCATGCCGGCATGCCCGCTGTTGGGCATGAGAGTTCCCCTGGGCTCGAGCACGCGCCTGTACTCCGCGAACGAGTGACTCGCAACGTTGTCGAGGATCAGGTCGTAGCGCGGCTCGCCCCGCGTGAAGTCCTCCTTGGTGTAGTCGATGACATGGTCCGCTCCGATCGATCGGACCATGTCCACGTTCGCCGTGCTGCACACGCCGGTCACTTGTGCCCCGAGGGCCTTGGCGATCTGCACGGCGAAGGTTCCCACGCCCCCCGACGCGCCGTTGACCAGGACCTTCTGCCCGGGCCGCACCTTGCCGTGATCGCGAAGCGCCTGCAGGGCGGCCAGGGCCGACGTGGGCACGGCCGCGGCCTGCTCGAACGTCAGGTTGTGCGGTTTGGGAACGAGCTGGTCCTCCTTGGCACACGTGTATTCGGCGCATGCGCGGCTGCACCCGCCGAACACCTCGTCGCCCGGCTTGAAGCGCGTCACGTTCTTGCCGACGGCCTCGACGCGCCCCGCCAGATCGACCCCGACGACGAAGTCCTTCTTCGGCCTGGGGAACCCGACGTACATCCTGATGGGGAAGGGCGCGCCCCGCATGGCGAAGTAGTCACCGGCGGCAAGCGATGCCGCGTGGACGCGCACCAGCACCTCGTCATCGGCGGCAGCCGGCCTGTCGATCTCCTTGAACTCGAGCACGTCCGCCGAGCCGTAGCCGACCTGGACGACTGCCTTCATGGTGTTCTCCCAATTCCGTTCAAGATTCAGCTTCTGCCGCCAGCCAATGAGTCTCAGCGGGCCGCTGGGCCCGCGGGGAGGCTGCGATCGCGGCCGCAGCTATGCGACGACGACAACGACGTTCCCCAGCTTCTGGCCGCTTTCGGCGTACCGGTGAGCCTCGACCATCTGCTCGAGCGGGAAGCGCCGGTCGATGACCGGGTGCAGCCGTCCCGCTTCGACCAGGCCACGCAGGTAGGCCAGGTCCTCGCTCGTGCCGCTCGATCCCGAGATCGACACCCGTTTCCCGCTCCCGCGCGACGCCCACCTGGCGCGAACGATCTGCAGGAAGCCCGGATTGGCCATCAGCAGGCATCCGTTCTCGGTCAGGGACCTCACCATGCGACCAGACGGTGTGTTGCGGACCACGTCGAAGATGACGTCGTAGGTCTCAGGGCCGTCGGTGAAGTCCTCCTGAGCGTAGTCGATGACGCGATCGGCACCGATCGTGCGCAGCAGCCCCAGCTTCGGCGCACTGTCCACCGCGGTCACGTGAGCCCCGAGGATCTTGGCGAGCTGCACCGCGAAGGTGCCGAAGCTCCCTCCCGCGCCGTTGACCAGGACCCTCTGTCCGCTCCGGATGTTCGCCTTCCGCAGGAACTCCAGGGCCTCGCCTCCCCCGTACGGGACGGCCGCGGCCTCCTCGTAGCTCAGGTTCGCCGGCATCGTCGCGATCGCCCCGGTCTGCGGGTGCTCGCGCAGGCAGATGTACTCCGCGTAGGCTCGCAGCCCGATGCCCGTCGCCGCGAAGACCCGGTCGCCCTTCTTGAGCGACCTGACATCTCTGCCCACCGCCTCGACGTCACCGGCGAGCTCCTGCCCGAGCACGGGTTGTCGTGGCCTGCGGATGCCGAATGCCAGCCGGATGGGCACCCAGATCCAGGGAGCGAAGTCGAATCGCCGCAGCTCGCAATCGGCCGCGCTGACCGTGGTGGCGCGGATTCGGACCAGCACTTCGTTGTCCTTCGGAACGGGCTTCGGCACGTCCCGGAGTTGAAGAACATCCGGTGGTCCGTAGTCGGTGCACACGATTGCTCTCATAGGTCCCCGACTCTCGCAGAGCCCCGCCGTCGCCGCCTAGGGGCGTCCGGCCCGATCGGCCCTGGACACCCGATGCGCGTCCCGTGCGGAGCCGGGCACGCATCCCGGGCAGTCGTGAGGTCTCGCATTCTCGGTGGCTGCATTCCGGCGGGGCCCGCCTCGCTGTCGGCGGGAACCAGCTCGATCCGCTGCGTCCAGGCGAGCCGCCAGGGCCAGCGCCAGGGCGTCGCGCTGGCGAGTCGGAGGGGCGAGCCCGTCACTTTCTCGAGCGGATCGGGCTCGTGGCGGTGGAGCGGCACGACGCCCGGCCGAATGTCCCAGACCAGGGCCCGACCACCGGGGCGGAGCACCCGGCCGATCTCGCCTGGCCGGCCCCCGCGTCGGCCCAGTGGTGCATGGAGAGGGTGCTGACGACGAGGTCGAACGAGCCGTCGGGGAACGGCAGCGCGGCGACGCCGCCGACCACGTCCCCGGGGCCCTTGCCGACTGGCATCGGCTCCCCGGTGATCGTCGATTCGTCGACGTAGGAGGTGCCAGCGACGATCGTGCCGTCGATCGGGATGCTGCTGCCCGGGTTGACGAGCACCAGATCGCCGACACGTAGGCTCTCGAGTGGGATCTCCTCGGTGGCGTCGGCTCGCCTCACGACCGCGGTCCTGGGCAAGTACTGCAGCAGGTCCTTGATGGCGTGGCGCCCCCGGGCGACCGCCATCTCTTCCAGCAGCTCGGCGGCAAGGACGAAGGCCGCGATGACGAGGGCGACGAAGACCTCGCCGGTCGCGAGCGCCGCGACGAGGGCGATCGTCATCGACAGCTCCATCGTCATCCGGCGTTCGAGCAGGTTCTCGACGGCTTCCTTCAGGACGGGCCACGCGCCGATCAAGAGGACGCTCGCCCCGAAGACGCGCAGCACTGGTGCAGGCGCCGTGGAGAAGAGCAGGCTCGCCACTGCAGCGACAGCGACACCAACGATCCGGGCCAGGTCGATCAACTCGACCCTGTGCTCCTCGGTCGGGTCCTCGAGATCCGCGGCGTGGCCGAGGGTCGGCACAAACGCCGTGACCCCGTCGCCGCCGACGTTCTCGCGCAGGTCCGTCACTTGAGGTAGGCCCGGACGATGCCGACGAGCTGCTCGACGGCACGAGCATGCTCCGATGCCGGATCACCGACCTCGCCGACAACGTGATAGCGGATGTGGCCCTCGAGCACCTCGGCCATCAGGCCGTTCATCGCGCCCCGCGACGAGGCGATGAGTTGGAGGGTCTCTTCGCAGGGTGCCTCGTCGTTCAGCGCACGCTCGACGGCGTCGAGCTGGCCACGCATGCGCCGGACCCGCGCGATGAGCTTGTCCTTGTCACGGATGAGGTGCGCCATGAGGTCGGGCTCCTGTCGAATATAGGGAGGGTACCTATGCTATCCGCCCATAAGACCGCGTCTAGATGGATCGCGCCCGACTCGGGACGTCCGGATGGCTCGTGGTCTCAAGTCTGGAGCCTCGCTCAAGCATTGAGACGCCCCTTGGGGGGACCGGCCCGGCCATCCTGGGACCACGCTGAGATTCGGTCTCGACAAGCAGCTTGGAGACTGAGTATCATTCTGCCAATGCCTGACACGACGCCCTGGACCACCGCGCTCGACGAGGCGGGCTATTTCGTCACCGAGCCGCGGCGCGTTGTCGCGGAGATGGTCGCCGAGCGCGACAGCCACTTCACCGCGAACGAGCTCGTCGGCGAGGCAAAGCGCGCTCGACTCGGCGTCGGCCGCGCCACCGTCTTCCGAGCGCTCGAGCTGTTCGAGCAGCTCGGCCTGGTCGAGCGCCTCGACCTGCCCAACGGCGAGCACGCCTTCGTGGTCTGCCAGCCGGCCCACCACCATCACGTCATCTGCACGGGCTGCGGCCGGAGCGCGGAGGTCGGCGATCTAGGGATCGGGTCGATCGCCACCGAGGTCGAGTCGCAGACAGGCTTCACGCTCGACTCCCACCGGATCGAGCTCTACGGCCTCTGTCCGGCGTGCCGGACGTCCGGTTCCGGCGGGGGCCCTCGGCGCATCCGGACTCGGCCGAGCCGAACGGCTTCCTAGATCACCACCAGCAGGAGAAGGTCGCCGTGTGCTCTTTGCTGATACCGAATCTGCGACTGAATCCACGTTTGGCATTGGGAACTCACCGAAACGACGGGAGGAGCAGACATGGCGTTCACGTACACGAACCGCGCCGGCACCACCTTCACGCTGCATCGGACCGAGGCGACGCTGAAGAACGGGCAGCGGCGAGTGCTCCACTTCTTCGCTCGCGAAGCCAGGTCAAACGCGATCGATGCCGTTCCGACGGGCTACGTCGTGACGGAAGGCCCGTCTGGCTTGCCGGTCCTCAAGAGGGGCTGACGGTCGCGACATGACGATGGGCCTCGAGGTTATCCGCTGGCGCGACAGCGGCATGCACCTGGCATCCGATGAGTGGACATCGATCACCAATCTGCGTGCCCGGGCCGTCGTCTCGGGGATGGAAGTGACCACCGTCGGGATGCTCGTTCATGAGGACGACGACGTGGTGATCCTCGGCCTGTCGATCGACGAGGCGGGAGGCACCGTCTTCGGGGCCCAGGCCATCTGGAAGGCCTGCATCCTGGAACGCTGTGGCCTCGACCTAATCAGCGCCGCCTGAACGCCCCACCCAGTCAGAAAGGAGATCCCCTTGCGACATCTCATGACACGCGGTCGCACCAGGACGGCACGAGCAGGCGGCGGTCGTGTCCTGCGACGAGGCGCCTGGGTCGGTGCGGTCGTCGCGCTTGTCGTGGCCGGCTGTGCGGGTGGGACCGCGTCGCCATCCGCCGAAGCCAAGTCCGTCATCGTCACCTACTCGGTTCTCGGCTCGGTGGTGAAGGATCTCGTCGGCGATGCCGCGACCGTCTCGGTCCTCATGCCCAATGGCGCCGATCCCCACGAGTGGTCCCCATCTGCCCAGGACATCGAGACGATGACCAACGCCGACCTGCTCGTCGAGAACGGCCTGGGGCTCGAGGGTGGCATGGGCGACGCGTTCACCCAGGCCGAGCAGGCCGGGGTCAAGCGCTTCATCGCCTCGGACCACATCACGGTCAGGCACGTCGGCGCAGGCGAGGGCGCGGACCCGAGCGACCCTGACCAGGCGCCCGGTGCCGAGGACCCCCATCTCTGGATGGATCCACTGACCATGAAGGAGCTCGTCGCCGCGCTCGCCACGCAACTGAAGTCCGACATCGGCATCGACGTGTCGGCCCGGGCGACCGACCTCGAGGCCCGACTCGCGACGCTCAATGACCAGGTCACGGGCATCGTGAACACCGTCCCCGAGGCGCAGCGCTCGTTGGTCACCGGCCACGAGTCGCTGGGTTACTTCGCGCAGCGCTACGGCTACAAGCTCATCGGAGCCATTATCCCGAGCCTGACGACCCAGGCCGAGACCTCAGCGGCTGACCTGGCGGCTCTCGAAACGAAGATCAAGGCGACCGGTGTCAAGGCGATCTTCACCGAGCTCGGGACGGATCCGTCCGTCGCCGAGACCGTCGGCAAGGACACCGGGGCCAAGGTCGTCGAGTTGACGACCCACGCCCTGCCGGCCGATGGCTCCTACTTCACGTTCATGACCGACATCGCGACTCTGGTGGCCGACAACCTGAAGTAGGCTCGGCCGGAGACACGAACGGGCCGGACACCGTCTCCGGCCCGTTGTCCACGCGTCCTCGGAAGTGAGGGTCCTCTGGGTCCGTTCATCGATCCGTTCGTCAACAACGAGTTCATGCTCCGAGCCCTGGCCGCGGGCATCCTGGTCTCGATCGGCCTCGGCCCGTCGCTACCACGCCCTGATGCTGCTGCTCGTGGCGACGATCGTGGTCGTGTCGTTCCAGAGCGTGGGCACGCTCCTGGTGTTCGGGATGCTGCTCGCGCCGGCGGCCAGCGGCGCCCTGCTCGCGAGCCGCCTCGGGACGATGATGGCGATCGGCATCCTGATCGGCGCCGTCTCGACATACCTGGGACTGCTGATCAGCTACACCTTCGACACGGCCGGCGGGGCCACGATCGTCCTCGTGGCGACGGCGATCTTCTTCGTCGTGCTCCTGGCCGTGAACATCAAGGCAGGTATGCGGCTGCGCCCGGTCACGGTTGAGGATCTGGAGCGGTGAGCGGCGTCGCAGCGCCCCTCGTCGACGATTCGACGGCGGCGATCCGGGCCGTAGGACTGACCGTCGGATATGACGGCCGGCCGGTCGTCGCCGGGGTCGACCTCGTCATCCGTCGGCAGTCGTCCCTCGCGCTTGTGGGCACCAACGGGTCGGGCAAGTCCACGCTCCTCAAGACGATCATGGGCCTCATCCCGCCGGTGTCGGGTCGTCTCGAGGTGCTCAGCCGGATGCCCGGATCGTCCCCGGTGCGCGTGGCGTACCTTAGCCAGGCCCATGTCTCGGGCTTCGTCCTGCCACTCCGGGCGATCGACGTGGTCCGCATGGCCCGCTTCTCAGCGCGCGGCCTCGCTCGACCCTTCACTCGCGAAGATCACGACCTGGTCGACTTCGGGATGCGAGCTATGGGAGTCGAGGCGCTCGCAAGGCAGCCGCTTCGTTCCCTCTCAGGGGGTCAGCAGCAGCGCGTGTACCTGGCGCAGGTCCTGGCTCGGCGGGCCGACCTGATCGTCCTCGACGAGCCGACGGCGGGGCTCGATGCCGGCGGCCGCGAACGCTACCTGCAGGCCTTTGCGGGCGAGCTTGAGCGTGGAGCGACCCTCGTCACCTCCACCCACGACATCTCGGAGGCCGTCGAGTACGACCAGGTCCTGCTCCTGGCAGGGCGAGTGGTCGCCCTCGGACCGGGCCGCGAGGTGCTGACCGCGGACCGGCTGCTCGACACGTTCGGGATCCTTCTGCGCGACCCGCATGCGGAGCACGCCCAGCGCTTCGTCGTCGCCGAGGTCGCCCACGGCGCGCCCCAAGTGGTCGATGTGGGCCCCGACTCGGTCCCCTAGGAGGCGTGCGGGCGGTCTTGCGGCCACCCTGACCCGCGCAAGCGGGTCAGTGCTCGTCGTAGTGCACGTGGTGACCGGTGTGGCGGTGGTCCCCGTGGACGTAATCGACGTGGTCCCCGTGGGCGACGACCGCATGGCCGCAGCCATCCTCGTGCACGTGCATGTGCCCCGCGTGCGCGACGTGCGCGACTGGATCGGTGGGTTCCTCGTCTACGTGATCACCGTGGATGAGGTGGACGTGGCCGTCGTGCAGGAAGTCGACGTGACCCTCGTGCGGCACCGTCGCATGCCCGCAGCACGGGTCATGGACGTGCGGATGCTCGTCGGTTCCAAGATGTTGAGCGTCGCCAGCCATCGATACCTCCACCCGCCACGGTAGTCCGCACGGCCCTACGCCGCAACGAACGTCCTCTGGCCTCAAGATCGCATTACTCCAAAGCGCGGTCTGACCGTGCGCCGCCTTCTCGCGTAGAGTTCGGGCGATGGCGTCCCGAGCAGCAACGGCGGTGGCGGTGGTGGCGATGTGCCTCGTCGCCCTCGTCCTGGCCCACAACCTCGTGTTCCTGGCGGGCTACGCGTACGCGTACCGCGACGCCCTCGCGCAGACCGGACACGGCGACGCGTGGTCGGCCGCGGTCACCACGGTGCTCGCCGCAGGGGTCGCCTGTCTGCTCGTCGCGTTCTGGAAGCTTCGGCGGCTCACGGCCCTTGCCCGTGACCTGGCCCCGGTGAGCGCCGACGCGCCGTCGACCGGATCGTTCGTGCGCCGCTGGCTGCGGCTGGCGTGGCGCCTCGCGCTCGTCACCGCGCTCCTGTTCGTCGTCCAGGAGAATATCGAGCACTTCCAGATCGGCGAGCCGCTCCCCGGTCTTGGGGTTCTCGACTCGTCCGAGTACCCCAACGCGATCCCGATCATCGCGCTCGTCGGGCTCGCCGTCGCCTTCGTCGGCGCCCTGTTCGGCTGGCGGTTCTCGACCCTGCTCGCCCGGATCCGCAAGGCCGGTGTCCGTCATCCGCACGCGTCGACAACTCGTCCCCGTGTCACCCTCGAGGTCGACCGGCGACCGGGTACGCTCCTCGGCCCTGGCGTCGCCGTTCGGGCCCCGCCTCTCTCGACGACCACCCTACCCGCCCGCTGAGCGAACCGGCGCGCGTGCGCGCCGAGAAGATTCGGCGCTGGCGGTGCTTCGCGTCGGTCGGTGACCTTCCCGTGTCATCGCGGCGCGTCCCCCGTGATTCGACTGGGAGACCACCATGTTCCGCTCGCGCACTCGCTTCATTCCACCCATCATTGCGGCCGCCTCGCTCGTCCTCGCGACGGCCGCTCCCGTGGCGGCCCACGTGGTGGAGCACGCCGGGCCGTACACGATCGAGGTCGGCTGGCAGCACGAACCGACCTATGTCGGCGAGACAAACGGCGTCCAGGTCATCATCCACGACCAGGCCGACAAGCCCGTGACCGACCTCAAGCCCGACGACCTCAAGGTCGTCGTCTCGACCGGAAGCGACCAGTCGGGCGAGCTCACCTTCGAGCCCGGGTTCGACCCCGAGGAGATGGAGGGCAACCTCGGCGAATACGACGCCGCGATCATGCCCACGGCGCCCGGCGACTACACCTTCCACATCACGGGCTCGATCCATGGCCAGGCGGTCGACATCACGGCCACCTCGGGTGACCAGACGTTCGACACGGTCAAGGGCACGTCCGACATCGAGTTCCCGACCAAGCTCCCCACGGTGCCCGAGATCGTGACCCGGCTCGACCGGATCGACGCCCGCGCCACGACCCCGCAGGCATCCACCGGACCGACGCAGGCGTCGGTCGATGCGGCCGCGGCGACTGCGAGCGACGCGAAGGCGGCGGCCGATCAGGCGCTGCTGTTCGGGATCGCCGTCGGGGCTGCCGGCCTGGTCATCGCCATCGTGGCCCTCGCCGTGGCCATTCGCGCCGGGCGCCGCCCGGTGGCCTGATCCGTGCGGACGCTCGGCCGCCTGGCTGCGCTCGCGATCCTCGTCCTCGGGGGAGCGCTCGTGCTCCCCCGAGGCGTCGATGCGCACGCCCTGCTCCAGTCGTCCGATCCGCCGGCGGGCGCGACGCTGGCGTCCGCGCCCGCCGCGGTCACGATCACGTTCGGGGAAGCCCCCGATCCCCGCCTCTCGTCGATCAAGGTGCTCGACGTCGGGGGCACCGACCACACGACCGGGTCGGTCCAAGCCGTCCCGGGACAGCCGGCCGTGCTTCGGATCGCGCTCGGCCCGCTCTCGGACGGGACCTACACCGTGACCTGGCGGACGGTGTCGGCCGTGGATGGCCACTCAGCCGCCGGGTCGTTCGCGTTCGGTGTCGGCGTCGCGCCATCGCCTTCCGGGAACGCGGCCGGCTCCGCGACCTCCAGTCCCAGCGCGTCCCTGCCGGCGCTCCTCGCGCGCTGGCTCCTCTACCTCGGGCTCGCCGCGCTCCTGGGCGCAACGTTCGTCGGTTTCGCGATCGAGCCGCGACCGCCGCGGTCGGTCATCCGGCTGGCCGCCGTCGGCTGGCTCGCGGCGGCCATCGGCAGCGTCGGCGTCGTCGCCGTCCAATGGTCGGACAGCGGGGCCGACCTCTCGACCCTGCTCGCGCAGTTCGATCGGGACGGGCGCGCTCGAGCGCGCGGCCGCCCTCGTGGCCACGGGCGTCGTCGTGGCCATGCTCGTCGCGTGGCGGGGTGCGGTCGGGCGCTGGCTGTTCGGCCTCGCGGCCGTCGCGGCGGCAGGGACGATCCTCGTCGACGTCGTGAACGGCCACGCGGCGGCGGGATCGCTGTCGGCGATCGACATCGCGATCCAGTGGCTCCACGGCGTGAGCGCTGGGCTCTGGATCGGCGGCCTGGCGGCGCTCCTTCTCGCCGTTCGCGGTGCGCCTGGCGACGAGAAGGCTCGGGCAGCTCGACGCTTCTCGCGCTGGGCTGCGGTCGCCATCGGAGTCGTCGCGGCGACCGGCATCGTTCGTGCGGTCCAGGAGGTGGGCACGGTCGATGCCCTGCTCGCCAGTGACTTCGGCCGGCTGGTCATCGTCAAGAGCGCGTTGCTCGGGCTGCTCGCCGTCCTCGGGGCAACCAACCGCTTCTACTCGGTGCCCGCCGCCGTCCGCTCCCTGCGCGGCCTGCGCCGCGTCGGCTCCACCGAGGTCGCACTCGGGACGCTCGTCTTCGCCGTCACCGCGCTGCTCGTCAACCTCGCGCCGCCATCGTCGGTCGGTGCGGCGGCCCCCGCGCCGCCGGCGAGCGTCGTCGCGACCGGCAGCGACTTTGGGACGAGCGTCCGGCTGCGGCTCGTGGTGACGCCCGGGACGCCCGGGCAAAACCAATTCACCGCCGCTCTCACCGACTACGACACAGGCGCACCCGCTGAAGCAACCTCCGTCTCCCTGCGCTTCGACATCGCCTCGCAATCAGGGATCGGGTCGTCGACCCTCGCCCTGACCTCGTCAGCGCCAGGGAGCTTCACTGGCTCCGGCGCCAACCTTTCGATCGACGGGATCTGGAAGGTGGCGGCGACGGTGTCGGGCCCGAGCGGCGCGGTCGCAGTGCCGCTCGCCCTCGCGACGGCGCTCCCAGCCCAGCACGTCGAGACGGTCGAGGCCGCGGGTGCGCCCACCATCTCGACGGTCCACCTCGATGACGGCAACAGCGTCCAGCTGTACCTCGACCCGGGCCGCGCCGGGACGAACGATCTCCACGCGACCTTCTTCGATCCGAGCGGGACCGAGCTGCCGGTGGCCTCGGCGACGTTCCTCGTCACGCCATCGGCCGGTCCGGGCACCGTCGTCGCCGGGCGCCGGCTCGAGCCCGGGCACTTCACCGCCTCCGTGTCGCCGCCGGCCGGCGAGGTCGCGGTCGACGTCGTCGGCCCGAACCCCGCAGGCGGTCAACTCCACGCTCATCTCACCATGCAGGTACAACCATGACGCATCGATCCACTCGGAGGTCCGCCGCGCTCGTGCTGCTTGCCGTCGTCCTGGCGGTCGCAGGCTGCGGCGGTGGCACCACGGCGAGCGCCACGCCGAGCCCGGCGACCTCGGGCGCGGCTGGCCCACGCCCGTCGTCGCCGGCCGAGGTCAGGATCGTCGCGCCGACGTCAGGGGCGACGGTGACCGGGACGAGCGTCCACGTGGTGCTCGAGCTCACTGGCGCGGAGATCGTGAGCGCGACGACGACTGCCATCCGCCCCGACCAGGGCCATGTCCATCTCTATGTCGACAACAACCTCGTGTCGATGAACTACGGCCTCGAGCAGGACCTTCCGGTGCATCCGGGGACCTACGTGCTCAAGGCCGAGTTCGTCGCCGCTGACCACGCGCCCTTCAACCCTCGGGTCTGGTCGCCCGAGGTGTTCTTCACCGTCAAGTAGATGGGCCGCGTGCGGTTGGCCGGTCTGACCCTCGCCACCGGGCTCGGGATCATCGCCGCGGCGCAGCTCGCCGCGCCCCTGCATACCCCGCCTCTGTATGACGGCGTGGTGGTCGCGGAGCCGTACCGCTACCTGTCGCCGACGGGAGGCCAAGCGGGCAATCCCACCTCGGCGAGGGTCGTCAAGCCGCTCGAGAGCGGCAAGAGCCCGGCCCTCAGCGCCGCGACCGCCGAGAGCCCGCCCCAGGCCCAGCTCATCGCTCCGCCCGAAGCCTTCGCCGCGCCGCCTGGCGCGACCGAGCTGGACATCTCGATCACGCCGATCGCGCCGTCGCCGCCGGATTCGGTCGTCGGCAACGCCTACCGCTTCGCGGTCACCGACCAGGCAGGCAATCCCGTCCCGCTCGCGAGCGGGGTGCAGCCGACCATCGTCCTCCGCGCCCCCGACGAGGCCTACGACGTGAAGCTCGTGGACCTCGTCGGCAACGCCTGGCAGGAGCTTGCGACGCAGAGCGGGGGCCAGCCCGGCGAGTACCTCGCGAACGTCGACGCCCTGGGCGTCGCCGCGGCGCGCGGCACGCTCTCGCCCGGCGTCGGCGGGCTCGACCCGCGGTGGGTCCTTGCCGCGGCCCTCGTCGCTGGGGGCTCGGTCATCGTGTTGCTGGTCCTCATCCGCCCGAGGCGAGCGGCGACTCCAGAGGTCTCACCGCCGGTTCGCCGATCGCCCGTCCCGCGCAAGCGCCGCAGGCGGCGCTGACACCTCCCGTCCCCCGTCGCAGTGAGGAACCCGATGTCGGACTCGACCCGCCGCTTGACCCGATGCCTGATCGCCGTTGCGCTCGTCGCCGTCGCCGGCTGTGCCGGGCCCGTCAGCGAGCAGGCGTCGCCCCCGAGAACCCCGATCCGGATCGGCGCCGTGTTCCCACTCCAAGGCACGGCCGGTGTTCTGGCGAGCCACGAGCTCGAGGGCGTCCGAATCGCGGCCGACCTCGTCAATGCCGATGGGGGGGTCGGCGGGAGGCGGATCGAGCTCGACGTGCGTGACCTCGAGAGCGGTCAGGACGCGCCTGACGTGATGCGCGCACTCGCGCAGGAGGGCGTCAGCATCGTCGTCGGGGCCTACTCCTCCGATCTCTCGATCCCCGCGAGCGAGGCGGCCGATGCCGCCGGACTCGTGTACTGGGAAGGCGGTGCGGTCGCCGACCGGCTGACCGGGCGCGGCCTGCCGATGGTGTTCCGGGTCGGGGCGAGCGGTTCCAACCTCGGGGCGAACTCCGCCGACTTCGCTGCGGCCGAGCTCGCGTCGAGGCTCGGGCGAACGCGCTCGACGCTTCGAACCGCGATCGTCGCCGCCCAGGACGGCTACGCGACCTCGGTCGCCGACGCCGCGGCCAGGACGGCCGAGGCCGACGGCGTCCCGATCGTGGCGCGCGAGACGTACAACCTCGCGGCGCCCGACTGGCCGACGATCATGGGCCATCTCGCCGACGCGCGACCCGACGTGGTCATCCTCGCCTCGCACATTCCCGACGGGATCGCGTTCCGCCGGGCGATGCTGGCGGCGAACCTCCATGTTGGCGCGCTCATCGGCTCGACGATGGCCGAATGCGACCCGGACTTCGCGGGCGAGCTTGGGGCCGACGCGATCGGCATCTTCGCCTCCGACCGCCCGACCGGTGGCTTCGACGAATCCGCCCTTGTTCCCGGCGCCCGTGCGATCTACGACCGCTTCGCCGCCGCGTGGCAGGCGGGCGCCTCCTCGCCGTCCGCCAGCGCGCCGACGGGGGCCGGCGATCCGTACGGCGGCGCAGGCTCGGAGTACGGGGCCGGCACGACCGAGTACACGATCACGGGTCCCGCAGAGGCGCCGAGCGCCGAGGCGACCGAGGAGGCCCTCGCGGGCTTCACCGCTGGCTGGGCCCTGTTCCATGACGTCCTGCCCACGATCAAGGACGGCGGCCTCGACGCGAGTCACGTCGCCGAAGCCGCGCGGGCGATCGACCTGCCGACGGGCTCGCTCCCCAACGGCGCTGGCCTGCGCTTCTCGTCGGATGCGGCCACGCTCGGCCAGAACACCCGCGCCGCGGCCGTCATCTGGCAGTGGCAGGCGGTCGGCCACTACGAGTTCGTGTGGCCGGCGACGTACACGACGGGATCGATCGCGTTCGTGCCCCTCGCCCGATGACCGCGATCGTCCTTCCGAGCGCCAGGACCGCGCGTCCGGCGTGGATCGCCCTCGGTCTCGCCCTCGTCGTCGGCGCGCGCTGGGCAGCAACCCGGGCGGTCGTCGCCGATCCGGTCGTTATCGGGTTCATCTTCGGTGCCGGGCTCCTGGCGCTCGCCCTCGCGGGCGGATGGTCGATCGGCGTGCCCCACACGTCGTCGATCGTCCTCGGCTTGGCAGCGGCGGCGCTCCTCATCGCCATCGCGGCGATCCCGCGACTCGGCGCCGAGTACGCGTCAACCCCGCGGTTCGCGTTCGCGCCCTGGGCGATCGCGACGATCCTCGTGGCGACCGCAGAGGAGGCCGTGCTGCGCGGGGCGCTCTTTGACGCGGCGGCTGAATGGGGCGGCCTCGCCGCGGCCGTCCTCGTGACGAGCGCCGCCTTCGCTCTCATGCACGTCCCCCTCTACGGCTGGCACGTCGTGCCGCTCGACTTCGGCGTCGGCCTCGTGCTCGCCGGCCTCCGAATCCTGTCGGGTGGCATCGCGGCCCCGGCGCTCGCGCATGCCCTCGCCGACCTCGTCACCTACTGGCTGTGATGTCCCGCCGCCTCGGCCTGGCCACAATCGCGGCGGGGCTGCTGCTCGTCGTGCTCGCGCAACTCACGGCGCCGCTCGCCGGACCGCCGTTGTATGACGGCGTCGTGCCGACCGAGCCATACCGCTGGCTGTCGCCGCCACCGGACCATCCGGGCGGCGCCAAGGGCGCGTCGGCGACGATCGGGGTCAGCCACGGACAGAACGACCTCGTCGCCGTGGCGACGCCCGAGCTCTCGCCCCAGGCGCAGGTCTTCGGCACGCCCGGCGCGCTGACGCTGCCCGCCGGTGCGACCTCGATCAAGGTCTCGATCGAGCCCGTCCAACCCGTTGGTCCGCCGGCCGACGGCTACATCGACGGCAACGTCTACCGGATGCTCATGACCGATCAGCGCGGTCGGCCGGTCACGGCCACGGAGGAGGCGCGCGTCAGCGTCGTGCTCCGTTCGGCCGATCCGGCACTCCGCGACGCCACTGTCGAGCTGTTTGACGGGACGGCGTGGCAGAAGGTCAGGACATCGCCACCGGGCCCCGGCGAGGGTTCGTTTGTCGCCATCGTCACCAGGTTCGGCGACTTTGCGGTCGTTGGGTCGGGAACCAGCCCCTACCCAACGAGCACGCCGGCGGCTGCCTCGTCCACGCCGACGACCGCACCCGCGAGCGCGGTGCCGCCGTCGCCGACCGAGTCGCCGATGCCGCAGCCCTCGGGCGGAGGTGGCATCGAGTGGCAGACTGCCGCCATCGTGGCGGCGATCGTCGCCGGCCTCGTCGCGCTGGCCGTGGCGATCGCCATGCGTCGACGGCGCCGACCGTATCGGGGCGCGCACCGAGCGCGGAAGCGATAAGGTAGGCCGCCGCCAACGCACGTGAGGTCGACCAGACCCGCGCCGAGCGTCTGGACCTGGTCGCGCAGGCCTAGCACCGCGAGCGAATAGACCGAGCCAGCCAGCCCATCGACGATTCGCGGGTGAAGCTGTGCACGGTCTGTGGTGTGGTCACCAGCCGCGCGGGTAGTCGCTGTACGCAGCACGCGCGCCAGTCCAACCGGAGCCGGCACAACGCGCTCTACAGCACCTGGCGCGGCGAGCACGGCGACCGGTGCTCGGGCTACCTGCGCCCCGCCCACCCGGCCGCCGACCTGACAGTCGACCACGTGGTCCCGCTCGCCGCGGGCGGTGCGCCGTTCGACATCGCCAACACCGCGGTGCTGTGCCGCTCGTGCAACTCCACGAAGGGTGCGTCGACCGACCGGGGTGGGGTAGCCCATAGGGGTCTGAGCCTTCGCCCCGACCGCGCCGCGCGACTGTGTTCCCTCGGCCGGGTTTCGCCCGTCTTCGGGGTTTTCGCCAGTGGAGTGCTGCATGAGCGCTAACGCACTCGAGGCGGTGGCCGCGTCCGCGACCATGGCCCTCCGCGCGACCCTCGCACCGCTGCGCCACTGCCCGGCCTGCGGCGCCGAGCTCCCGTACCTCGGCGGGCGGGGCAGGCCGCGCCGGTGGTGCGACTCCCACCATCCGCGTCCCTTGCGTCTTCGCCCGCGGGCGCCACAGGGCGCCGGAGTGGCGCCTTGATCCCAGCCCGGCAAACCCTGTCGCAGCGAACGGAAGGGGCCCCGCTCTGGCGCCCGGCGCCTGAGGGTTGGCTGGGGGCGGCCGCTCTACGCGGCGTCGCGCTCCAGGGTGCCGGCCCCTCTGCTGCGGCGCTTGGCCTTGAACGGGACCGGCCCCGGCTCAGCTGGCGTGGCCTCGGCCGCCTTGCGGACCAGGGTCGCCTTCCGCAGGGCTGGAGTAGGCGCTCACAGTGGGGCTTGCATACGGACGTGTCGCGCCCGGCATCGCCGTCGTGATCTTGCCCACCGCACGGCGAGTCCCATCATCTGTCGCCGGCCGTGAGCGGTCGGTAGGCGATCTGCCAGGACTCCTCGTCGCGCTGGATCTGGCCGGTTCGGAACAGCTCGGCGGGGTTGGGGATGAGCTCGAGCGCTGCTGCGATCTCGCTGCCCGACTCTCGCAGCACGACGAAGAACGCGTATCGGTCGCACTGCTCCTCGGCCCTCTTCCACGCGGGGACGCTCGCGATGAAGCTTCGGTCAGCTGCGTTCTTCACCTCGAGGAGGAGGGGACATGGCGCGGCTCCGACGAAGGGTGCCAGATACCCGAGGACGTCGAACCCGAAGTCGTCAGACGCCTGCGCGACGTGCAGGAATCGCGCGAGTGACTCGAGGCGGTCGTCCTCGTCCTCGCTGGCCTGCGCCAGACGGGCGTCGGCGATGAGGCGGTCGACGATCTCCCCGGTGGCGACGCTGTCGAGCAACCGAACAAGGGCATCGATGACCTCGTCCTGCTCCTCGCGAGGCTTGACGAGGATGGCGTCTAGGACGGCCGCGAGCGCGATGCTCTCCCCACGTGCGCCATGTCGGTCGCGCGTCCGTTGATCATGCGAGCGGCGCGGCCGAACGACCGTGCGCTTGGTGGGCCCATCGGCGCGGTCGCGCGGAGGCGGAGGTTGGGCGCCTTCGAAGGGCTTCGGAGCAAGAGACCGTTCGCGCAGGTCGTCGATGTCCTGCCGTACCTGGTCGACGGCCTGCCGCCGCCCTCGGACGAGAACCGCCTGGACGCGGTCGAGATGATCGAGGTCGAGGAACGCGCCGAGATCAGGCCGCAGCTCGGCGAGCGATGGATCGGCGAGTGCGCGATCGTCTGCCAGGCGCCGGGCGAGGAAATCATCGAGGTCCGCGCTCTCGGCGAGCAGCAGGGACATCGACGGGATGAGGTCCGCGACCTGGGCGGGTGACATCGGCAGGCCGGCGTCGACTCCCTCGAGTTCAGTCCGGATGTGATGGGCGCTGTCGCCGGCGCGGGTCCGCGCGCAGACGATGATCGGCCGGAGGAGACGCTTCCAGCCGAGGGCCCGATCTCGAAGCAACCGTGCTCGTTCGGCCTCGTCGAACAGCCCGTGCCAGAGCGCTGCAAGACGGTCCTCGGTCTCGCCGACCAGGCTTGCGAGGTACGCGCTCGCGCCGGGCCCGACGAGCTCGGTCGCGTCCGCGTCGATCCCGACCGACCGCAGGTCGGCGATGACCGGCTGGAGGTACTCGTCCGGCCTCAGCTGCGTTCTGAACGCGAGGGCGGGCTGTGCCTCCCAGCCATCGGGCATGCGTCGTGCGTCCTCCGGCTCGACCCCGCGCGACGCGAGCACGGCCGCAACCTCACGCCCGTGGCTCCGCCGCCAGTCGGCAAGCAACTGGCCGGCGAGCTGAATCCGAAGGCCGCGGTCGCCAGCTTCAACGAGGAGCTCGTGGAGAACGCGCAAGTCGATCCCATCGGTCTCGAGAGCTGCCAGAGCACCGTCGGGCGAGGCGTCGCGTCGCACGGCCTCGCCCGCGCCGGCTCGATACAGCCGTTCCGCGAGGTCGGGTACCGGCGATTGAGTCGTCGCCGCCCGAAGCCGTTCCAGGACACCGCGCCGGAAGGCTTCGCCGTCATTCGTCGGCGGAACGACCGCGCCCACGAGCGGCAGGACGACGGCCCACCAACGCCGCTCCTCGGCACGCACGGCGCCCGCCACGGACGCCATTTGCGCGCTCACGAGCTCGACATCGTCGAGCGAGATCGAGCGCTCTTCGAGGAACGCCTCGATGTCTGACTCGGTCTCGGCCTGCAGCAAGAGCTGGAACGTCGCTCCGTAGGCGGGGTTCTCCAAGAGGGTTGCGAGATGCGGCCCGGCCAGCGCGCGGAATCGGTCGAGCCAGCGCGGTCCAGCCAGGTCGAGGTAGAGCCGCGGAGGAGACGCGGTCATGTCGAGGTACATGTCCTCGCCGCGATCCGGCCCCGACGGACTTCACGAGATCGGTGCCTGGAACCGAGAGCCGGAGAACGAGGCATCCACGCGGACGACCTCCAGGCGGCGGAGGCGCTCGGCTCGGATCGGGAACTCACGGCCATCGAGCTGAAGCGCTCGCGCGCCGAGCGGGTGGTAGATCTGCAGGGCGAGGAACTCCGCGGCCCGGTCGTGCACGAAGGGCCGGACGTCTTTCGTGATCGGTGTCTCGGTGCCGCCGGCGACCCGCTCCACCTCGACGCGGAATCGCTCGATGCCCAGGCGGTCGGCAACAGGACCCTGCTCCCGCGTGAGCACGATGAACGGCACCTGCGATGCGAAGTAGCGCCGTAGGCCGACGAACGAGCCGTCGTCCGCGCGCGTCCGGGACGGCGGGTAGTAGATGAGGGCCCGACCCAAGACGGCCAGAACCTGGATGTCATCGAGCAGCTGCTGGCTGCGGTCGGCGTCGAGGACAGACAAGCGCTCGTAGAGCCGCCAGTGGAGGCCGACGAAGGCTTGGCTGGCGAAGCTCCCTGCGCGGCGGTCAGGATCCACTTCGCCGGCCTCGAACCGAGCCTTGAGCAACCTCAGGAGCCGGCCGATGCGCGCGGAATCAGCTTCGGCGACGCGGCGCACCCCGGCGAGTGAGGCGAGATCGGCGTCGAGCGCGGGAGTGGCAACCGGGAGGTAGCGCATCCAGCTCTGCTGCATGCGCGCCTCCTCCGGGCGCTCGTCCTCGTACCACGCGTCACGCGGGGAGGTTGCGGTCGGCGGTTCGCCCCAGACACTCGTCGGCACCCACGGGTCATGCGACAACCGCCACGAGAGGTAGCTCGGGAACTTGGACTCGTAGTTGGTCGAGTAGCGCTTGCTGTGTGAGCGCCCGCCCGACGAGCAGGTCGGGCAGAAGAGCTCGGACCATCGGTAGTCCCGATAGAACTGCGAGCCCCGCCCGAGCGCGCGGACGAAGGTGTCCGTCGCGACCAACGGCCACGAGAACGCGAAGTCCTCGGCCACGTAGACGTTCTTGTGACCGAACGCGGCGAAGTCCGAGTGAACCTTCCCGTGCACCCACAAGCCCAGGCATGACCGATGGCTGGCCCGTCATCGGAACGTCCACTTTGACTTCACCCCGACCCACGCCTCCTGGCTCAGCCAGGTCGAGGTCTGGTTCAGCATCCTCGAACGGGCGGCCCTCCGGGGAGCGAGCCACACCTCGCCGCGTCAGGTGCGCGATGCGATCGAGCGGTTCGCCGCCGCTTACAACGAGGTCGCCACCCCGTTCGAGTGGCAGCAACGGGAGGTCCACCAGGTCGGCCTCACTCGACATTACGCTGACTTGCGCAACTAGGTACTAGCGTCCACCGCTGCTCACGACGCTGGCGCGACCGAGTCCCTTCGCGTCCATTCCCGTCTTGCGGAGACGGACCGATGCAGGTCCGCGGCGAAGCTCAGCCCGGCCGTCGCGGGATCTGCCTCGCCATCGCAGACGAGATCATCGACGAGCAGTTGGTGGCATAGGGTCTCGAAGAGCCACGCCTTGTACCGCTCGATGGACCAGCTGCACTCGATGGTCAGCGCACGAAGCGTCTCTGGGCGCTGCAGGACGAAGACGATGTCGGCGGCATCGTTGACACTGAGCTCGGGCCGGAGCGCCCCGTTCCGCGCCACGACCTCCATCTGCTCGCGCAACGCCTCTCTGCGCGCCATCACCGTTTGCTGCCAGGCGGCGCCGAGGTTCGGATCGCTCGCCCGGGCTGCGTCAACGAGCCCGATCAGCGGAGCGACCCGCACGAAGATGTCGGTGCCGTGCTCGCTGAGCAACGCGATCTGGCGACGCGCGTCGGTGGACGCAAGCATCTCGCGGTACCAGCCTCGATCCTGGTGCCGGGGTGCCTCGGGGTCGTCGGCGCCGGCCACGAGGACGATCTGCATCAGGAGCTCGCCCTTCGAGTGGAACGTGAAGTACACGGTCTGCACCGAGACGCCAGCACGGTCTGCGATCGCGGCCAGCGTCGTCGAGGCGTAGCCCTGCTCGTTGAACAGGCTTCGGGCCGCATCGAGGATGCGACGCCGGGTCTCGGCCGGGTTCCGCCGTCTGGGCATCCTGGGATCGGGCTTGACTCGCACGGCGATGATGGTACCGTAGTCGCACTTAGAGTTCACTCTAGTAGCGCACGAGGGACAACAAGCGTTGGGCATCCTCCAGAACTCGATCGACATTGCCCGATCGCCCATCGAGGTCTTCGAGTACTGCAGCGACCAGTGCAACGAGCTGGAGTGGACGCCGGGCCCGATGAAGTCGTGCGAGAAGCTCACGGACGGCCCGGTCGGGCTTGGCACGCGCTACCGGGCAGAGTGGTCGGGAGCGGGGTCGCGCATCGTCGAGATCACGCGGTATGACCACCCCAGGTCCTGGCAAGCGTCGGCGGACTCCGGCGCGATCGGGATGGTGTTCGACGCCAGCGTCGAAGCGATCCCCGGGGGGTCCAGGCTGGTCGTCCAGACGGACATCCGCGCACACGGCCTCGCGAGGCTCGCGTCGCCCCTTCTGGATCGGGTGATGCAGCGACAGCGGGTGCAGAGCCTCGCCGCGATCAAGCGCACGCTCGAGTCGAAGCCGGCGAGCGCAGACCCTGTCGCCTGACAGGGGTGGCCCGTGGGCGTTCTCAGGTATTCGATCTGGGTCGATGCGGCACCTGAGTCAGTCTGGTCCGCCTGGACCGACCTCACCCTGATCCCCCGTTGGCAGACCGGAAGCCCGCGAGTCGCCGACGTGACCGGCGATGGAGGCGTCGGGACCTCCTACTCGGTCCGTCGCGGCCCGACGAGTGCACGGACGACGATCATCATGGCCGAAGCCCCCTTCCGCTACGTTTCGAGGACCAGCGCCCTCCTCGGGCTCCGGTACGACCTCGAGGCCCGGTTGACACCCGAGCGCGGCGGCACCAGCCTCGCGCTCGAGGCGCGAACCGAGTGGCCCCGTGGCCTGGGCTGGTTCGGGCGTGTCGTCGAGGCGTTCGTCCTGAGCCCGCGCGAGGCTGAGCGGGAGTTGGCGAACCTCAAGGTGATCATCGAGACTGGCGAACCGACAACGGCACAGCGCCGGCCAAGCGCCGCCGCAAGCGACCTCGACCGAGCCCACGGCCCCGAGCGCATGGCCCAATCGGACGAATAGAAACCGCGGCCCGCGGCCCGCACGCCTAGGGGCATCACGATCGACCGCGCTCGCATCGAGCGCCAGATGCGCTCGCGTTGGACCACGCGGCGGGCCGCCTCGAGGACGAGGTGTACCTCGCGCGTCTGCGGGGCCTGCGGGAGGCGAAGGAGACCCTCGAGCGCACAACGACCGAGGGGATCTCGGCGGAGCGCGCCGTCGCGTGGCTCGAGACGCTGTCAGCGACCTGGAGAAAGGCCGACGTCCCCGAGGCGAAGGCAGAGCTGCTCCACGCCATCTACGAACGGATCGTGGTCACGGGGAGGACGATCGTGTGGATGAGGCTGGCGCCGTCGGCGTATGCCTACGGCCTAGCACTCGCGCTGCCCGGCAAGGTTGTAATGGCGCGCCCGACAGGATTCGAACCTGCGACCTTCGGCTCCGGAGGCCGACGCTCTATCCACTGAGCTACAGGCGCGCGGGCGGGCGCCGGTGCGGCGCCGCGAGGCGGGATTGTACTCCTTCCGGTGTCCGCATCCCCGGCAGAACCGCTGCCGCCCGGGGCCACGCCGCCTGAAGGCGTGGCGAGGCGAGCGCGCTGCTCGGAAGATCCCGGAAACGTCGAAGCGGCCCCCGAAGGAGCCGCTCCGATGCTGTCCCGGTGAAGCGGGCCCGTTGCCGGACCACTTCTGCCGCGTTCCAAGGGCATCTATCACGCCGGCTGCACCGGCTACCCTGACCCTACCTACCCATGACCTTGTAACTGGGGCAGCGGTCGCTCGCGCGACTACGGGAAGTGTAGCCGACCTCACCCCCGGACTCAAGGGTTTCCGCACATTTCGCGGTTAATAATCCGCAACCTTCGCTCGCCGAGCACGAAACGGGCCGTGCGCCCGGCCATGCCGCGCGCCAGCTCGGTCCGGCCTCACCGCCCGCCCGGCCCCCGGCGCGGGGCATCCTTCGGTCAGTCCTCGTTGACGGTCACGGTCCTCATCGCAACGGGTACGTGCGGGAAGTCGCGGCTGTCGCGCTCTGCAGTCGCGATGGCGTCGACGACGTCGAGGCCGCTCAGCACCTTGCCGAACACCGTGTAGCTCTTCGGGAGCTTCCCGCGGAGGTCGGCGTGGCAGATGAAGAACTGCGAGCCGTTCGTGTTCGGGCCCGCGTTCGCCATGGCGAGGGCGCCCCGCTCGTAGTCGCCGGAGAACGCCTCGTCCGCGAATCGGTAGCCGGGCCCGCCCTGGCCGACGCGCCCGCGGTTGCGCACCTGGCCCTTCTCGTCGACGCGCCCGTACTCGCCGTCCCCGCCCTGGATCACGAAGCCCGGGACGACGCGGTGGAAGATGACGTTGTCGTAGAAGCCCTCCCGGGCGAGCTTCAGGAAGTTCGCCGCCGCCTTGGGGGCGTCGGCGTCGGCGATCTCGACGACGATGTCGCCGGCGGTGGTGGCGATGGTGACCTTCGTCACGGGGTCCTCCTGGGGTGCTGGGGCTGGCGCCAGCCGTCCGGGGTGCGGACGGTCAGGGGCGGCTGACGGTTGCTTTCGTGATCGCGACGGGCTCGAGGGCCCGGCCCTCCTGGCCGCCCGTGTTCGGCATGGCGGCGATCGTGTCGACGACGTCCATGCCCGAGGTCACGGACCCGAAGATCGAGTAGTCGGGCGACAGGGTGGCGAGGTCGGCCAGGCAGATGAAGAACTGGCTGCCGTTGGTGTCGGGGCCGGAGTTGGCCATCGCGACGGTCCCCCGCGCGTAGGGGGTGGTCACCGGGTCGTCGGCGAACGAGTAGCCGGGGCCGCCGGCCCCAACGTTGCTCGCGTCCACGTTGGGCGCTCGCCCGAACTGCCCGTCGCCGGCCTGGATCACGAAGCCCGGCATCAGCCGATGGAAGACGACGCCGTCGAAGTAGCCGCACTCGGCGAGGGCCACGAAGTTGCCCGCCGCCTTGGGGCCGAGCGAGCCCTTCACCTGGATCACGATGTCGCCCTTCTCGGTCGCCAGGGTGACCGTCGCGGTCGCGTCCGCGGCCATCGGCGCCGGGGCGCTCGTCGGGCAGGTCGAGGTCCCGGCAGGCTGCGTCGCCGGCGCCCCCGACGGAGCGGCCGTCGCGGCAGCGGTCGCCCCCGGCGCCGGCGTGGGGCTGCCCGGCGGCAGGATCGGGGCCGCCGTGGCCCCGCCGGAGCACGCCGCGAGGGCGACGGCGCCCACCAGGGCGAGAGCGGCGAGGCGACGAACGCGGGTGGGGGTCATGCGGCGGCCTCCATGGCTGCGGGGAACTCGATGCGGCCGGTGAGCAGCGCCTCGCCGAGGACGACGCCGGCGGCGCCGGCCTCGCGGAGGCGCCGGATCCCGGCGAGGTCGACGACGCCGCCCGCCACGAGCACCTCGAGATCGAGGTCGCGCACCAGGCGGCCGATCAGCGCGGCATCCGGCTCGGTACCGCCGTGGGTCAGGACGAGGCGGCGGACGCCGAGCCCGGCCAGCTCGCCCGCCACCTCTTCGAAGGCCGGCCGGCGACCCGAGCGCCAGGGGAACGCGGCCACGCGATCCGGGCGCGGGTCCAGCCCGACCGCCAGCCAGTCGCCGGCGACCGCCAGGCACGCCCGGAGGGTGGCGTGGTCGTCGGCCATGCTCATCGCGACCACGACGCGGGTGGCCCCGGCGGCGAACGCCAGCCGGACCTGCTCGGGTCCGTCGAGCCCGCCGGCAACCTGGAGCGGGACGGCGACGCGGGCCGCGATCCGAGCCACGGCGTCGAGGTTGGCGGGCCGTCCCTGCTGGGCCCCGTCGAAGTCGACGAGGTGCACCACGCGGGCTCCCTGGTCGACGAAGCGGGCAGCAATCGCCTCCGGCCGATCAGTTGGGCTGCCGACCCCGCTGGCAGCCCCGGGCCAGAAGACGATTCGCGAGCGCCCCGCGGTCAGGTCGAGGGAGGGGATGACGAGCACGGTGTCCGGGAGCCGGGTCAGGCGCGCGCGGCGCCGGCCGGCGCCACCGTCGTCCAGGCCCCGGTCGCGCTGCTGGCAGCCGCCCCTGCCGCGGGGCGCGTCCCCGCAGTGTCGGCCAGGGCGTCGCGGACCGCCGCGACGGTGGTCGCAACGTCTCCCCGCTCGATGCCGTAGTGGGTGACGGCCCTGATGGCCCCGTGGGTGTAGGGGACCATCAGGACGCCCCGGGCCTCCAGCGCCGCCAGGAACGCGGCCCGATCGCGGGCGACGCGGAAGATGACGAAGTCCGTCACGGCCCGATCGGGATCGAGCCGCCCGGGCGTCGGCTGGGCGATCCCGCCGGCCAATTCGATGCCCTCGAGGTCGGCCAGCCCTTCGGCCAGCAGCCGTGCGTTCGCGTGGTCCTCGGCGAGGCGCTCGATCATCCCGTCGGGGCCCCCGGAGAGGGCGACGAGGCCGGCAGCGGCCAGGACGCCCACCTGGCGCATGCCACCGCCGAGGAGCTTCCGCGCCCGCCAGGCGCGGTGGATGAACTCGTGCGTGCCGACCACGACCGAGCCGACCGGGCAGGCCAGGCCCTTCGAGAGGCAGAAGGTGACCGAATCGGCAGGGGCCGCGAGGGCCGCCGGGGTGACGCCGAGGGCGACGACCGCGTTGAAGAAGCGGGCCCCGTCGAGGTGGAGGGGGACACCGTTCCGGTGGGCGACCGCGGCGACAGCCTGCTCGTAGGAGACGGGGAGCGGGCGCCCCATCGAGTGGGCGTGGGTGTTCTCGATGGCGACGAGGCCGGTGATCGGCTCGTGGGCGTCGCCGGGGTCGCGGAAGGCGGCCTCGATGGCCGCCGGGTCGACCGTGCCGTCCGGGTCCTCGGGCAGCGCCCGGACCGACGCTCCGACCACCACGGCATGGCCGGCCGCCTCGTCCAGCACCATGTGGCTGGTGGTCGCCGCGATGACCTCCGCCCCGCGGGCAAGGTGGGCCATCTGGGCGACGAGGTTGCCCATCGTTCCCGACGCCACGAAGAGCCCGGCTTCCTTGCCGAGCAGCTCCGCCGCGCGTGCTTGCAGGGCATTGACGGTGGGGTCGTCGCCGAAGACATCGTCGCCCACCTCGGCAGCGGCCATGGCACGGCGCATGGCCGGGGTCGGATGGGTGACCGTGTCGGAGCGCAGGTCGATCCAGGACATCCCGGGCAGGATAGCGCGGGGAGGCCGGAGAGGCCGGCGCGGTGACCGCCGGCTGGCTGTCACGGAGCGCCGCCCGCGGCTTCGTGCTAGATTCCGCCGGCCGCGGACCCGTGGTGTAGCGGCCCAACATGCCAGCCTGTCACGCTGGAGATCGCCGGTTCGAATCCGGTCGGGTCCGCCATCAGCGCCACCTGACGCCCCGTCGCCGCGACGGGGCGTTTCTGATTCGGCCCTGCGCAGCGGGCCTCGCCCGCCGACCCGTCAGGCGAGGCCGGCGAAGAGGTCCGTCTCGGGACGCTTGTCGCCCAGGGGCACGCGCGAGGCGCGGAGGATGAACGTCTCCTCTCCCCACAGGTCGGCAAACCCGTCCTTCCCCAGGGCCATGATCGGGTTCGCCGAGGGCGAGATCTGCGTCCGGTGGGCGAGGAGTGCCTGCCAGCGGGCGTCGGCGAAGGCGCGCACGTCGATTCGGGTGGTGATCAGGGCGTCGTCGACCGTGGAGCGCTGCATGAACTCGTCCCAGCGGGCCAGGTCCTCGGCGCTCGCGTCGGTCGGGCGCGACCACCACGAGGGCATCCCGGCCGCCTTGGCGCGGGCCGCCATCGCCTCGCGCCGCCCGCGGGAGATGGCCTGTTCGTAGAGCTTGGCCGGCGCCCACGGCTCGAGGCCCCCGTCGGCGATCGACGGCCCCGACCCGCCGTGCTCGGGGGCGATCTGCTCCGGATGCCACTCCGGATCGCCCGCCCGGTAGAAGGCGCCGACGGCTACCTGGTGGGCCCGGATGTGGTCGGGGTGGCCGTAGCCGCCGAAGTCGTTGTAGTGCGTCATCACGCCAGGGCGGTGCAGCCGGACCAGCCAGGCCAGGCGCCGGATCGCGTCGTCGAGGTCGGCCTGCCAGAAGGAGCGCGGATCGTGGTTGCCGGGTGCCCCCATCATCCCGGAATCGCGGTAGCCCAGGTTCTCCCAGGTCGTGACGCCGAGGGCGCCGAGGGCGGCCTCCAGCTCGCCCGCCCGGATCTCGGCCAGCCGCCGGTGGTTCTCCGGCGTGTCCAGCTCGGGGACGACGATCTCGCCGAGCTCGCCGCGGGTGCAGGTGACGAGGACGACGCGGTGGCCGTCTGCCGCGGCCCGGGCCATCACCCCCCCGGTACCGATCGTCTCGTCGTCGGGGTGGGCGTGGACGGTCATGAGCGTGTGACGCGCGCGCTCGGGCGGGGACGCTGGCATGGCCGGATGGTATCCGACACGCGAGGCGGGCCGGCCGGCGGGGCGGCCCAGGGCGGACGCCGACGGTTCGGGTCCCCGCCCCGACGGGCGCGAGCCGGCTCGCTACGATGCGGGCCATGCCCCCGCCCTCCGCCCCCGGCCCGCTGGCCGGCCTCCTCGTCGCCGATTGCAGCACCGTGCTGGCTGGCCCGTACGCGACGATGCTCCTCGCCGACCTCGGGGCGGACGTGGTGAAGGTCGAGCCACCCGAGGGCGATGCGACGCGGGGCTGGGGCCCGCCGTGGGTTGGCGAAGGCGCCGACCGAACCGCGGCCTACTACCTCGCCGTCAACCGCAACAAGCGGTCGCTCGGCCTCGACCTCAAGACCGCCGCGGGCCGGGTCGTGCTGCGCCGGCTGCTGGCCCGCGCCGACGTGCTGGTCGAGAACCACCGTGTCGGCGGCTTCGCCCGGCTCGGCTTCGACGACGCGACGCTCGAGGAGATCAATCCGCGCCTCGTCCACCTCGCGATCTCGGGCTACGGGCCGACCGGCCCCGAGGCCGCCACGCCCGGGTATGACTTCGTGATCCAGGCGGTCTCCGGGCTGATGTCGATCACGGGGCAGCCGTCGGCCGGGGGCGGCGGGCCCACCAAGGTCGGGGTCGCCATCACCGACCTGGCCACGGGGATGCTGGGCGCCACGGCGGTGCTCGCCGCGATCGCTGGTCGCGACCGCCCCGGGTCGCCGGCGAGCGGCCGCGGCCAGCGGATCGACATCTCGCTGCTGGAGTCGACCCTCGCGTGGCTGACGAACCAGGCCCAGAACCTCTTCGCGACCGGGGAAGCCCCGGCCCGCCTCGGCAACGCCCACCCGAACATCGTCCCCTACGAGACGTTCGCCACTGCCGACGGGGAGATCGCGGTCGCGGTCGGGAGCGAGCGGCAGTGGCGGCGCTGCGCGGCGGCCATCGGCGCGCCGGAGCTGGCCGACGACCCCCGCTTCTCGACCAACGGCGCCCGGGTCGCCAACCGCGATGCCCTTCGCCTGCTCCTCGCCGCCCGCCTCGGCGCGGAGCCCACCGCGACCTGGCTGGCCCGCCTCGCCGCGGCCGGCGTGCCGGCCGGCCCGATCAACGACCTGGCGGCGGCCTTCGCGTCCCCGCAGGTGGCGGCCCGGGGGCTGCTGACGGACGTCGAGCACCCCGTCCTCGGGATCGTGCGCCAGGTGGGCCCGCCCTTCGAGCTGCACCGGACGCCGGCGACGGTTCGCTTCGCCCCGCCGCTCCTGGGCGAGCAGACGGACGAGATCCTCGCCGAGCTCGGCTACGCGGCCGACGAGGTCGCCCGCCTGCGCCGCGCGGGCGCCGTCTGACGCGTCGGCGCCGCCTGCCGCCTCCCCCCCGGTTCCCGGGCATGAAGAGGCCGGGCTCCTCGCGGGGGCACGAGGCGCCCGGCCGCAGTGACGTGCGCTAGTTCTTCGGGTCGCCGTCCCCCGCCTTGAAGAGGCCGAGGGCGCCGCGCCCGACGAAGTTGAAGGCGTGGGTCACGATCGGGTAGAGGCCGTCCTCGGCCATCGTGAACTCGACCATCGCGCCCTGGGCCGGGGAGAGGTCGACGGCCTGCGAGCCGAAGCCGCCGGCGTTGCCGACCTTGAGCTCGATGCCCTCCTTGATGACCCGGTCGAAGATCGTGCCGACGATGTGGAACGAGCTGTCGATGCTCGGGCCGGCGTCGAGGATGAAGACCCGCACGCGCTTGCCGGTCGCGATCTGGATCGGGTTGTCCTTGTACTGGTTCGCGACCCCGTTGAAGAGCACGAAGTCGGGGGCGGGGGCGGCCGCCGCGGCCTTCGTGAGCGAGGCCGGCTCGCCCTGCGGCCCGAGATACCACTCGCTCTGGACGATGGCGAACTCCTGGTCGACCTTGTCGAGGCCGCCCTTGGGCTCCACGATCATCATCCCGTACATCCCGTTGGCGATGTGATGGAGCGCCGGGGCCGTGCCGCAGTGGTACATCCAGACGCCGGCGTACAGGGCGCGATACTCGTAGAGCTTCTCCTCGCCCGGGTTGATCGAGGACATCTCGTCGTTCCAGGCCACCATCGAGCTGTGGAAGTCGACGCTGTGGGGGAGCTTGTTCGTGGCCGGGTTCTTGAGATGGATCCGGATGAGGTCGCCCTGCTTGACCCGGATGACCGGGCCAGGGATCGAGCCACCGAACGTCCAGACCGCCTGGCTGAAGCCGTCGGCGACGGTCATCAGCTTCTCCTCGATCACGAGGTCGATGTCGTGCGTGTCGCCCGGCAGCAGCGCGGGCGCCCTCGGGTCACGAGGCACGTACTTGGGCGCGTTCGGGTCCGGCTGGACGTCCGTGGCCGGGGCGGGACCGCCGTGGCTGTCACCGCCCGCGGCCGTCCCCTTGACGGAGATCGTGCCTTTCATGCCGGCGTCGGCGTGGCCGGGGATGGAGCAGATGAAGGAGAGGCCCTCCGCCGGGACGGTCACCACCGTCGACACCGTCTCCCCGGCCTTGGCCGCCATGGTCGTGCCGTCCGGGAACGTGATGTCGTGAAGGATGGAGCCCGTGTTGACGAGCTTGACCTCGTACACCCCGACCGTGTCGACGGACAGCGTCGCCGGCTTGAAGCCGAGGTCGACCGCGGTGACCTCGAGGGTGCCGAGGACGTTGCCGGCCGGCGCCTGGCTGGCTGCCGGGGTCGCGCTGGCGGCCGGGGCCTGGCTCGCGGCCGGCGACGCCGCGGACGACGCCGAGGGGCCGGCGGCGACGCCGCCGGACGGCGCCGGCGCGTAGATCCACTGGGGGGCCGCCGCGCCGCCGCAGCCGGCGAGGCTGACGGCCAGCGCGATGGCGAGCCCGGCCCAGACCTGGGTTCGCTTCATCACTGCATCCTTTCCGGGCGCTGCGGCCCGACCAACATGTCGGCCGCGCGCTGCTGCGCGGCGAGGTCGCCGATCGACGTTCCGGCGAGGACGTCGGTGAACGCGGTCTGGGCCTCCGCCCAGACCGGGTGGAGCGCGCAGGCGGGATCGCCGTCGCAGCGTGCGTCTCGCACGACACAGGCCTGGCGGAGATTGGATCCCTCGACGGCCTCGATCAGGTCCAGGAGCGTGAGTCCGGCCGGGTCGCGCCGGAGGCAATAGCCTCCATGCTTGCCGTTGATGGCGCCGACGATGCCGGCCCGCCCGAGGTCGGCCATGACCTGGGGGAGGAATTGGTCCGGGATCGACATCTGCTCGGCGATGCGGCGGCCGGAGATCGGGCAGCGGTCCTCCATCGCGAGATGGAGGCAGGCCCGGATCGCGTAGTCCGTGCGCTTCGTGAGCTGGAGTCGCATCGCCTCGCCTGTCTCGCGTTGACCTGGTGGCCCCGCCGGACGGAATATATCACCAAGTTACTTAGTGTTGTCAAGTGGGATCGACGGCCGGGCGGGTCGCACGCAGCGCTCGGCGTCCCAACCGGGACGAGCGCGCTCACGATCGCGGGCGGCGGCCTCGCGGTGGGGGCCCTGGGAGCGTCACTGGCGCTGGCGGTCGGAGCGATCGGCCTGGTCGGGGAGCCGCCCCCCGCGGCGGACCGGCAGGTCGGCCAATCGGGCCGCTGCGAGCGCCCGGAGCATCGCGTCCTGGGCGGCGACGAAGGCGTCGTGCACGTCGCAGTAGCCGTCGAGCCCGCAGGGGCCGCCCCGGAGGACGCAGGTTCGGCGCCTGCTGTCGCCCTCGGCCGCCTCCACCACGTCGAGGAGGCTGACGGCGGAGGCGGGTCGGGCGAGGCGGTACCCGCCGGCGCGACCCGTGGTCGCTGCCACGAGGCCCGCCGCGGTCAGGTCGCCCATGACCTGGGGCAGGAAGCGGACGGGGATCGACATCTCCTCGGCGATCCGGCGGACGGACAGGAGCCGGCCGGCGGGGGCCCGCGCGAGCGCGAGCATCGCCCGTACGGCGTAGTCGCCGCGCTTCGTGAGCTCCATCCGCACGCCCGGAGTATGCGACGCAGCGGCTGCCGCTCGCGCGACGAGCGAGCCGGGCGGCCTGGCGGTTCATGCAGCCCTGCATGGAACGGTCGGGGGTCGCGGCGGCCGCTGCTAGACTCGCGTCCACGACGACGGCCCGCGCCGCCTCCCGGACTGGGGGCGCGACGCCCGGGCACGAGGGAGGAACCGATGGCGGACGACCGCGAGCGCTGGGCGCTGATCCTCGGCGCATCGAGCGGCATGGGAGAGGCGGCGGGGCTCGCCTTGGCCCGGGCGGGCTACCGGATCTTCGGGATCCACCTGGACTTCCGCGCCGGCGTCCACCACGTGACGGAGGTCAAGCACGCGATCAAGGCGGCCGGGTCCGAGGCCATCTTCATCAACATGAACGCCGCCGACGACCACAAGCGGGCCGCGGCGATCGCCCGGTTCTCGGAGCGCCTGGAAGTCTCGCGGGCCGCCGGCCGGCGGCCGCACCTGCGGGTCGTCATGCACTCGCTTGCCTTTGGCTCGTTGCTGCCGTTCCTCGCCCAGGAACCCGGCGGCGCCATCAGCCGCAAGCAGATGGAGATGACGATCGACGTCATGGCCAACTCGCTCGTCTACTGGGTCCAGGACCTCTGGCGGGCGGGGCTGCTCGAGAGAGGCAGCAAGGTCTTCGCGATGACCTCCGAGGGCTCGGCCCGGATGATCCCGTCGTACGGCGCGGTCTCGGCCGCCAAGGCGGCGCTCGAATCGCACTGCCGCCAGCTGGCGGTGGAGCTGGCGCGCCTCGACAGCGGCGTCGCGGTCAACGCGATCCGGGCCGGTGTGACCAACACCCCGGCGCTCCGCAAGATCCCCGAGGCGGCCCGCGTCGTCGCGCTGACGATCGCCCGCAACCCGCACGGCCGCCTCACGACCGTCGGGGAGGTTGCCGAGGCCCTGGTCACGCTGTCTGCAACCGATTCGGACTGGATCAGCGGAAACGTGATCAACGTGGACGGGGCCGAGTTCGTCAGCGGGTAGGAGGCACTGGTCGGACGGGTCTGAGGTTGGCCGACGCCGAGAGGTTTCAGCCTGGGACCGTCGATTGCGGCCCCGGGCCCTTCTGGCTACCGTGGCACCCGGAGGTATCGATGGCCCACCCCGTCCCCCATCACCCGCTCGAGCAGCACCCGCACGTGCACGACCGCTTCTGCGGCCATGCCGCGGTGCCGCACGAGGACCACGTCGACTTCCTGCACGACGGGCATATCCACCATGTCCACGAGGATCACGTCGACGACGCGGAAGCCCCCGGCCAGCACCTCGCGCACGCCGGGCACATGCACGTGCACGAGGACGGCTGCGGCCACGCGGCGGTCGCCCACGAGGGCCATCTCGACTACGTCCACGGCGTCCACCGCCACGCGGGGCACCACATCCACTACGACGAGCACTGACGGCGGAGGGGTGTAGGCAGGTGCGCCGACCCGGCCTGGTCGCCAGGGGCGAACGACCCGACCTGGCCCGCGGTTATCCTTCCCCGGAACGCGAAGGACGTCCGGAATCGTTCCCGGCACCCCGGAGGCGTCCGCAACCCGCGAGTCTCGATACCCAGTTGCCGGCGCCGGCCGGCGATCCCCGGAGACTTGGATGACCGACTCCAGACCGATCGACTGCGTGGTGCTGGTCAAGCAGGTGCCCGACACGCACAACATCACCGGCGACGTGATGACCAAAGACGGCACCATGAACCGCAACGCCCTGTCGGCCATCTTCAACCCGGAGGACCTGAACGCTCTCGAGATGGCCCTCCAGATCAAGGAGCGCCACGGCGGGACGGTCACCGTGATCACCATGGGCCCACCCAAGGCGGCGAACATCCTGCGCGAGGCGCTCTGGCGCGGGGCGGACAAGGTCGTCCTGCTGACCGATCGCAAGTTCGCCGGAGCCGACACCCTGGCCACCTCCTTCGCCCTCCAGAAGGCGATCGAGAAGATCGGCCGCTACGACCTGATCCTGGCCGGTCGCCAGGCCATCGACGGTGACACGGCCCAGGTGGGCCCCCAGACCGCCGAGAAGCTGGGCATCCCGCAGATCACCTACGCGGAGTCCGTCCTGGAGATCGTCGACGGCCGGATCACCGCCCAGCGCGCCCTGGACTCCGGCTCGGAGATCGTTCGCTGCCAGATGCCGTGCCTGCTGACGGTCGTGGGCTCGGCCAACACGCCGCGCCCGCCCTCGGTTCGCCGGCAGCTGGCGCGCAAGCTGGCCGCGACCTCGGGCGAGTACGCCGCGCTCCTGGAGCAGTGGCCGGAGTTCAAGACCCAAGCGGCCCTCGAGGAGTACCTGGGCGCTCACGACCTCAAGATCCCCGTCTGGACGGCGGACGACATCGGCGCCACCGCCGAGGCCATCGGCCTGGCCGGCTCGCCCACCCAGGTCCACAAGATCAACTTCGTGGTCCTGGAGAGCACCGAGAGCAAGACGGTACCGCCCACCTCCGAGGCCATCGCGGCGATGGTGGCGGAGCTGGTCCACGAGTACATCGTCGGGTAGGCGGCCATGACCGAGCAGAAGAGCGTCTGGGTATTCATCGAGCACACCGACGGCCGGATCGCCGACGTGAGCCTGGAGCTGACCGGCAAGGCCCGCGAACTGGCCGGTCAGCTGGGCTACGAGGTCGTGGGCCTGCTGTGCGGGCATGACGTTGGGGAGCTCGCCAGCGACGTCATCCGCCACGGCGCTGACCGTGTCCTGCTGGCCGACCACCCGGAGCTGGCCCACTACCGCACTCTCCCGTACGCCCGCGTGGCCATCACGGAGGCGCGCCGGCTCCGGCCGGAGATCTTCCTGGTCGGCGGCACGCCCAACGGCCGGGACTTCGCGCCGCGTGTCGCCAGCGCCCTGCGCTGCGGCCTGACCGCCGACTGCACCGACCTTCAGGTCGGGGACTACTACCTCCGGCGCGAGGACAGGACCTACAAGAACCTGCTCTTCCAGATTCGGCCGGCCTTCGGCGGGAACCTGGTCGCCACGATCGTCAATCCGAACACCCGGCCGCAGATGGCTTCAGTCCGCGAGGGGGTCATGCGGATGCCGGCTGCGGACCCGGGCCGGACCGGGGTCGTGGAGCGGGTGACGCCCGAGTTCGAGCAGGGTGACTTCGCCCTCGAAGTCCTGAGCCGGCAGGTGCGCCGTTCGACCGTCAAGCTCAAGGATGCGGCGGTGATCGTCTCCGGGGGCGCGGGTATCTCCAGCCACGACGAGTTCGCCCTTCTGCGCGAGCTGGCCAACCTGCTCGGGGGAGAGGTCGGCGCCTCGCGCGCGGCCGTGGACGCGGGGCTGATCGACCGCGAGCACCAGGTCGGCCAGACCGGCACGACGGTCCGGCCCCGCCTCTACATCGCCGCCGGCATCTCGGGCGCGATCCAGCACCGGGCCGGGATGGACCAGGCGTCCAAGATCATCGCCATCAACACCGACCCCAACGCGCCGATGTTCCAGATCGCGCACTACCGCATCGTGGGCGAAGCCGCCGAGGTCGTGCCCATGATCATCAAGGCCCTGCGCGAGCGCTCCCTGAGCCAGCGAGAAGCCGAATGAGCGAGAACTTCTTCCTCGACAACCCGGACCTGCAGTTCCGCCTCGAGCAGCTCGATCTGCGGGAGGTGCTGGAGCACAAGGAGAAGGGTTACTCCGAGGCAGATCTCTACCCCACCGCCCCGCGCAACCACGCGGACGCCATGGACAGCTTTCGCATCGTGCTCGATGTCCTGGGCGAGATCTGCGGCGAGCGGGTGGCGCCGCGGGCCGCCGAGGCGGACGAAGAAGGCGCCCACTACGAAGGCGGCGAGGTCACCTATGCCGCCGCCACCCTGGACGCCATCGAGGCCCTGCGCCAGGCCGAGCTCTTCGGGGCCATGCTGTCGCGCGAGTATGGCGGCCTGAACCTGCCCGAGTCCATCTACCAGATGATGGTCGAGATGGTGGCCCGGGCGGAGAGCGGCCTCATGACCGTGTACGGCCTCCAGGAGATCGCCTCGTTGATCGAGGAGTACGGCGATCCGGAGACCAAGGCCCGGGTCCTGCCCCGCTTCGCTCGCGGCGAGGCGTCCGGGGCGATGGTCCTGACGGAGGCGGACGCCGGCTCGGACCTCGGCTCGGTGGCGACGCGCGCCACCCTGGACGAGGCCACGGGCCAATGGCACCTCAACGGCGTCAAGCGCTTCATCACCAACGGCGTGGCGGACGTGTCGCTGGTCCTGGCCCGCAGCGAGGAGGGCACAGCCGACGCCCGAGGCCTGTCGATGTTCCTCGTCGAGCGGGACGATACGGTCAAGATCCGGCGCATCGAGAACAAGCTGGGGATCCACGCGTCGCCGACGTGCGAGATCCAGTACGTCAACACCCCGGCCATCCTGGTCGGCAAGCGCCGCTTCGGGCTCATGCGCTACGCCATGAACCTGATGAACGGCGCCCGGCTGGCCGTGGCGGCGCAGGCCCTCGGCATCGCGGAGGCCGCCTATCGGGAGGCCGACCAGTACTCTCGCGAGCGGATCCAGTTCGGCAGGCCGATCCGGGCCCTGCCGGCGGTCGGCCGCCTCCTCCTCTCGATGAAGGTGGATCTGGAAGCCACGCGGGCCCTTCTCGCCGAGACGAGCCGCTGGGTGGACCTGTGGAAGGTCTACGAGCGAGCCGTGGCAGACGGCGGTCCGGATGCCGACGCGGCGCGCGCCCGCCACAAGCAGTGCGCGGCCCTGGCCGACACCCTGACCCCGATGGTGAAGTACGCCGCCACCGAGATGGGCAACCGGGTCTGCTACCAGGCCATGCAGGTCCACGGCGGCGTGGGCTACATGCGCGAGTTCAATATCGAGCGCCTCTTCCGGGACGTGCGCGTCACCAACATCTACGAGGGCACGAGCCAGCTCCAGGTGGTCGCGGCCATCGGCAAGCTCCTCAACCGGTCGCTCCATCCGTTGCTCGCCGAGTGGCAGGCGGCCGAGTGCCCGGCCGACATGGCCACCGAGAAGGCGCTCCTGACCGAGCTGACCGGCATCTTCGACCAGGCCGTCGACGCGCTCAAGGCGCTGCCCGAGCGCGACCGCGTGGACTACTACGCGGTCGACCTGGTCGAGATGGCCATCTGGGTTGCCGGCGGCTGGCTGCTGCTGCGTGACACCAGCGTCGCGGAGCACAAGAAGCCGGTCGCGCGAGCGTACGTGGCGTCGGTCACGCCGAAGGTCCGGGCCGCGGCGGAGGTGGTCCTGGCCGCCAACCCGGTTCCCCTCGAGACGATCGCGGCCCTGCTGCAGTAGCGATCGCGGCGTCGACCGGGAGCCCCCGGACGCCTGGTGCGCGTCCCATCCTCTTGGGAGCGCGGAGCGCCCGAGCCTAGGGGACCACCTCCGGGCCTACGTCGATCACCTGGGGCGCGCCGTGCGTCACCTCGGCGACGACGAAGCGCTGCGCGTGCTCCGCGTGCGGGTCCCGGAGCAGGATCCCGAACGTGTCGAGCAGCCGGTCGGCGGTGAGCACCTCCGCTCCGGGGCCGAGGGCGACCACCCGCCGGGCGAGCAGCATCACCTGGTCGTACTCCACCGCCTCGGAGATGTCGTGGGTGGCCGTCACGATCGCCGCCCCTCGGGCCAGCTCGGCGGCGAACGCCTGGAGGTAGAGCTCGCGTCCACCCGCGTCGAGGCCCGACGTCGGCTCGTCCAGGACGATGAGATCGGCCCGGCGGGCGAGCGCCTGGGCGAGGTAGATCCGCTGCTGCTGGCCGCCGGAGAGGCTGCCGAGCGGCGCGCGGGCGAGGCTCGCGACCCCCATCGTCGCCATCGCCGCGGCCACGAGATCGTGGTCCGTGGACCGCATCCGGCCGAAGAGCCCGAGGTCGGGGTAGCGTCCCATCCGGACGACGTCGACGGCACGAAGCGGCAGGACGAACCCCGAGGCGTGGAACTGGCCGACGTAGGCGAGGCGGCCCGGTGCCCCGCCCGGGCGCGTCCCGAGGACCTCCAGCGCGCCGCCCACGACCGGCAGGAGCCCCACGAACGTGCGCAGGAGGGTCGACTTGCCGGACCCGTTCGTGCCGACGAGGGCCAGCGACGAGCGGGCGACCACGGTCAGGTCGATCCCCGGGACCAGGGCCACGCCGCCGTAGCCGACGGCGAGCCCGCGGGCCTCGATCACGGGGGCTGCACCCCCAGGCGCGCTCACGCGCGTCCCGTGGCGGGCGCGTCGGGCTCCCGGCGCGCGGCGGTGAGGCGGTCGCGGAGGTTCGTCCCGGCCAGGACCGCGAAGAAGATGACAGCGGCCACGAGGACGATCGTGGCTCCCGCCGCCACGTCGAAGTGGTAGCTGGCGAGCAGCCCGACGTAGGTGGAGACGATCCCGATGGCGGCGCCCCAGGCCATCATCGCCTCCACGCGGTGGGCGAGCAGCGCCCCCGCCCCCGCGGGAGCCAGCAGCATCCCGAACACCAGGAGGGTGCCGACCGTCCCGAAGGAGACGATCACGGTGAGGGCCACGAGGGCGAGCATCACGAGGTGGTAGCGCCGCGACGAGAAGCCGGCGACGTCGGCCTGCTCCGGGTCGAAGCTGAGGAGGAGGAAGGGCCGGGCACAGGCGAGGGCGACGACGAAGACGACGGCCGTGGCCACCGCCTGGGTGGCGAGGCCCTCCACGCTCGTGCCGAGGATCTGGCCGAAGAGGATCCCCACGAGGTCGCCGGCGAACGAGCTGGAGCGCGAGACGATCACGACGCCGAGGGCCAGCATCGCCACGAAGAGCAGGCCGATGGCGGTGTCCGACGAGAGGCGCGAGCGCCGCGTGATCAGGTTGACGCCCGCGATCATCGCCAGCGCCCCGACGGCGGCCCCCAGCATCCCCGGCAGTCCCAGCAGGAGCGCGCCGGCGATCCCCGGCAGGACGCCGTGGGCCAGGGCGTCGCCGATGAACGCCAGGCCGCGGAGGACGACGAGCGTCCCGACGATGGAGCAGGCGATCGACACGAGCACGCCCGCGAGGAGGGCGCGGAGCATGAACTCGTTGGCGAGGAAGGGCTCGACGAGGGGACCCATCAGGCGCGCCTCACCGCAGGGCCGTCGCGATCGCGGTCGCGATCTGACCGATGAACGTCGCGTACGACCCGTCCGCCGGCAGCGTGTGGCTGGGCAGCTGGACAACCGTCGCCCCGGTCTCCCGCCCGATCGCCTCGACCACTGCGGCGGGTGTGCCGATCTCGGTGAAGATGACGGTCACGCCCTGCGCCTCGATCGCGGCCCGCAGGGC
Organism: uncultured Chloroflexia bacterium; assembly: GCA_963762445.1. Classification (GTDB taxonomy): domain Bacteria; phylum Chloroflexota; class Limnocylindria; order Limnocylindrales; family CSP1-4; genus CTSoil-043. The sequence goes on from CAVXLA010000009.1 coordinate 257,218, forward strand.
GGCGAGCTGGCCCGCCGCGACCTCGCCCTGGGAGGTCAGGCCCGGGATGACCGCGCCCACGAGGCGGAAGCCGTAGCGGTCCGCGAAGTAGCCCATCGACTCGTGGCCGGTCACCAGCCGGCGGCGAGCCTCGGGGACGACCGCCAGGGTGGCCCGCGTCGCCGCATCGAGCTCCACCAGGCGGGCCGCGAGCGCGGGGGCGCGATCGCCGACGTCGATCCCGACGCGCTCGAGGGCCGGCGCGAGCGCGAGGACGACGTCGCGCATCGCCAGCGGATCGACCCAGAAGTGCGGGTCGCCGACGCCATCGCTGCCGGATCGTCGCACCGTGACGTGGTCGGTGGCCCGGAAAACGACGACGCCCCGCTTCTCTGCCTCGGCCAGCGGCTTCTCCAGGCCCTCCTCCAGGCCCAGCCCGTTGGCGACGACGAGGTGGGCCTTCTCGACCCGCTCGATGTCCTTCGCCGAGGGCGACCAGTCGTGCGGGTCGACGCCGTTGCCCATGAGGACGGTCACCGCCGCCCGGTCCCCGACCAGGTCGGCCACCACTGCCCCGAGGACGGGGTAGGTCACCACAACCGACGCGGGACCCTGGTCCGGCGTTCCCCCGCCGCCCGAGCAGCCGGCCGCGAGCATGACGACTGCCGCGAGTGATGCCGCGAGACGCAGTCTCATCGTTGCTGGCAGGAAGGGCAGAGCCCGAACAGCTCGAGGCGATGCCCGACGACCTGGAAGCCGGTCCGCCGCGTCACCTCGCGGGCAACCGCGCCGAGGCCCAGGTCGCCAACCTCGATGGAGCGATCGCAGCGGGCGCAGATCACGTGGTGGTGGTGGGCGGGAGCGCAGGCCACGTAGGCGTGCTCACCCGTCGGGCGGTCCAGGCGCTCGACCGCCCCCACGCCCTCGAGCAGGCCGATCGCCCGGAAGATCGTCGCCCGCCCGATGCCCAGGCCGCGGGACCGCACGTCGGCGACGAGGTCGGCGGCCGTGAAGGTGGACCCGTCGCGGGAGGCGATCAGGTCGGCCAGGGCCCGCCGTGGCGCCGTGAGCCGGTAGCCTGCGTTCTCGAGGGCGGCGACGATCGGAGACGAGGCGGCCATGTCCGCCACCATAGCATCGGGCCGGCCCCTTGTCGAGACACGGTATCAATCCGTGGTTCACGGGCGGCCGGCCGGCGGCGCATCATGGGGGGCGCATTCACGCTGGAGGATCCCGATGACACCCGTTCGCCGCGTCGCCCGCCTCATCGGGCTGCTCCTCGTCGCGCTCGTCGTGGCGACCCTCGCTGCCGGCTGCTCGTCCGGCGGCGCGTCGATCGTGGTCGCCGACCCGTGGGCCCGCGCCTCGTCGGCGATGGCCAGCGCCGGCGCCGCTTACATGAAGATCGAGAACACGGGCTCGGCGGCCGACGCGCTCGTCGGCGCCTCGAGCCCGGCCGCGACCACGGTCGAGGTCCACGAGACGGTGGCGATGGGATCGCCCGCCCCGGGCGCCTCGGGCGACGGCGGGATGATGGGGATGCAGCCAGTGGCCCGTCTCGAGATCCCGGCCGGGGGCAGCGTGGAGCTCAAGCCCGGCAGCTACCACGTGATGCTCATCGGCCTCAAGCAGGACCTGGTGCCCGGCGGCACGATCGAGATCACGCTCAAGTTCGAGAAGGTCGGCGAGATCAAGGTTACCGTCCCGGTGAAGGAGGGCTGAGGCCTCCCGCCATGACGGACGGCACGCCGGTCGGGGGCGGCCGGCCCTCCCCGGGGAGCCGCCCGGAACCGCATACTCCGTCGACGATGGCTGCGTCCCCCCGGCCCGTGGCGCCGACCCGGCTCGCCCTGCTCACTGCGCTCGCCCTGGGTTTCGCCGGCCTGGCCGGGATCGCGATCGGCACGGTGGCCTGGCTCTCCTTCCCGGCGCCGACGCCCCCGGCGTCCACCGCGGCCGGGGCGATCTGGCCCGTCTCGCCGACCCCCGCCGGGCTGGCCCGCGACACGGCCGTCCGGCCGGCCGCCCCCGCCCCGCCGCTTCGCCTCACGGACCAGGACGGTCGGCCGTTCGACCTGGCGTCCCTGCGCGGCGAGCCCGTCCTGGTCTTCTTCGGCTACACCCACTGCCCGGACGTCTGCCCCACGAACCTCGCCGACGTGCGGGACGCGCTCAAGCTCATCGACGGGAAGGCCGGCGTCGTCTTCGTCACCGTCGATCCCGCCCGCGACGACGCGGCGGCGATGAAGCAGTACGTGGGCTTCTACCAGGCGGGCTTCATCGGCCTGACCGGCACGGACGACGAGATCCGCGCCGCGGCCGGAGCGTGGGGCGTCTCCTACGCGAAGGTGGAGACGGGCTCGGCGTCCGGCTACGCGATGGCGCACACCGCGGACACGTTCCTCGTCGACGCCGACGGACGGCTGCGGCACCGGATCTGGTTCGGGGCCGGGCCGGAGGTCATGGCGGCGCGGGTCAACGGCCTCGCGACGGAGATCCTGGCGACGCCCGCGCCGGCGGTGCCGGGCTCGCCCGCCAACGCGACGCCTCCCGGTGCCACACCGGCACCTGCCTCGCCCGGCGCCGGCTCTCCGGCTGCGTCCCCGCCCGCGGGGCCCTCGTCGGCGCCGTCGCCGTCGCCCGCGACCGCGGTCCGGGCCCGACTCGAGTCGGCCGTGGTCCGGGCCGGCCCCAACCGGATCGTCGTCACGGTGAGCGACCCGGCCAACCGCGAGCTGGCCGCGCCCGACGTGGCGGCCTCCTTCTCGTTCCGCTCGACTGACGACCCCACCCTGGCGGCCGTGGAGGTGCCGGGCACGTTCATCTGGGTCGTCCGCGGCGGCAAGGCGGCCTACGTGGCCGTGATGACGCTTCCGCGCCCGGGCGGGTACGACGCCACGATCACCCTGGACGGACCCACCGGCCGCGTCGGTTCGGCCGGCTTCACGATGGTCGCCCGCGAGCAGAGCCCCACGCCTCCGATCGGGGCCCCGGCCCCCAGCGTCCGCACCCCGATCGCGGCGGACGTCGACGGCAACCTGCAGCTCATCTCCAGCGACACGTTCCCTGATCCGCGGTTCTACCAGCATTCCGTGGACGAGCTGCTGGCCGCTCACCGGCCCTTCGTCTTCACGATCTATTCGCCGGCCTTCTGCCCCACGACGGCCTGCGGCCCGCTGCTGCGCTACATGAAGGAGATCGCCGACGAGTTCCCGACCGTGGCCTTCGTCCACGCGGAGCCGTACGTGATGCGGGACCTGGGGGGCCGCATCCAGCCCGAGTACGAGGGCAACGGCTACGCCTGGGCCTCCTGGAGCCAGGCCTACGGGATCCCGGTGGAGCCCTACGTCTTCGTCGTGGGGGCCGACGGCCGGATCGTGGCGAGCTTCGAGCTGATCGTCGGCTCGGACGAGATCCGGGCGGCGATCCGGACGGCGACGGGCGGCTAGGCAACCGGGCTTCGGCCGGCCGGAGCCCGCGAGTAAGGCGACCCTGCTCCTCCTGTTCAAGGGCGCTTGACCTCCGCCCGCCGGGCGCCGTAGACTCCCGCCGTCACGCCCCGATGCAGCGGGCCGTCGTGCGTCCCCTGCGTCCCAGCGTCTCCCGCGTCCCCGGAGGACCCCCGCCAGATGTTCGATGTCGGAGCGTTCACGAGCGGCCTCCTGACCGGCCTCCGGGAGGGCGTCGAGGCGGCCCTGATCGTCGCCATCGTCTGCGCCTACCTCGCCCGGACGGGCAACGCCCGCCATCTCGACAAGATCGCCGCCGGCGTGGGGGTCGCGATCGTCGTCTCGTTCGGGTTCGGCGCCGCCATCTTCGCCACGATCGGCGCGCTCGAGGAGCCGTACGAGCAGATCTTCGAAGGGTCCGCGATGCTCCTCGCCACCGCGGTCGTCACCTGGATGCTCTTCTGGATGCGCCGCCAGGCGAGCTCGGTGCGCGGCGACCTGCAGCGGGCGATCGACCGGGTCCTGACCGAGGGGACGGCCTGGGGTCTCGGCGTCCTTGCGTTCACCGCGGTCATCCGGGAGGGCCTCGAGACCTCGCTGTTCCTCGTCGGCCAGACGGCCGCGGCGACCGGTGGCGCGACCGAGGCCGGCGGGCCCGTCTCGGTGCTCGCGGGCGCCCTCGTCGGCCTGGCGCTCGCCGTCGCGTTCGGCTACGGCTTCTATCGCGGCAGCCGCCTTATGAACCTCGGGCGGTTCTTTCGCTGGACCGGCGTCCTGCTTGTCTTCATCGCCGCGGGCCTCCTCTCGCACGCGGTGCACGAGTTCGTGGAGATCGGCTGGGTCACGGTCGGGACCGGCACCGCGTTCGACCTTGCCGCCATCCTGCCCCACGAGACGGGGATCGGCCTCTTCCTGCGGGCGGTCTTCGGCTACACGGCGATGCCCGAGTGGGTGACCCTCGTCACGTGGGCGACGTACGTCGTCGTGGTGCTCGCGCTCTACCTGCGGCCGCTTTCGCCGCGCCCCGTGTCGGGCGAGCCCGCCGAGACCGCTGCCTCCGGCGCCTGAGCCGCGCCCCGGCGCGACGGGGCCGGGCACGCTACCCTAGCCGACGCGTCCCCCCGCCACCGCGCGGCCCCAACCCCTGGCACCTGGGATCATCAATGCCGAACAACGCCCCCGCCGGCGGCAAGCCGCCCTCGACCCGCCGCGATCGCCGCGAGGCGGCTCGCCGCGACCAGCGCCTGGCCGCCGCCCGCACCGCCGCGCCGAGGCCGGCCTGGCAGTCGCCGATGGTCCTCCTCACCGTCGGCGCCGTCGCCGTCGGGCTCGTCGTCATCCTCCTCGCCTCGGGCGTGCTCGGCGGGAAGAACGGCACCTCTACCGGCGGCCTGCTGGTCCCGATCCAGCCGACGCCGCCGGAGCTCGTCGACCAGGCCAACAACCGCGCGATCGGGCCGGCTGGCGCTCCCGTCACCATCGAGATGTGGTCCGACTTCCAGTGCCCGGCCTGCGGGCTCTTCGCGAAGTCGATCGAGCCCGACCTCGTCAAGGAGTTCGTCCGCCCCGGCACCGTCCGCCTCGTCTACCGCGACGACGCGTTCATCGACGGCGGCGCCACGGACGGCGAGTCGCACCAGGCGGCGGTGGCCGCCCGCTGCGCCGGCGACCAGGGCAAGTTCTGGCAGTACCACGACTACCTGTTCGAGAACCAGAAGAACGAGAACGAGGGTGCCTTCCGGCGGGAGGTCCTGGACCAGATCGCCACGGCGGTGAACCTCGACGTGGGCGCCTACCGGTCCTGCATGGACAGCAGCGCGCCGCTGGAGGCCGTCCAGGCCGAGACGGCGCAGGCGAAGGCCGCGGGCGTCGTGTCCACGCCGACGCTCACCATCAACGGGGTGCTCCAGACGGCGGGGGCGCTGCCCATGACGCAGCTGCGGACGCTGATCGCGGCCGAGCTGGCGAGGCTGTCGCCTGCGCCGTCGTCGTCACCGGCGCCGTAGAGAGTCCGCGCGCCCGACGGGTGACCCTCGTGCGCGCCTCGTGCAAGGAATCCGCACCGATCACGCCGCGTTCGATGCCCGCCAGCGCCGTCGACCGGAATCCGGCGCCGGGAGCGCAGCGCGGTGGGCCGCCGAATTGTTCATGACGCCGGCTCCCGCGCGCCGGGCCATCGCCCGCCGCGCTGTGGGACGCGCGATGGGTCGGACGGCCCTTGGCGCCGCCGCCCGGGTGGAGCAACCTGCATTGCCGACCGTCAGCGCAGGAGGGGTCGGACATGAAGGCACGAGCAGCCCTGGTCGGCGGGCTGGCCGGCATCGCCGCGGGGAGCGTGGCCGCGCTCTCCCGGCGGGCGGACCGCCGCGCGGCGGAGCGCTTCTACGAGTGGACCGGGCCGGCCGGGCCGACGGCCGAGGTCAACGGCATCAGGGGACGCACTCCCGGGTACGTCAACCACCTGGAGCTCTTCGGCTCGATCCACGCGGCCGACCTCGCCGCGGTCACCGGCATCCTCCCGACGGATGCCCTCGCGCCGGTGCGCCTGCCCGACGGCCGGGCGGCGATCTTCGTCGGCGGGCTCCACTACCGCGACCTCACGATGGCCGGCTTCGACGGGGCGATGCTCCCGTACGGCGAGGTCATGGTGGCGCTGTTGGTGACGCGGAGCGCGGCGCCGCCGGCCGTGCCTCTCGCCGGGTTCGGCCTCCCGGTCCCGGCCGGCTGGCGAGCCGGCATGCTCTACCTGTACGTGCCCGTCACCCACCGCTGGTCGCGCGATGCGGGCTGGACCGCGGGCTTCCCGAAGTTCGTCGCCGACCTCGAGTTCGACGAGACGCCTGCCGCGCGGCGCGTTCGCGCCGTCGAGGGCGGCCAGTTGATCCTCGATCTCACGGTGCCGATCGCCGGGCGCGCCAGCGTGACCCGCCGGCCGATGATCGGCTACACGGTCTCCGGCGAGCAGCTCCTGGAGTTCGAGACCCGCGCCTACGCGTACCAGCAGGTCAGCATGAGCGGCCGCGGCGTGGCGCTCGAGCTCGGCAGCCACCCGATCGCGTCCCGGTTGCGGGAGCTGGGCCTGGCCAGCGCGGCATTCGCGACGCTCGCCTGGCCGGTGGGGCGCGCCATCATCCCGCCGGGGCGTCCCGTGGGCCGCGCGCGGCCGCTCGCCGCGTATCGCGGCGATGACCGCTGGCTCGGCCGCTACACCATTCACTATCCGGGCACGGCGCCGGTCGACCAGTACGCTTGGCTCACCCGCGAGGGCATCGAACGGGCGATCGTCCGCGCCGGCGGCCGCCTCACCGAGGACTACGCGGCGCTCGACGTCGATCTCGGCGGCCCGCAGGGGACGGGCAACGGGACTCCGGGAGGGACGCCGGGCGAGCCGGTGCTCGCGGGCTGAACGACGACGTGCCCCACGGTCGCCTCCGGCTGCAGCTTCCCGGAGGGAGCCCGTCGCCGGAAATGCCGGTGGCCGGCGCGCGAATGCCGCTGCTATCATTCCGCGCGTTCATCCGCTGCGGGGCCCGGAGCCGGCGCCGCGGACCGACCCGACTCCCTGGCGCGGAGGGCGACCCGGTGCAGCTCTTCATCACCGCGATCCAGCACCCGATCCAGTTCGGGATCGCAGCGATCCTCGCGGGCAGCTTCGTCGTGATCTTCCTGCGGGCCGCGATGTCGCCGGAGCGGCGCTCCGGGTCGATCGGCTGGGTCCGCGCCGTGACCGGGCCGAACACCCGCTACCTCTTCGCGCTCCTCGCCGTGGCCTGGGTCCTCGGCTTCGGGTTCCTGATCCCCCAGTTCGCGAACACCGCCGCGTCGCCCTACGGCGCCGCGGCCCTCATCGCCCTCTTCAGCGGCTTCTTCATCATGATGGGGCTGCTCTGGAGCGTCATCGGCGAGTAGCCGCATGCCGCACGCCGCGGCTGCGCCGGGGCGTGCGGCGCCGGCCCCTCCGCATCGTGTCCGCCGGGCCGGGCCCTCAGTGACGCTTGCGGGCGATCCAGACCTCCTCGGACGGCCAGCGCCGGGCCCACGTCCGCGTGACGTACGGGTAGCGGATCGTCTCGCCCTCCGGTGCGCGGAGCTCGACCAGGTCCTCCACGTCGAAGCCGCTGGCGCGGAGGAGGCGGATCATGTCGCCGTGCCCCAGGTGGAACTCGACCGACGCCTCGTCGGGCCATTCGATGCGCCCCAGCCCGCCGAAGTGCGGCCGCAGGAGCCGATCGCCCGCCGGGACGGCCTCCTCGTCCGGGGAGCACAGGATGAGGAGCGTCGAGTTCCCCAGGAAGATGAGCCGGCCGCCGGGGCGCAGGAGCCGCGCCGCCTCGGGGATCCAGCGGTAGGGGTCGCACCAGATCGCGGCGCCGTACTCGCTGATCGCGAGGTCGAACGAGGCGTCCGGGAGGGGGACCGACTCGGCGCTCGCCTCGATGAGGGGAAAGGCCAGGCCGTGATCCCGCTGGAACGCGCGCGCCGTCTCCAGCTGGGCGGGCGTGATGTCGACGCCGACCGGTCGGGCGCCCCGGCGGGCGAGCCAGGCCGAGACGTAGGCGGTGCCACAGCCGAGCTCGATCGTGTCGAGGCCGGCTACGTCCGGCAGGATCCTCGCCTCTGACTCCGGCACGCCCCAGATCCCCCAGCTCGGCTCGGGGTCGGCCCAGCTGCGCCGCCCAGGCTCCACGTACGAGGCGGCCTCGTTCGTCCAGAAGGCCCGGTTGGTGACGACATGATCGGGAAGGTCGTAATCCGCCATGAGATCACGTTAGCGCACCACCTCGGGAAGCGGACAGGCCCGGCGTGCGCCGGGCCTGTCGGGCGTGGCAGGATCAGGCCGCCGGGCGGCCCGTCCGGGTCACGGGAGCTTGGCGATGATCCCCTCCGCCAGGTTCGTGGTGCCGAGCGCCACGACCCAGAAGACGACGTCGTTCTTCACGTACAGGTATGCGCCGTAGCCGGCGGCGCCGGAGCCGTAGACGTCCTTGCCGCCGATGTTGGTCTTGGCGGCCGCCGAATCGCCGAAGTTGCCGAGGGCCCACGTCGAGAGCTTGCCGGAATCGATCCCCCTGATCTGGATCGCCATGACGAGGCTGCCGGCGGCGCCGCTCGACGTGTCCGTTGTGCTCGCCATGGCGACGCGGACGTCGCTCAGCGACTTGCCGTTGTCCTTGAGGAGGTTCTCGAGCTCGCTGTCGCCGATCGGCACGCCGGCCGGGATCGACTCGCCGGTGAAGCTGGTCTTCTCGAACTTGACCCCGTTCACCTCGGACGGCAGGAGCGCCTCGAGGTCGCCAGCGGCGCCGGGGACGAACGACGCCTCGAAGCTCGACTCCGGCGCCTGGGTCTCCGTGGGCGCCTGGGTCTCCGTGGGCGCCTGGGTCTCGGCCGACGTGGCGGCCGGAGCCGGCGTGGTGCCGGGCGCCGGCGTCGGCGTCGGTGACGGGGTGGCGGACCCGCCGCACGCGGCGACGAGGAGGAGGGCTGCGAGGGCGCCAGCGAGCGCCCTGCGATCAACGATCATATGGTTCTCCCCAAGGGTGATTCCGCGCCGGTTGGTGGGCGGATTGTATTCGTCGTGGCAAGTACCGCCGGAATCCCCCGATCGGGCCATGGCGGGTCCGGGCAGCGGACCCGGTTGCGGGGCCCCGATGGACCCCCGCGGCCACGACCGCTATCATCCCCGCAGCATGCACATTGCATAGGATCTATGCACCCTGCATCGGGCGCGGAGCGCCCGGCGGCGGCGGGACGGACCAGCGGGGAAAGGGACCACGACGGGATGGACGCGACGGAAAGCACGGCGATGGTCGCCACGGCGCGCGAACCGGCGCCGTTCGTCAACCTGCGCGATCCGGCGCAGCGCCTGGGGCCCGACGGGAAGCCCGCCGTCAGCCGCCGGGCCGCGATCTGGGACGACGTCCCGGACGAGAAGTGGAACGACTGGCGCTGGCAGCTCTCCAAGCGTCTCAACACGCTCGAGGAGCTCGAGCGGGTCCTCAACCTGACCGACGACGAGCGCGAGGGGCTCTCCGCCCCCGACAAGTTCCGCGTCGACATCACGCCGTACTTCGTCTCGCTCCTCGATCCCGACGACCCCGACGACCCGATCCGCCGCCAGGTCATCCCCGTCGGGTCGGAGCTGCGTGCCTTCACCGGGATGATGGAGGACTCGCTCGCCGAGGACCGCCACTCCCCGGTTCCCGGCCTCGTCCACCGCTACCCCGACCGGGTCCTGATGCTCGTCACGACCCAGTGCGCGAGCTACTGCCGCTATTGCACCCGGAGCCGGATCGTCGGCGACGCGGGGCAGAACTTCAACCGCCGCGAGCACGAGGCGCAGCTCGACTACATCCGCCGCACGCCCCAGGTCCGCGACGTCCTCATCTCGGGCGGCGACGGCCTGACGCTGGCCCCGAAGCTCCTGGAGTCGGTGCTGCGCGGCCTGCGCGAGATCCCCCACGTCGAGATCGTCCGGATCGGCTCCCGGGTCCCCGTCTTCCTGCCCCAGCGCATCGACGAGGAGCTGGGCGAGATGCTGGCGAAGTACCACCCGATCTGGATGAACATCCACGTCAACCACCCGAACGAGATCACGCCCGAGCTGGCCCGCGCCTGCGACACGCTCGCCCGGGCCGGCGTCCCGCTGGGGAACCAGTCCGTCCTCCTCGCCGGGGTGAACGACTGCGTCCACATCCAGCGCGACCTCGTCCAGAAGCTCGTCGAGATCCGGGTGCGGCCGTACTACATCTACCAGTGCGACCTCGTGGAGGGCGCCGGCCACTTCCGGACGCCGGTCGGCAAGGGCCTCGAGATCATCGAGGGCCTGCGCGGGCACACCTCGGGGTACGCCGTTCCGCAGTACATCGTCGACGCGCCCGGCGGCGGCGGGAAGATCCCGGTGATGCCGAACTACCTGATCTCGTACTCGGACCACAAGGTCGTGCTCCGGAACTACGAGGGCTACATCACGACCTACGAGGAGCCGACGGCCTACACGCCCCACGATCGGGCGAGCTGCCGCTGGTGCCAGAACCCGCGGCCGGAGCCGGGCCAGGAGGGGATCACCGCGCTCCTCGACGGCAAGAGGATGTGGATCGAGCCGGCCGGGTTCGTCGAGACGCACACCCGTGGCAACGAGGAGGCGCACCGCCTCCAGGATCCCTCGAAGTGGGTGCCCTACGGGGTCGGGGCGCTGGAGGGGCAGGCGGGCCAGCCGCTGCGCGTCCTCCAACCGGGCGGCGGCGCGGCCGCGTTCGGGCCCGGCGAGGAGCCACGCCCGGCGGAGGGGCAGCCGACCGCCACCGCCAACCACGAGCTCCTGTAGCACCGGGCCCGGCGGGCCCGTCCCGGAGGGCGACGTCCGGTCGCCTTCGCGGCGGACGGCTCAGGCAGCCCGGTCGCGCGCCGGGCTCGCGCCCGCCTCCTCGCGATCGAGCGCGGCGAGGGCCGCCCGCAGCTGCGCGTCGCCGGTTTTCGCCAGGCCGCCGCTTCCCAGGTTCGCGAAGTCGTCGGGGACGATCTGGGCGGCGCCCGCCGGCAGATCCACGACGTCGTCGGGAAGGAGCCCCTCCCGCCAGATGGCCCTGCCGTTCGGCGTCAGCCAGCGCTCGGTGCCGATCGTGAGTGCCCCGCCGTCCGCGAGCGGATAGGTGCTCACGACCGTGCCGGTGCCGTACGTCCGCACCCCCACCACGCGCGCGCGGCCCGCGTCCTGGAGGGCGCCCGTCAGGATCTCGGCCGAGCTCGCGGTCTGGTCGTCGACGAGGAGGACGAGGGGCAGGTCGGGCGCGCTCGGCGTCCCCTCGACCGGGTGCGGGGTCTCCTTCCCGCTGCGGTCGACCGAGCGGTAGACGACCCCGTCCCGGAGGAAGAGCGAGGCCGTCTCCACGGGCTCGTTCACGTACCCGCCGGGGTTGCCGCGCAGGTCGAGGACGACTCCCGTGACGCCCTGGTCGAGCGCCTCCCGGAGCGCGGCCGCCACCGCCTTCGCCGCGCCCGTCGAGAATGATTCGAGGCGGATCACGGCGTCCCGGGTGCCGGGCGCGAAGGCCCACGAGACGAGTGGCAGATCCAGCTTGGCACGGGTGATCGTCACCGAGCGCGTGGCCCCGCTCGCGCTCTTCAGCTCCAGGGTCACCTGCGTGCCCTCGGGGCCGCGCACCTTCTTCACCACCTCCTCCACCGTGAGGCCGGTCACGGTGACCCCGTCCACGCTCACGATCTCGTCGCCCGCCACCAGGCCGGCCCGCTCCGCCGGGCTGTCGTGGAAGACGCGCACGATGAGGAGCCGCCCGCCCTGCTCGTCCAGCATGGCGCCGACGCCGACGAACGTGCCGGAGAGCGCCTCGTCGCGGTCCTTGACCTCCTGGGGGGTCAGGTAGCCCGTGTGGCCCCGATCGTCGAGGCTCGCCGTCATGCCGGTGAGGGCGCCGCGCTCCAGGGTGAGGGGGTCGAGCGCCTTCGGGTCGACGTAGTGCTGGTCGAGGAGGTCGAACGCCTGGTCGAGGAGGCGCCAGTCGGGCCGGACGGCCGACGGGGAGTAGGCGGGCGTGGGCTCCGGTGCGGAGCCGGTCAGCCTGCCGAGCCCGAACGAGACGCCGAGCGAGAAGGTCAGGAAGGCGACGAGGACGACCGCGACGAGCACCAGCGCCGGGCGCCCGCCGGCGGGTCGTGGCGGCGTCCAGCCGGGGGGCGGCCAGGCGGGTCGAACTGGGCCGGGCGCGCCTGGTGCGCCCGGTGCGCGGAACGGATCGTCGTCCATGGTGGGGGAACGATGCACCATCAGCCCGAAGAACGGGGTGGGGAGACGATCAGGATTCCTTCACCGCCCGGCGACGGTGGCCGCCGGGCCCGGTCCTGGGCCGCGAGCGTCCCGTCCGGGCCGCGTCAGGCGGGCGGCGGCGCGGCGAGCTCCTCGGCGATCTGTCGGGCCCAGCGGTCCACCGCCGTCCAGTCGCGGTGCTCGGTGAAGCTCGACCGCGCGAGGCGGGCGAGGATGCGGAGGCCGACCCCGACATGGTGCGGCTGGAGCGATCCCGCGAAGAGGGCGACATCGCGCGGCCCGATCCGCTCGATCGCCCCGATCAGGGCGGCCGGCACCTCCACCGTGGTCCCTTCGGGAAGCGGCTCCGCCGGGCCCGTCGCGAAGAGCCACACGGGCATCAAGGCCAGCTGGCGCTCGTGGGCGATGAGGAAGGCGTGTGCCCCCGGCATCCACTCCCCGGCGAAGACGGTGCAGCCGATGACGACGGCACGGAAGGCCCGCAGGTCGCCGACCCCGTCGAGCGCTTCGAGGCGCACCGCGACACCGGCGGCGCTCAGCACCTCCGCGATGGCCACGGCGATCCCGCGCGTCGACTCGTGTCGCGTCGCGTACGCGACGAGCACCTCGTTCGACACCGCAGCACCTCCCGCTGGGGCCGCTGCCGTCGCACGAAGCCGCACGACGGCTCGGCACGTCTCCATTCTGGCGCTGCCGTCGAGCAGCGGCGAGTGCCGGAGGGCGCCAATTCCGGGCGGCCGCCCGGCTGCGCGGGCCGGTCCGCCGGGCGGGTCGAACGGCGAGCCGTGCTGTGCTACTGTCCGGTCCCCATCCCGGGCTCCTGAGGGGGGACTGGACCGTGATCGACCGCCGCGCCGCCGCTCCCGGCGACCTGCGGCTCCGGCCCGCCCCCGACGGCCTCCCCGACGCCCGCCCCGCGCCCCCCGTCGTGGCGGAGGCCGGCGACCCGTTCACCGCCGTCCGCGTGATCGACCTGGTCGCCCGCCTCGAGCGCGGCAGGCCGGTCCGGCTCGACGACCTCGTCGCCGCGCTGAACGTCCGCCACCTCGACTGGCTCTTCGACCGCGCCGCCGTCCTCGACGTGCTCGTCGCCCTGCAGGCGAACTGGATGGCCGACTACCGGAACGCGTCGGGCATCGTCCTCGAGGACGGCCCGTACGGCCCGACGCTCACGCTCGAGGATTCGTCGCGGGTGGACCCCTGGATCGTCCGCCAGGCGGCCCGCGAGGACACCGCCTGCCGGGCGCGGCTGGCCGAGTTCGCCCGCCGCGACGGCACGAACCACGTTGGCTGAGGGCAGCCCGGAGGGGGCAGCCCGGGAGGGGAGGGCAGCGTTGACATGACCGCCACCGGATACGCCGTCGACGTCCTGGTCGACGCCGCGTGGGCCCGCGCGCACCTGGCCGACCCCGGGGTCCGCTTCGTGGAGGTCGACGTCGACACGACCGCCTACGACGAGGGCCACCTGCCGGGCGCGGTCGGCTGGGACTGGACGAGCCAGCTCGCCGACGGCCTCCGCCGCGACATCGTCTCGCGCGAGGACTTTTCGCGACTCGTGTCACGGGCCGGGATCGGCCCGGATACCACCGTGGTCCTGTACGGCGACAACCACAACTGGTTCGCCGCCTGGGGCTACTGGCTGCTGAAGCTCTACGGCCACCGCGACGCCCGGATCCTGGACGGCGGGCGGAAGCTCCTGCTGGACCGCGCCCTGCCGCTGACGACCGACGTGGCCGGGCACGCGACGACGGGCTACGAGCTCCCCGCGGCCGACTTCTCGCTCCGCGCCTTTCGCGACGACATCCTGCCGCGACTCGGCGACCCCGCCCTGCTGCTCGTCGACGTCCGGACGCCGGCGGAGTTCCACGGGCGGGTGATCGCGCCGCCCGGCATGTCCGAGACCGCCCGGCGAGGCGGCCACATCCCGGGCGCGGTGAACATGCCCTGGGCCCAGGCGGTGCGGGAGGACGGCACCTTCCGGCCAGCCGCCGAGCTCGAGGCCCTCTACGCGGCGAAGGGGATCACCGCCGATGGCGACGTGATCACCTACTGCCGCATCGGCGAGCGCTCGTCACACGCCTGGTTCGTGCTCCACGAGCTCCTCGGCTTCGGGCGCGTCCGGAACTACGACGGCTCCTGGACCGAGTGGGGCAGCATGGTCGGGGTCCCCATCGAACGGTAGGCCTCGCCGGCCGGGGCATGCCGGGCCAGCGCCTCGGCCAGCCGGTCGAGGAGCGCCGTCGCCCGGAGCTCGGTCATGATCGCGCGCGCCTCGTCCAGGAGCGGGGCGGTCTCGGGCGTGACGCCGAGGGTCGCCGCCGCGCCGATCGCGACGAGCATCTGGCTCATCCGCAGGCCGTAGCCGGCGAGCCGGGCGGCGGCCCCGCGATACCCCGCGGCGCTCTCCGCGGGTCGTCCCTCGAGGGCGTCGATCGCGGCCCGGATGGCGATCCGCGCGCCGTCGAGCTCGAGCCCGCGGATGCGGGTCGCGTCGAGGCCGTCGGACGCGCGGCGCAGGGCGGCCAGGTCGCCGCTCCAGGCGGCTGCGTGGGCGGCCACGACGAACGCCCACGGGGCGGACTGGGGGCTCAGCGCGGCCAGCTTGCTGGCCAAGGCGATGGCCTCGGCCGGTCGACCGCCGGCGAGGGCGACGTTGGCGTCGAGGTCGAGCATGAGGCCCTGGAAGAGGAGGGGGTCCAGGCCTTCGGCCTGCGCCAGCAGGGCGGCCCGGTCGACCGGCTCGCCCCGAAACGCCATCACCTGCAGGAGGTTCCCCAGCAGCACCGCCGACTGGGAGATCGCGGCCGGCACGGCCCGGACCTCGGTCAGGAGGTCGTCCCACCGGCCGAGGCCGAGCAGCGTGAAGGCGTAGTTGCCGAACAGGCCGTACTCGGCCCGGCGGTTGCCGATGCGGCGCGCCGTCTCGATGCCGGCGCGGGCGATCTCGACGCCCCTCAGCGGCTCGATCGCGGGGCTCGCCGAGAGGTTGAGCCGACCGCGCAGGCCGGTGAGGACGAGCCCGTCCTCGTCGGCGATCCTGATCCCGGCCTCCAGGAGGGCCCTGCCTTCCACCGCGCGGCCCGCGTTCGCGTAGCTCACGCCCTTCGTGATGAGGAGGTCGGCGATGGCCGGCCGGGCCGCCAGCGCCTCGGCGTCGAGGAGCGCCCGGTCGGCGAGGCTGATCGCCGCGTCCATGTGCTCGCGCAGCATCTCGACGCGGGCCAGCTCGCCGACGAGGGCCACCCCGTCGGCCGACCCGGTGAGATCGCCGAAGGTCTCGACGGCCGTCTCGAGGGCCGCCGCCGCCTCGTCGAGGTGATATCTGTTGCCCAACGAACGGGCCAGGGCGACCGTCGCCCGGAGCTCGGCGGCGCGATCGCCCACGCCCTGCCAGAGCTCGATCGCCCGTTTGAAGTGAGCGTGCGACCGGCCCAGGTCTGCCCCGGCATCGGCCGCCGCCGCCGCCCGCTCGTGGAGGTCCGCCTCGTCGGCAGGGTCGACGGTCACCTCGAGGGCCGACTCCAGGTAGGCGAGGGCCTGCTCGTTCGAGCCCAGCGAGGCGGCCCGTTCGGCCGCCGCCCGGAGCGCGATCCGGGCCTGCCCCGCCACCGCCTCCCCCTCGGGCCCTTCAGGCGCTGCCCGGTAGGCGTCGAGGTAGTGATGGGCCAGCGCACCGGCCACCTCCGACCCTTCGCTCGCCTCGAAGTAGCGCGCCGCGGCCAGGTGGCGCGCCCGCCGCTCGCGCCGGGCCAGGGTTCCGTAGGCGACCTCGCGGATGAGCGCCTGGCTGAAGGTCCAGTTGCCGCGCTCGGGTGAGCGCGGGTCGGTGACCAGGCCCACGATCTCGCGCCGGGCAAGCGCGCGCAGGCGCCCCTCGACGTCGGGCGCCTCCCGCCCACTGACGGCGGCGAGCGCCCCGATCGAGAAGGACTGGCCCAGGACACCCGCGTCCTGGAGGAGGCCGCGGTCCGCCGGCTCCAGGGCGTCCAGCCGCGCGGCGATGAGCGCCTGGAGCGTTTCCGGCACGGCCAGCACGTCGAGCGGGCCGGTCGGCACGTAGACGCCGTCACGCTCCTCCAGGCGGCCCTCCGCGATCAGCATCCGCACCGTCTCGACGGCGTAGAGAGGCACCCCGTCGGCCCGGGCGACGATCGTGGCGGCGGCCGCGTCGGGGAGCCCCGGGACGAGGCCGGTGAGCAGCTCGAGCATCGCCTCGTCGGGGAGCGGGTCGAGCGAGAGGGCCAGGAAGTCGCGCCGCCCCGCGCCCCAGTCGGGCCGTCGCTCCAGGATCTCGGGGCGCGCCAGCGTCACGATGTAGAGCGGCAGGCTGGCCGACCACTCGAGCAGGTGCTCGATGAAGTCGATGACGCCGCCGTCGGCCCACTGCAGGTCCTCGAAGACGAGCACGGTGGGCGCCGTGGCGGCGATCCGTTCGAAGAACGTGCGCCAGGCCGTGAAGAGAGCGTCGCGCCCGCCCGGCGGCGGCTCGCCGATCGCGAGCAGGGCGAGGAGCGCCGGCTCGATCCAGCGCCGCTCGCCCTCGTCGGGGACGAACGTCTCGAGCATCGTCGTGATGCGCGAACGCGTCGTCGCCTCGTCGTCGGACTCCGCGAGGCGCGCCCGTTGCCGGATCATCTCGCCGAGCGCCCAGAAGGTGACGCCGTCGCCATAGGCCGGCGAGCGGCCGTCGTGCCAGTAGACGGTTTCGATGAGGCCGTCGACGTAGATCGAGAACTCCCGGGCGAGGCGGCTCTTGCCGATGCCCGCCTGCCCGGTCATCGAGACGAGGCGCGCCCGGCCGTCGCGGGAGGTGGCGTGGAAGCGGTCCTTGAGGAGCCGCATCTCGGTCTCCCGCCCGATGAACGGCGCCTCGAGGCCCGCCGCCCGGTTGGCGCCCCCGCGCTCGGCGACGACACGGATGGCGCGCCAGGCGGGGACCGGGGCGTCCTTGCCCTTGAGGACCTGGGGGCCGGCCTCCTCGAAGAGGATGGCCGCGCTCGCGGCGCGACGGGTCGCCTCCCCGACGAGCACCGCGCCGGCCGGGGCGACCGACTGCAGGCGGCTGGCGGTGTTCACGATGTCGCCCGCGACCAACCCCTGGTTCGTGGCTCCGACGGTGACGGCCGCCTCGCCGGTGAGGATGCCGGCCCGGAGGTTGAGCTCCAGCCCGGCCTCGCGGCCGATGTCGCGGACGCCGGCGACGAGCTCCAGCCCGGCCCTGACGGCGCGCTCGGCGTCGTCCTCCTGGGCGACGGGGGCTCCCCAGACGGCCATCACGGCGTCGCCGATGAACTTCTCGACGGTCCCGCCGTAGCGCTCGATCGTCTGCCGGCTGGTGTCGAAGTAGCGGGTCAGGAGCTCGCGGACCGCCTCGGCGTCGCGGCTGGCCGCCAGGGCGGTGAAGCCGACGAGGTCGGCGAAGAGGATGCTGACGAGGCGCCGCTCGGTGGCGGCGGGAGCGGAGGGCGGACCCGGCGCGCTCGAGGCGGCGGACGTGCCGGCGGCCGCGGCGGTGCCACCGGACGCCGATCCATCTGCCGGGGAGATGCCAGCCCCGGCCGCGCCCGCGACGGCCGCGCCCGCGAGGGGCGTGCCGCACTCGCCGCAGAACTTGGCGCCCGCGGCGTTCTGGGCACCGCAGGCGGGGCAGCCGGTCGCCAGGCGCATGCCGCACTCGCCACAGAACTTGCGGCCCGGCTCGTTCTGGCCCCCGCAGGCGCTACAGATCATGCGCGTCCTCGACCCCCACTCCCGGTGCCGCGAAAGCGTAGCCCAGACGGCCGCAGGGCGACAGCCCCGTGCTCAGCGCCCGGTCGCACGCCCAGTCGAACGCAGCCGTCAGGCGCGCCGCGCCCGCGGGCCGCGGCCGTGGCGGGCCATGATCTCGACCACTCGCTCGCCGTCGAGGCCGTGAGCCGTGATCCCGTCGGAGCCGGTCATCGTCTCGGCGACCAGGAGGGCGTTGACGATCGCTTCCTCGACCGCTTCGACGGCCGCCTGGAAGAGCGGCGTGATCCGCGTGTCGTCGAGCATGCGGATGTCGTGGACGGCGCGGGGCGCCGGCACGAGCGACGGCCCGGGGAGGCCGCGGTTGCCAGTGGCGAAGGCGATGAACAGGTCGCCCGACTCGCTGGAGGCGATCCCGCCCATGCGGGCGATCCCAAGGCCGGCGCGCTGGGCCAGCCGCTCGCACTGGTGGGGGAGGAGGGGCGCATCGGTGGCGAGGACGACGATGATGGAGCCGGCCCCGCCGGCCCGGGCGCGCGCCAGCGCCTCGGCGGCATCCCACGGGCTCGCGACCTCGCTCACCGGGATCGCCTCGCCGACCGGCACGCCGTCGATCCGCAGGAGCTCGCGCGAGCCGTAGTTGGCCTGGACCAGCGCGCCGACGGTCCACCCGCCGGCGTCCGGCGGGGCCACTCGCGAGGCCGTGCCGATCCCGCCTTTGAACTCGTGGCAGATCATCCCAGTCCCGCCGCCGACCCCGCCCTCCGCGACCGGACCGCCCGCCGCCGCGGCCAGGGCCGCGTCCAGGTGCTCCGGGCGCACGTGGAAGCCGTTGATGTCGTTGAGCACGCCGTCGTAGGTCTCGCCGACGACGGGCAGCGACCAGGAGTCGCCGCGCGGGCCGAGGGCGCGCACGGCGTGGGCGAGGAGCGCGTCGTGGACCACGCCCACGGAGAGGGTGTTCGTGATCGCGATCGGGCTCGTCAGGAACCCGGATTCGCGGACCCACTCGAGGCCGGTCAGCTCGCCGTTGCCGTTCAGGCGGTGACAGCCCGCGAAGACGGGTTCGACGAACGGGTCGCCGTCGTGGGGAACGATCACGGTGACACCCGTCCGCACCGGCCCCACGCCGACGACGCGCGGCCCCTCGCCGCGGACCAGGGTCGTGTGGCCGACGCGCACGCCGGCGACGTCCGTGATCGCGTTGAGCGGGCCCGGCCCGAGCCGGCCGAGGACAATTCCGTGGTCGCGGGCGCGCATGTGACCCCCTTCGCCGGCTGCTCGTTCGCCGGCTGCTCGCGGCCAGTCTACGGGGCGAGGCGCCCCGGCCATCGTGCGCCGGCGCGGATAATCCGCCCGTGCCCACGCCCGTCCCCGCCACCGTCGCCCCGCCCTCGCTCCAGCGGCTGCCCGCGCTCGACGGGATCGCGCCTGCCGACGCGGCCGACGCCTTCCGCGACCTCCCGGGCCTTGCCCTGCTGGAGAGCGCGCGGCCGGGACGCGCCGGACGGTGGTCGTTCCTCGTGGCGGATCCCGTGGCGGTCGTGGACGGGTCGGCGCCGGGCGCCGATCCCTTCGCCGCGGCGCGCGCCGCGCTCCTCCGGGTGGACGCGACCCCGCTCCCGCCCGGCGCCCCGCCGTTCGCCGGCGGGCTCGTCGGGCACGTGGGGTACGACCTCGGGCGCCGCCTCGAACGCCTGCCGGCCCGGGCGATCGACGACCAGGGGCTGCCCGATCTGCGCCTGGGCCTCCACGCCTGGACGATCGCCTGGGACCAGCGCGATGGGCGGGCGTGGCTGGGGGGCCGGGCGGTCGGCGGCGACGTCGCCGGCCTCGCGCGCGCCCTGGCGGGCGTCCGAGCCCGCGCCGAGGCGGCCGTGCGGGTGCCGGCACGCGGGGAGCCACCATTCCCCCGCCTGTCGTTCCGCCCGGAGATCGATCGGGCGACGTGGATGGTGCGGGTCGAGGCGGTCCGGGCGGCGATCGCCGCCGGCGAGCTCTACCAGGCGAACCTGACCCGGCGGCTCGTCGCCCCCTTCAGCGGCGAGCCGTGGCCGGTCTTCCGGCGCCTGCGGGCGGGGGAGCCGGCGGCCTTCACCGCGTTCGTCGACCTCGGAGGCGATCCGGCCACCGGAGCTCGTCGCGCGCTGATCTCGGCCTCCCCGGAACCGTTCCTCGCCCTCGACGCGGCCGGCCGCGTCCGGACCGACCCGATCAAGGGAACCCGGCCGCGCGGCCGCACCCGCGCCGAGGATCGGGCGCTCGCCGCCGAGCTCATCGCGTCGGCGAAGGACCGCGCCGAGAACACGATGATCGTCGACGTCCTGCGCAACGACCTCGGGCGCGTCTGCCGGGCGGGGAGCATCCGCGTCCCCCGGCTGTGGCGCCTGGAGCGCACGCCGTCGGTGCAGCACCTCGTGTCGACCGTGACCGGGCGGCTGGCCCCGGGGCGCGACGCCTTCGACCTGCTCGCCGCGACGTTCCCCGGCGGCTCGATCACGGGCGCGCCCAGGATCCGGGCGATGGAGCTGATCGAAACGCTCGAGCCGGTTCGCCGCGGTCCATACTGCGGCGCGGCGCTCTGGCTCGACGCCGGCGGGGCGATGGGCTCGTCCATCCTCATCCGGACGTTCGTGGCCGACGGGCGCCGGCTCACGCTTCACGTCGGCGGCGGGATCACCTGGCGGAGCGACCCGGCAGCCGAATGGGAGGAGACGCGGGCGAAGGCCCGCGGGCCGCTCCGGGCGATCGGGGCGGTGGTCGAAGGCGAGGAGGCAGGGTGAGCGACACCGGACCGGGTCGCCCGAGGGACACCGGGGCCGCCCGCGATGGCGACGGCGGGATCGCCCGCGCGACCGCCTGGGTGGACGGGCGGCTGGTGGCCGCCGACGCGCCGGCGCTCAGCGTCTCCGACCGCGGCTTCCAGCTGGGCGACGGGCTTTTCGAGACGCTCCGGGTGCGGCGGGACGTCGCCATCGAGATCGGGCTCCACCTGGCCCGGCTCCGCGAGGGCCTCGCCCTCCTTGCGATCTCGATGCCGTTCACCGACGCCGAGCTGGCGGCAGGGATCGCCGCCGCCGTCGCAGCCAACGTGCCGGGCGACACGGGGACGGTCGCCGCATCCGGTGCTGCGACCGCGCCCGGCGACGCGGCCGTCCGGATCACGGTAAGCCGTGGCGCACCGGTTGGCCGAGGGCTGTTGCCGGCCGGGTGGCGGTCGCTCGCGCCCACGGTCGTCATCCAGGCCTGGCCGCTCGTGCCGGTCCCCGCGGACGTCCTGGCCCGGGGCGTGCGCGTGGTGATCGCGACGGGCCGGCGCGACCCGGCGCATCCCCTGGCGTCGGTGAAGACCACGTCACGGGCCGACCACGTGCACGCCAGGCTCGAGGCGGAGCGAGCCGGCGCCGACGACGCGATCACGCTCACGATCGACGGGCACGTCGCCGAGGCGACCACCGCCAACGTTGCCGCGGTTGTTGGTAAGCGCGTGCTGACGCCACCGCTCGCGGCCGGGATCCTGGCCGGTACGACGCGCGACTGGCTCCTCCGCCCGGAGGGGGCAGCCGCGCTCGGCCTGGCCGCGGAGGAGTCGTGGATCACGCCCGACGATCTCCTCGCGGCCGACGAGGTGCTGCTCTGCTCGTCGGTGGCGGGATTCCAGCCCGTCGTCGCGCTCGACGGGAGGCCGATCGCCGGGGGCGTGCCCGGCCCGTGGGCCGCCCGGTTGCGGGAGGCCCGGGAGGCCTGGATCGTGGCGGCCTCGGGCGGCTAGGGCCGTGGGCCCGCCCGGGCCGGCCCCGCGCCCGCCGCGAGTGGCGCCGCCGCTACACTCCTCCCGTGACCCGCGACGAGCTCGTCGAGCAGACGAAGCGCCTCATCGCCGAGGGCGAGCGCCTGGCCGGCGCCCCCTCGATGGGCGCCCTGCGCCTCTGGCTCCAGCTCTCGGACGACACCCTCGCCGACGCCTGGGGGAGCATGGATCGCTACCACCTCGCCTGGCTCTCGGTCGGCAAGCCGAAGGCAATCGTCCGGGGCCGGCCGATGACGCCGGAGGAGGAGGAGGCCTATGTCCGCGAGGTCGCCGGCCAGAAGACGGCCGCGCTCCGGATGAGCCTCGACGCGGCCGAGCGGCAGGGGATGCCGTTCAGGGGCGAATCTGGTGGCGTCGGCGCCGGGCAGGGGATGGGCGACATCCCCGGCCGCGTCCGCTTCGACGTCCCGGCCGAAGTCGACGAGCTCGCCGCCCGGGTCCGCCTGGCGCGCGAGGAGGCGGCCCGCCATGACGCGGCGGAGCACCGGACGCGCGCGCCCCGACCGGAGCGGATGCAGCGATGATGCCCGGCCGAGCCGCGTGGGCTCGACGCCGTCCTCGCGTCGGGCCGGCCCGCGGGTGCGCCCGGTTGGACCGGTGATGCGGCCGTCGACCGGATGAGCCGACCCTGCACCCCGGCGGTCGGCGGCGAGCGCGAGGTCCCCGTTCCCGACCCGTTCGCCCGCGACTACCTCCTGCTCGCCCTCCGGCTCGACCAGCGCATCGCCGGCCTCGTCGACGGCTACTACGGCCCGGCCGACCTGAAGGCGCTCGTCGACACGGAGCAGCTCCGGTCGCCGGCTCGCCTCGCGGAGGACGCCGCTGCCCTGCGCGCCCGGCTGCCGGCCGAGGTCGACGAGCCCAACCGGCGCCGCTGGCTGGATGTCCAGCTGGTCGCGCTCGAGGCGCAGGCGCGCGCCCTCGACGGGGATGGCCTGGCCTACCTGGAGCACGTCACGGCCTGCTTCGACTACCGGCCCACGCGAACGCCGGAGGCGGTCTTCGACGCGGCGGCCGCGGAGCTCGACGCGCTCCTCCCGGGGGCCGGACCCCTCGCCGCCCGCATCGCCGCGTGGGACGACCGCTTCGTCGTTCCGGTCGATCGCGTGGGGCGCGTCGTCGACGCCGTGCTGCCCGGCTTCCGCCGCCGCGCCGAGGCGCTCTTCGGCCTCCCCAACGGGGAGGGCCTGGCGGTGTCGCTCGTCCACGATCAGCCCTGGAGCGGCTACAACTGGTACGACGGCGGCCGCCGGAGCCGGGTCGACCTCAACACCGATCTCCCGATCCGGGCGGCCGACCTGCTGTCGGTCCTCCCCCACGAGACCTACCCCGGGCACCACCTGGAGCACGTCTGGCACGAGGCCCACCTCGTCGACGGCCTGGGCTGGATGGAGGCGAGCGTCCTCCTCATCAACGCGCCCGAATGCCTGCTCTCGGAGGGCCTCGCCGACCTCGGCCGGCGGTTCGCGGTTCCTCCGACGGAGGAGGCCGAGATCCTGGCCGAGGTCTACCGGCTGGCCGCGCTGCCGGGCCTCGACGATTTCGCCGAAGCACGGGCAACCGCCGAGCGGCAGGTCGCGATCTCGCGCGCCCTGGCCGCGGTCCGTGGCGTCGCCGGCAACGCCGCCCTGATGCTCCACGCCGACGGCGCTCCGCACGAGGAGGTCCTCGCCTACCTGGAGCGGCGGCTCCTCTCGACGCCCGAACGCGCCGCGAAGCGCCTCGAGTTCATCTCGCACCCCCTCTGGCGGACCTACGTCTTCGTCTACTTCGAGGGCGAGCGACTGCTGCGCCGCTGGCTCGAGCTGGTCCCCGAGTCCGACCAGCCGGCGCGCTTCCGGCGGCTCCTGGCGGAGCAGCTGACGCCCTCGGCCATCGTCGAGGAGATCGGCGCCGGCTGACGGGGCCCGGGCGCGGTGCGGGCTAGAGCGAGCCGGGACGGCGCTCCCTTGCGCCGTTCGAGCGGACGAGGAGAACGCGGTCCTCGCCGGCGCCGTCCCAGTCGGCGAACGCCGGCACGCCGTAGATGCGCGAGCTCCCGGGGCCGGCCTGGGGCTCGAAGCCGAGCGAGGCGAAGAAGGCGAGCGCGATCCGGTCGTCGGGCCGGCACGCCGCCTCGAGGGCGGTGACGCCGGCGGCGGCGAACGAAGCGGCGAAGTGCTCCACCAGGTCCCGCCCGATCCCGCGGCGGCGGAACTCCGGGTCGACCGCGACGAGGTGGATGGCCGCCGCCCCGGGTCGATCGGCCGAGCGGAACCCCAGGAGCAGGCCGAGGGGCCGGCGATCGCGCGCCGCCTCGGCGAGCCACGAGGTCCCGCCGAAATGGCGCAACCACGTCCGCCCCGGATCGCCGCGGCCGGGCCGTGCCTCGCGCCAGTCCCGCAGGCGCGCGTCGAGGCCGGCCAGGTCGGCTTCGGCCGGGTGCCGGACGTCGTACGGCGGCGCCGGCCGCCGGGGCGTCGGCGGGACCTGCGGCAGCCAGTGGTCGAGGTCTGGGAAGTCGGGCATCAGCGTGCTCCCGCCACCGTGCCGGCCGAGATCGGGATGGCGCGGACCGGCGTCGTTGGCTTCGGCGGGCTCATGGCCAGATCGTAGCCTCCCGCCTCCGCGCCCGTGGCGATCCGCGCCGGCGGAGCGGGTATCCTTTGACGCCGTGAGCCACTACGCCCTCGGCCTTCCCGATCCCGACATGCTCGCCGGCTTCCCGGCGGCCGCCGAGCGGCTGCGCGCCGCGGAGGCGCGCCTCGGCACCCGCGCCCTCGAGGTCGCCCTCCAGCGCGACCCGACCCTCCGGGGGCGCGCGGGGGAGACCGGCCTCCGCCAGCTGCTGCGTGACACGGAGGTCTTCATCGAGCGGATCGCCCGCGCCCTCGCGTCCGGGGACCCCGGCCAGCTGCGCGAGTGGGCCGACTGGGTGGCCCCCGTCTACCGGCGTCGCAAGGTCCCGATGGACGACCTCGTCACGCTCGCCGAGGGGCTGCGGAGCGCGACCGCGGCGATCCTCTCGCCCGAGGAGCAGGCCGCGGCCTCGGTCGCCCTCGACGAGGCGATCGCGACGTTCCGCCGCTATCGCCGGATCGCGGGCGACGCCCGGAAGCGCAACAAGCTCCTGATGGCGCTCTACAAGGGCGGCTGAGCGAGGTCGACGCGATGACGATCAAGTGGGTCCAGGTGGACCCCCTCGTGATGAACGGCGAGCCCTTCTGCTACGGGAGCCGGGTGACCGTGCGCCAGCTCCTGGAGATGCGCGCCGGCGGCTACGACCTTGGGCGGATCCTGACCGACCACCCGGAGCTCCGACGGCTCGGCGTCGCGGCGGCCTACTGCTACGCGGCCGACCACGCCGAGCGCTACGCGGAGTTCTTCGCCGCCGACGGGACGCTCGCCGGGCCTGGCTACACCGACGAGGAGGCGGCGACCCTCCCCGAGCAGTACCGGCGGCCGCGCGTGGTCGTCGCGGGAGCCGCCCCGCCGGCCTGACGCGCACTGCCGATCCCGCCCCGCCGGGCCGCGGTCAATTCCGAGTAATGCACCCGACATTCCGCGGACGGTGGTAGGCTTCGATCTGAATCAACCCGCACCGGAACCGCATCCGCATGACCGACCAGCCGACCACCACCCCGACCGCCGACGCCGCATCCGCGTTCGATCCCGTGCGTCGCGCCCGCGAGCTCGCGATCCTCGACGCGCTCCGCTCTGTCGTCGACCCGGAGATCGGGATGAACGTCGTGGAGCTGGCGCTGATCAAGCAGATCCTGCTCGGCGAGACGGAGTCCGAGGTCAAGATGATCCTCACGACCCCGTTCTGCCCCTACGCCGGCTCGATGATCGCCCAGGTCAAGGAGCAGGCCGAGTCCGTGCTCGACCACCCGGTGAAGGTGACCCTCCTCGCCGAACGATGGGACCCGCGCGAAGCCGGTCTCATGTGGTGAGCCAGGAAGCCCCCGAGCGCGTCCCGCGCGCCTCGGCGGTCGCCACCGGCCGCGGCGACGACGGCACCACCGGCCTCCTCTTCGGGGGCGACCGGGTTCCCAAGGACGACCCGCGAACCGAGGCCTTCGGCACGCTCGACGAGGCGGTGGCAGCCTTGGGCCTGGCGCGGGCCGAGCTGGAGGTGAAGCGCCAGCTGGACGTCCTGCCGGCGGGCCTCGACGAGATCGCCGCCCTCATCCTGCGGATCCAGCGCGAGCTCTTCGTGGCGGGCGCCGAGCTGGCCGTCAACCCGGCCGCCCGGGACCGCCTCCGCGACGACGTCACCAGGGTGTCGGCGGCCATGGTCGCGGGAATTGACAGCGTCCTGGCCGACTACGAAGCACGGATCGCCTTCCCGACCGAGTTCGTCGTCCCCGGCGAGACCCGGACCAGTGCGGCGCTCGAGGTTGCCCGGACGATCCTGCGCCGCGCCGAGCGGCGAGCCGTGACCCTGGAGCGCGCGGGCCTCGTCCCGAACGCGCATCTCCTGCCGTACCTCAATCGCCTCGCCGACCTCCTCTGGATGCTCGCCCGAGCGGCCGAGCAGGCGGAGGCGCGCCCATCCACCCCGGCGCGCACGGAGCGCGCCTGATCACCACGGAGACGCACGCACGATGAACCAGTTCAACTACGCGCCGAGCCGGGTCGGGGTCCGGCCCGATGCCCGGCTCGCCCAGGCGTTCCTCACCCAGTCGTTCTTCTGGATGTTCCTCGGCCTCCTCGTCACGACGGGGGTCGGCTTCCTGGTCTCCTCGCTGCCGGCCGAGACGATCGGCCGCTACTTCGGGCTGGCGCTGCCGCTCTTCCTCGTCCAGCTCGTGGTGGCGTTCGTCCTGACCCTTGCGATCCGCCGCATCTCGGCCACGGTCGGACTGCTCCTCTTCTTCGTCTACGCCGCCATCACCGGCGTGACCCTGGGCTTCGTGCTCATGGCCTACGAGCTGGGCAGCATCGTCGCCGCCGGCTCCTCGGCCGCCGCCGTCTTCGGCGCCGCGGCGATCTACGGCGCGGTGACCCGGCGCGACCTGGACAGCATCGGCCGCTACCTCTTCATGGGCCTGGCGGGGCTCCTCGTCGCCATGCTCGTCAACCTCTTCGTCGGCTGGAGCTGGCTGTCCTTCGGCATCTCGGTCGCCGGCGTCGTGATCTTCACCGTCCTGACGGCGTACGACGTCCAGAAGATCCAGCAGGGCGACTACGCGGCGTGGGCGGGCTCGATGGAGAAGGGGGCGGTCTTCGGCGCCTTCAAGCTCTACCTGGACTTCATCAACCTGTTCTTCATGCTGCTGCGGCTCTTCGGCAACAGCCGCAGCTAGCGCCCCTAGGGCGAAGCGGCGGGGTCAGCGGCGGTGTCGGGTTCCGCGGCGGCGCCCGCTGCCGGTCCGGATAGCCTGCGCAGGTTGGGCGTCGCTCCCCGCCCATCCCGCAGAATGGCGGGGTGGGCACCAGGATCGTCGCGGTCGTGCCGGGCGCGTTGCCGCCGGCCGTCGTCGAGCGGCTCGGCAGGATCGTCGTCGAGGCCTACGAGGCCGTCGGCGCGCTGGAGGGCGACGACGAGTACGTGCCCGAGCTGCGCGACGTCGCCCGCCGGGCCCGCGAGGCGACCGTCTTCGCCGCCCTGGACGAGAGCGACGGGACGCCGCTCGGCTGCGTGACGTACGTGCCGGGCCCGGGCAACCCGTGGGCCGAGCACCTTCGCGACGGCGAGGCCTCGATCCGGATGCTGGCCGTGGACCCCGCTGCCCAGGGACGCGGCGTCGGGACGGGCCTGGTGGAGGCCTGCCTCGCCCGGGCCCGCGCCGATGGGCGACGGACGGTCTTCCTCCACTCGCTCCCGGTCATGACCGGGGCACAGCGGATCTACGACCGGCTCGGCTTCCGCCGCGTGCCCGAGCGCGACTGGGTCTTCCCGGACTTCCTGCTGATGGGGTTCGTGCTGGACCTGGGGTGACGGGGCGGCGAGACTCCGCAGCGGCGCGGGGTCTCCGCGCCAATGGCCGCGACTGCGGCCGCGACGGCGCCCTCGCTCGTCGGCGTATCAGCCACATCAGTACGAGGCGCGGTTCGCGGGGCGAACCGTCGTTGCGAGGGGGCCCGGACCCGTCCGGTGTCGGCTGCGGCGTTCTTGCCCCGCTTCCGGCTGCCATTCCCACGCCCGATCGACGGCGCCCCAGGCCCTCCGGGGTGCGCTGACGCGGTCCGGGAGCGGCCGGGCTACCAGAATCCCTCCCGCCTAATGGTGTGGCTGATATTCCGCCACGGAGATGAGGACCGCGGGGAACGGGCGACCGTCGCAGCCGCCAGGCCCGCCCCACCCCGCACGCGGCGGACGCCGGCCGGCCGGCGGGGAGGCGATACTCCCGTCATGAACACCCCGACCGACGCTCCGCTCGCGCAGCTCCTCGCCGACGCCCGCGCCGCCCTCCCGGCGACGATCGCGACCCGGCGGCGCCTCCACCGCACGCCGGAGGTGGGCCTGGACCTCCCGGCGACGCAGGCCATCGTCGTCGAGGAGCTCGAGGCGCTCGGCCTGGACCCGCGCCGCGGCACGACGACCTCCTCCGTCACCGCCGTGATCGAGGGCGCCCGGCCCGACCCTACCATCCTCCTCCGGGCCGACATGGACGGCCTCCCGCTGACCGAGGAGACGGGGCTCGACTTCGCCTCCGAGCGGCTCGGGTCGATGCATGCCTGCGGCCACGACACCCACATGGCGATGCTCCTGGGGGCGGCCCGCCTGCTTGTCGACCGCCGGGAACAGCTCGCCGGCCGCGTCCTGCTGATGTTCCAGCCCGGCGAGGAAGGGTTCCACGGCGCCCGCTTCATGCTCGAGGAGGGCCTCCTCGACCGACCGGCCGGCCAGGAGGTGACGGGAGCCTTCGCCCTCCACATCTCGACGAAGTACGCCAGCGGGACGATCGACTACCGGCCGGGACCCATGCTCGTGGCGGCCGACTTCATCAAGCTCACGATCCGCGGGCGGGGCGGCCACGCCTCGGCGCCCCACGAGACGATCGACCCGATCCCGGTGGCCGCCGAGATCGTTCTGGCGCTGCAGGCGATGGTCACCCGGCGCGTGGACGTCTTCGACCCGACCGTCGTCTCGATCGCCCACGTGGACGCCGGCACGACGACCAACATCATCCCGGAGACGGCCTTCCTCGAGGGCACGATCCGGACGACGTCCGAGGCGAACCGTGCGCAGGTTCATGCGGGCGTGCGGCGCGTGGTCGAGGGGATCTGCGCCGCGCACGACGCGACCGCCGAGCTCGAGATCATCCCCGGCTACCCGGTCACCATCAACGACCCGACGTTCACCTCGTGGGCGGCCGGCGTTGCCGCCGAGGCGATCGGCGCCGACGCGGTGATCGAGCTCGCCGCCCCGATCATGGGTGCCGAGGACTTCTCGTACGTCCTCCAGCGGGTTCCCGGCGCGATGTTCTTCGTCGGGGCGCGGCCGCCCGAGGAGGACCCCGCGACCGCTCCCCAGAACCACTCGAACAGGGTCATCCACCACGAGCCGGCGATGGCCGTCGGGGCGGCGGTCTACGCGGCGGTGGCCCTGCGGCACCGCGCCGGCTGATCGGCGCCCGCCGGGTCGCGCCCGCCGGGTGCTCGCTGCCGGTCAGAGGTCGCCGGAGGTGTCGCAGGCGGCGAGGTCGCCGTTCTCCAGGCCGGCGCTGAACCACTTCTGGCGCTGGGCCGACGAGCCGTGCGTCCACGACTCCGGGCTGACCCGGCCCTGGAACTCGGCCTGGATCCGATCGTCGCCGACCGAGGCCGCCGCGTTGAGGGCGTCCGCGACCTGGGCGTCGGTGATGGGCTCCAGGTAGCCGGTGCCCACCGCGTGGTTGGCCCAGACGCCGGCCAGGCAGTCGGCCTGGAGCTCCGTGCGGACAGACTGGCTGGTGGCCCCGGTCGCGCCCGAGCTGCCCTCGAGCAGCCCGAGGAGGTCCTGCACGTGGTGGCCATACTCGTGGGCGAGGATGTAGGCCTGGGCGAACGGGCCGCCGGTGGCCCCGAACTTCGACTTCAGGTCGTCGAGGAAACCGAGGTCGATGTAGACGAACCTGTCGCCCGGGCAGTAGAACGGCCCGACGGCCGAGGTCGCCGTGCCGCAGGCCGTGCCGATCGAGCCGCTGAAGAAGCGGGTCTTGGACGGCTCGTACGTCTCGCCGGCGCTCGAGAACGCCTCGGTCCACCAGGCCTGGATGCTGCCCACGTAGCCGACGATCCGGCAGTCGTCCCTGGCGTTGGCGTCGGCGCCCGTCTTGCACTCCTGGAGGAGGGTCGTGCTTGCCGGCCCGACGTCGCCCCCGCCCTGGCCGACAACCTGGTCCAGCAGCGAGCCGAGACTGCCTCCTCCGCCGCCCATGAGCATCGCCAGGACCAGCACGATCAGGCCCACGGCGCCGCCGCCGCCGACCGCGATCCCGCGGCCGCCGATGCGACGACCGCGGTAGTCCTCGACCTGCGACGTGTCGAGCCGGGCACCCCTCTTGAACGTCATGTCTGCGCCTCCGAGCGTGCGTCCAGGCTACGGTACCTGCTCCCGTGAGCAGCGTCCCCGTCAGCTCGCGAGCGGGCCGCCTTGCCCCCCGGCGCGCGACGGTGTAGGATTTCCGAGCGGAAAGGTCGGAATTACGGCTCCAGTCGTCGTCCGGCGCGTCCCCCTTCCGCCTCGCCGCTCCACCGTTTTCGCCGCTCCGCTGACCCGCCGCTCCTCGCCACCGCACCCGCACCTGAGGATCCCGCCCTGAGCGTTCGATCGTTCCATGCCACCGGCGCCATCTCCTTCAGCACGAAGGGCGAGTACGGCGTCCGGATGCTCGTCCAGCTGGCCAGGCGCTGGGACGGCGACGTCACCGTGCCCGTCAGCCTGGCCGAGGTGGCGGCCGACGAGGACCTGCCCCGGGCGTACCTCGAGCAGCTCGTGATCCCCCTCCGTGACGCCGGGATCGTCCTCTCGACGCGCGGCGCGCGCGGCGGCTACGCCCTCG
The DNA here is from genome assembly GCA_963762445.1 of uncultured Chloroflexia bacterium. Taxonomy (GTDB): domain Bacteria; phylum Chloroflexota; class Limnocylindria; order Limnocylindrales; family CSP1-4; genus CTSoil-043. Next base: position 287,941 of record CAVXLA010000009.1, read on the forward strand.
CCCGGCCCCCCGCCGAGATCACGATGGCCGAGGCGCTCCGCGCCCTCGAGGGCCCGCTCGCCCCGATGATCTGCGCCAGCGAGGACCCGGCCCACGCCGACGCCTGCCTGCGCCTGGGAGCCTGTTCCGTGAACGGCCTCTGGGTCCAGGTCCGCGACGCGATCGGCGGCGTCCTCGACACCGTCACCCTCGCCGCCCTCGTCCCCCGCCCCCGCCCGCGTCTCGTCGAGCTCGACGTGCGCCCCCGCCACGTCGTCCCCGTCTGACCGCCTGCCGGCCGGCCCGCCGCGGCCGGACATCCCACCACAGGAGCCGAACCCACCCGTGAGCGACCAGCACCTCCAGATCCGGAACCTCCACGTCGCCCCCGTCGCCGACCCGGAGCGCCACATCCTCCAGGGGATCGACCTGGTCGTCGGCAAGGGCGAGGTCCACGCGATCATGGGCCCCAACGGCTCCGGCAAGACCACCCTCGCCTACGCGCTCATGGGCCACCCGGGCTACGTGGTCACCCAAGGCGAGGTGATCTGGAAGGACATGAACATCCTGGCCCTCTCGCCCGACAAGCGGGCCCGTCTCGGGATGTTCCTGGCGTTCCAGTACCCGACGGCGATCCCCGGCCTCTCGGTGGCCAGCTTCCTGCGAACGGCCCTCAACGCGCGGCGCCAGGGCCTCGAGAAGAATCCCGACATCGATCCCAGCGATCCAACCCGCGGCGGGATCTCGATGGGTGACTTCCGTCGGCTCATGCGGGCGAAGATGGGCCTCCTCAAGATGGACGAGGCGTTCGCCGCGCGCTACGTGAACGAGGGCTTCTCCGGCGGCGAGAAGAAGCGCCTGGAGATGCTCCAGATGGCCGTCCTCGAGCCCGAGATGGCGATCCTCGACGAGACCGACTCCGGCCTCGACATCGATGCCCTGCGGGTCGTCGCCGAGGGCGTCAACGCGATGCTCAGCCCGAACCTGGGCGTGCTGCTCATCACCCACTACCAGCGCCTGCTCAACTACATCCAGCCGGACCGCGTCCACGTCCTGGCTCGCGGCCGGATCATCACGAGCGGTGGCCGCGAGCTGGCCCTGGAGCTGGAGGAGCACGGCTACGCGCCGATCCTGCGCGCCGCGGGCTTCGACGCGGACGAGTCCGACGTGGCCTACGCCACCCGGGTCCCCGAGCCCGTGGAGGCGCGCTGACGTCCCCGTCAGCCGGAGCGATGGCATGACCGACCTCGCCGCCCTCCCCGCCGCCGCCGTCGTGAGCGGGGCCCCGACCTTCCCGGCCCCCCGGGGCGCGCCAGCCGCGCCCGCGCTCGACGCGCGTGCGCTCCGGGCCGACTTCCCGATCCTCGCCGTGCGCCCCCACGGGAAGCAGCTCGTCTACCTCGACTCGGCGGCCACCAGCCAGAAGCCGCTGGTCGTGATCGAGGCGATGGACCGCTACTACCGCGAGTACAACGCCAACGTCCACCGGGGCATCTACGAGATCAGCGAGAAGGCGACCGCCGCCTACGAGGGCGCCCGCGAGCGGGTGGCCCGGCTCATCAACGCCCCGTCCGCCCGGGAGATCGTCTGGACCCGGAACGCGACCGAGGCGATCAACCTCGTCGCGTACTCCTGGGGCCGCCGGCACCTGGGCCAGGGCGACGCGATCGTCCTGACGGAGATGGAGCACCACGCCAACCTTGTCCCCTGGCAGATCCTGGCCCAGGAGGTCGACGGCGACCTCGAGTTCATCCCGATCACCGACGAGGGGATCCTCCGCCTCGACGTCTTCGAGGTCCTCCTGCGGCTCCACCCGAAGCTCGTCGCCTTTACCCACGTCTCGAACACGCTGGGCACGATCAACCCGGTTCGCGAGATGGTGGAGATGGCCCACGCCGCGGGCGCCCTCGTCCTCGTCGACGGCGCCCAGGCGGTGCCGCACCTGGCAGTGGACGTCCAGGAGCTGGGTGCCGACTTCTACGTCTTCTCCGGCCACAAGATGTTGGGCCCGACGGGGTCCGGCGTGCTCTGGGGCCGCCGCGAGATCCTCGACGCGATGCCGCCGTTCATGGCGGGCGGCGACATGATCCGCGAGGTCAAGCTCCGCCGCTCCGAGTTCAACGACGTCCCCTGGAAGTTCGAGGCCGGCACGCCCGACATCAGCGCCGCCATCGGCCTGGGCGTCGCCGCGGACTACCTGCGCGAGCTCGGTATGGATCGGGTGCGCGAGCACGAGCGGGCCCTCGTGGCCTACGCACTGGACGTGCTCCCGCGCGAGGTTCCGGGGATCGCCCTCTACGGCCCGCCGGCCGGCGTGCGCGGTGGCGTCGTGCCGTTCAACCTGCCCGGCATCCACCCCCACGACGTGGCCCAGATCCTGGACCGCGCCGGCGTCTGCATCCGGGCCGGCCACCACTGCACGATGCCGCTCCACGAGCGCCTGGACCTCGCGGCCACGGCCCGGGCCAGCTTCTCCGTCTTCACCACGACTGACGACATCGACGCGCTGGCCGCGGGCCTCCGGGAGGTCCTCCGGGTCTTCGGCGGGTAGAGTGGAGCGCCTTGACGTAGGCCGTCGCGGTTGTATCCTTTGCTTATGAGCACCAAAGTAAAGCAACGGCGACGAGGGCAGACCACGGTCAGCTCCAAGAACCAGGTCACGCTGCCGGTCGAGGCGCTCGCGCGGGCGGGTCTCGCCACGGGTGATCGGCTCGCTGTCGAGGTCCGGGGACCCGGCGAGCTCGTCCTCCGGCGCGTCGACGACGCGCTCGAACGGTTCGCCGGCGCCCTCACCGGCGCCTATCGGCGTGGCGAGCTCGACGAGCTTCGCGACGAATGGCGCTGACGATCCTCGACGCAGGCGTCGTCATCGCCTTGGTCGACGCCACCGATGTGCACCACTCGCAATCCCGGGCGGCGCTCCGCGAGGCACTTGATCGGGGCGGCGACCTCGTGCTCCCGGCGTCGGCCTACGCGGAGTGCCTCGTAGGCCCGCTGCGGCGTGGCCCGGAAGCGGCGGCGATCGTCGACGCCTTCCTCGAGGCGCTGCCGGCGCGGGTCGAGCCGGTCACGCGTTCGATCGCCAGGACGGCTGCGGCCCTCCGCTCGCGGCACGGGCATGCCGTCCGGCTCCCCGATGCACTGGTCCTCGCGACCGCAATCGAGCTCCAGGCGGATCGCCTGCTGACGACCGATGCGGGCTGGCCGCCGTTCGACCTGCCCGTCCGGGTGATCGGGTCAGGTTCCGCCTGACGCGCTCATGCCCGTGCGCCAACGGCGGGCGCGCAGCATGGCTGGGCCTCCCTCAGTGCACCCGCGCCTCGAACCCCTTCCAGAACGGCTCGCGCAGCTCCGTCTTGAGGATCTTGCCCGTGCCGCCTTTCGGGAGCGAATCCCGGAAATGGAACGCGTGGGGCACCTTGAAGCGGGCCAGGTGCGCCCGGCAGTGCTCCTTCAGCTCGCGGGCGGTCGCGGTGGCGCCCGGCTTGAGGACCACGAGGGCCACCGGCACCTCGCCGAACCGCTCGTCAGGGGCGGCCACCACGGCGCATTCGAGGACCGCCGGGTGCGAGGAGAGGGCGTACTCCACGTCGACCGACGAGATGTTCTCGCCGCCGCGGATGATCACGTCCTTCGAGCGATCCTTGATCACGACGTAGCCCGCCTCGTCGAGGGTCGCCATGTCGCCCGTGTGGAGCCACCCGTCGCGGACCGTGGCCGCCGTCGCGTCGGGGTCGCGGTAGTAGCCGATCATGGCCGTGTTGCCGCGCACGACGATCTCGCCGATCTGCTCGCCGTCGGGCCGGACGTCGTTACCGGCGGAGTCCACGACCCGCACCGCGACGCCCGGAATCGGCCAGCCGGTCATCGCCCGGCGCTCCGTTGCGCGCGCCGGCGGCTCGGACTGGCCCAGGACGTCGCGTGGCAGGGCGATCGTCACGATCGGCGTCGTCTCGGAGAGACCGTAGCCGACGACCGCCTCGACGCCCAGGCCGTCCTCGAGCGCGCGGACGAGCGCGGGCGAGGCGGCCGAGCCGCCGATGATGACCTGGCGGAGGCTCGAGAGGTCGTAGCTCGGCCGGGCGGCGTGGTGGATCAGGGCGTTGAAGATCGCCGGCACCGCGAGCAGGCGCGTCACCCGGTGGCGCTGGACCGCCTCCATGAGCGCGGTCGGCTCGAAGCGGCGGAGCATCACGTGGCGGCCGCCGATCATCGTCACGAAGTGGGGGACGCCCCACCCGTTCACGTGGAACAGCGGGACGACGTGGAGGAGGACGTCGTCCTCCCGGAACGCGAGGGCGACCTGGGCGCTCATGGCGTGCAGGTAGAGGTTGCGCTGGCTGAGGGCGACGCCCTTGGGCAGGCCGGTCGTGCCGCTCGTGTAGAAGAGCTCGGCGATCGCGTTCTCGTCGACCTGCGGGTGACGCGGATCGCGCGAGCCGCCGGCGATCAGCGCCTCGTACTCGTCGCTGGCGATCCCGCCCGGCTCGCCCTCCATGATCACGAAGCGGGGCCGCATCGTCAGGTTCGCGGCGAGCTGCTCGACGAGCGGCGCGAAGTCCGAGTGGAAGAAGACGACCCGCGACCCCGCGTGCTCCAGGATGTAGCCGATCTCGTGGGGGGCGAGCCGGATGTTGACCGGGTTCAGGACGGCCCCGGCCTCGAGGACGCCGTAGTACGCCTCGAGCAGGTGGTGCGTGTTGTAGGTGATGAACGAGACGCGGTCGCCGGGCTCGACACCCAGGCCGTGGAGCGCGTTCGCCAGCTGGTGGGTGCGCTCCGCCCACGTGCGATAGGTGAACTCGCGGTCGCCGTCGACGACCCCGACCTTGTCCCCGAAGTAGGCTGCTGCCCGGTCGCGGAACTCGAGCACCGAGAGGGGCACGAACACGGGATCCTCCTCGCCTGCGCACCGCCAGCCCGCGGGAGACCAGTGTCGCGCACGCCGCCGGCTCGTGCCAGCAGGACCGGGCCGCCCCGGCGTGCTACGATCAATCCCGATCAACTGACTCGGAATTAACGGCCGGCTGATTGCGCCCGGCCCGGTGGCGCATACACTCCCTGCTGATGGACGACCTCTACCGCGACTACATCCTCGAGCACTACCGGCGGCCCCACAACTTCGGGATTCTCGAGGATCCCGACGCCCGCTACGAGGGGGCCAACCCGCTCTGCGGCGACCGGATCACCATCATGCTGGGGATCCGCGACGGCGTGGTCGGCGAGGTCGCCTTCACGGGTCGCGGCTGCGCGATCAGCCAGGCCTCCGCCAGCCTCCTCACCGACGAGATCAAGGGCAAGACCGTCGCCGAGGTCGAGGCGATGACCCCGGACGACGTGCTCGACATCCTGGGCATCGAGATCAGCCCAGCCCGCCTCAAGTGCGCCCTCCTGTCGCTCGACACGGTCAGCCACGCCCTCGAAGAGCGGACCAGGGGACTTGGCGCGCCGGCCAGCGCGCCCGCGACTTCCGCATCCGCCTCGTCCGAGGCCTGAGCAACCCCCAGCTTCGCCCGGGGAGAGCCCCGGACAGCCCGCCGAACATCCAGTCACCACACCGGAGCCCCGTACGCGAATGGCGAAGACGTTCTCCGACCTCATGCGCGACGCCCGCACGGAGATCCGCGAGGTGACCCCGACCGAGGCTGACCGGCTCCGCGCCGACCCTCGCGTCGCGCTCGTCGACGTGCGCGAGGAGAGCGAGTGGGACCAGGGGCACATCCCCGGGGCCCACCACGTCCCCAAGAGCTACCTCGAGGAGCAGTTCGAGGCGGCGGTGCCCGATCGCGGCACGCCGGTCATCCTCTACTGCGCCGGCGGGATCCGCTCGCTCTTCGCGGGCCAGGCGCTGCGCGCGATGGGCTACCGGGACGTCGTCTCGATGTCCGGCGGCTTCGACCAGTGGACGTCGCTGGGCCTGCCGTCGACGGCGGCCTCGCTCCTCACCGACGAGCAGAGGCGCCGCTACTCGCGCCATCTGCTGATCCCCGAGATCGGTGCCGAGGGCCAGGCGCGGCTGCTCGGCTCGAAGGCGCTCCTCGTCGGCGCCGGCGGCCTCGGCTCGCCGGCCGCCCTCTACCTCGCCGCCGCCGGGGTCGGGACGATCGGGATCGTGGACTTCGACGTGGTCGACCTCTCGAACCTCCAGCGCCAGGTCGTCCACACGACCGGCCGGGTCGGGGCCAAGAAGGTCGTCTCGGCAGCCGCCGCCATCAGCGCCCTCAACCCGGACGTCCGGGTGATCGCGTACGACGAGGTCCTGGGGCCCGCGAACGTGGAGCGGCTCATCGCCGGCTACGACGTGATCATCGACGGCACCGACACGTTCGAGACGCGCTACACGCTCAACGACGCGGCGGTCGCGGCCGGGATCCCGGTGATCCACGCCTCGGTCTTCCGCTTCGAGGGCCAGCTGACGACCTTCATCCCCTTCGAAGGTCCGTGCTACCGCTGCCTCTACCCGACCCCGCCGCCGCCCGAGCTTGCGCCCGGCTGCTCCGTGGCCGGGGTGCTGGGGGTCGTGCCCGGGATCATGGGGCTGCTCCAGGCCAACGAGGCGCTGAAGGTCCTCCTGGGCATCGGCGACACGCTCGCGGGGCGGCTGCTCCTCTTTGACGCCCTCGACGCCACCTTCACCGAGCTCCGGCTGCGCCGCGACCCGGCCTGCCCGGCCTGCTCGGACGCTGCGGTCGAGGCGCGAAAGGCCGGCCTGACGACGAGGGGCGACGCCGGCGCGACGGGCGCGGTGCCCGCGGCCCCGTCGGCGGCCCAGGCGCCCGCCACCGAGGCGCTAAGGTTCCCTTTCCCGGTTCCGCGCCGCGAGCCGCCGGCGTGAGCTCGGTCCGGATCCCGCGGGTCCTGCGGGCCCCCTGGGGACCGCCGTGCCAGCCAGGCTGACAACGGGTCCGATCTGCCAGATCGGCTGGCCGTGCGCAGCAGTACCGACCACGATGGCGCGCCTCCGCCCGGAGCCCGCGTGAGCGCCGCGCACCCCGGGCCGGCGCGGGTCACGCTGCCCGCCGCCATCCGCGACGCCATCGTCGGCCATGCCCGAGCCGAGCACCCCAACGAGGCCTGCGGCCTGGTCTCGGGCACGGGCCCGGCCTGTGAGGGCGGGACCGCCACGCGCTGGCATCCCACGCGCAACCGCGCTGCCTCTCCGCTCCGCTACGAGATCCACCCCGACGACCTGCTGCGCGTCTCGCTCGAGATCGACGACGCCGCCGAGGTGACGTGGGCGATCGTCCACAGCCACGTGCGGTCACCGGCCCGGCCGAGCCCGACCGACATCGGGCTGGCGTTCTACCCGGAGGCCCTCTACCTGATCGTGTCGCTGGAGGAACGCGAGGCAGAGGCGGAGGCGATGGCAGAGCCCGCGCCCGGCCGCGAGAGCGTGCGCGCATGGCGGATCGTCGAGGGCGCGGCCTTCGAGGTGGCGCTCCAGATCGTCGCCGGCTGACCAGCCACCGACGCCCCGCCGGCTGACCAGCCACCGACGCCACGCCGGCTGGCCGCCGCCGACGCGTCGTCGCCGCCGGATCCGCGCGATGATGGCGACATGGACGTCCACGACCACCTGCTTCCTCCCGCCGGGCCCGTCGCCCCGCCTCTCGCCGGCCGAGGAGTGCGGCTTCGGCCCGTCCTGCCCGAGGACGTCCCGGTGCTGGCCGCGATCCTGGCCGAGCCCGACGTGACCCGCTGGTGGCCGGGCTACGACGCGGCCCGTGTCGAGGAGGAGCTCCTGAGCGCCGACGCCGAGACGACTGTCTGGGTGATCGAGGCGCGGCCGGACCGGGCGGCGCCGCCCGTGGTGGTCGGCGCGATCCAGGCCTGGGAGGAGCCCAACGAGGAGTACCGCCACGCTGGCATCGACCTCTTCCTGGCGACGTCCGCGCAGGGGCGGGGCTTCGGCCCGGCCGCCATCTTCGCGGTGGCCCGCTGGCTGATCGGGCACCGCGGCCACCACCGCCTGACGATCGATCCGGCTGCCGACAACGAGCGCGCGATCCGCGCCTATGCGAGCCTCGGGTTCCGGCCCGTCGGCACCCTCCGCGCCTACCAGCGCAGGCCGGACGGGTCCTGGGCGGACGGCCTCCTCATGGAGCTGCTGGCGGCCGAGCTGGCCTGAGGCCCGGGAGTTGCCCCGCCGGCCGCGGGGGCACGCCCGGCCGTCAGCCCCGCCCCGCCAGCGCCGCCACCAGGGCGTGCTCCGTCGGCGTGGAGCCCAGCCCGAGGCGCGCCCCGACGCGGGCGGCCGGGGGAGGCTCCAGGTTCGTCGACGCGAGCACCGGCCACGCCGCCTCGGCGAAGACGTCGGCCGGTGTCCCGTCGAGGACGATCCGGCCCGCGCGCATCACGACGACCCGCGCGAACGTCTCGGCCACGAAGCGCAGGTCGTGGCTGACGGCGAGCACCGTCCGGCCCTCCGCGACGAGAACCCGCACGAGCGCCTGGACGCTCGCCACGCCGCGGAGGTCCTGGCCGGTCGTGGGCTCGTCGAGGATCACGATCGGTGTCCGCATCGCGAGCACGGACGCCATGGCCAGGAGCTTGCGCCGCGAATAGCCCAGGTCGTACGGGTTGACGTCGGCGGCGTCGGCGAGGCCGACGGCCGCGAGGGCATCGGCGACGGCCCGGTCGAGCGTCGGGCCCCGCATGCCCAGGTTGCGCGGCCCGAACGCGACCTCGGCCCGGACCCGGCCGGCGAAGACCTGTCGGTCGGGGTCCTGGAACGCGAGGCCGACCTCGCGCGCGATCTCCGCCACGTGCCGTCCGGCGACGTCCACGCCGTTTACCTCGACGCGACCGGTGTCCGGGCGAAGGAGGCCGTCGAGGTGCCGGACCAGCGTCGACTTGCCGCTCCCGTTCTGGCCGATGATCCCCACCGACTCGCCGGCCGCGACCTGCAGGTCGATGCCGTCGAGGGCGCGAACGCCCGACGGGTAGGTGAAGACGACGCCTTCGAGGACGATGGCCGGCCCGGGCGAGGGGGTCATCGCGGTCGGCCCGGGCACGTTTCTCCCCCGCGCCGGCCCAAGCCCAGCCATGCCGCTCACGACCCGATCTCCGCCAGCACGTCCATGGCGCCCGATGGAGGCGTTGCGCCCGCGTCGCTCAGCGCCCGGCGGATTCGCTCCGCGGGCGGCGGCGCGACGCCCAGCCCCTCGAGCCGCTCGTCGGCCAGCACCGACGCCGCCGGGCCGGCCGCCACGACCCGGCCCGCCGCCAGGACCACGACGTGGTCGGCGAGCCGGGCGAGCAGCGCGGTCCGGTGCTCGGCGACGAGGATCGCGGCTCCGAGCTCGCGGGCGACGTGCGCGAGCGCCCCGCCGACGAGCCGTGCCCCGTGCGGGTCGAGCTGGCTCGTCGGCTCGTCGAGCACGAGGCAGGCCGGGCGCAGCGCCAGGATCGAGGCGAGCGCGACCAGCTGGGCCTGGCCCCCGGACAGCCGTGCCGGATCCCGCTCTGCCAGGTCGCCGATGTCGAGCGCCGCGAGCGCCTCCTCCACGCGGTCCACGACGTCGTCGAGGGGGAGCGCGAGGTTGCGCGGCCCGAAGGCGACCTCCTCCCACACGGTCGCCGCCGTCCCGCTCAGCTGGGTGGCGGGATTCTGGAAGAGGATCCCGCACCGCTGGGCCAGGACGTGCGGTCGGGCCTGGGCAGTGTCCACCCCGGCGACCGTCACCCGCCCCTCGAGGCGCCCGCCGATCACGCCCGGCGCCAGCCCCGCGGCCACCAGGCAGAGCGTCGACTTGCCGGCCTCGTTCGCGCCGACGACGCCGGTCACGCGGCCCGCCTCCACGGCCAGGTCGACGCCGACGAGGGCCGGCGCCGTCGCCCCCGCGTAGCGGTAGCCGACGCCCTCCAGGAGGAGCGTCACGGCAGCGGCCCCAGGAGGCCGGCGATCGACGCCGCGAGCAGGGCGACGGCGGCGAGGAGCACCGCCCGGCGCAGGAGGCCCTGGGCCGGCGTATCGGAGAAGGCGCGCAGGACGGTGCGGCGGCCGGGGGCCGTGAACGCGCGGGCCTCCAGGGCCATCGTCTGCTCCTCGACGTCGGTGAGGGCCCCGAAGACGAGCGGGCCCGCCAGGGGCACGATGCCGCGCACCCGGCGCCAGGCGCGGCCCTCCGTGTCGAGGCCCCGGGCGCGCTGCGCCTCCGTGATGTCCCGTGCCCGCTCCATCGTCCGGGGGATCGCCCGCAGCGTCGCGCCGATCACGAAGGCCGCCCGCCGCCCGAGGCCGCGGCGCTCCAGGTCGGCGACCAGGTGGTCGACCTCCGTGGTCAGGACGAGGACCACCACCGAGAACCCGAAGGCGAGCACCCTGAGCGTTGCTTGGATGGCGGCGGCGAGGCCGGTCCAGGTCGGGCGGAAGGGGCCCAGGTCCGCGATCGGATCGGTGGCGCCCGGGTAGAGGAACGTGTTGACGAGCAGGATCGAGACGAGGAGTGGGATGCTCGCCAGGACGAGCGGCAGGGAGCGGCGCAGGATGCCGGCCGCGGCCGCTGAGGCGGCGCAGGCCGCGAGCACGAGCAGCGGCCCGGTCCAGCCACGGACGCCGAGGGCGACGACGGCCTCGGCGAGCGCGATCGCCAGCTTCGTCGCCGGCGCAAGGCCCCGGTACGGTCCCGCCGGAGCCGGGAGGACGAAGTCGGGGATCCCGCGCCGCGCGCCGGCGCGGGCGTCAGTCGCTGCCAGGGCCGAGAAGGCGCTCGCCCATCGGGAAGCGGGCGATGAACCGCCGCGACAGGCCGAGGAGCACCAGGAAGACGACGAAGCTCGTGATCGTCTTGTCGATCGGGTCGCTGAAGAGACCCTGGCCGACGGCAGCCTGCATCACGTCCGCGCCGCCCTGGCGCAGGGCCGCGGTGATCAGGTCGGTGCCGGAGCCGGTGACTCCCCCGTAGACGATCGCCGCGATCGGCGCCGACACGATGGCCGCGACGATCCCGGTGGCCGCGCCGGCGAGGGCCACCCAGACGCCGGCCGAATCGCGGCGCCCGAGGGCGACTCCGGCCAGGGTGATCGCGAAGGCGGCCGCGATCACGAGCGCGGCCGTGAAGACCCATTCGGGGTAGCCGCCGATGTCGGGGTCGGTGTAGGCCTTGTTGCCGACGATGGGGAAGACGAGGATGGCGATGGCCGCCACCCCGACCGCGACGGCGAGCCAGAGAGCCGGCCCCTCGGTCGGCCGGCTCCGGAAGACGCCCAGCCGGCCCCACAGGCCGGCCAGGAGGCCGATCACGGCAGCGGTGATCGCGAACGGCCCGATGTTGCTGCCCGGGCCGATGACGGGCGCGTACTGCCAGATGAGGTTCGACGCCGCGCCGGTCGCGGCGCCCGCGATCGGCCCCGCCAGGACACCCACGAGGATCGTCCCGATCGAGTCGAGGTAGATCGGCAGGTTGAGCACCTTCTGGACGGTGAAGCCCAGGACGATGTTGATCGCGATCGCGACGGGGATCAGGACGATGACCCGGGTGCTGAACTGTCGCGACAGCCATGCCATCGTGGCCGGTCCTCCGTCGGTCGCCCAGCGCGCCGGCGGCCAGTATCACCTGTTCGGAGCGGGCTCCGCCAGCATCTCGTGTCAGCCCGGGCCGATCCGCGCTGCCAGCTCCCCGACGCGTTCCACGAATCGCGCGAAGAAGGCCGCGATGTCCGCCTCGACCGCCACCGCGAGCGTGGCCGGCCGGCCCCAGGCCCGCCGCCAGTCGGCGACCGTCTCGCCGGTCGTCAGGGTGCCGCCCAGCTCCACGTCGACGGCGAGGTCCTCGGTCCGCACGAGCGCCGGGTCCAGTGCCGCAGCCACGGCCAGCGGGTCGTGGAGGAAGGCGCCGTAGAAGCCGTCGTAGCGGGAGTGGAACTCCATGTAGAAGCGGAGCGCGTCCTCGACGTAGCGGACGACGGGGTGGCTGGCGACGCTCGCGGCCCCTTCGTCGCGGGAAGGGTCGGGCCGCGAGCCGGCGCGTCGCGCGAGCGCGGCGACGTGGTCCGGGACGAGCTTCGCCCGCTCCGTGACGTCGAGGCCGAGGGCCAGGGGCAGCCCTGCCAGCCCGCCCGCCCGCCGCCGCTCCACGACCGCCGGATCGCCGAAGGCTGCGATCGCAACCTTCATCGCGTCGGGGTCGACCGAGGCGTTCCACTCCGTCGTCGGCGCCGTGTTCCCCGGCGAGCGGTAGCTGCCGCCCATCAGGACCCAGCGGCGGAGCAGGAGCGGCAACCGGGGCTCGCGCAGGACGGCGACGGCCAGGTTGGTGGCGGGCCCCAGGGTCACCAGGGTGAGCTCGCCGGGCCGACGGCGCGCCTCCGCGACGATGAGGTCCGCGGCGTGCCGGTCCGAGAGCGGCCGGCGCGGCGGCGGCAGGACCGCGTACCCGATCCCCTTCGGCCCGTGCGTCTCCGGTGTGGTCACCAGGGGGCGGACCAGCGGCGTCTCGCGCCCCAGGGCCACCTCCACGTCGTCGCGGCCGGCCAGCTCCAGCACGGCCCGCGTGTTCTCGGCGACCTGCCGAGCATCGACGTTGCCGGCCACGCAGGTGACCGCGACCAGCTCGGCCTCGGACGAGCCGCAGGCGTAGAGGAGCGCGAGGCTGTCGTCGATCCCCGTGTCGACGTCGAGCAGGAGCGGGATGCGCGCGGCGGGCTCGGTCATCGCCGCGATCCTAGCGCGCCAGCCGCCGCTCCTCCCGTCGCGCGTGGGCGAGCGAGAAAGCCACCGCGCCGCCCAGGACCAGCGCGACCACGACCAGCGACACCCACGGCGGGAGGTGAATCCATGGGCCGGCGAGGAGCTTGAGCCCCACGAACACCAGCACGATCGAAAGGCCGTGGGTGAGGTATCGGAAGCGGTCCTTGAGGTCGGCCAGGAAGAAGTAGAGCGAACGCAGGCCCAGGATCGCGAACGCGTTCGACGTGTAGACGATGAACGGGTCGCGGGTGATCGCGAAGACGGCCGGGATCGAATCCACCGCGAAGACGAGATCGCTGACCTCGACGACGAGGAGGGCCAGCAGCAGCGGCGTCGCCGCCCGCCGGCCGCCCACGCGGGTCACGAACCGCTGGCCGTCCAGGCGGTCGGTGAACGGCAGGCGCCGCCGGGCGAGCTTCACGAGCGGGTTGTCGGCCGGGTCCGCCTCCTCCCCGCGGCGGGTCGACAGCCACATCCGGATCCCGGTGAACACCAGGAACGCGCCGAAGACGAGGAGGATCCACTCGAAGCGCTCGATGAGGGCCGCGCCGACGAGGATCATCACGAGGCGCATCGCCAGCGCCCCGAGGACGCCCCAGAAGAGCACCCGGTACTGGAGGTGCCCGGGCACCGCGAAGGCCGTGAAGACGAGGCTGAAGATGAAGACGTTGTCGATCGAGAGCGACTCCTCGATCAAGTAGCCGCTGTAGTACTCGACCGCCCGTTCGGGGCCCAGCCAGGCCAGGACCAGCAGCCCGAAGCCCAGTCCGAGGCTGATCCAGAGGGCCGAGGTGATCGCCGCCGAACGCAGCGTGACCTCGCCCGGCTTCCGGTGGAAGACGAACAGGTCGAGGGCGAGAAGGGCGCCGATGACGGCGAGGAAACCGACCCAGAACGCCGGCGAGATCGTTTCGGACATCCAGGCCAATTCTACGGGGGGGCGCTGTTCCCGGCTCTCATCCGCGGCGACCGGCTCCCACCACGTGCAACTCCACGCCCGGCAGTGCCTCCAGCAGGATCTCGGCGAGCGGGGCATGCCGAAGGCGCTCGAGCCGGGTCTGCGGCCGGTGCGCGATGACGAGGTGGGTCGCGCCCCGGGTGCGGGTGAGGCCGACGACCGCCGCGGCCACGTCGTCGCCCTCCACGCGGACCACCTCCGCCCCCAGGTCGGCCGCGTCGTCCGCGACCTCGCGGGTGGCCCGCTCGTCCTCGCGGGTCGTGCTCGCCGTGCGCTCGGGAACCGCGGCGACGAGGTCGGCGTGGAGCAGGCCGGCGAGCGCGGCCGCCCGGCGGACGGCGGCCGCACCTGCCGTCGAGCCGTCGACGAGGACCACCACCCGGTCCGAGGTTCGGGGCATGGCGCCCAGGCTGCCGTCGGTGACGAACCGCTCCAGCTGCCCCTCCACCCGCCGGGCGGTGAAGCGGAGGGCGAGATCGCGGAGAGCGGTCAGGTTGGGCTCGGTGAAGAACCGGTCCAGGGCGACCCGGGTGCGATCCGGCGGGTAGACGTTGCCGTGGCGCATCCGTTGGCGCAGGGCGTGCGGGCTCATGTCGACCAGCTCGATCTCGTCCGCGCGGACCAGGATCTCGTCGGGGAGCCGCTCGCGGACCGGCGCGCCGGTGATCGTCTCGACGGCGTCGGCGACCGACTCCAGGTGCTGGACGTTCAGCGTCGTGACGACGTGGATGCCCGCGTCGCGGATGCGTTCCACGTCCTCCCAGCGCTTCTCGTTGGTCGAGCCGGGTGCGTTCGTGTGGGCCAGCTCGTCGATCAGGGCCACCGTCGGGTGGCGCTCGACGACGGCCGCGGCGTCCATCTCCTCCACGACGACGCCGCGGTAGTCGACGTGGAGCCGGGGGATCACCTCCAACCCTTCGAGGAGGGCGGCGGTGATGCGGCGGCCGTGGGCCTCCACGAAGCCGACGACCACGTCGGTCCCCCGGTCGTGGCGGCGGTGGCCCTCCTCGAGCATCCGGTACGTCTTGCCGACGCCCGGCGCCATGCCGAGGTAGACGCGGAGCCGGCCGCGCCCGGCCCGCTCGGAGTCCCCGATGCGGGCCAGCATCTCCTCCGCGGTGGGACGCGTGTCGAGCGCGTCGCGTTCGCTCATCTCAGGAGCCCGTCCAGGTCCAGGTTGACGAGGAGGACGTTGACGCGCGGCCGGCCCAGGAAGCCGAACAGCGCCTCGTCGGTGTGGCGGGCAATGGCCGCCCGGACGTCGGCCTCGCCGATGCCCCGCGCAGCGGCGATCCGTGCCACCTGGTATTCGGCGGCGGCTGGGCTGATCTCGGGATCCAGCCCGGAGCCCGACGTCGTGACGAGGTCGACAGGCACCGGGGCGGCCCCGTTCTCGGCGCGGTACTGGTCCACGGCGGCCGTCACCCGCTCGATGAGGGCCTGGCTCGTGGGCCCGAGGTTCGAGCCCGCGGAGGCGTTGGCGTCGTAGCCGTCCGCGCCCGCGGCCGACGGACGGCCCCACAGGTACTTCGGGTCGCTGAACGCCTGCCCGATGAGGCTGGAGCCGACGGTCTTCCCATCGACGACGATCATCGACCCGTTGGCCTGCGTAGGGAAGACCACCTGCGCGATCGCCGTGACGGCGGCCGGGTAGGCGACGCCGGTGACGACGGTGAGGGCGAACAGGAGGGCGACGGCCGGGAGGAGCTGGTGACGGAGGAAGGAGCGCATCGGTCGGTTCCCTAGGCCAGGTGGAGGGCCGCGACCAGCAGGTCGATCGCCTTGATCCCCGCGAAGGGGGCGACGATGCCGCCGAGGCCGTAGATGAGGAGGTTGCGCTGGAGGAGGACGCTCGCCGGCGCCGCTCGGAAGGCGACGCCCCGCAGGGCGAGCGGGATCAGCGCCACGATGATCAACGCGTTGAAGATCACCGCGGAGAGGATCGCGCTCTGGGGGGTGGCCAGGCCCATCACGTTCAGGGCGTTGAGCTCCGGGTAGACCGCCACGAACATCGCCGGGACGATCGCGAAGTACTTCGCCACGTCGTTGGCGATCGAGAACGTCGTCACGGAGCCGCGGGTGATGAGCAGCTGCTTGCCGATCGCGATGACCTCCAGCAGCTTGGTCGGGTCGGAATCGAGGTCGACCATGTTGGCCGCCTCCTTGCAGGCCGACGTTCCGCTGTTCATCGCGAGCCCCACGTCCGCCTGGGCGACCGCCGGGGCATCGTTGGTGCCGTCGCCGGTCATGGCGACGAGATGGCCCTCGGCCTGCTCGCGGCGGATGAAGCCGATCTTCTCTTCGGGGGTCGCCTGGGCGATGAAGTCGTCGACCCCGGCCTCGCGAGCGATCGTCGCGGCGGTGCGCGGGTTGTCGCCGGTCACCATGACGGTCCGGATGCCCATCTTGCGGAACTCTGCGAAGCGCGCGGGGAGGCCCTCCTTGACCGTGTCTTTGAGCTCGATGACACCGAGGACCCGGCCGTCCCGGCGAATGGCGAGGGGCGTCGCGCCAGCGTCGGCGATCCGGTCGACGGCCTCGCCGAGCTCGGCCGGCAGGGCGCTGTCCAAGCCGGCGCCGATGGCGTCGACCGCCCCCTTGAGGACCGTATGGCCGGAGGAGAGCCGGACGCCGCTGGTGCGGGTCTCGGCCCGGAAGGGCATGAACTCGGCCACCTCGCCGGCCAGGCGCTTGAAGCCGGCCTCGTCGCCGGTCCCGGCGGCGAGACGCAGCTCGGCCAGGCGCCTGCGGGCCAGCTCGACGATCGAGCGGCCCTCGGGCGTCTCGTCCTGGATCGAGGAGACGAGGGCGGCGGCAAGGGCCTCCGCCTCTGGAACCCCGGGCGCCGGGGTGATCGACGCCGCCAGCCGGTTGCCGTACGTGATCGTGCCGGTCTTGTCGAGGAGGATGACGTCGACGTCTCCCGACGCTTCGACAGCCCGCCCGCTCATGGCCAGCACGTTGAAGCGGGCGACCCGGTCCATGCCGGCGATGCCGATGGCCGAGAGGAGCCCCCCGATTGTCGTCGGGATCAGGCAGACGAGGAGGGCCACGAGGGCCACCGTGTCGACGGTCGTGCCCGCGAAGAGCCCGAACGGCCGCAGGGTCACGGTTGCCAGCAGGAAGACGATCGTGAGGCCGGCCAGCAGGATCGCCAGGGCGATCTCGTTCGGCGTGCGCTGGCGCTTCGCACCCTCGACGAGGGCGATCATCCGATCGAGGAAGGTCTCGCCGGGATCGGTGGTGACGCGGATGACCAAGCGGTCGCTGGTGAGCGTGGTCCCGCCGGTGACGCTCGAGCGGATGTCCGTTCCGGGCTCCTTGAGGACCGGCGCGGATTCACCGGTGATGGCCGCTTCGTTGACGTAGGCGACGCCCTCGATGACGTCGCCATCACCGGGGATCGTCTCGCCCTCCTCGACCACGACGATGTCGCCCTTGCGGAGCTCGGAGGAGCCGACGCTCTCGAGGGACCCGTCGACCCGGCGCCGGTGGGCCGTCGTCTCCGAGCGCGTCCGGCGCAGCGTCGCCGCCTGGGCGCGCCCGCGAGCCTCGGCGACGGCCTCGGCGTAGGTCGCAAAGAGGACCGTGAACCAGAGCCAGGCCGCGATCTGGACCTGGAACCCCAGGCCGCCCGGTCCGCTCACGGGCTGCCACCCCGTCGCGTTGGCGACGGCGATGAGGGTGACGAGCGCCGCCGTGATCTCGACGACGAACATCACCGGGTTCTTGATGAGCAAGCGTGGATCCAACTTGCGGAGGGCGTGCGGGATGGCCGCACGCAGGAGGTCGGGGTCGAACACGCCCCGCGGCCGGGGCGGCTCGCCGGCCGGTTTGGCGCCCCCAAGGGTGACGAAGCGCTGGAAGCGACGCGTGCCGCGGCCGAGGTCGACCGCCATGAGGGAACGTGTCAGGCCCATGGGTCAGAAGACCTTTCCGGCGTTCTGGAGCAGCTGCTCCACGATGGGACCCAGCGCCAGGGCCGGGAAGAACGTCAGCGCGCCGACGATGATGATCACGCCGACCACAAGGACGCCGAACAGGACGCCCGTGGTGGGGAACGTGCCGAGGGACGCGGCCACGCGCCGCTTGCCGGCCATCGAGCCGGCCAGGGCCAGGATCGGGATGATCATCCCGTAGCGCCCGATCAGCATCGCGAAGGCGCCGGTGATGTTGTAGAAGGGCGTGTTGCCGGTCAGCCCGCCGAACGCCGAGCCGTTGTTGCCGGTCTGGCTCGAGTAGGCGTAGAGGATCTCGCTGAAGCCGTGGGGCCCGGCGTTGAGCGGGCCGGCCAGGCCCTGGGTCGTGACCGTGGCGAGCGCGGTGAAGCCGAGGATGCTCGCCCCCAGGACGAGGACGACGAGCATCGCCATCTTCATCTCGTAGGCCTCGACCTTCTTGCCGAGGAACTCGGGCGTGCGGCCGACCATGAGCCCGGCGATGAAGACGGACAGGATCGCCCCGATCACGAGCATCCCGTACAGGCCGGCGCCGATGCCGCCCGGGGTGATCTCGCCGAGCTCCATGTTGAAGAGGGGGACCAGTCCGGCGATCGGCTGGAAGCTGTCGTGCCAGGAGTTGATCGCGCCCGTGCTCGTGCTCGTCGTGACCGCCGCGAACAGCGCCCCGGGGCCGGGCCCGAACCGAGTGTCGACGCCCTCCATGCTGCCCAGGGCCTGGTCGACGGTCACCGGGAAGAGCGGGTTGCCGACCGCCTGGCTATGCATGGCGACCACGGCCCCTACGAGAAAGACCGCGGCCATCGCCCCGAAGATGACCCAGCCCTGGCGCTGGTTCCCGGCGTACCGCCCGAAGGCGTAGGTGAGCGAGAAGGGCACGGCGAACATGAGCACCATCTCGACGAAGTTCGTGAGCGGCGTCGGGTTCTCGAACGGGTGGGCCGAGTTCGCGTTGAGGAACCCGCCGCCGTTGTTGCCCAGCTCTTTGATGACTTCCTGCGACGCGATCGGGCCGAGGGCGATGGTCTGCTGGGCGCCCTGCAGCGTGGTGGCGGCGGCCGGCGCGTTCAGCGTCTGGGGCACGCCCTGCCAGACCAGGAAGATGGCCACGACGAAGGCGATCGGCAGCAGGATGTAGAGGACGCCGCGCGTCAGGTCCACCCAGTAGTTGCCGAGCGTCGTCGCGCTGCGTCGCGTGAGCCCGCGGACCAGCGCGATCGCCACAGCCAGGCCGGTGGCGGCCGAGGTGAAGTTCCGGACGGCCAGGATCAGCATCTGGCTCAGGTAGCTGGCGCCGGTCTCGCCAGAGTAGTTCTGCCAGTTCGTGTTCGTCTCGAAGCTGGCCGAGGTGTTGAAGGCGAGGTCAGGGCTCTGCGGGGTCGCGCCGTTCGGGTTGAGGGGCAGCACGTCCTGGAGGCGCAGGACCACGTAGCCCACGACGATGGCCACGAGGGCCATGGTCAGGACCGACAGGGCGTAGCCCTTCCAGTCCTGCTCGGCCGCCTCATCGATGCCGGACACACGGTAGATGGTCCGCTCGACAGGGCGCAGGACGGGGCTCAGGAAGGTCCGTTCGCCCTCCATGACCCGGTGGAGGTAGGCACCGAGCACCGGGGTGATGACGAGGACCGCCAGGCAGAAGGTCCCGAGCGTGAGGAAGTCGGGGACGGGCACGGCTAGAAGTCCTCGGGCCGCAGGAGGGCCCACAACAGATACAGGAAGACGAACGCGGCGGAGAGGCCCGCCACGATGTCGAGGACGTTCATCTGCGCACCCGGTCGCACAGGGCCAGCAGGCCGGCGAAGAAGGCCGCGCAGCCCGCCCCGATGAGCAGGACGACGACATCGCTCACGCGTTCTCTCCTTGATCGGTGGTCACGCTCGTGGCCTTCGGCGAGGCCGCGGGCCGTGCGGCGTACCGCTCACACACCTCGAGCAGTGTCGCGAGCGCGAATGGCTTGGGCAGATAGCCGGCGACGCCGAACTCGCGGAGCTTCCGCGGCCCGATGGTCATCGCCGTCACGACGACGACGGGCGGGCCCCCTGGCGCCGCAAGAGCGCCGTGGCGGAGCAGGTCCCACCCGGTCTCGCCCGGGAGGTTGATGTCCAGGAGAACCAGGGCCGGCAGGACCCCGCGGCGCAGTGTCTCTGCGGCCTCCTCCCCCGAGGCGGCCTCGACCACGATCCACCCGCGGGCACGGAGGTGCCGGGCGACCACTGAGCGAAGCGATTCGTCGTCCTCGATGAGGAGGATCGTCGCGTCAGCCACGGTCCGCCTGGAAACGAGCATCCATCCGCTCGAAGGTCAGGGCGACGCCCTCCTCGCCAACGCTCCACGTGGGCGTAACCCGGACCAGCTGCCCGGCGGCGAGTCGGCGCGCGTGGTCGAGCAGCGCGTCGCCGAACGCGAGACCGCCCAGCTGCATCCGGGACGCGTGGCCGCCGGCCACCATCGCGATGGCGGTGTCGACGAGGGCCATCTCCCGGGCGAGGGCCAGGCGAGCGGTCTCGCTCCGGGTCGCATCGTTGTTCATGGCTCGATCGTCCGTCCGGCCCCCAAGAGGCCGGACCGCCGGAGCGCGTGGTGCCGCTCAAGAAGCGCTCTCGTCAGCCGAGGCGTTGCGGGGTGTCTTCAGGCGGGCGGCGGCGACGCCTCGCGGACCCGATAGCCAACGCCGGGCTCGGCCGTCACGAGGTCACGCATCTCCCCGGCGGGATCGGCGGCGGCGATCTTGCGGCGCAGCTGGCTCACGTGGACGTGCACGTAGTGGTGCTCACCCTGGTAGGCCTCGCCCCAGACCGCACGCAGGAGCCTCCCGCGGGTGACAAGTCGGCCCTGGTGGGCCAGGAACAGGGCCAGGATCTCGAACTCGCGCGGGGTCAGGGGAACGGCCTTCCCGTGGACCGTCACCCGGTGGATCAACGGGTCAAGGACCAGCGGGCCCACGGTGACCCGACCGCCGGCGTCGGCGGCTGGGCCGGCGGCACGCCGCATCACGGCCCGGATCCGCGCCTGAAGCTCGCCCGTCGAGAAGGGCTTCGTGACGTAGTCGTCGGCGCCGGACTCGAGGGCCTCGATCTTCGCCGCCTCGGAGTCCCGTGCCGAGAGGATGACGACCGGCGTGGTCGCCTCCCGCCGGATCCGGCGCAGGACGCTGACGCCGTCCATGTCGGGGAGCCCGAGGTCGAGGAGAACGAGGGCCGGACGGCGCAATTCCCAGCGCCGGAGGGCCGTCCGCCCGTCCGGCGCCTCCTCCACGTCGAATCCCCGGGCGCTCAGGTCGCGCCGTAGCGCCGTCCGCGTCGCCTCGTCGTCCTCGACGATCAGGATCGGCGTCGCACCGCCCGGCGTCGCGCGGCTCACCGGGCGGGCTCCTCGTCGCGCAGAGGCCCGGCCGCCGGCACGTCGACGTCGACGGCCAGCCCCCCCATATCCGACCTCCGGGCGGCGACGCGCCCGCCGAGGGCCTCGGTGAGACCCCGCACCACCGCCAGTCCGACGCCGGTCCCGCCGCGCGATCCGGCCGACCGTCCGGGCACCCGGTAGAACTTCTCGAACAGGTGGGGCAACGCGGCCTCGGGCGCGCCCGGCCCCGCGTCCTCGACGGTGATCCGGACGAAGTGCTCGTCGGCCAGCTCGTGAGCGCCCACCCGGACGCGTGTCCCGGGCGGCGTGTATTTCGCCACGTTCTCCAGGAGGTTGGCCAGCACCTGGTCCAGGAGAACCGCGTCCACGTCCACCGGTGGGACGCCGCCGAGCGTCACCTCCAGCTCGTGGCGGGCCAGGCGCCGCCGGGCCCGGTCGAGCGTGGGCTCCAGCAGGTCGGCGAGGTCGTAGATGTCGCGCTCCACGCGGAGGGCTCCCGCCTCGACACGGCTCAGGTCCAGCAGGTTCGTCACGACCCGGTTCAGGTGGTCAGCCTCGCGGTCGATCATCTCGGCCGTCGCACGGCGGTCCTCGATCCCGAGCTCAACCTCCTCGTCCATGAGGCTGCCGGCCGCCGCCCGGATGGAGGCCAGAGGCGTGCGAAGGTCGTGGGAGACGGACTCGAGGAGGGCGCTCTTGAGGGCGTCGCTCGCCCGGGCGATCTCGGCGTCCCGGGCCGCCGAGGCCAGGCGGTCCTGCTCGAGGGCCTGGCCCAGCTGGTCGGCGACGGCGGCGAGCAGCCGCGTCTCCGTGGCGTTGGGAAGGCCGTCCTCGGGCCGCCGCAGGGCCCACAGGGAGCCGATGGCGCGGCCGCCGGCCTCGATCAGGACGCGGTAGGCATTCCCTCCGGGGCTCCTGCGCTCACGGACCAGGCGCCGGCCCGTATGCACCGCGACCCATTCGGCCGGCTCATCCCCGGGGCGGCGGCGCAGGACCCTGTGGCCCGGAGGCTCCGCCGCGGGGGCTCCCGGATCGGTGTCGGCCGGGCGGCGCCGAGGCCCACCCTCATCGAGGGCGATCCAGGCCCGGCCGAGCCTGGCCTCGACGCGGACGATCTCCACGATGCGGGGCAGGACGTCCACGGTCGAGGGCCGGGTCGCCAGCTCGCGGCTCACCGAGAAGAGGGCCCGCGCCTCACGCGCTCGGGCGACCGCTGTCGCCTCGCGGATCCGGAGAAGGGCCCCCATCTGGCCGACGAGGAGGCCGACCGCGAGGATGAGGACGAGGTTCAGCCACTCACCGGGATCGGCGATGGTGAGCATGAAGCGGGGTTCGACGAAGAGGAAATCGTAGAGCAGGAATGCGGCGATGGCCGTCACGAGGACGGCAAGGCGCCCGCCGACGAGGGCCACGCCTGCTACTGCGAGGATGTACGCGGCTGACGCGTTCGGGACGCCGACGACCCCCTCCAGGATCGCCACGATCGCTGTGGCCGTGCCGAGACTGACGCCACCGACGACAACGGTCCGGAGGCGCGCGCGAAGGCGCAGGGGGTCCACGGGCGAAGACTACCGCGCTGGCCGCGCCTCGCCCGACGCCGACCTGCGGCGGTCGCCCCTACACTCGGATCGCCATGACGAACGCCACGTTCCCCGTCCCGATCCCGCCCGGCGCGACGATCGGCATCCTCGGTGGCGGGCAGCTGGGCCGCATGCTCGGGTTGGCGGCCCGGGCGCTGGGGTACCGGATCGCGATCCTGGACCCGGACGCGGACTGCCCCGCGGCCGCGATCGCGGACCGCGTCGTCTCTGCCTCCTACGATTCCGTCGAGGGGGCGGCGGAGCTGGCTCGTGGCTGCGCCGTCGTCACCTACGAGCTGGAGCACGTCGACGCCGCCCTCGTCGAAGCCGTTGAGGCAGCCGGCGTCCCGGTCCGGCCCGGCGCGCTCGCCCTCCGGATGACGCAGGACCGCCTCGCCGAGCGGCGCTTCGTCGCCGGCCTCGGGATCGCCACCGCCCCCTGGCGCGAGGTCGTCGACGAGGCCGGGCTGCGCGCGGCCGCCCGCGACCTCGGCGCCCCCCTCCGCCTGAAGGCGCCGATCGGCGGCTACGACGGCCGCAGCCAGGTCCGCATCGCGGCTCCTGGCGAGATCCCCGGGGCGCTGGAGCGGCTGGGGCGGCCGCCGGGCACGCCCCTTCTCGTCGAGCGCGAGCTGGACTTCGCGGACGAGCTCTCCATCATCACCGCCCGCGCCCTCGACGGGAGCCTCGCCGCCTTCCCGGTCGCCCGCAACCGCCACGACGCCGGCATCCTCGTGGAGTCGGTTGCCCCGGCTCCGCTGGACGCCGCCGTGGCCTCGGCGGCGCAGGAGCTCGGCGCGCGGATCGCGCAGGCGCTGGACGCCGTCGGCCTCGTCACCGCCGAGCTCTTCCTCCTCCGCGACGGCTCGCTGGCCGTGAACGAGCTCGCGCCGCGCGTCCACAACAGCGGCCACTGGACGATCGAGGGCGCCCGGACCAGCCAGTTCGAGCAGCACGTCCGGGCGATCTGCGGGCTGCCGCTGGGCGACCCGGCTGCCCACGGGCCGGCGGCGATGGTCAACCTCCTGGGCACGGGCGAGCCGCGGGACGCCCGGCTGCTGGGCGCCGCCGCGGCCCTGGCCGACCCGCTCGTGCACCTGCACGTGTACGACAAGCGGCAGGTCTTCGAGCGCCGGAAGATGGGGCACCTGACGGTGGTCGGGGCCGCCTCGCTCGACGAGGGCCTTGCCCGCGGGCGCGCCGCGCTCGCGAAGCTCAGCTGGGCGTGAACGAGGCCGCGGAGGGAGCTCGAATGCGCATCGCCGTCGTGTCGATGGACACCCGGGGCGGGATCGTGCCCTACGTCGCGCTCGGCCTTGGGCTGCGGCGGGCCGGGCACGAGGTGCGCATGGTGGCGCCCGCGGACTTCGCGCCGATGCTCGCCGAGGTCGGGCTCCCCATCGCCCCGCTGTCGGGGAACGTTGAAGAGGTGCTCCGGGGCTCGACCGGCGCGACGGAGCGGGGGACGTTGGCCAGCATGCGCTTCGTCGGCCCGCGAGATGAAGCCGCGCATCCACGCGTGGACGCGGGAGACGCTCGAGGCGTGCGATGGCGTGGAC
This sequence comes from uncultured Chloroflexia bacterium, assembly GCA_963762445.1. Lineage (GTDB taxonomy): Bacteria > Chloroflexota > Limnocylindria > Limnocylindrales > CSP1-4 > CTSoil-043. Next base: position 312,033 of record CAVXLA010000009.1, read on the forward strand.
GTCGTCACGGGCGGCGTGGGCGGCATGGTGGTGGGGCTGTCGGTTGCCGAGAAGCTGAGGAAGCCGTTCATCGAGACGCAGGTGCAGCCGGTGGGCGCGCCCAGCGGCGCCTACCCCGGCGTCCTGGTGGCGGGCCCTCGCTGGCTCGGGAGCTTTGGATACCGCCTCGGCCACCGCCTGTCCGACATGGCGCTCTGGCTGCCGTTCAAGGGTGCGATGGCGTCGGCGCGGGAGGAGGTGCTGGGGCTCACGGGGCGGCCGAGCGCCGCGGACGGACAGCCGGTGCTGTACGGGTTCAGTCGTCACGTCGTGCCGGTGCCCGCGCACGGCAACCGGGCGCGCCACGTCACCGGCTACTGGTTCCTCCCCGCCGCGCCGACATGGAGCCCGCCACCCGCGCTCGAGGCCTTCCTCGCACGCGGGGGCCCGGTGGTGGCCATCGGCTTCGGCAGCATGGCGAGCGACGACCCCACGGCGTTGACCGCGCTGGTGACGGGCGCCGTTCGCAGCGCCGGCGTGCGCGCGGTGCTGGTCACGGGATGGGGCGGGCTGGCGTCCCTTCCGAGGGCCGACGACCTGTTCGTCGCCGACTCCCTGCCCTATGACTGGCTCTTCCCGCGCGTCGAGGCGGTCGTGCACCACGGCGGCGCGGGCACGACGGGCCTGGCCCTGCGCGCCGGCGTCCCGGCCATCGTCGTCCCCTTCACCGTGGACCAGCCCTTCTGGGGCTCGAGGGTTGCGGTGCTCGGCGTGGGTCCGACGCCGATCCCTCGTCGGCGCCTCACGCCAGAGCGCCTGGCCGAGGCGCTGCGCCGCACGGTGGCCGACACGGCGATGCACGCGCGAGCCGCGGCCCTCGGGGCGCAGATCCGCGCCGAGGATGGTGTCGCCGAGGCCGTCGACATCTTCGCCCGGCTCACATCGAAGCTTGGCTCGGCGTGACAAGCGGGCCTTCGAACGTGGGCGGCCTCGGCCTCGTTGTGAGAGGGCGACGCCGGGCGATGGACCCGCAGGCGCCCGTGCCGAAGGGTTCCGAAGGGCGGGCGACCGTGGTGCCCTAGGAGGCGACCACGGTTACGCGCACGGTCCAGGCCTCCTTGGTCCCGCCGGCCCAGGGCTGGCTGTATGCGAACTGGATCTCCGTCGTCCCAGGTCCCTCGACCCGGAAGGTGAAGGTCTCGCTGCCGGCGCTGCCGACCAGCGCCCCGGCGGGCGCCACGGCTGCGCGGTCGACGAGCTCGAGGGCCGCCGGGTCAGACAGGATCGGACGCTCCCAGGCGAAGCCGGTCGACGGGTTCGCGCACAAGGTGATCCGGAACGTCTCGCCGGCCGTGGCCGTCACGGTCCGCTCCAGCGTCGCCGCCGCGGCCCCGCGAGCCGACGCCGCGAGCTCGTCGCACCCGATGGCGAGCGCATCCCGGGGCGCGGAGGGCTGACCTGCCGTGACGGCGGCACAGCCGCCGAGGAGGGCGCCGGCAACAATGATCGTGATCAGGCGACTGGCTCGCATTGAAGGACTCCCGATGTTCGATGGATTACTTACGACTGTAAGCACCCCATATGACGTCGCCGCGTCGCGGTCGGTTCCCAGTGATCGCAGGCAGCCAGCCGCGACGACGCGCGAAGATGGGACGTGCGAGACGGCCGGGCCCGGCCCTGCGGGGCCGCCCGGCGCACCCGAACCGGCGCTTCGGCCCTACACGGGCTCGCGGCGCGCGGCGCAGCATCGGCCCGAGGTGAGCCCATGACCCACGTCGACGAGACCGCCGAGGCGGACACCCGACTCCTCCGCGAGGCGATCCGCCTGTCGCTGATCCGGATGCGGCAAGGTCGCGGCGGCCCGTTCGGCGCCGTCGTTGCCCGCGGCGGCGTTCTTGTCGCGCGCGGCTGGAACGCCGTGACCTCGTGCCTCGACCCGACCGCGCACGCTGAGGTTGTCGCGATCCGGCGCGCCTGCCGGAAGCTCGGCGCATTCCGCCTCGACGGGTGCGTGCTGTACACCAGCTGCGAGCCCTGCCCGATGTGCCTGGCGGCCGCCTACTGGGCCCGCGTCGAACGGATCGTCTACGCCGCGACCCGCGAAGACGCCGCCCGGGCCGGCTTCGACGACGCCACGATCTACCGGGAGGTCCCCCTGGCCCCCGAGGCGCGCTCGCTTCACGCGGACCACCTCCTGCGGCCGGAGGCTGCTGCCGCCTTCGAGGAGTGGCTCGCGAAGCCCGACCGGGTCAGGTACTGAGCCACGGGTATCAGGCTCCGCCAGCCGATGACCGTGGGAGCATCACGGACGCATCAACAGCCCCGGCGAACGCGTGCCAGCCGGGTGAGCGGGTGACCGCAGTGTCGCGATGCGCGCGCGATGCGGCCAGGGGCATCAGGATCGAAGGGCTCGCTCCGGCCGTCGTCCTCGCCGCCGCCGTGACGACTGGATAGGGCAGAATCACGGCGCGCCCCGCCGTCGGGTCCGCGCCCAGGCGTCGCCGGATCCGTGCAAGCCGCCGCCCGCGCCGAGCCGAGCCCGCCCCGCGAACAGGAGAGACCCCGATGACCGCCCAGCCCCACCGGATCACCGTCATCCCCGGCGATGGGGTGGGCCCGGAGGTCGTCCGGTCCGCGCAGCGGATCATCGCCGCGGCCGGGGTTGCCGTCGACTGGGAAGCGGCCGAGGCCGGCGCCGAGGTGTTCAAGCGCGGCGACACCTCGGGCGTCCCGAAGGACACCCGCGCCTCGATCGAGCGCACCCGCGTCGTCCTGAAGGGTCCCCTCGAGACCCCCGTCGGCTTCGGGGAGAAGAGCGCCAACGTCACCCTGCGCAAGCTCTTCGAGACGTACGCCAACGTCCGCCCGGCGCGCGAGCTCCCCGGCGTCCCCACCCGCTACGCGGGCGAGGGCGTGGACATGATCATCGTCCGCGAGAACATCGAGGACCTCTACGCCGGCATCGAGCACATGCAGACGCCCGACGTCGCGCAGTGCCTGAAGGTCATCACCCGCAAGGGCAGCGAGAAGATCATCCGCTACGCCTTCGAGCTGGCCCGTCGCGAGGGTCGCCGCAAGGTCACCTGCGCCACCAAGGCCAACATCATGAAGCTCACCGAGGGCCTCTTCAAACGGACCTTCGAGGAGCTCTCCGCCGAGTACCCCGAGATCACCGCCGAGCACCTGATCATTGACAACGTCGCCCACCAGATGGCCAAGAACCCAGTCCAGTTCGACGTCGTGGTGACGACCAACCTCAACGGCGACATCATCAGCGACCTGGCCTCGGGGCTGGTCGGCGGGCTGGGATTTGCCCCCTCCGGCAACTACGGCGACGATGTCGCCATCTTCGAGGCCGTGCACGGCTCGGCGCCCAAGTACGCCGGCAAGGACGTCATCAACCCGACGGCGCTCGTCCTCTCCTCGCTGATGATGCTGCGCCATCTGGGCGAGACGACCGCGGCCGACACGATCGAGGACGCCGTCCTCCTCACCCTCGAGGAGGGCAAGGCCGTCACCCAGGACCTGGCCCGCCAGACCGGCGGCGACGTGGAGCACGCGGCGTCGACGACCGGCTTCACCGACTCGATCATCGCGAACCTCGGCCGGCGGCCGGCCACGGTCCCGCCGCGCTCCACCGCCGAGCGCCCGTCCGGCGCCGGCGCTCCGCGGCCCCGCTGGTCGTACGGGCCGGAGGTCTCGGCCGCGATCGAGCGGCGGACGATCGGCGCGGACATCTTCCTGGAGTCGTGGGCGGCGCCGGTCGAGGCGGGCGACGCGCTGGCCGCGCTCGCCGGCGACGTGCTGACGCTCCAGATGGTCGACAGCCGCGGCACGATGGTCTACCCCGACACGGGGCTCAAGCCGGACGCGGTCGGGGTGCTCCGGGCACGGTTCGTGGTCCGCGCGGAGGGCGCGTTCGTGACCGACGCCGATCTTGCTGCGCTCCTCGGACGGGTCGGCGAGCGGTTCGCCTGGACGCACGTCGAGAAGCTGCACGTCTTCGCCGGCGAGCCGAGCTTCACCAAGGCGCAGGGCCAGTAGCCATGACCGACGAAGGCCGCGCCGGGACCGCCGGGGGCCCGGCCGGCCCCGACGACGGGCCGCCTGGCGCGAGCCCGCGCGTCGGGATCGTCGGCGGGAGCCGATCCGACTTCCCGGTCCTCGAGAAGGCGAAGGCGCTCCTCGACGAGCTGGGCGTGCCGTGCGAGCTGCGGGTCGTCTCGGCCCACCGGACGCCGGACCACCTCTTCCGCTACGCCGAGACGGCGCGCGGTCGCGGGATCCGGGTGATCGTGGCGGGGGCCGGTGGCGCCGCCCACCTGCCCGGGATGCTGGCGGCGAAGACGCAGCTGCCGGTGATCGGCGTCCCGATCCCGACCCAGCACCTGGGCGGCCTCGACTCGCTCCTTTCCATCGTCCAGATGCCGCGCGGCATCCCTGTGGCCACCGTGGCGATCGGCAACGCGGAGAACGCGGCGCTCCTGGCGGCCGCGATCCTGGCGCTGTCCGACGAGGCGCTGGCGGCGCGGCTGGCCGCCTACCGCGCGGCCCAGACCGCCGTCGTCCTCGCCGACGAGAGCAACGCTGAGCCGCTGCCGTGACCATCGATCCGACGCTGCCGCGCAAGCTGGGGATCCGGGCCGGCACGAGGGTGTGGCTCAACCGCGACGTGGACTGGGGGCCGCTGCCCGTCGCCGGCTTCCGGCCGGTGACCCAGGTCGCGATCGACGGACGCTGGTCGGCCCTTCGCTTTCGACGGATCGAGGAGGTCGGCCGGTAGCGGCTCCGGTCGCGGGGCCGCGCTCGCGCGTCAGCCGCCCGGTGCCGCAGCTGCGCCGGCTGCAGCTCCCAGGAGGCTGTCCAGCCGCGCGACGAGCGGCGTTGCCCGCAGCTCGACGAGCGTCGCCCGCGCTTCGGCGGAGGCGCCCAGCTCGGCGGCCGCCTCCGGCCCGAGGACGGCCGCGACCTCGAGCACCGTCAGGGCCAGGACGAAGCGCATCCCCAGCTCGCGGTACCGGTCGATGACCGCCCGATAGCCCGCGATCGCCTCGCCCCGGCGCCCCTCGAGCGCGGCGATCGCCGCCTCGACCATCGCCTGCTCGACGGGAACGGCCCGCCGGCCGCGCCGGGTGGCCAGCACCTCGCGCACCTCCGCGAGGGCGCTGGCATCCCCGGCCAGCAGGGCCAGCCGGGCCTCGAACCCAAGCTCCGAGGCCCAGCCGCTCGCGAAGACGCCGCGGCCGCGCCGCAGCCAGGCGACGCCCGCCGCGTAATCGCCCCGGACGTAGTCCCGCCGGGCCAGCGAGCTCGCGGCGTTGGCCATCGTCTGGGGATCCGCCGCCGCCTCGCCGGTCCGCCACATCGACTCGAGCGCGTCGGGGTGATCCTCCCCGCGATATGTCGAGATCGAGGTCGCGACCCAGGTGAGCCACGCGTGGGAGGCGGGATCGCGATGGAGCTCGGCGAACCGCAACGCGGTCGTCTCGACCCACTCCCACTCTCCCAGGACCCCGCCCGCGTCGAGCGCATTGCCCATCAGGTACGTCGCGTAGCCGAGCAGCCCGAGCCGGGTGGCGAGCTCCGTCCCCTCGCGCACGATGTCGAGGGCGCCGCGCGGGTCGTCCTCGGCCGAGAAGGAGGCCATGTTGACGCTCGCCCGGAGGGCGACCCAGTGGAGGCCATCCTCCTCCATCAGGTCGCGCGCGCCGCGCAGGAGGGCCCACCCCTCGCGCCGGCGGTCCAGGGCCAGGAGGACGCTCGCCCGGGTGACGAGAGCGTGGCCGCAGAGCAGCTCAAGCCCGGCGTCCTCGCACAGCGCGATGGCCCGGTCGCTCCACGGCAGAGCCTCGGTGTTCCGGTTGGCGCGGAACAGGGCCCGCGACCAGGCCTCCGCGAATCGGGCCGCGTCCGGGCCCGGCGCGAGGGCCTCCGCCTCCGCGACCAGTGGCTCGAGGAGCTCCACCGCTGCGCCGATCTGCGACGCGGAGGCGTACATCCCCCCGAGGGTGCCGCTCGCCCCGATGACCGCTGATCGGTCGCCGGTCGCCTGGAGGCGCGCGATGGCCTCCTCGAGCACGGGCCTGCTCTCCTCGGCGCGTCCGGCGTACACGAGGATCTCGCCGGCCCGCCCGAGGGCGGCGGCCGCCTCGGCATCGGTCGTGGCGATCTCCGACGCCGCACGCAGGTGGACCACCGCCTGCTCGAACGCCCCGACGTCGATCGCCCGCTCCGCCGCGGCGCGCAGAGCGAGCCGCGCCTGGGCCGCCGCGGCCTCGCCTTCCGGACCGTCCGGCGCGGCGCGGAAGGCCGCGAGGTACTGCTCCGCCAGGGCGCTCGCGTGCTCGTCGCCCAGGCCCTCGAAGTGGCGCGCCGCGGCCAGGTGGCGGGCCCGCCGGTCGCGTCGCGCGAGCGTGGAGTACGCCACGTCCCGCAGGAGCGCCTGGACGAACCCGTAGCGTCCCCGATCGGGGGATCGGGGATCCGTCTCGAGCGTCAGCACCTCGCGGCGCACCAGGCCGCGCAGGCGCGGCTCCAGGCGGTCGGGCTCGTCGCCCGTCACGGCAGCCAGGGCTGCCACCGAGAAGCGTCCGGCGAGCACGGACGCGTCCTGCACCAGCCCGCGATCTGCCGGGTCGAGGCCGTCGAGGCGAGCCCCGACGAGGGCCACGAGCGACTCCGGCGGGCGCAGCGTGGAGAGGTCGCGCGCCGGACGGAATGCCCCCTCCGCCTCGACGAGCGCCCCGTCGGCGAGGAGCATCCGGACGATCTCCACGGCGTACAGCGGGATCCCCCCGGCACGCTCGAGGATCGCCTCGACGGCGGGCCCGGGGAGGCCGGGCACCAGGCCGTCGAGGAGCGCCCGCATCGCGCGGTCGGCCAACGGCTCCAGGCGGAGGGCGGTGCCGTTCGGGCGGTCGGTGCCCCAGCCCGGCCGCCGGTCCAGGAGCTCGGGACGGGCAAGGGTCACGATGAGGAGCGGGTGCTGGCGGCTCCAGTCGAGGAGGTGGTCGATGAAGTCGAGGAGGCCGTCGTCGCCCCAGTGGAGGTCCTCAAAGACGAGCATCGTCGTGCCCCGGGCGGCGATCCGCTCGAAGAGCGTGCGCCAGGCTGCGAAGAGCTCCTCGCGGCCGCCCGGCGGAGCCTCGCCGGCCCCCAGCAGGGCGAGGAGGCGCGGCTCGATCCGGGCCCGCTCCGCCGGATCCGGAAGCCACTCGGCCGCCAGCTCCGCGATCCGGCGCCGGGTCACCGTCGCGTCGTCGCCCTCCCCCAGCCGGGCGCGGCGGCGGACCATCTCGGCCAGCGCGCCGAAGGCGCTCCCCGCGCCGTAGGCGGCGGACCGCCCGGCATGCCAGTAGACGGTCTCGACGACGCCGTCAAGGTATTTCTCCAGCTCCCAGGCCAGGCGTGTCTTGCCGATCCCGGCCTGGCCGACGATCGACAGGAGACGGGCCCGGCCGTCGCGGCCCGCCGCGTGAAAGATGTCCTTGAGGAGCCGGAGCTCGTCGTCGCGCCCCACGAACGGCGGCTCAACGAGGTCCTGCGTCCCGCCCCCACGCTCCCCGACGACGCGGACCGCGCGGAACGCGACGACAGGTGCGGCCTTTCCCTTGAGCAGCTGCTCCCCCGCGGCCTCGAACGCGATCGCCCGACCGGCCGCCCGGCGGGTCGTGTCGCCGACGAGGACCGCGCCCGGCGGAGCCACCGACTGGAGGCGCGAGGCGGTGTTGACGAGGTCGCCGGCGACCATTCCCTGGCCCTGGGCGCCCATCGTCACCGCGGCCTCACCGGTGAGGACCCCGGCCCGCAGCTGGAGGTCGATCCCGGCAGCCGGGTCGGAGAGCCCGCGGACCGCGTCGACGAGCTCGAGGGCGGCCCGAACCGCGCGCTCGGCGTCGTCCTCGTGGGCCGTCGGGGCGCCCCAGACCGCCATCACCGCGTCGCCGATGAACTTCTCGATGGTGCCGCCGTATCGAGCGATCACGTCGCGCGCGGTGTCGAAGTAGTGGCCGAGGAGCTCACGGGTCGCTTCGGGGTCGCGGTCGGCGGCCAGGGTCGTGAATCCGACGAGGTCGGCAAAGAGGACGCTGACGAGGCGCCGTTCGGCCTGCGTCGAGCCCCCATGGCCATCTCCCACCGGCGCTTCGGTGCCCCGGGCGGCCGGCCCGCCGCCGGCTCCCGCCGCGGCGCCGGCTCCGGCAGCACCGCCGGTCCCGAGACGGCTGCCGCAGCTCCCGCAGAACTTTGCCCCGGCCTCGTTCGGGGTCCCGCACGCCGCGCAGACGGCGGCCAGGGTGCCCCCGCACTCGAGGCAGAAGCGGCGCCCGACGGCGTTCGTCGTGCCGCAGGCGGGGCAGTTCACGCGACGGCTCCTCGGTTCGTGCGCTCAGGGCGCGAGCGTACCCGACCCCGGGCCGCATGGGAACCGCCGGACGCGCGCCGGCCGGGCCGCCGGCCGGGCGGCCGGCCGCACGCGGCTACACCCGATGGCTCAGGCCGGGACCCCAGGCTCGCGGCGGAGGGAGCTCACCTCGGAGGAGCGCCGCGATGTCGCGGCCGCGGGCACCCGGGCGGCGGCTCCGATCGCCGCCCCGGCCCCTTCGCCGCCCGCTACTCTGGCGCCATGACAACCGACCGGGCGCCCCGCCGGGGGCCATTCGTCACGCTCGAGGGCCCCGACGGCAGCGGCAAGACCGCCCAGGCCGACCGGCTCCGGGCCGCGGTGGCGGCCACCGGGCGCGAGGCGATGCTCGTCCGGGAGCCCGGCGGGACACCGGCGGGGGAGCGCATCCGGGCGATCCTCATGGACCGCCACGAGTCGTCCGTCCACCTGACCCAGCGAGCCGACGCCCTGCTCTTCATGGCCGCCCGGGCCCAGCTCGTCGAGACCGTGATCCTGCCGGCCCTGGAGCGCGGCGCGGTTGTCCTCTCCGATCGCTACCTCGACTCGACGCTCGCGTACCAGGGGTTCGGGGGCCGCCTCGGCGTGGAGGAGCTCCTGCCCGTCGGACGCTTCGCCACGGCCGGCCTGCGGCCCGACTTCACCCTCCTGTTCGACGTCTCCGTGGAGATCGGCCTGGCCCGCAAGAGCGGCGCCGAGCTGACCCGCTTCGAGGCCCATTTCGACCGCGCCTACCACGAGCGCGTCCGCGCCGGCTACCTCTCGCTCGCCGCCGCCGAGCCCGACCGCTGGGTGGTCATCGACGCGTCCGCGCCCGAGCCGGACGTCCTCGCCGCCGCGCGCGCGGAACTCCTCGCCTTCCTCGATCGGGCGGCACCACTCAGATAGCCTGCCTGGACGGGCGACGTCGACCGTTCGCCGGCGCGAACCGTCAGCCGGCGCGCACCTCGGCGATCGCCCCGTGCCCCGACGCGCGGGCGCTCTCGAGCGCGACGAGGGCGGAGCCCAGCAGGGCGTCGGCGCTCGTGCCGTCGGTGGGGAACCGGGCGACGCCGGCCGAGACCGTGACGGCACCCCCCCGGACGGGCTCGAGCGCCTCGATCGCGCGGAGGACCCGCTCGGCGACGGCCACCCCGCCGCTGCCGGGCGCCACGACGACGAACTCGTCGCCCCCGATCCGGGCCACGGTGTCGACGAGGCGGACCTGGTCGGCGAGGACGGCGGCAACCGCCCGCAGCACGGCGTCGCCGGCGGCCGCCCCGCCGCGCTCGTTGACGGCGCGGAAGCCGTCGATGTCGAAGACGGCAACCGAGATGTCGCTCTGCTGGCGCCCGGCTCGGGCGATCTCAAGCTCGAGCACGCGGTCGAGCGTCCGGCGGTTGGCGAGGCCGGTGAGGGGGTCGACGTGGGCGAGGCGGTCCTCCCAGTCCTCGTGCTCCGCCGTGCCGGCGGCCGAAGCCGCGCGATCGACGGCAAGGGCGGCGAGATCCACGACGGCGTCCAGCACGCCCGGGATCCCCTCTAGCCCCGGCTCGCCGGCGCGCCAGCCGAGGGCAACGATGCCGACGACGCGCTCGATCCCGGCGTCGCCCACGATGAGCGGGAGCGCCAGGATTCGATCGAGCCGGTTGCGGGCGGCGAACGAGCCCGGCGGGTTCGCGCCGGTGGTGGCCGCCGCGACCGGCCGTCGCTCGAGGATGGCGCCGGCGAGCGGATCAGCCGGCGCGCTGCCGTCCGCGAGAGAGCCGAAGGCTTGGTCGGATGGGAGCGTCGCCGCGCCGGCCACCCGAAGGGCGCGCACGAGCCCGTCGTCGCCGGCAGTTGCCGCCACCGCCGCGGCGGCGCCCCGGTCGGCGAGGGCGATGGCCAGCAGCTCGTCGAGCGTCGCGTCGAGGCTGGCGGCACGGGTGACGGCGCGGGCGGCGGTCGCCAGGAGGAGGCCGGGGTCGGTCGAATGGCGGGGCTGGGTCACGACTGCCTCCCTCGCGCGGTCCCGGGCATGGGCGGCCCGGGCCGGGATGCGCCGATCATACGCGCCGGAGCCGGGCACCCGGACGGCTCGGTTGCCAGCCGGACGGTGAGGCCGATGCTCGTGCGGCGCAGCCTATACTCGGCCGCGTGAAGCTCGTCATCGCGATCGTGAATCCCGAGGACGCCGGCGCCCTCGTCGATGCGCTCCTCGAGCGCGAGTTTCGAGCGACGCGCCTCCACAGCTCGGGCGGCTTCCTGAAGCAGACGAACGCGACCGTGATCCTCGGTGTCGACGACGACGCGGTCGAGGCGGTGCTGGGGATCATCCGCGACACCTGCCATTCGCGGACGCAGCTCGTCAACCCGATGCCGCCGATCCTGGAGCCGGGCGAGTTCTTCCTGCCGTATCCGCTCGAGGTGGAGGTCGGCGGCGCGACCGTGTTCGTCCTGCCCGTGGAGCGCTTCGAGCGGCTGTAGCGGCAGGAGCTGCCCCGCTCCGGGGGGGGCGGGCCCGGCCCGATCACCAGCGCTCGAGGTGCACCAGCTCGGCGAGCGGCTTCCGCACCTTCGCCCGCGGCTCGTCGGCCGGGAAGCCGAGCGGGGTGAAGAGCAGCGGCTCGACGTCGTCGGGCAGCCCGAGGATCCCGCGGGCCACCGCTGGGTCGAAGTCGGCGACCCAGCAGGTGCCCAGCCCGAGGTCGCTCGCGGCCAGCACGAGGTGGTCCATGACGATGGCCGCGTCGACGTCGGCGAAGCTCTTGCCGTCGAACTTCACCCGCGCCCACGCGCCGGGGACGGCGCAGACGCCGAGGATCACCGGGGCGGTCGCGAACCAGGGCTTGGCGTAGGTTTGGCCGAGCTCCTCCTCGCGGCCCTCGGTGTGGACGACGATGACGTGGATCGGCTGCCGGTTGGCCGCGGTGGGGGCCAGCCGGCCGGCGTCGAGCACCTGCGTGAGCAGATCGTCCGGGACGGGATCGGGTCGGTAGGCGCGGCAGGCGTAGCGCGCCCGGACCAGCTCGGCGAAGGACATCGATTGCTCCCCTTGAGCGACGTGGATGGCTCCCCTTGCGGGCCCCACGATGGTACGGACCCGCCGCGCGCGACAGCCCCGATCGGCCCCCGGTGGCGAGCACTCCGGCAGGGCCACGCGCGTGACGCGTGCGTCCGATCCTCGTAGGATCGTCGGCATGCCTGCCGATTCCGCGGCGCTCCCCGCCCGGCTCGCCACGCTCGGGGCGTGGGCGCCGTTCGCGACCCACCAGGCCGATCGCCGGTGAGCCCCTACCGCCCGGACCTCGTCGAGTGCTGGCTCTTCCGCGTCTCGCCCGCCGGCGATCCGGAGTTCCTCCTGGTCCGCCGCGCGCCCGACCGCATCTTCCCCGGGCTCTGGCAGTGCGTGACCGGCGACCTCGAGCCCGGCGAGCGGGTACCGCATGCGGCCCTGCGCGAGGTTCGGGAGGAAGTCGGCTTCGGGCCGGCGGAGATCGAGGCGTTCTACGACCTCGACCAGGTGACCTCTTTCTACGATCAGGGTCCCGACGCGATCGTGGCCGCCGCGATCTTCGCCGTGCGGGTGCGACCCGACGCCGAGCCCACGCTCTCGCACGAGCACGACGGGGCGCGCTGGGCCCGCGGCGAGGAGGCGCTGCGCCTCGTCGTGTGGCCCACCTACCGGGAGACGATCGACCGGATCCTTGGCAAGCTGCTGGACCCGGAATCGGAGCGCTGGTTCCGGCTTGACATGGAGGGCCGTCGACTGGCCCGCTGAGGGGAGTGCCCACCCCGGCGCCACCGCGCCGCGCGGGCCGTACAATCCCGCAAACCGGCGGGCGGCGGGGCACGGCCACGGAGGAAGCGGATCGACGATGCAGACCACCGAGGCGGCGGCCCGGCGCCACTTCCGCTCCAAGGTGGACTCGCTCCGCCCGACCTACGGCTTCGAGGACGTCTCGCTCGCGCCCGGGACGGAGACGGTCGAGCCCGATGACGTCTCGCTCGAGCTGGACTTCGCCGGGATCGCCCTGCGAATCCCCGTGCTCGCGGCCGCGATGGACGCCGTCGTCGACCCCCGCAGCGCCGGCGTCCTTGCCGGGCTCGGCGGGCTCGCGGTCCTCAACCTCGAGGGCGTCCAGGCCCGGTACGACGACCCGGCGGCCGCCCTGGAGCGGATCGCGTCCGCGGCGGACACGGAGATCCAGGCCGTCCTCGCCGAGGCCTACGCCGCCCCGATCCGCGAGGAGCTGATCGCCCGCCGGATCGACGAGATGCACGCCGCCGGCGCGAAGGCCGCCGTCGCCGCGACTCCGGGGGCCGCCCGTCGCTTCGGCGCCTTCTCCGCCGAGCACGGCGCCGACCTCTTCCTCGTCCAGAGCCAGGTGAGCAGCGCCCGCCACCTCGCCTCAAAGTACGAGCCGCTCAGCCTTGCCGAGTTCACCCGCTTCATGCCGATCCCGGTCGCCGTCGGCAACACGACCCACGCCGCGGCCGCCTTCGCCCTCATGGAGCAGGGCGCCGCCGCCGTCTTCGTGGGCGTCGGGCCGGGCGCCGCCTGCACGACCCGCGAGGTGCTCGGGATCGGCATCCCCCAGGTGACGGCCGTCTCCGACGTCGCCGCGGCGCGCGACGCCTACTTCGCCGAGACCGGGCGCTGGATCCCGGTCGTCGCCGACGGCGGGATGAAGAGAGGCGGCGACATCGCGAAGGCGATCGCGGCCGGCGCGGACGCGGTCATGCTCGGCAGCCCCCTGGCCCGCGCCGAGGAGGCGCCCGGGCGCGGCACCAGCTGGGGGATGGCCGCGCCGTCGCCGGTCCTCCCGCGCGGGACGCGGATCAAGGTCGGCACGGCCGGGACGATGGAGCGGATCCTCTTCGGGCCGTCGCACGTCACCGACGGGACCCAGAACCTGGTGGGGGCGCTCCGCCAGTCGATGGCCGCCCTCGGCGCGCGCACGATCCGCGAGATGCAGGGAGTCGAGATCGTCTACGCCCCCTCGGTCGCGACCGAGGGGAAGTCCTGGCAGCTGCGCGGGCGATAAGCCACAGGTAAGGTCGAAGAGGTAGGCTGGCCGCGTGACGCAGCCCACGAAGGTCCTCCCAAGCCGCTTCCGGCGCGCGCTTCTCTACGTGGTCGAGGACCTTGGGTCCGTCAGCGTCACGAAGCTCCAGAAGGCTCTCTACCTGGCAGACCTCGAGCACTTCACACTGACGGGAACGACGCTGACGGGCGCCCGCTGGGTGCGTTACACGCACGGACCCATGGCCAAGGCGCTCGTTCCTTCCACCCAGGTCATGGATGGCCACGAGATCGAGGTGAGCACCGAGCCGGTCGGCTCGTACGACGCCAGGGTCTATCGACCCGGGCTTGCGCCTCGGTTCCGGCCCAATCTCGCGCCCGAGGAGAGGGCGGCTCTCGATCGGATTCTCGCGCTCGTCAGGCCGCTCTCGACCGCCGAGGCGATCCGGCTGGCCTACAACACGGCGCCGATGCAATTCCTCCAGCGGATCGAGGCGGAAACCGGGACCCTTCAGATCGATGTCGAGATCCCGTTTGATCTCGACGGCCTTGCGATCGCAGATGCTGCGACTCCCGAGCCGACGGCCTCTATCGGGGACGTCGTCGCCTTCAAGAAGGCCGAACGAGGCCGAGCATTCGACCTGCAGGAGGCGGCACTCGCGCGAGCGTCGCAGTGATCGAGCCAGGAGCCATCTTCGAGATCCCGGCCGTCTTCGCTGACCCGCCCCAGCGAGCGCGTGACCCCGACGCTCCCAGGCGCGAACAACGCTGGGTCGCCGTCGTCTCCAACAAGGCCGACTGCCGGGACCGCAACCAGGAGGCAGTGCTCGTCGTGCTCCTCAGCGCCAAGACCGAGTACGCCTGGCGCCACGATGTGCTGATCCGGAGACCGGATGGAGGTGTCGCCCGCGATTCGATCGCCCAGACGGACCTCCTCTTCATCGTGGAGAAGGCCGAGCTGGCGCCGGATCGCTACCACGGCACGCTGATGGCCGATACGCTCCGGCAGGTGCGGGCGAAGCTGGCAGAGACTCTCGGAATCTCCCCGGGATCCTGACGCTCAGCCGGTGGCGCTGAACTCGAGCGGTGCGGCCAGAACGCGGGCGAGCTGCTCGTCGAGGAGAGGCTCGAGGCGGATCGCCTCACGGGCGGCGTGGATGGCGCGTTGGTACTGCTCGAGCTGGGCGAGGTCGAGGGTGCGGCCCCGGCGGTCGGTCAGCCAGTGCTCGAGCGGGCGGAATGCGCCGCCCCATGCCCAGGCTGCTTCGGGCACGCCGGTGAAGCGCTGGGTTGCGTTGATCCACACGGTGCCGGTCGCCGGGTCACGCCGGGCCTCGTCGACGCGGTTGCTGCCCTCACCCTCGAAGCGAATGTCGGCCGCGACCGGTGCCTCGAGCAGGTGGGCGGCGCCGAGCTCCGCGCCGAGCGCGGCCATCGCGGCGAAGACACCGGCGTCCGCCGGGAACGGGATGCGCGGGTGGTCGATCTCGAGGGATGCCGAGAACGATCGCCGATACGCCGGCGCCGACAGGACTGCGAGCGTGTACGCCGCGATCGTGTCGACGCTCGCCTCCGCGCCAACGCTGGCCCGGATCGCCGACGCGAACGCCGGGTCGAGGTTCTCGCTCCACCCGGAGTGCGCGGCGAAGAGCGTGCCCTCCGCTGCGACGTCCGCGACGCGAAGCGGATAGACGTGGCACCACTGGCCGGTCACATGCGCAGTGGCGATCCCGCGGGTCATCGTGGCCATCGTCCCAATCGGGCGGGCGCGCTGGACGACGAGCGCCAGCCGGTGCTCACCGCCGCCGCCGAAGGGTCGTGGCAGCAGGTGCCGCATCAGGGACGCACGCGCCCGGCCCATCATCGCCGGATCCCAGTACAGGAAGCGCCGGTCGAAGAGGCGATAGAGCCACGGGGTGATGCGGAGGGGCTCGAAGGGCGCGAACGACCGATGCTTGGCCTCCAGAGTCCAACCGCTGTTCTCGGGAACAACCATCGCTGACCGGATCGCCTCCGCGGTCTGGGTCATGTCGGTGAGCCGTTTGGCGCGCGCCTCCAACGCAGTGCGATCCGTGTCGGAGACGAGGTCATCTCGTTGTGTCTGAATCCCTGACGAATTGACCGGGAAGAGCTGCGGGACCGACGGCCATGAGGCATACCGGTCGTCGCCGCCAGAAGGTGCGAACGACCAGTAGGGCGCCTCCGGGGCGACAGTCGCCCAGGCGTCGTCGCCCAGCCGGATGCTCGAAGCCGCGTCGTACTTGGCCTGGCGCGTACCGCGCATCTCACGGTAGTGGACCGTCCCCAGCCCGACCTTCGATCCGGGACGGCGAATGAAGACCGTCAGCCCGATGCCCTGCTGGACCTCGGGGAAGACCTTCTCGTCGGTCCGGCCGCGGATCCACAGGCGCTGGTTGCCGTGCAGATTGAAGACCCAGATGTCGTCGAAGGCGTCGAGCAGCGCCTTGCGCACCCCGCGGTGCAATCGATTCCAGACGAAGCCGTGGTTGGTGACGAAAGCCAGGATCCCGTGGCCTGGCGCGCCCGGCTGCTCGAGGAGCTTCCAGACGGCCCAGCGCATGAACTTCAGGTAGTCGTCGTTGAGGGCGATCCGCGCTTCTCGAATTTGCGGGCTGCCCGGGCGACCATCGACCGTCTTCCAGGCGGTGAAGAGGCGCTCGATCTCCGGCTGCTTGTTGTGGCTGGCCGCCGAGTACGGCGGATTCCCGACGATGACGAGGATCCGTTGATCCGACTTCACCCGCTCGGCCTCGGCCGCCTCCTCGATCAGGCCGGGCACGAAGAAGGCGAGGAGACCCCCGTCGTCGGCCCGGGCCAGCGGGTCGCCCAGCGTGTTCGTGAGGTAGATCCGCGCCCGCCGCTCCCTGAACGACGCGTGGTGCTCGCGGGCGAAGAGGGCGAGCTTCACATGGGCGATCGTGTAGGGCGCCGGGAGCAGCTCGAAGCCGTAGAAGTCGCGCAGGATGTGCTCGTCGAGCACGGCTTGGACCGCGCCGCTGCCCAGCGAGGTCGCGACATTGGTGACGGCCTGCTGCGCCGCGGCGAGGATGAAGGTGCCCGTCCCGACGGCCGGATCCAGCACGCTCACGCCGGTGTCACCAAGGCCCGCCGACTTCCCGAATTCGCGCACGAGCGAGTCGTCGACCGCCCGGATGAGGTAGTCGACGAGCGGCCGCGGCGTGTAGTAGACGCCCTTGCGGATCCGCTCCAGCCGATCGTATGCGGCCAGGAAATGCTCGTAGAAGTAGAGGATCGGGTCGGGCATGCCCGCGCTGGGATGACCGATCGAGCCGATGACCGCGTCCGGCGTCGCGGCGAGCAGCACCAGGGCGTCCCCGAGCCAGGTCGCAATGGGCGCGGGCAGCCGGCCGGCCACCCGCAGCGGCTCGATGGCCGACCGGAGGATCGGGACATCGCGCGGGATCGCGGCGAGGGCGGCGTCCAGGTCCCGCACGGGCCCGCCTTCGAGGCGCGCCAGGAAGAGCGCGTACACGAGCGTCTGGGCGTAGGTGTCGGCGAAGTCGTCGTCGGTCATGTCCGACATGAGGCTGCGCCGGTAGAACTCATGCAGGCGCCGGAGCGCCTCGCCGTCGTCGCCCGGCACGCCCAGCAGGGCGCGGATGGCGTCGCGAAGAAGCGTCGTCTTCCGGGCCAGGCCTCCGGCGAGCTGCTCCGCCGTCGTCGCGATCGGGCTCCGGGCGGAGAAGAAGGCAGAGAGGAGGTTGTCCAGGGCGCCGAGCTGGGCGGCCGACACGGTGTGGGCGCCCGCCAGGAGTCGCGCCTCGCTCTCGACGAGCACGACGTCCAGGCGCCCGAGGTCGGTCCGGAAGAGGGAGAAGCGCAGGAAGTCGGTGACGAGCAGGTTGTCGATCGACCGCCGATAGCGCTCGACCTGCTCGCTCTCGAGGACCCGGGCGAACACCGCCGCCGGCCCGATGGGCTTCGTCTCGCCGTATCCGATCGGGCTGCCCAGTCCGTCGACCACCTGGAGATCCGGCTGCCCGACGTCTCGAAGGCGGAGCTCCGGATGGACCGCGATCGGCAGGCGCTCGAGGTCGTCGGCGGCCGCGTGGAGGAAATCGACCAGTGGGGGTCGGAGGGTGTGCTCGGTTGCGCCAGGGACGATGGCGGCGTCGCGCAGGGCATGGAGGTAGGCCCGGACCGTTCCCCCGCGAAGCCTCATGAGGGTGGAGACTACACCCGTGAACGCCCCCCGACGGCCATCCCGGTGATGCCCGACAAGCACGGCGACCAGCTCACCGCCTGGGGGAAGGTCATCATGCTCGAGACGACAGGGCGCTCGAGCGGGCGAGCTGTCCGCGGCGTGGTCGGCTTCGTCGAGGAGCCGGACGGCAGTCTCCTCGTCGCCGCCGGGAGCCCAAGCGCCCACTGGGCGGCGAACCTCCTCGCCGACCCGGCCTGCCACGGCACGATCGGCGCGGTGCGACGGGCCTACCGCGCGGAGGAGGTCGTCGGAGCGGACCTCGCCCGGGCGGTCGCGGGGCTGATCCTGAAGTACGGTACGCCGGCCGAGGGGCTGGGCGCCGGGCCCGCGTTCCGCCTCTGGCCGGTCGGGGCGGCCTGAGGCCGCGCCCCGACCCGGCGCGCGGACGCTACTGGAGGGTCCCGACGGAGACGACGAGCCGGACGCCGGCCAGCTCGAGGGCGAACGGGCCGGCCAGACGACCCCCGCCGTCCACGTAAAGGCGCACCGCGCGGCCCGAGATGACGCTGCCCAGGTCCGCCACCTTCACGCCCGACCAGCCGGTCGCGGTCGGCGAGATCGCCGTCCGGCGCCAGCCGGACCGGTAGAGCTGGCCCCAGGACGACCCCAGCGTCCAGTCCTGGAGCCCGACCGTCGGGCGGCGACCAGTGGCCGTCCCCTGCAGCTCGATCCAGATCGACCGGTAGCCGTCGGCGGCGGGGAGCCGGAACTCGTAGCCCACGCCCGGCCACTGCCCGGTGTTGCCGCCGAGGCGCAGGACGCCCCGCGAACCGCACGAGTACGCCCCGACCCCGTTGCCGGTCGTGAACTGGAAGCAGCGCGGCCCCGGGCGCGCGGCGACGATCACCCGAGCCCAGGAGATCTTCCGCAACGAGATCGCGACGCCCGACGTCGTGACCGTGCGCGGGCGGGTTCCGTACGGATCCGTGAGCGCCTGCTCGATCGTGTAGCTGCCGGCCGGGAGGGCGGTCCCGTTCGCACGGCGCCCGTCCCAGGCCCACGCGTACGGGCCCGCCGCCGTCGGCAGGGCGAACGTCCGCACGACCCCGCCGAACAGGTTCCTCACGGTGATCTTCACGGCCAGCGGCTCCAGGCGGGTGCCCCGCGCCGTGACCGTGTCGCGCCAGCCGTCCACGATCGGGTAGAAGGTGGCCCCCGACACGCCCACGCGGGTTGCCCGGGCCGTGTTGGCGACGACGGTCGGGGCCGCCGACGCGCTGCCCGCCGCCGCGAAGCTCCCCCCGCCCGCGTACGAGACGTCGACGCTCTTCACGCCGGGCGTCGCCCAGGTGACCGTGACCGAGCCGCGGCCGCCGGCGTCGAGCGGGACGGCCGGCTGGGCGGCGCCGTCGATCACGAAGACGAGGCTGCCGGACGGGATCGCGCCCGGGGCCGCCGGCTCGACCGTCGCCGAGTAGATGACCGGCGTGCTCGTCTCGAAGATCGTCGTGGTGGTCGAGAGGGTCACGCTCGACGTGCCGCGGACAACCGTGAGGGTGCCCGGCGCGAACGCGAAGAGGTAGGCCGCCGAGGTGAGGGTGCCGATGGCGCACGTGATCGGGTAGGTGCCGGCCGGGCTGGCGAGCGTCGCGGTCGTCGTGCAGGCGGGGCTGCCGGTGATGCCCGACGTGGCGAGCGTCTGGCCGCTCACGAAGCCCGAGATCGTCGTGGTGAGGGCGGGGTTCGGCAGGCCGAAGGGGCGGCTCTTCGTGTCCGCCGCCACGACCAGCGTCGGCAACGTCCCGGGGGGAGGGGTCACCGTGGCGCCGACGAGGAAGCTCTGCGTGACCCGGGGGGCGGGAGCCCACGTGGCGTCGCCGGCCTGGTCGGCGGCGATCGTGCAGGTCCCGGCGCCCACGAACGAGACGACCCCGGCCGCCATCTCGCAGACGCCGCTCGAGCCGGCGTCGATCGAGAAGGTGACGGTCAGCCCGGAGTCCGCGGTGGCGGTCGGCGTGTACGTGGGGCCGCCTTCGGTCGCCGAGGCCGGTGCCGTCGAGGTGAACGTGATCGCTTGGGGGAGCGGGTCGGCGAGGACCCCGCTGGTCGTCGTGCCGAAGAGCACCAGGAGCCCCCCGACCACGCCGAGCGCGCGACGCGCGACGCGACGTGGTCGCTCGACGGTGCTCGCGTTCATCGCTGATCCCTCGTCCCGGTGCCGTTCCCGGGCGGCGTTCGCGCCGGCTCGCCAGCGGCCCGAGTCTAGCGCACCCCGTCCCGACGCCCTCGTACACTTCCTGTGTCGGCCGCGGTGGCGACGCGCGGATGCCAGGAGGAGGCAGATTGGGCGAGGCGGAGGAGCGGCCGTCGGATCGCGCTCGCGCACGGGCCGACGGGCCGACGGCCGGGTCCGGCGCGCCTGGTCGGGACGACCACGAGCAGCCCGCGCGCCGGCGGGGCAAGACGGTCCACGGCGAGCTCGCCAACGCGGGGCACCGTGTCCTCGCCCCCGACGACGCCGAGGTGGAGGCGTACCTCGAGGTCGCGCTCGACGCCGCGGCGCCGGCTCGCCCCCGCCTGGATGTCCCCGGCGGCGCCGTCCCCCGCGGCGAGGCGAGCGCTGCGGAGCCCGACACCGTCATCGTCCTCGACTTCGGCAGCCAGCTCGCCCAGCTCATCGCGCGGCGGGTCCGCGAGCTCCACGTCTACTCGGAGCTGCTTCCCCACGACACCCCCTACGCCGAGCTCGAGCGCCGCCATCCCCGCGCGATCATCCTCTCGGGCGGCCCCAGCTCCGTCTACGACGACGACGCCCCGAAGCCCGACCCGGCCATCTGGACCGGCCGGATCCCGGTCCTCGGCATCTGCTACGGCGCCCAGCTCATGGCCCTCGAGCTGGGCGGCGACGTCCTGCCGGCCGCGCACCGGGAGTACGGCCCGGCGACCGTGACGATCACGGCGGACGACCGCCTCTTCGCCGGTCTCGACCGGGACCAGCCGGTCTGGATGAGCCACGGCGATTCGATCACCCGGCTGCCGGTCGGCTTCATGGCCACGGCCCAGACCTCCTCGACGCCGTTCGCCGGCCTCGCCGACCCTGCCCGCGGGCTCTTCGGGATCCAGTTTCACCCCGAGGTCGTCCACACCCCGCACGGTCGGGAGGTGCTGCGGAACTTCGTCCTCGGGATCGCCGGCGCGCGCCCGACCTGGACGCCGGCGAACTTCATCGAGTCGACCGTGAACGAGATCCGCTCACGCATCGACGCCCACGCCCGCGAGACCGGTGGCGACGGGAAGGTGATCTGCGCCCTCTCCGGCGGCGTGGACTCCGCGGTGGCCGCCGCCCTCGTCCATCGGGCCGTCGACGACCGGCTCACCTGCGTCTACGTCGACCACGGGCTGATGCGGAAGAAGGAATCCGAGCTCCTGCGGGCCACCTTCGAGCAGAGCCTCGGGATGAACCTCGTGATGGTCGACGCCCGGGAGCGCTTCCTGGCCCGCCTCGCCGGGGTGACGGACCCGGAAGCGAAGCGGAAGATCATCGGCGACGCCTTCATCCGGGTCTTCGAGGAGGAGGCCGCGAAGATCGGCCGGATCGACTTCCTCACCCAGGGGACGCTCTACCCGGACGTCATCGAATTCGACGGCGCCCGAGACGAAAGCGGCCCAGAAGATCAAGACCCACCACAACGTCGGCGGGCTGCCCGACGACCTGCGCTTCACCCTCATCGAGCCGCTCCGCTACCTGTTCAAGGACGAGGTGCGGCTCGTGGGCCTGGAGCTGGGCCTGCCGGAGGCGATGGTCTTCCGCCAGCCGTTCCCTGGCCCCGGGCTGGCGATCCGGATCATCGGCGAGGTCACGGCCGAGCGGCTCGAGACGCTGCGCGAGGCCGACTGGATCGTCGTCGACGAGATCAAGGCGGCCGGCCTCTACCGCTCGCTCTGGCAATTCTTCGCCATCCTCACGCCGCTCCGCAGCGTCGGGGTCATGGGCGACGGACGGACCTACGCCAACGTCTGTGCCATCCGGGCGGTCACGTCCGAGGACGGGATGACCGCCGACTGGGCGAAGCTCCCCTACGACATCCTCGCGAAGATCTCGTCGCGCATCGTGAACGAGGTCCCGGGGGTCAACCGGGTCGTCTACGACATCAGCAGCAAGCCGCCCGCCACGATCGAGTGGGAGTGAGCGCCGGCGCCGGTGGCGCCTGGCGCGAACCGGCGTCCACGGTGGGCCCGCGGCCCGTCGCGGCCGGTGGCCCCGGGCACCGTTCGCGCGGCTCGACAGGTGCGGCGCAAGGTCGGCGCGCGTAGCATGCCGGGCATGGCCGAGGACCAGGGATCCGCCACCTCCGCCGCCGAGCAGGGCGAGACGCCGCGCTGCCCGTGGTGCTCCGCCGCCCTCCCGGCCCCCGACGCGGCCGTCTGCCCGGTCTGCGGGGCGCGGCTCGTGGAAGCTCCCGGCGTCGAGGTTCCCGGCGTGACCGCCGTGGACCCCGCGCTGCTCGCCGCGGCCGCGGCTCCGCGGAAGATCCGGCGCAGCCTCGGCTCGCTCCTCGTCGGCAACGACGACGAGATCCCGTTTCCCTCCGAGGCCGAGCTGCCGGCCCTTGCGCCCCCCGACGCCGAGGTGCGTCGCGAGATCCTTCGCCTCGAGATGGAGGCGCGGCTGGCGTCGCAAAGGGCCGAAGGGTCCCCGTGGGAGGCCCAGGACACGCCGTCGAGCCCCGAGGCCGAGGCCGGGCCGGGCGCGCCGCTCGCGCCGCCCGAGCAGCCGGAGATGGGGGAGCGGTCCGGCCCGGACTGACGCCCGTATCCTGTTCGGGATGTCGCCCCGCCCGCCGCCGCCCGCCGCCTCGTTCATCCGCGAGCACGAGGTCGTCCTGGGCGACCGCCGGCTGCGCGCCGGCATCGACCGACCGGCCGAGATCGAGGGCTGGTGGCTGGCCGTCCTCTGGGTCGCCGACGAGGAGGGGATCGTGCCCTGCCGCGACATCGCGCCGGCGGCCGGACCGCCACCCGATCCGCCCCACGCCCGCCTGGGCCCGCTCCTGTCCGGCGGCCTCTCCGGCTTCGTGCTCGAGGACGGCGGACGCCAGCAGCTCCGGCTGCGCCTCCCCGTGCCCCCGGACGAGGCCGGCCGTCCGTGGACCGCCCCGCTGGTCGTCCAGCTGGCCGTACGCTGGGAGCCGGCCCGTGCCGCCGGCATGACCCCGAACAAGCTCGCGGACGTGGCGCTGGCAGCGTTTCGACGGGCCGTGGAGGCCGTCCATCGGCCCTGACCCGGCTGGCCGTGGAACGCCGCGCACGGACCTTCGTCGGCGCGCCGCGACGGCGGCGGAACGTCCCGCGTAGACTCAGCCGCGATGAAGAACTTGTTCGACGACTTCCTCCGCGAGCTGAACGAACGCCAGTCCGGCAGGCCGGGCGGACCGGGCCGGCGCGACGAGACCCCCGACGATCCCGGCGAGCCCGAAGCCGGGCCCGGCCCGGACGAGGACGCGGGCCCTGTCGAGCCGGCGGGCGCTGAGCCTGCCGCTCGCCCGGCCGACGACGAGCCCGGCGCCGGCGACGCGCCGGCCGACGGTGGCACGCCGGCCGACACCGCGGATGAACGTGCCCCGACGCCGGACGAAGAGCCCATCGTGATCCGCGCTCGCGGCCGCCGAGGGCCCGCCGGCGGCGGTGGGTCCGGCGGCGCCGGGCGCCCGCCGCGCCGTCCACCCGGCGGTCCGGACGACGGCGGCTCGCTCCGCCGGCGCCTCGGGGCGCTCGGCCCGCAGGCGCTGCTCGTGGTCATCGGCATCATCCTGTTCGCCGCGGTCTTCCTGGTGGGCGCCGGCCTGGACCTGGCCACCGACGCGATCTGGTTCCAGAGCGTGGGCTTCGACCCGGTCTTCTGGACGCGCCTCGGCGCGCAGGCCGGGCTCTTCGCCGCGGGCCTCCTGGCCGCGCTCGTCTTCCTGTTCCTCAACCTCTGGCTGGCCGGCCGCCTGGCCCCTCCGCCCGACGCGGCCGCCGGGCAGCGCGTGCGCGGTTTCATGGGCCGCCTGGGCGAGGCCGCGCGGGCCACGACCGAGGGCCAGCTCGGGCGGACCGACCCGTTCGGCTTCCCGCGGCGTGGGCCGGGCGGTCGACCCGGCGACGAAGGACCGCCGCTCCGTCCCACGATCTCCTTCACCACCGAGGAGCTGCCGGACCTCTCGCCGCTCGCGATCGCCGGGCTGGCGATCGTCGCCGTCCTCGCCGCGCTCGGCACGGCCGGCGTCCTGTCCGGCAGCTGGGAGACGATCCTCCTGTGGCAGCACCGCGTCCCCTTCGCGACAGCCGGCGCCGCCGCGGTCGTGGACCCCGTCTTCGGGCGTGACGTCTCCTACTACCTCTTCGAGCTGCCGTTCCTGCGGCTCATCCAGGGCGCTGTCGGCGGGCTCCTGATCGCCGCGCTCCTCGTCGCCGGCGGGCGCTACCTGCTCGCCGCGGCGCGCGGCGGCGGGTTCCCGACGCCGGTCAGGGTCCACCTCGGCGTCCTTGCCGGCCTCTACCTGATCACCGTTGCGGCGGGCTATCAGCTGGACAAGCTCGAGCTGGTGTACAGCGTGCGCGGCTTCGCCACCGGTGTGAGCTACACCGACCAGGCGGCCCAGTTCTTCGCCTTCGACGCGCTCACGATCGTGTCCGGCCTCGTCGCCGCACTCCTCGTCGGTGGTGCCTTCACCCGCTGGGTCTGGCCGCTGGGAGCGGGGGTTGCCGTCTGGTTCGGCCTCTCGATCCTGCTCGGCAGCGTCTACCCGGAGGTGATCCAGCGCTTCACGGTGGAGCCGAACCAGTACGCCCAGGAGCAGCCGTACATCACCAACAACATCGCGATGACACGGCGGGCATTCGGCCTCGCCGCATGGGAGGATCGCAGCTACCGGGGCGACACCCCGCTGACGACGGCCGCCATCCACGAGGAGGCGGCCACCTTCCAGAACGCGCGCCTGTGGGACTACCGGCCGCTCCAGACCACGCTGGACCAGCTGCAGACGGTCCGCCAGTACTACGACTTCTACGACGTGGACGTGGACCGCTACCCGATCAACGGCGAGACGCGGCAGGTGATGCTGAGCGCCCGCGAGCTGGCTCCCGAGCGGAACCCGCAGGCGGGGTCATGGGTCAACCAGCGGATTGTCTTCACCCACGGGTTCGGGATCGCCATGGTCCCCGTCAACGAGGTGGACCCCCAGGGCCTGCCGCGGCTCCTCATCCGCGACCTGCCGCCCCTGGTGGCCCCGGGCGCGCCCGCGGTGACCGAGCCCCGCATCTACTTCGGCGAGCGGCCCAACGACTGGGTCGTCGTCGGGGCCCGCCAGCCGGAGTTCGACTACCCGATCGGGACCGGCGACGGGACCGGCGCGGGCGGCAGCCAGGAGACCACCCATTGGACCGGCTCGACCGGGATCAAGCTGGACAGCATCCTGTCCCGGCTGCTCTTCGCCGCCCGCTTCCGCGACCTCAACCTGCTCATCTCGGACCAGGTGACGGCCGAGAGCCAGCTGCTCATGAACCGCACGCTCGGCGA
Organism: uncultured Chloroflexia bacterium; assembly: GCA_963762445.1. Classification (GTDB taxonomy): domain Bacteria; phylum Chloroflexota; class Limnocylindria; order Limnocylindrales; family CSP1-4; genus CTSoil-043. The sequence goes on from CAVXLA010000009.1 coordinate 337,147, forward strand.
GCGGCTCACCCGCATCGCGCCCTTCCTCGCCTACGACAAGGACCCCTACGTCGTCCTCAACGACGGCCGCCTCGTCTGGATCCAGGACGCCTACACGCTGACCGACCGCTTCCCGAACGCCCAGGCCTTCGACGGGTCGGCCCTCGGTGAGAAGAGCGGCCTGGCCGGCATCACGTTCAACTACCTGCGCAACAGCGTCAAGATCGTCATGGACGCCTACGACGGCACGATGACGTTCTACGTTGCCGACCCGGCCGACCCGCTGATCCGGGCCTGGCAGGGCGTCTTCCCCACGCTCTTCCGGCCGATGTCGGAGCTCCCCGCCGGGCTGCGCCCCCACCTCCGCGTGCCCGAGGAGCTCTTCAACGTCCAGACGCGCGTCTTCGCCAAGTACCACGTCACGGACCCCCTGACATTCTTCCAGGGCGACGACCTGTGGACCGTGCCCCAGAACCCGACCAGCGAGTCCGGCTCGCTGCCGCTGGAGGCCTACTACGTCTACATGCGGATGCCGGGGGAGACCAACCCCGAGTTCCTCCTCCTCCAGCCGATGGTGCCCAAGGAGCGGCCGAACATGATCGCCTGGGTGGCCGCCCGGAGCGACGGCGACGCCTATGGCGCCGTCCGCGTCTACCGCTTCCCGCGCGACACCTCGATCTTCGGCCCCGTCCAGATCGAGGCCCGCATCGACCAGGATCCCGTGATCAGCTCGCAGGTCACCCTGTGGAACCAGTCGGGGAGCCAGGTGGTCCGCGGGAACCTCATCGTCATCCCGGTCCAGGATTCGATCATCTACCTCGAGCCGATCTACCTCCAGTCGACCGGCTCGGCGATCCCGGAGTTCACGAAGATCGTCGTGGCGAGCCCGACGAAGGTCGCCTGGGGCGACACGCTGGAGGAGGCCCTCAACCTTCTCCTCGCCGGCGGCCCGACTCCCACGCCGACGCCCACGCCGACCCCCGGCGCGAGCCCGCCGCCCGGGTCGTCACCGACGCCGTCCCCGACCTCGGGTCCCAACGTGACCCCGCCGCCGGCTGACGTCCAGGCCCTCGTCCACTACGCGAACGAGCATTTCGTGGCCGCCCAGGAGGCGCTCCGGAACGGCGACTTCGCGGCCTACGGGGCCGAGATGGCCGAGGTCGAGAAGACGCTCCGGCAGCTCGACATCGTGGTCGGGGGGAGCCCCTCGCCGGCACCGTGAGGGCGACCGGGGCGGCGGCCCCGCGCGGGAGGTGGGCGGGTGCCCGGCGCGACGTGGGGACGGCAGCGCGTGCCCCGCGGGCGGCGGCAGACGAGCGCCTGCCCCCGGACGGGATCCTCGAGGAGCTCGACGGCAGCCCCATCGGCCCGCCGCCGTCGGACCCCGGCCGCCCGCCGCCCGCTCGCCCGGCGATCTCGTGGCGGCGGATGTGCGCCGCGGCGACGGCGCTGACCGCCCGGCAGCCGAGTCTCTGGGCCTTCGCGCTGGTCGCGTTCCTCGCCCGTGGCGGGCTCGCGGCGCTCGCCCTTCCGATCGTCGTCGCGCCGACCTTCGTCGGGCTCGCCAATTTCGTCGGCCCGACTTCGGTCACGGCGGAGGGGCCCGGCCCCCGGCTCGTCGCCCTCGTGGCGCTGGGCGTCGCGACCGGCGCTGCGCTGGCCGTCGTCGGGACCCTGGTCGCGGCCGCCGCCGAGGTGGCGCTCCACCGGGCCACGCTGGCCGCGTCGGAGGCGACGGCAGGCGCGGCCGCGGCCCCGGTGCGCGCGGCCGCCTTCGAGCGCGGGGCCACCCCGGTCGTTCCTCCGGCCGCGGCGAGCCCGGGGAGCACGGTCGCCAGGGTCGCGGCCCTGCGGCTCATGCTCCTGGTGCCGGTGGCGGCCGCCGTGGCCGTCGCGATCCCGCCCTGGGTCACGGCCGCCTACCGCGAGCTCACGCTGCCGAGCGACGTGACCACACCCCTCCTGGTACGGGTCCTCGCCGGCGCGCCGGCCGCGAGCGTGGCGGTGCTCGCCGCCTGGCTGGCCGCGGAGGTCGTCGGCGGCTTCGCGGCACGGCGCGCGGTCTTCTTCGGCGCGCCCGTCCCGCGCGCGCTCGTGGGCGCGGCCCTGGATCCGTTCCGGGCGCCGCTCGGCACGGCCTTGACCGTGGCGGCGGCAATCACGGTCTCGGTGCTGCTCATCGCCCCGGCGTGGTGGGTGGTCGGGGTCGCCTGGGACGCGGCCCGGCACGCGTTCGCGGACGAGACGAACGCCCTCGCCGCGGTCGGAGCCGCGCTGCTGCTCGCCCTCGCCTGGCTGGCCGTCCTGGCTCTCGCCGCCATCACGGCCGCGTGGCGGGCCACGCTCGTCACGGCGGATCTCCTGCGCCGACCCCGCTGAACGCCCTGCTACACTGCGCCGCGTGTGCCGCCGAAGGCCGGCCGTCCGGGCGCGACGGCGCCCCTCGCACGGAGGTGGGTGACCCCACCGCATGAACCTGGACTTCCTCTCCGGGATCACCGACGCCATCTCGGCCTTCCTCGCGAGCCCGCTGGTCCGGCTGGGCATCCAGGCGATCGGCGTCTACATCGTCATCATCTGGCTCGCCTCGGCCTACTGGGCCTTCCGCGACATGCAGTCGCGGACGGCGAACCCGGTCGTCCCCTATCTCGCCGCGGCGCTGGTGGTCGGCTTCACGCCGGTCCTGTTCCTCTTCGGGCTCCTCGTCTACCGGATCGTCCGCCCGCAGGAGCGGCTGGGCGAGGCCTACGAGCGCGGCCTCGCGGAGGAGGCCCTCATCGCCGAGATCGAGCAGATCGAGCACTGCGCCACCTGTGGGCGGAAGGTCCACGAGGACTGGATCATCTGCCCGACCTGTCGGACCCGGCTCAAGCGCGTCTGCCCTTATTGCTCGAAGCACGTGGGCCTCGAGTGGTCGCTCTGCGCCTGGTGCGGCCGCGACTTCGAGCGCCGGGAGACGCTGGCGGCGGTGGGCTCGACGCCGGTCCGGCCGGTGGGCGAGCGGCTTCCCGGCGCCGCGCCGGTGGCGGCGCCGATCGCCGCTCCGGCGTCGATCGCCGCGCGGGTCCCGGCGCAGGCACCGGCCGCCGAGCCTCCGGCGGCGGCCGCCGCCGTGACGACCGTGCGCACGACGCGCGCATCGCGGTCGACGACCGGCTCCCCGGCGCCTGGCCCCACGACGCGAGGCTGAGCGACGACGCTGGACGATCCCCGCGACCAGGTGCCGACGAGCCCGGCGCCCGGCGACGCGCCGCTCGATGATCCGCCCCCCGACGACCCGGTGGCACCCCCGGCGCGGCGCGCGCTCCTCCAGCTCGAGGGGCGGGCAGCACCCGGCCTCTACCTCGCCGCCTGGGCGCTCGCCGCCGGCGGGCTGGGGGCGATCCTGGTGGCCGTGGCCGCCGGCGGGGGCGGCGGCGCGGGGGTGGCGTTCGTCCTCGGGATCGCCGCGCTGGGCCTCGGCCTGACGGCCGGGGCCGGCTCGCAGGCCCTCCAGCGGCACGCGGACGGAGCTGCCTATCCGGGCCCTTCGCCCGTCCTGGTCTTCGGCGCCGCCCTCGCGCTCACGCTCGTGGTCGGCTTCGTGCTCGGCGCGCTCGGCGGGCTGCCCGACGGTGCCGTGACCGTCCTCGCGTCCGTGGTGATCCAGGGCGCCATCTCGATCGCTCTCATCCGCCTCGTCGTCGTCTCGCCGGGCTCGCTCGGATGGCGGCAGATGGGATTCCGGCTGCCCCGCCCGGGCGAGGGCTCGGTCGTCGCCGACGTGGCGTGGGGGATCGCGCTCGCCGTGCCGACGCTGTTCGCCTCGGCCCTGCTGGCCGCCGCCCTGGTAGCCCTCCTGGGCGTCGCCCCGCTGTCGCCGCTCGCGCCCTCCCGGGACCCGGCCGAGGTGCTCGTCAACCTGCTCGCCGCCGCTCTCGTCGCCCCCCTCTGGGAGGAGGCCTTCTTCCGAGGCTTCGCCACGACCGCCTGGGCGCGTTCCATGCCGGCCGGTGCGGCGATCGTCCGGGGGGCGGTCTTCTTCGCCCTCGCCCACGTGGTGACGCTGGTCGGCAGCGACTTCGGGACGGCGGTCCTGACCGCGTTCATCGCCTTCGTGATCCGGCTCCCGGTCGGGCTCGTGTTGGGGTGGGTCTTCCTGCGCCGGCGGACCCTCGTCGCGCCGATCGTCCTCCACGCGGCGTACAACGCGATCCCCGTGCTCCTCGTGGCCCTCGGCGCCGGCGCGACGGCGGGCTGACCGGCGGCCCCCAGCGGGTCCGGGGCACGTGGCCCCGCGGGCCGCGATCGCCGGCCGATCCGGGTGAACCGCGGATGAGTGCCCGGTGAGCGCCCCTGGCTAGGATGCGCGGCGTCCTCGGGTTCGGATGGCGGGGGAATCGGCGGGCTCCGTCGTCCGGGCCCGGGGACCCATCCTCGTCACCGCGATCCTGGAGGCAGTCCCGTGACAGACGCCGGCACCATCGCCCATCTCGAAGGCCCCGCGCTCGCGGGCGCGCCGGCCAGCCCCGGAACCCCGGCCGGCGCCGGCGCTCCGGCGCTGCGACGTCCCGCCCGTCGCGTCCGCGAGATCCCGGCCGCCGAGCGCCCGCGCGAGCGCCTCGCGGCCCGCGGCGTGGCGGGCCTCACGACCGCCGAGCTGATCGCCCTCGTCTGGGGTTCGGGCGCCAGGGGCCTCGGGGCCGTGGACCTCGCGGAGGAGGCGCTCGCCCGCCACGACGGCCTCGCCGGCCTGGCGCGCGCCGGGGATCTGGAGCTCGTGGACCTGCCCGGCGTCGGCGCGGCGAAGGCGGCCCAGCTGACCGCCTCGTTCGAGCTCGGGCGCCGGCTCCTGGTCGACTGGCCCGCCGGCCGCTGGATGGTGCGCGCGCCGCGCGACGTGGCCGACCGGCTGATCCCCCAGATGGGGCACCTGGAGCGCGAGGAGCTGCGGGTCGTCCTCCTGAACGCGAAGAACGCGGTCCTCAAGGTGGTGACCGTCTACCAGGGCAACGTCTCGGCCTCGCTCGTGCGGGTCGGCGAGCTCTTCCGCGACGCCGTCCGGATCAACGCGGCGGGAGCCATCCTCGTCCACAACCACCCGTCGGGCGACCCGACGCCCTCGCCCGACGACCTCCACCTCACGGCGGAGGCGCTCGCGGCCGGTCGCCTCCTCGACATCGAGCTCCTCGACCACGTCGTGATCGGCCACGACGCCTTCGTGTCGCTGCGCGATCGCGGGATCGCCTTCGACCGCGCGGGGCCCGGGCTGCGGGGGGGCCCGGCCGCGGCGGAGTAGGCGATCGCCGCCACCCAAGGGGCGAGCTGGGTCCAAGCGGGTCTGTCGCGATATCACTGGGGTTGTTGGCAGCACCGAATCCGGGCGCGCCGACGCGACGGGCGTTCTCGGAGTGCCATCGGCGTGCCGCCAGAAGGCCGCAGGCCCCCGGACCGACCACCGGAATCAGCACGGATGGAGCACGCGGCGAGCGGGAGACGTTGGCCCGCAGCGCGTATGTGCGCCGAGCCGGGGCGACGCCGGGTCCGCCGCACCCGCTGGCCGGCGAGCCGGCCAGGTTCCCGGGCCGGCTAGTGATGGGAGTGATAAGGCGACGCGGCCGCGCCGCCCGCCCCGCCCACCCGGGCCGCTCCGGTCGCCGGGGTATACTCCCGCAGCGACCGTGACCCGGTCGCACGCGCCGCCGCGCGCCCCCGAGACGACGGGGCACCCGCCGCGGGCGACCCCCCGAGCGACCAGGCAGCAGGATCACGACCTCGCACCATGCTCGACGCCATCCTCAGCATCTTCTCGCGCGACATCGGGATCGACCTCGGGACCGCCAACACGCTCGTCCACGTCCGCGACCGCGGGATCGTGATCAGCGAGCCCAGCGTGGTCGCCATCGACGCCAAGACGAAGAAGGTCCTGGCGATCGGCGCCGAGGCGAAGCGGATGGTCGGCCGGACGCCGGCCAACATCATCGCCATCCGCCCCCTGCGTGACGGCGTCATCAGCGACTTCGACGTCACCGAGCAGATGATCAAGTACTTCGTGCACAGGGTCCACGACCGGATCGGGCTGATCCCTCGCCCGCGCATGGTGCTCGGGATCCCGTCCGGCGTGACCGAGGTCGAGAAGCGCGCAGTCCGCGACGCAGCCCTCAACGCGGGCGCCCGCTGGGCCCGCCTCATCGAGGAGCCGATGGCCGCCGCGATCGGGGCCGGCCTCCCCGTCTCCGAGCCGACCGGCAGCCTGATCGTCGACATCGGGGGCGGGACGACCGAGGTCGCGGTGATCAGCCTCGGCGGCATCGTGGTGAGCCGGAGCATCCGGATCGGCGGCGACGAGATGGACCTGGACATCGTCTCCTTCGCCCGGCGCGAGTACAACCTCCTCCTCGGGGAGCGGACGGCCGAGGACATCAAGATCGCGATCGGGTCGGGCTACCCCGGCGACTGGGACGCCCAGCGCGTCAACCTCCGCGGCCGGGACCTCCTCACCGGCCTGCCGCGCAGCGTCGAGGTCGGCGCTGACCAGATCCGGGAGGCGATCGAGCCGTCGGTCCAGCAGATCGTCGACACGATCAAGGACACGATCGAGGAGACCCCTCCCGAGCTCGTCGCCGACATCATGGACCAGGGGATCGTGCTCGCCGGCGGGGGCGCCCTCCTCCTCGGCCTCGACCGGCGCGTCGCCGAGGCGACCCAGATGCCGGTCCACGTCGCCGACGACCCGCTGACCTGCGTGGCCCGGGGCACCGGGATCGTTCTCCAGGAGCTCGACCGGATGAAGCGCGTGCTCGTCGCGGACACCTACTCGCGGCCGCTCCGGTAGGGGACCCGTGATGACCGGCCGGCTCGCCGGCTACGGGCACCGGGCTCCGCGCATCGCCCGCCGCCGCGCGATCGTCTTCTCCGTCCTCGTCGCGATCTCGCTGGTCCTGATGCTTGCCAGCGCCACGGCCCCCGTCGCCGAGCTGCAGCGCGGCGTCGCCTTCGCCCTCGCGCCGTTCGTCGAGGCTGTGAACGGGGTGGGCCGCGAGGTGCGCTCGGTGGTCGAGGCCGCCGGGGAGATCGACCGGCTCCGCCGCGAGAACTCCTCGCTCCACGCCGAGAACGACCGCCTGGAGCAGCGCAACCGGACCCTCGACGCCCTCGCGGTCGAGAACGAGCAGCTCACCGCGCTCCTGGCGATCCGCAACAGCCTCGAGTACTCCACCGTGGCCGCCCGGGTGATCGCGCGCGAGCTGGCCGACGTCAGCCGCGTGGTGATGATCGACGCCGGCAGCGACGACGGCATCAGGGTGGGCGACGTCGTCATCGGGGCCGGCGGGGCGCTCGCCGGCCGGGTGACCGAGCTCGGCACCTCGGCCGCCCGGGTGACGCTCATCAACGACCCGGCCTCCACCGTCATCGGTGAGATCGTGGGGAGCCGGGCCACCGGCGAGGTCGTGGGCGACCTCGGCGGGGCGCTCGTCATGGACAAGATCGACGCGACCCTGCAGGTCACCCTCGGCGAGGAGGTCGTCACGGCCGGGCTCTCCCTCGGCACGGCGGTCCGCTCGCCCTACCCCAAGGGCCTGGTCATCGGGCGGATCATCGACGTCACGCGCGACCCGAACGCCGTGGTCCAGACCGCCTTCGTCGACCCGGCCATCGACCTCAGCCGCCTGGAGGCGCTCCTCGTCATCACCGACTACCAGGGCGGGATCCCGGGCAGCGACCTCCTGCCCACCGACGAGGTCAACCCCGACGGGACCCTCCCCGACTCGGAGCAGCCGTTCGCGACCCTGGCCCCGACGCCGCGGCCGACCGCCCGACCCACGTCCCGGCCCTGATGACGGGGCTCTGCGGACGGGTGCCGGCTGCTACGATCGACCCACGATGAAGGGCCTGATCCTCGCCGGCGGGTCGGCGACCCGCCTCTTCCCGCTCACGATCGTCACCAACAAGCACCTCCTGCCGATCTACGACCGGCCGATGATCTACTACCCCCTGGCGACGCTGGCGGGGATGGGGATCCGCGAGGTCCTCGTGATCGTCGGCGGCAAGAGCGTCGGCGACGTCGTGGAGCTCCTCGGCGACGGCGCCAACTTCGGCCTCAGCCTCACCTACCGCTTCCAGCGCGGCGCCCTCGGGATCGCCCACGCGATCGGCCTGGCCCGGGACTTCGTGGGCGACGAGTCCTTCTGCTGCGTCCTGGGGGACAACATCCTGGACGGGCCGGCCCTGGAGCCGCTTGCCCGGGAGTTCGACGCGGGTCCCTGGGGCGCCGGAACCCTCCTCTACAGGGTCCCCGACCCGGAGCGCTTCGGGGTGGCCGAGCTGGACGCCGCCGGGCAGGTCGTCGGCTTCGAGGAGAAGCCGGTCGCGCCCAAGAGCAACCTCATCCCGATCGGGGTCTACTTCCTCCGCCCGGACGCATTCGACGTCATCGACGCGCTGGCCCCCTCCGGGCGCGGCGAGTTCGAGATCACCGAGGTCCTCAACCATTACATCCCCCAGGGCGGCCTCTACGCGCCCCGCTATGAGGGGCACTGGGCCGACGCGGGGACGGTCCCGTCCCTGCTGCGGGCCGCCCAGCAGGCCGCCGCCGCGGACACCGCGGGGCAGCTCGCCCCGCCGCCCCAACGGCCGACCGCGTGACGGCCCCCGGGCCGGGCGCCCACCTCCTCGTCACCGGCGGCGCCGGGTTCATCGGGAGCTGCTTCGTCCGCGACGTCCTGGGCCGCCGCGACGGGACCCGGATCACGGTCCTCGACAAGCTGACCTACGCGGGCAACCGGGCCAACCTGGGCCAAGTGGAGGCCGACGCCGAGATGGCCGCCCGCTTCGCCTTCGTCCGCGGCGACATCGCCGACCCGGCCGCCGTCGCGCCCCTGGCCGCGGCCGCGGACGCCATCGTGAACTTCGCCGCCGAGAGCCACGTCGACCGCTCGATCCTGGAGCCCGCCGCCTTCCTCCGGACCGGCGTGGACGGCGTCCACGTGCTCCTCGAGGCGCTGTGTGACGAGACGGACCGGGCCGGCCGGGGCGAGCGGGCCACGGCCCCGCGCCTCCTGCAGGTCTCCACCGACGAGGTCTACGGCTCGATCGACGAAGGGTTCGCCGTCGAATCCGACGCCCTGGCCCCGCGCTCGCCGTACGCCGCCGCGAAGGCCGCCGGCGAGATGCTCGTCCGGGCGTACTGCGCGACCTACGGGCTCGACGTCGTGGTCACCCGGGGCTCCAACACGTACGGCCCGTTCCATCACCCCGAGAAGCTCATCCCGCTCTTCGTGACGAACGCGCTCGACGACCGGCAGCTGCCGCTGTACGGCGACGGCCTCCAGCGCCGGGACTGGCTCTACGTCGCGGACCATGCAGGCGCCGTCGCCCACGTGCTCGCGCACGGCGTCGCGGGCGAGGCCTACAACGTGCCGGGCGCCGCGGAGCTGACGAACCGCGACCTGGCGGCCCGGCTCCTGGCGCTCCTCGACAAGCCCTGGTCGCTGGTCCGCTCCGTCGCCGACCGGCCCGGCCACGACCGGCGCTACGCGATGGACGGGCGACGCCTGGCCGGGCTCGGCTGGCGGAACCGGGTGGGCATCGACGAAGGGCTGGCGCGGACCGTGGCCTGGTACCGGGCCCACGAGCCGTGGTGGCGGGCGGCCCGCGGCGGCGATTGGGACGCCTACTACGCCCGCCAGTACGCGGAGCGGCTGGCCACCTCGTCGGCGGCGGAGCCGGCGGGATGAGCACCCGGGCAGCCGGAGCCGGCGGGAAGAGCAGGCGCGCGGAGCCGGCGGGATGAGCGGCCGGGCCGGCTGATGCGGATCGCGATCACGGGAGCCGGCGGCCGCCTCGGACGCGCCCTGGTGACCTCGCTCGCGGCGGCGCCGTTCACGGGGCCCTTCGGGCCGCTCGCCTGGAGCCGCCCCGACTACGACCTCGACGATCCCTCGGCGGCCGCCCGCGTCGTCGGCCGCGACGCGCCGGAGGTCGTGGTCCACGCCGCCGCCTGGACCGACGTGGACGGATGCGCCCGTGAGCCGGCGCGGGCCATGCGCCGCAACGCGCTCGCGGTCGCCGAGCTGGCCGAGGCCTGCGCCGCCGCGGGCACCGACCTGGTGGTCCTCTCCACGAACGAGATCTTCGACGGCCGCCGGACCGACGGCCGCGGCTACGGCCCCGGCGACCGGCCCGCGCCGGGCAACCCGTACGGCGCCAGCAAGCTGGCCGGCGAGACGGCCGCCCAGGCGGCCTTCCTGCGCCGCGGCGGCGCCCTGGCCGCGGCCGACGGAGCCCCGTCGGCGGGCCCGCAGCTGGCCATCGTGCGCACGGCGTGGCTCTTCGGCCCGCCGGGCAACGACTTCCCCGGCAAGATCCTCGCGGCGGCCGAGCGGGCTCGGGCGGCGGGCGAGCCGCTGCGGGTCGTGGGCGACGAGACCGGCTCGCCCACCTACGCGCCCGACCTCGCCGATGCGATCGTCGAGCTCCTCGCCGGCGGGGCGTACGCGGGCATCCACCACGTCGTCAACGCCGGGGCCGTCTCGCGGGCCGCCTGGGCGCGAGCCGTCCTCGCCGGGGCGCGGCTCGACGTCGCCGTCGCGGAGGTCCCGCTCGCCAGCTGGGCGCGGCCCGCCGCCGTCCCGGCCTGGGCGGTCCTCGCCCCGACGCCGCTGCCCTCCGGCGAGCCGCTGCGCCCGTGGGAGGCGGCATTCGCGGAGTACCTCCCGGTCCTCCTGCGCGGGCGCGCCCCGGGGGCTCGGTCGTGAGCGGCCCGCAGCCGCCGGCCGCGGCCGCGCCGTCGCCGATCCCGGGCGTCGCCTGGGGGAGCGTGGCCCGGCACGGCGACCAGCGGGGGAGCTTCCGCGAGCTCTGGCGGGCGAGCGCCTTCGCCGCCCTCGACCCGGTCCTGGCCGGCCGGCCCGAGCCCGCCTTCACCCAGGCGAACCTCTCGACCTCGGCCCCGGGCGTCCTGCGCGGCCTCCACGTCCACCGGCGCCAGCTCGACCACTGGGTCGTCGTCGCGGGGCGAGCGCTCGTGGCCCTCGTGGACGTCCGCCCGCTCGTCGCGGGCACCGCGGAGCGGCCGCCCGTCGAGGTTCGCGAGGCCCCGGCGGACACCACCCTGACGATCCCGGCGGGGGTCGCCCACGGGTTCCTGGCCGTCGAGCCGCTCGAGCTCGTCTATCTCGTCACGAACGAGTTCGACGGGACCGACGAGCTGGGCTTCGCCTGGGACGATCCGCTGGCCTCGGTCCCGTGGCCGGTCGTGGCCGGCACGCCCGACGGGCGCCCGATCCTCTCCGACCGCGACCGGTCGAACCCGCCGCTCCGCGAGCTCATCACCCGCCTCCGGGCCGGCTGAGCCCCGGGGTCGCCTCCGGGCCGGGCCGGGCTGCGGCCCGGGGCCGGGGCCCGCAGGGTCCGTCAGGGGCGCGGCCGAACCGCACCGGACCGCACCGGACCGCCCGCGACCGGTCTGTACCCTCCCCGCCGCAGGACTATCGGAGGATGGGCGCCCGGGGCGCCCGGGCGTAGCGTGGCCCTCCCATGACGAGCCGATCCACGGGCAGGCCGGGGCGCCTGCGCCGTGCCTTCGCCGCCACGCTCGCGGTCGTCTTCCTCGTCGCCCTGCCCGCGGGCGCCCTCGCCGGGGACCCCGCGGGCGTCCCCGCCGCCGATCCGTCGGGCCTCACGGCGGGCCCCGGCGACGCCCCGAGCCAGATGTACCTCGACGCGATGGCGCACGAGGGCCTCTCGTATGCGTTCACGCCGGGCGCGCCCCTTACGGCGGAGACCCGCTCTCTTGCCCCGGCCGCGGTTGCGCCGGCGGCCGTCGGGATGCGCCGCGAGGTCTACGGCTTCCTGCCGTACTGGATGCTCACCGACCCCGACACGCGGCTCGACTTCGGGGTCCTGACCCATGTCGCCTACTTCTTGGTCGGGGCGGACGCGAACGGCAACCTGGCCAGGCGAAACGCCGACGGCTCGCTGACGACCGGCTGGGCTGGCTGGACCAGCTCGGCGATGACTGCCGTCATCAAGTCGGCCCACGCGAAGAAGAGCCGGGTGACCTTGACGCTCACGGTCTTCGCCTGGACGCCGGCCCAGGTCGCCGTCCAGAAGGCGCTCCTGGGCAGCCCCGGCGCCCGCCTCAACCTGGCGCGGCAGGCCGTCGACGCCGTCCGCGACCGGGGCGCCGACGGCATCAACCTGGACTTCGAGCCGCTCGTCGCCGGCTACGAGGAAGAGTTCGCGGCGCTTGTCCGGACGATGCGCGCCGAGCTGGACGGGGCGGTCCCGCGCGGCCATCTCTCGTTCGACACGCTCGGCCGTCCGGGCAACTACCCGCTCGAGGCGGCGCTGGCCCCGGGCGGCGCCGACGCCGTCTTCGTCATGGGCTACGACTACCGGACGGCCGGGGCCAACAACGCCGGCTCCATCGACCCCCTGGCGGGCCCCGCCTACGACCTGGCGGACACCGTGCGGGCCTACACCGCCCGCGTTCCCTCCTCGCGGGTGATCCTCGGGATCCCGTACTACGGCCGGGCCTGGTCCACCGTCTCCGACGCCGTGAACGCCCGCACCCAGGGGGGCGCGAAGTACGGTGGCTCCGTGGCCGTCAACTACGCCACGGCGATCGAGCTCGCCGCGGAGCATGGGCGTCGCTACGACGACCTCGAGGTCTCGTCCTGGATCGCCTACCAGAAGGAGAGCTGCACCGCGACCTACGGCTGCCTGGCGACGTGGCGCCAGCTCTACTACGACGACGCGGCGACCCTCAAGGCACGGTACGACCTCGTGAACCGGAGCGGGCTGCGCGGGACCGGGATCTGGGCGCTCGGCTACGACGGGGCGCGTCCCGAGCTGTACCGGGCCCTCGCCGACAAGTTCCTCGACGACACCACGGCACCGGAGGCCGGCATCGTGGCCTTCGCGGCCGCGGTCCAGCCCGACGAGGGCTTCGAGGTCCGCTGGACGGCCGCCGACGACTACAGCGGGATTGCCCGCTACGACGTGCAGGTCGCCGTTGACGGGGGCCCGTGGGCGGGCTGGCTGACGGGCACGACGGCGACGAGCGGGACCTGGCTCGGCTCGGACGGCCACGCGTACGCGTTCCGGGTGCGCGCCGTCGACGGGAAGGGCAACGTCTCGGCCTGGAACGTGGCCGGCCCGCCGGCGGCGACCGCTGCCCTGGGGCCCGGAGGCTTCCTCCGGATCACCGCCGACATCCTCAACGTGCGCACCGCCCCGGGCCTCGGGGCGGCTCGGATCGAGACGGCGTCGCAGGGCGAGCTCTTCGCGATCACGGGCGGCCCGGCGGCGGCCGACGGCTACACGTGGTTCGAGGTGAGCGGGCCGCTGGCCACCTGGGGCCCGGTCGGTGACGTCGAGCGGAGCGCCTGGCTCGCGGCGAGCGGGGCGGGCGCGGTCAACGCGGTGGCCGCGCCGGCGCCCAACGCCGTGCTCGTCGAGGCCGTGATCGGCGGCGTCGCGTTCTCGGGCGGCGGGGCGGCAAGCCTCGGCTCGACCGCCGCCGCCGTGGGGCAGCGCAGCTTCTCCCCGAACGGCGACGGCTCCGGCGACCTCCTCGCGATCCGCTGGGCCAACCGCTTCGCCCTGGAGTCGCTCGTCCTGCGCGTGCTCGGCCCGGACGGCACGCTCCTCGGGGCGCGCACTGTGCCTGCCACCGGGCCCGGGCCGCAGGAATTGGCGTGGGACGGGAGCGCCGGCGACGCGGCCCTGCCCGACGGCACGTACGTGCTCCAGCTCGTGGGCACGGCCGGCGGCGCCACCTTCACCTGGCCGGCGAGCTCGCCCACGGCGGGCGACCTGCCAGCCCGGACCGGCGTCGTCATCGATCGCCAGCCGCCCGTCCTCGTGGCGGCGACCGCCGCGGGCACCCGCCTCTCCCCGAACGGCGACGGGCGCTCGGACGCTATGAAGCTCGCCGCCACCGGCTCGGCGGACGCCGTCCGCTGGGACGTGGTCGTCGCGCCCGCGGTGGGTGACGTCGTCGGCGACCCGATCCGCCGGATCGCCGGCAGCGGCCGGTCCGTCACGACCTCGTGGAATGGCACGGCGGATGACGGCACGCCGGCCCCGGACGGAGCCTACCTGGTGACGCTGCGCGTCTACGACCCGGCCGGGAACGCGGCAGCCCGGTCCTGGCCGGCGGCCGTCGACGCGACCCCGCCGGCCCTCGTCGCCACGGCCATGCCGGCGGCTGTCTCCCCCGACGCCGACGGCGTCGCTGACACCGCCCGCCTCGGCTGGACCGCGAGCGAGCCGGCGACCGGGACGCTGCGCATCCTCCGCGGCACGACCCTGATCCGCTCCTGGGCGATCGACGGAACTGCCGGCACCGTCGCCTGGAATGGCCGCGACGCCGCGGGGCGGACCGTCGCCGACGGGCGCTACAGCGTCGCCGTCACCGGCTCGGACGCCCTCGCCAACCGGGCCACGGCCGCGATCCCCCTCGTCGTCGACCGGACGGTCGGCCAGCTCCGCTGGGACCGGCCGGCCTTTCTCCCCCAGGACGGCGACCGCCTCGTGCCCACGGCAACCGTCTCGGTGCGGGTCGCCCGCCCGGCCCGGATCTCGCTGCGGGTGCTCGACGCGTCCGGGGTCGTCGTCCGCACCGCCTGGGCCGACCGCGCCTTCCGCGCCGGGACCGCGGCATGGCGCTGGGACGGCCGCGCGGCCGACGGGGCGTGGGCCCCGCCCGGCCGCTACGTCGCCGAGCTGACGGCCGTCGGGCCGTACGGGACGACCGTGCTGCGCCGGGCCGTGGTCGCCGACGCGTTCATCGCGACGCCGTCCACGGTGACGCCGCCCGCCGGCAGCCAGCTCAGGGTGACCTTCCGGAGCGTGGAGCCCCTCGCCAGCCGTCCCTCGGCGACCTTCCGCCAGGCCGGCGCCGCTCCCGTCCGGATGTCGGTCACCCGCCTCGCCGACGGCTCGTGGCGGGCGACCGCCATGGTGGCCGACGGGGCGCCCGGACCCGCCACCGTGACGCTCCTCGGGCGGGACGCCGCGGGCGGCACCAACCGGACCACGGTCGGCCTCGCCGTCCCGTAGGCTCGGCCCCGCTACACTCGGCGGGATGACCGCCGCGGGCCCTACCTACCCTCCCGCCGCGCCTGACGGGTCCGGCGCCTGGGTCGTGCTGCCCACCTACAACGAGGCGGAGAACCTCCCTGCGATCGCGGCGGCGATCCTCGGCGCCCTGCCCGCCGCCACGCTCCTGGTCGTCGACGACGGCTCCCCCGACGGGACCGGCCGGCTCGCCGACGGGCTGGCCGCGGCCGATCCGCGGGTCCGGGTCCTCCACCGGGCCGCGAAGGCCGGGCTGGGCCGGGCCTACCTGGCCGGCTTCCGGGTCGCCCTCGACGCTGGTGCCGAGCAGGTCATCCAGATGGACGCCGACTGGTCCCACGACCCGGCGGCGACGCCCGCCCTGCTCGCCCCCCTCGCGGCGGGAGCCGCCGACCTCGTCATCGGCTCGCGCTACACGGCGGGCGGAAGGGTCGTCGACTGGGGGGCGGCCCGGCGCTTCGTGAGCCGCGGCGGAAGCCTCTTCGCCCGGGCCGTCCTGGACCTGCCGGCCAACGACCTGACGGGCGGCTTCAAGGCCTGGCGCGCGGCGACGCTGGCGGGCGTCGACTTCACGGGCGTCCACGCCGGCGGCTACGTCTTCCAGGTGGAGATGACCTACCGCGCCCAGCGGGGCGGCGCGCGCGTCCGCGAGGTGCCGATCACCTTCCGCGACCGGCGGGTGGGCCAGAGCAAGATGAGCCGCCGGATCATCGTCGAGGCCCTCGTCGTGGTTCTCCGCCTCCGCTGGGAGGAGCTGCGCGGCCGCGGCCCGCGGCGCGCCCCATGAGGCTCGGCGCCGCGGGGCCCGTCCCACCCCCCGTGCCTGGAGTGCGGGTCCTCGTCGACGTCCGGCCCCTCGGGGACCCCGACCGGGCGCCGGCCACGGCGGCCTACCTGCGCGGGCTCCTGGGCGCCTACGCGGCCGACCCGCTCGCGGGCGAGTCGTTCGTGTTCCTGCTCGACCTCGGGGCCGACGATCCCGCCCCCGAGTTCCCGGGCCTGCCCGTGGCCGGCCGGCGGCGCCTGCCCATCACCCGCGTCTTCCGCTCGGGCGCGCTCACGCTCGATCCTTTCCTCGTCCGCGGCGCTGCGCTCGGTGCCGGACGCGGGGCCCCCCACGAGCCGGGGAGCGCGGGCGTCGTCGCGCACGCCGTCGGCGGCGCCCTGCCGATCGGCCCCGGCCTGCCGATCGTGGCCACCCTGCTGGACCTTGCCCCCTGGGAGCTCCCCGAGCTGTACCAGCGCTCGCCCGCGGCGCGCTTCGGCCACCGCCTCCGGGCTCAGCTGCTCCGCGAGGCGGACGCGGTGATCGTGGGGAGCGCGGCGGTCGCGCGGGCCGCGACGCGGCTCCTGCGGATTCGACCCGGGCGCCTGCGCGTCGTCCCGCTGGCCGGGGGAGACGCCTTCGCCCCGTTCTCCATCGCCGGCACCGAGATCGGCGACGCGCAGCGGGCGGCCCTCGACGCGGAGCGCGAGCGGTACGGGATCCCGGCCCGCTACCTGGTCTACACGGGTCGCCACGACGCCCGTCACGACCTCGGGACACTGCTCGACGCCCTTGCCCGCCTCGTCGCCGACGGACGCCCGCCGCGCCTCGCGAAGGCCGTGCCCTGGCCGCCACGGATCCTGCTCGTGGACACGACGCCCGGTGATCGCGCCGCCGTGGCCCAGGCGGCCGCGTCCAGCGGTGTCGGCGAGCTCCTGCTCTACGCCCCGGCGCTGCCCGCGGCGCAGCTGGCCGCCGTCGTCGCCGGCGCGCGTGCCGCCGTCCACCCGGTCGTCAGCGACGCGGCCGCCCTGCCGGTCCTCGACGCGCTCGCGGCCGGGGTCCCGGTCGTGGCGAGCGCCGTGGGCGCCCTGCCGGAGGTCGTGGGTCGGGCCGGCCTGCTCGTCGAGCCGCGGGACCCCGACCGCCTGGCCCACGCGCTCCGGGCGGCGTGGGCGGACGACCACGTGCACCGGGGGATCGCGGGCGCGGCGGCCGTCCGCGCAGGATCGGACCGGCGGACCTGGGCCGACGTGGCACGGGAGACGCGGGCTGTCTACGCCGCGGTGGCGGGCGGGGCCCGAGCCTAGATCCCATAGGGTCTTGTCAAGTGCCGGGCCCCCAATCGGGGTCGAAGTCGGCCCCGTTGCGCCAGACGCCCCAGACGATGCTGAGCGCCTTGCGCATGCAGTGGCCGAGGGCGTTCATCTTCGATTTGCCGGCGGCTCGCTTCCGAGCGTAGTGGGCAGCGATGACCGGGTTGTGCTGGACGCCGACGACGGCCATCCGGTAGGCCGCCGCCCGCAGGTGGCTGTTGCCGGCCTTGCTCATGTGCCAGGCGGTCTCGGGGTTGGCCCCCTTCCGGCCCGAGCTCCGCTCGGCGGGATGGACCCCGGCGTACGCCAGGAGCTGGTCGAAGTCGGTGAACCGCTCGATGTCGCCGATCTCGGCGAGGAGGGTCGCGGCGGTCGAGGGCCCGACGCCCGGGATCGTCTGGAGCCGCCGGGCGGTCTCGCCGTCGAGGAGCTCGGCGACCCGCCGGTCGGCCTCCTCGATCTGGCGCTCGAGCAGGTCGTACTGGTCGAGCAGCAAGCCGACCTCGAAGGCGACCTCGGCGTCGAGCTCGGGCACGGCGATCGAGTCGGCCGCGGCGACCTGGAGCCGCTCGGCCCTCGCCGGGCCCAGCCGACGATGACCCGGCCCGGCGTTCGCGTTGGCCAGGGTGGCTCTTCGCCGGCGGCTGGCTGTCCGTGCCGTGGGGGCGACCCGGAGCACTGCCCGGGCCGTCCGGCAGGTCGGGTCGTCGAACAGCTCGCCGAGCTCCGGGAAGCCGAGCTCCACGAGCCGGACCAGGCGCTGGCAGACCTTGGCTTGCTCTTCGACGAGGGTCATCGCGAAGCGGGCCGCCTGGCGCAGCTCGGCTCCGGCGAGCGGGTCGCGGACGGGGGGCGTGTCGCGCATGGCCATCTCGGCGAGGCTCCGGGCATCGGCCGGATCGGACTTCGTCCGGGCGAGCCGGCTCTTGGCAAAGTACTTCGCCGCGAGCGGGTTGACCACGGCGACCGGGATGTCCCGGCGCCCCAGGTGCGAGGCGAGCGGCATCCAGTAGTGGCCCGACGACTCCATCGTCACGAGCGTCACCGGTTCTCCCTGTCGCTCGAGCCAGGCGTCGAGCGCGGCAAAACCGGCCCGGCTCTGGCTGACCCGGAGGATCTCCCGGTCAGCGCGGCTCGTGCCGTCCCGGCAGCGAGCCACGGCATGCATCCGGCCCCCGATGTCGATCCCGATCGTCGTCACCGGGGCAGCCTCCTTCCGCGGACCCCAGGGGTGCCCGCTCTCCCCGGTCGACGTCAGCTGATGGGTCCGATCACCGGTCAACGCCGCAGGATCCCGATCACCGTTCACGGCCGGAGGACGGGGGCCGGACACTAGACTCACCGGTCATCTGCCGGATAGCGGGCCGCCGGTCTCCCCGTGGAGGTCGGTACCATCATCGGCCTCCCAGCGAGGTATATCAGCCTCCGCCCCCGCTCGCCGGCGTCGGCGTGCCCCCGTTCGCGGGCGTCGGCACGACGGAGGGCGTGCCGCCGACCACGGGCGTGCCGTCGACCGCCGTGACCGGCGTGCCGGACGGCATCACCTGGACGAAGGTCTGGCCCACGGTGAGGGTGACCAGCTTCCCGGCCCGATCGAAGAACCGCGTGGGGCTCGCGACGGAGGTCTTCTTCCAGGTGCCCCGCACGATCGTTCCGTTGGTCGCGATCCAGGCCGGCCCGCTGCCGACGTTGGCGGCCTCGAGGCGCCCGTGCTGGCCCGCGCCGAGGGAGCCGAAGGCGACCTCCATGACGACCACGTTCTTCGGGGCGACCACCTCGCTGGACCCCCGGTCGCGCTGGACCTTCCCGTCCACGTAGCGCCGCCAGGTGTTGGACGGGCGGTCGTAGCGGTACGAGAACGCACCCAGGTGGTAGGCGACGTCGATCCGGGCGCCGGCGGGGCGGAGATCGAGCGCCGCGTCGGGCGCGAACCTCCAGGCCGGCTTCGGCGCCTCGAGCGGGGCCGCCCCGACCCGCGCCGCGAGCGCCCGGAGCCGCTCCCCGTCCGTGTAGACGTTGTGCGGGGAGACCCGGTCGGTCGTGCGCCACAGGTACGTGCCCCAGCGGTACTGGTCGGCGTCGTAGACCAGCTGGCCCTGCCCCTTCTCGCGCAGGATCGCCATCGCCTGGGGGCTGCCGCCGACGTGGACGTAGACCGCCTTCCACTCGGCCGCCCACTGGACGAAGTAGAGGCGGGCGCTGCGAACGGGGCCGACCGAGGTCGGGTTGCCCTCCCCGAAGATCATCATGTAGCGCGGGATGCCACCCTCCGCGGGCGCCTGCCAGACGATCGAGGCCTCCGTGAAGCCGCTCTGCGGCCGGGCGGCCCAATGGTCGTCCACCATGACTGCGATCGGGTGCCGGGCAGCCAGCTCGGGCGTCACGAGGCGACCCGTGAGCGGGTCGACGGCGAGGGCGGGCGTCGGGGCCGGCGTGGGGCTGGCGACGGGCGTCGGCGTCACCGTCGGGGGGAGGGTGGCCGGGGCCGGGGAGCCCGTCGGACCCTCTGCCGCCGGGCTCGAGGACGGCGATGGCGCCGGCGAGGTGGGCGAGCCGCATGCCGCGACGCCGCCGGCGAGGGCCACCGCGAGCAGGAGCGGGCGGAGGCGGGCGCGACTGCCCGCCGGGCGAAGGTTCGAGAGGGGTCTCATGCCGGGCGGAGGATACCCCGACGGCGTAGGCTGAGCGCAGCGAACCCCGCGGGCGGTCCGGCCGGCACTCCGCCGGCGCGACGCTCCCGCGTCGACCCCCGCCGAGGGAGCACCATGTCCGACCAGTCGATCCCCGGGCCCAGCGGCGCCGCGCCCGCCACCGGATCGCTCGACGTCGCCGCCGTCGACGTCCTCAACTTCCAGAAGGGAGCCATCGGCGGCGTCCGGGCCACCGACGTCACCGCCCGCCTCGCCGTGGTCGGCGGCATCGCCGCGAGCCATGCCTCGGTCGAGATGGGGGTGGTCAACGGCATGGTCGCCCGCGAGGCGACCGTCCGGCAGGGTGTGGTCCGGGGCCTGCTTGCCCAGGACGTCCACGTCGAGCAGGCGTTCGTGCGCGCCCTCGTGGCGAACACGGTGCAGGCCGGCCCCTCGACCGGGATCCTCGTCGCCGTCGCGCGGCGGATCGACGGCGAGGCGAAGATCCTCGTCGACTGGCGCGGGGCGCTCGCCTTCGGCGCGGGGCTCGGGGCGTTCCTGGCCCTGATCCGCCTCCTGCGGCGCTGAGGACGCCCGCCGCCCGGCGGCGGCGCCGCGCTTCGCCCGGACCGCGGCCGCCTGGCACGAGGCCCGGACCGCGGCCGGCCTACGGCGCGGCGGTGCCCTCGAATCGCCCCGACGTCCCGGCCGCGAGCAGCTTCTTCTGCGTGACCCGCTCACGGTAGAGAGCCACGGTCTCGTCGGGCGCGCCGTTGTGGACGAGGCGCCCCTGCTCCAGCAACAGGGCCCGGTTGCAGAACTCCGTGATGTACGTCAGGTCGTGCGTGACGAGGATGATCGCCCGGGCGTTGACCATCAGCTCGCGGATTCGCTGCTGGCTCTTGGCCCGGAAGACCTGGTCGCCGGTCCCGAGCACCTCGTCGAGCAGCAGGATGTCCGGCTGGACGGCCGTCGCGATCGAGAAGCCGAGACGGGCCTTCATGCCCAGCGAGTACGTCTTGACCGGGGCGTCGATGAAGGCGCCCAGGTCGGCGAACTCGACGATCGAGGGCGCGAGCTCTGCCATCTCGCGGCGACCCCTGCCCAGGAATGCCCCCAGCAGGTCGACGTTCTCCCGACCGGTCAGCTCCGGCTCGAACCCGGCGCCGAGCGTCAGGAGCGTGGAGACCTTGCCCCGGACGTCCACCACGCCCTCGCTGGGCGCGAGGATCCCGGCCAGGGCGAGGAGGAGCGTGCTCTTGCCGGCCCCGTTCGGTCCGATGACGCCGAGCGACTCCCCGTGCTCCACCGAGAAGGAGAGGTGGCGCAGGGCCCAGAAATGGGTGGCGGCCTCCCGGCGGCGCCGGATCATCGTCCCGAGCGAGCCCTTGAGGGTCGTCCGCTTCGTGAAGTTGAGGTTGTAGCGGATGCCGAGATCCCGCACCTCGAGCGCGAGGTTGCCACCGTCGCGGTCCGTCACGCGAGGATCCTCGCGAACGACGATTCCGCCCGCTTGAAGGCGACGATCGCGATCCCCAGCAGCACGACGGACAGGCCGAGGACGGCGAGGAGCGGCAGCCACTCCGGCGCCATGCCGTGGACCGACGTCTCCGTCCCGTAGAGGATTCGCCGGTAGCTCTCGATGATCGGGGCCATCGGGTTGAGCCCCAGGAGCCTGCGGGCGACGTCCTGGCCTTCGAGCTGGTCGAGCGAGTAGAGCACGGGGGTCAGGTACATCCAGAGCCGGATGACGTGGCGCATCACGTTCTGGACGTCGCGGAAGAAGGCGTTCATGGCCGCGAGGGCGAAGCCCAGGGCGAGGCTGAAGACGAACTGGACGGCGGCGACCACGGGGATGGCGAGGATCCAGTACGAGAGCCGGTGCGGGTAGAGGAGATAGAGGAACGCCAGGGCGATGAGCCCGAAGGCGAAGCTGACGAGCGCCGCGACGGCGCCGGCCGTCGGCAGGACGAGCTTCGGGAACTGGAGCTGTCGGATCAGCGACTGCCGCGACGTGATCGACGTCGACGCTTCCGAGAGCGTTGAGGCGAACCACTTCCAGGGCAGGATCGCCGACATCAGGAAGAGCAGGATGTCCGGCGTCGTGCGCTGGAAGATCACGGCGACCAGCATCCAGTAGACGAACATCTGGAGGACCGGGTCGAGGATCCACCAGAGGGTCCCGATGGCGGTGTCGGCGTGGGTCCGCTTCATCTCGGCGCCGACGAGGAAGCGGATCAGCCGGGCTCGCGAGGTGAGGTCGTGAATCCCCTCGCGCAGGTTGCCGAGCGGTCGCCGGCGGACGGTGGCGGGGCCGGCCGGCATGGCCGCCCCCGGGGAGGTCTTCACGGGCTGGAAAGGTAGCACCCGTCGGCGGTCGGCGCGGCCGGGCGCCCGGGGAGCGGCCGCGGGCGGGCCGGGCGGCGGCCATCGCTCCGCGCGCAGGAGCGCGCCCGCCGGCCTCAGACCGCGCCGAGCCGCTCGTAGAGCGCGCGGTAGATCTCCGCGTTCCGGGCCCACGTCCGGTTCGCCAGGACCCAGGCCCGGGCGTTCGCCCCGAGCCGGGCGCGCTCGCCGGGCGCGTCCAGGAGCGGCTCCACGGCGTCGGCGAGCGCGACCGGGTCCTCGGGCGTGAACGACGATCCGGTCTCGCCGTCCCGGATGATCTCGCGGAGGGCGGCGACGCCGCTCACCACGAGGCAGCGCTCCATGGCCATCGCCTCGTAGGGCTTCAGCGGCGTGACGAGCTGCGAGACGCGCTCGTTGGTGCGGGGCACGACGAAGAGGTCGATCAGCGAGTAGTAGGCCCCCACCTCGCCGTGGGGCACCCGTCCCGCGAAGCGGGCGACGCCCTCGTCGAGCAGGCCCAGGGCCCGGGCACGATCCTCGAGGGCGCCGCGCTCCTCGCCGTCGCCCACCAGGAGCAGGCGGACCTGCCGGCCGCGGTCCCGCAGAATCCGCGTCGCCTCGACGAGGTAGCCGATCCCCTCGTAGGCGACCATGCTCGAGACGTAGCCGAGGACCGTCTCGCCCTTCTCGAACCCGAGGCGCGCGAAGAGGGCCTCGTCGCGCGGCCGCGGCGCGAACCGTGCGGGATCGACTGCGTTGGGGACGACGACCACCCGCTCGGGCGCGATCCCCCGGGCCACGATGTCGGCCTTCATCGTCTCGGAGAGGGTGACGACCGCGTCGGCGGCGGCCATGCAGGCGGTCTCGACGGCTCGCCCCTCGACGTAGCGGTCGGCTGTCGCCCCGTTGCCGCCCGTCCGCGAGACCCAGGATTCCTCGAGGAAGCCGCGGACCTCGTAGACGACCCGCAGCGGGTAGCGCTCACGGAGGGCGAGGGCGACCTGGGCGTTGGGGTGGTTGGTCGTCGGGTGGAGGACGGCGGGGTGGAGCTCCGCGACGAGGGTGTCGAGGCCCGCCGCGGTCGCCGTCGCCTGGACGTCGGGCGCCCCGGCGAGCGGCATGTCGGGGCGGATCCGGTAGTAGGGCACGCCCTCCACGCGCTCCCGCAGCGGCGCCCCGGCGCGACCCTCCGAGAGCGGGAAGCCGGCCCGGGTCACGAGGTGCGGATCGAGGCCGATGCCTCGCTGGGCGAGGGCGATCTGCTGGGCCCGGACGGAGTAGCCGTTCTGGCGGTAGGGGAGCGAGTTGGTGAGAAGATGGAGCACCCGGCCCGGCGCCGGCTTCCAGCCCGCGGTGGCGCGGGGCGGGAGCGCGGGCCGCCAGGCCGGGTCGAGGACGCGCAGCTCGGCTTCGGCGCGGCCCACGAGCTGGAGGCGGCGCCCGCGATCCGGGGGCCGGGTCAGGCCGCCGGCGAGCTCTGCGGCCTCCCGGTAGCGCCCGGACGCCAGGGCCAGCTCCGCGAGGAGGCGGCGGCGCATCGGTCCCTCGGGCAGGCGATCGACGATCGGCCGGGTCACGTCGAGCCGGCCGACGGCCGCGGCCACCAGCGCGAGACGGACGAGCGTCGAGGGCTCGGCGACGGCCATGCTGCGTTCGAGGAGGTCGAGGGCATCGGTCGTGCGCCCCACCTCCCAGCGGAGCAGCACCGCCGCGGGCCCCCAGACGGCATGCCCCGGATCGCGCTCGGCCATCCTCTCGGCGATGGCAAGCGGGGGGCGCAGCACGCGGTCGCGAAGCGCGGGGGCCGCCCGGCCGCTGAGGCGGTGGAACGCCACCAGCTTGCGGTAGCGGAGGATCGAGCGGACCTCGCGGAGGGCCATCGCGCGGTCCATGCCGGGCAGGCGGAGCCGCACCGGGCCGCCGGCGTCCCGCGACCCGGAAGGGGGTTGTGCCATCGCCCCGACGGTAGCACAAGGCCGCCGGGCCGGGCGGCGCCGCGAGCGGGCGCCGGGCTGGACGCCGGGAGCGGCTCCCGCGACCCGCTCCGCGGCGGTGCCGAGGGACGGCGGCCACCGTGCTACGGTTCGACCGTGCCGACTTCCGCCCGCATCGCCCCGGCGGCGCCCGCTGCGCCTGGCGCCCGTCCCGGGCCCCGCTCGCTGGTTCACGTGGTGGGGGCCCGCCCCAACTTCATGAAGGCCGCCCCGGTCATCCGGGCCCTTGCCGCGCGCGGCCTACCCCAGACGCTGATCCACACCGGTCAGCACTACGACGCCGCCCTGTCCGACGTCTTCTTCCGCGAGCTCGGGCTTCCCGAGCCGGACCTCAACCTCGGCGTCGGCTCCGGCAGCCACGCGGCCCAGACGGCGGCCATCATGGTCGCCCTCGAGCGGGCCTTCGCCGAGCTGCGGCCGGCCCTGGCGATCGTCTACGGCGACGTCAACTCGACGACCGCCGCCGCCCTCGTCGCGTCGAAGATGGGCGTCCCCCTGGCGCACGTCGAGGCGGGCCTGCGCAGCTTCGACATGACCATGCCCGAGGAGGTCAACCGGCGGGTCACGGACATCCTGTCGGATCTCCTCTTCGCGACCAGCCCGGAGGCGATCGCCCACCTCGCCCGCGAGGGCGTGGCCGCCGACCGGATCCGCCTCGTGGGCAACCCCATGATCGACACGCTGCTCGCCAACCTCGACCGCTTCGACGCCGGGCGCGCGCAGGCGGCCCTCGGGATCGCCGGGCCGTACGCGGTCGCGACGCTCCACCGACCGGCCAACGTCGACCGTCCCGAGGCCGCGCGGCGGCTCGTGGCGATGCTCGACGCGATCGCGGCGCAGGTCCCGGTTGTGCTCCCGCTCCACCCCCGCGGCCGACCGATGCTCGAGGCGGCCGGGCTCCGCGACGGGGAGCGGATCCGGGTGATCGAGCCGCTCGGCTACATCGACTTCCTGTCGCTGGTCCGGGGCGCGGCGGTCGTCGTGACCGACTCGGGCGGGATCCAGGAGGAGACGACGGCGCTCGGGGTCCCCTGCCTGACGGTCCGCCCGAACACCGAGCGGCCCATCACGATCACGCACGGCACGAACCGCCTCGTCACCCCGGAATCTGCCCCGGCCGAGGTCGCGGCCGTCCTCGGCGGTTCGTTCGCCCGGCCGGCGGAGCCGCCGCCCCTCTGGGACGGCCATGCCGGCGAGCGGATCGCCGCGGAGATCGAGAGCTGGCTCGCCGGACGCTGATGTCCTCGACCCCCGGCCGGCGGCGTCCCGTCGCCATGCTCGTCCACAGCTACTACGAGGAGGACCCGCGGGTCCGGCGCCAGGCCGAGACCCTCGTGCACGCGGGGCGCGAGGTGGACGTCCTCTCCCTGCGGCGCCCCGGCGACCCCCGGGACGGCACCCTCCAGGGCGTGGCGATCACCCGGCTGGACGTCCAGCGCCACCAGGGCTCGCCCATCGCCACCTACCTCGCGGAGTACGCGGCATTCCTGGCCCGGGCGACGTTCGCCCTGGCGCGCGCGCACCGCCGCCGCCGCTACGGTCTGGTCCAGGTCCACACGCCGCCCGACTTCCTCGTCGTCGCCGCGCTTCCGCTCCGCCTCGCGGGCGTCCCCGTCCTCCTCGACCTCCACGAGGCGACGCCGGAGTTCTTCCGGTCCCGCTGGCCCGCCGCGGCGAACCCGCTCACCATCGGCGGCCTGACCGCCGTCGAGCGCCTCGCCGCCGCGGTCGCGAGCCGGGTCCTGTCGGTCACCGAGGCGCGCCACGAGCGGCTCCTCGCCCTCGGGATCCCCGCCCGGAAGCTGGCCGTCATCCGCAACGGCCCCGTCCTCGCCCTCTTCGATCCCGCCGCCCACGCCCGCCGCCCGTTCATGGCCGGCGGCGGGCTGCGCCTGGCCTATGCCGGCGCCCTGACCCCGCTCTACGCCCTCGAGGACGTCGTCGACGCGGTCGCGATCCTGGCCCGGGAGCGGCCCGACCTCCCGGTCTCCCTCGACCTGTACGGGCGCGGGGACCGTGAGGAGGAGATCCGCGAGCGGGCGGCCCGGCTCGCTGTCGCCGACCGGGTGCGCCTCCACGGCCGGATCCCCCTTGACGCCGTCGCGGGCGCCCTCGCCGCCGCCGACCTCATCCTGTCGCCGATCCGCCGCAACCGCTTCGCGGAGATGAGCCTCTCCACCAAGGTGTTCGAGGGCGCGATCATGGAGAAGCCCGTCGTCGCGGCAGACCTCCCGGCGGCCCGCGCCGAGTTCGACGGCGACGTCCTTGCCTGGTACGAGCCTGACGACCCGGCCGACCTCGCCCGGGCGATCCTGCGGACCGTCGACGAGCCGGCCTGGCGCGTGAAGGCCGTGGCCCGCGCGGCCGCCCGCGCCCGGGAGCTGGCCTGGGACGGCGAGGCGCCGCGCTACCTGGCCCTCGTCGAGGAGCTGGCCCGCGACCGGGTATCCTCCTGACCGCAGGCAGGGGCTCACGCCCACAGGAGGCGTCGTGGAACACGATCGGTCCATCGCGGTCATCGGGCTGGGCTACGTCGGGCTGCCGCTCGCCCTCGGGTTCGTGGAGGCGGGCGTCGCGGTCACCGGGATCGACGCCAGCCCGGCGCGGGTCGACGAGCTCACCCGGGGCAGCTCGCCCATCGAGGACATCCCCGACGCCCGCCTCGCGGCCGCGCTCGGCGCGGGCTTCCGCGCGATCGCCCCCGACCCGGCCGCCGTCCGCGCCGCCGACGCCGTCTTCGTCTGCGTCCCGACGCCCGTGACGTCGACCAAGGACCCCGACCTCGGCCCCGTCCTCTCCGCGGCCGAGCTCGTCCGCGCTGGCCTCCGCCCCGGCCACCTCGTCGTCCTCCAGTCGACCACCTTCCCGGGGACCACCACCGGCCCCTTCAGGGCGGTCCTCGAGCGCGACACCGACCTTCGGGCCGGCACGGACTTCGACCTTGCCTTCGCCCCCGAGCGTGTCAGCCCGGGCGACCCGGCGAGCTCCGGGAAGCTGGTCCCGCGCCTGGTGGGCGGCTCGACCCCGGCGGCGACGGCGCGGGCGGCCGCGCTCCTGCGGAACATCAACGACACGGTCGTCGAGCTCTCGTCGCCCGACGCGGCGGAGATGGCGAAGCTCCTCGAGAACGTCTTCCGCAACATCAACATCGCCTTCGTCAACCAGCTGGCCCTCCTCTGCGAGCGGATGGGCCTCGACGTCTGGGAGGTGATCGAGGCGGCCGCCACGAAGCCGTTCGGCTTCATGAAGTTCACCCCCGGGCCCGGCGTCGGCGGTCACTGCATCCCCGTCGACCCCTACTACCTCTCCTGGCGGGCCCGCGAGTTTGACTTCACGGACCGCTTCATCGAGCTGGCCGCCGACGTGAACGTGGGGATGCCGCGCCACGTGGTGGACCTCGCGGCCGAGGCCCTCAACGACCGGTCGCGGTCCCTTCGGGGCGCGAAGGTCGGCGTCCTGGGCGTCGCCTTCAAGCCGGACGTTGGCGATGCCCGCGAGGCGCCCGCGGCCCACGTCCTCGCGGGCCTCCACGAACGGGGCGCCGAGGTCCGCTTCCACGATCCGCACATCGCCCGGTTCCGCGACGCGGCCGGGCGCACCGCCGCCTCGACCCCGCTGCCCGACCTGCTCGGCTGGGCCGACCTGCTGGTCATCGTCACCGCCCACCGGGCGATCGACTGGGACGCGGTCTACGCGAGCGGCGACCTCATCCTGGACACCGTGAACGCGTCGCGGGATCGCGCGCCGCGGCCGCGCCAGGTGCTCCGTCTCGGGGCCGGCTGGAGCGCCTGACCCCGGGCGTCGCTGGTTGCCGGTCGACCCAGGGTCAGCTTGCTGCCGGTCTCGCCACGGTCAGCCGGCGGCGGCGACCCGTCGCCGCAGCTCGTCCACGAACCGCCGCGAAATCTCGGCGGGGTCGAATCGGGCCGCGATCTCCAGGGCGCGCGCGGAGCCGCCCCCGGCCACGAGCGCCGGCGCGCGCCGGAGCGCATCCGCCAGCCCGTCCTGGTCGCCCGGCTCGTAGAGGATCGCGACGCGGTCGTCCAGGATCTCCTCGGCCGCGGCGAAGCGCGGCGCCACGACAGGCAGGCCGAACGTGAGCGCCAGGAGCAGGACGCCGGAGTTGAGGGCCTGCGTGCGCGTCAGCACGGCGACGTCGGCCGCGCCGAAGAAGTCGCCGACCAGCTGGTCGTCGATCCGGCGCGGGAACGCCGCCACGTCGGGCGTGACGGCGAGATCGAGGAGCAGCTCGTCGATGCCGGGCCCGGGAGGCGCGGCGCCGGCGACGACCAGGCGGCGCGGCGCCCGGGACGACGCCGCCGCGGCGCGCCACGCGGCCAGCAGGCCGTCGACGCCCTTGTACGGCCGGATGGCCCCGAAGGCGAGGTAGACGAGCTCGTCGGGCCAGAGCCCCAGCTCGAAGCGGGCCGCGTCCCGTGACGCCGCGACGGGGTAGACGCCCGCATAGCTCGGGTGCGGGATCACGACGAGCCGGTCCACGGGGACCTCGAACCAGGGCGCCACCGCGGCCCGCGTCGAGCCGGCCAGGGCGTGGACCATGACCGCCCGTTCCACGACCCCGCGGCGGACGAGCACGGCCTCGTCCTCGAAGCGCACGTCGTGGGGGAGCGCGTTGTGGATCGTCCACGCGACGCGTCCGCCGTGGCCGCGGATCGCGTCGAGCCGGGTCAGGAACGCCCCGGCCATCGCGGCCGCCTCCGTCGCCGACCCGGCGCGCTCGGTGACCCCGTTGAGCCAGTGCAGGTGGAGGACCGTCGCGACGCGGCCGCTGGCGACCTTGGCGATCGCCTCGGCATCGGCCAGGTCCGCCACCGGCAGGGCCACGACCCCCCGGCTCCAGCCCTCCTGGTAGAGCAGCCGCTGGAACGGGTTGGTCCGGGCGGGAGGATGGTAGAGGAGGAGCAGCGGATCCGGGTGTCCCGTCGCTTCCAGGAACCGGATCGCCCGGATCCCCTCGAGGAGCCCTGCAGCGGCGCTCATCGGGCGCCGCTCCTCCGGCGCGCCGCGCTCATCGGGCGCCGCTCCGGCGCGCCGCTCGCACCTCGCGGGCGCGGGCATAGGCGGCTTCGTAGCGCGGCACGTTGGCCGCCCACGTCCGCTCGCGGGCCACCCACGCCCGGCCCGCCCGGCCGAGCGCCCGTCCCAGGTCGGGCGCGTCCATGAGCCGCTCGAGGCAGGCGACGAGCGCGTCGACGTCGTCGGGGGCGAAGGCCAGGCCGCGCTCGTCGGGCGCCGCGATCTCACGGAGAGCCGGCAGGTCGCTCACGACGAGCGGCCGCTCCATGGCCATGGCCTCGAAGGGCTTGAGGGGCGTGACGTGACGGGCGGCCCGCTCGTCGCGACGGGGCACGACGAAGGCGTCGAGGGCGGCGTAGTAGGCCGGCACGTCGGCGTGGGGCACGGCGCCGGTGAAGACGACGCGGTCGCCCGCCCGGGCCCGGCTGGCCAGCTCTTCCAGCTCCCTTCGTCGCCGGCCGTCCCCGACGATCAGGCAGGTCGCGTCGCGCCCGCGCGACCGCAGCCGGGCGGCCGCCTCGATGAGCAGCTCCTGGCCCTCGCGGGGGTGGTCGAGATTGCTCACGTACCCGAACACGAAGCCGTGGAGCCCGTGCCGCTCGCGAAGCGCCGGGTCCGGCGGGCGCGGCGCGAACTGGTCCGCGTCGACGCCGTTCGGGGTGACGAAGACCCGCTCGGGCGGGACGCCGCGGGCGGCGATCTCGTCGCGCATGGCCTCGGCGATCGTCACGACGGCGTCGGCCTCCAGCATGGCCCGGGTCTCGGCCGCCTCCCGCCGCCGGGTGATCTCGGCTGTCTCGGCCTCCTCCCGGCCGCTCCACGAGGTCTCCAGGAACGACCGGACCTCGTAGACGAGGGGTAGGTCGTGGCGCTCCTGCAGGGCAAGCCCGACGAGCGCCATGTCGTAGCCGCGCAGCCCAGACGCGGCGTGGAGGATCGCCGGCCGCTCGGCGCGGACGACCCCCGAGGCGAGCCAGGCGAAGTCCTCGAGGGCGCGGTCGGGGGGGACGTCGGCGGGGTAGCCCGGGCCCAGGTCGAGGCGGTGGAAGCGGATCCCGTCGATCGTCTCGACGGCCGGCGCGACGCGGCCGGCGCTGCGGGGGAAGCCGGGGGCGGTGACGGCGACGGGGTCGAGCCCGGCGGCGCGCTGGGCGGCCAGGATATGGTGGCTGCGCATCGCGAAGCCGGTCTGGCGATCCGGGGGCGACTCCTTGAGGAGGTGGAGGACCCGACCCGCCGCCGCGGGCACGACCGGGTCCGGCGGCCCCGGGATGCGCGGCAGCCAGCCGGCGTCGCTCTCGAGCAGCATCCCGACCAGGCGACGGTCCAGCTCCGCCCGCTCCGGCGTGTCGCCGATCCGTCGCAGGGCGCGGAGCGCGGCCAGGCTCGCCGTCGGCTCGCCGGCCCGCAGGAGGGCCGCCTGTCGGATCTCGTGGGCGGCGACCGTGCGCGGGTTGGACGCCAGGATCGCCGCGGCCGCCGCGACGGCCTCGTCCAGGCGTCCCTCGTCGAGCGCGCGCCGGGCCTCCTCGACGCGGCCGGGGTCGAGCGGCGGCTCGCCCGGGCGGGTGTGCCACGAATCCGGTGGCCGCCCCGTGACGAGGTCGCGCAGCGCCCGGCCGACCGCGAGCGCCGCCGCGCCACGCGGTGCCGGCAGGAGGCCGACGCCGCGCCGCACCGCGCGCCGCGCCCGCGACGGCGGGCGGGGCGGGGTCGGCGAAGGGGGATCGCCCACGAGCGGCTCCGTCAGCGCCGGCGGAGGACGACGTTGGCGAACGTGTAGTGCAGGCCGAGCCGCTCCCAGGTGACGACCCGCTCCCCGCAGCGGAGGTCGAGCGGCCGCACCGGCTCGAGGCCGTGTCGGGCGGCGACCTCCAGCCAGCCCGCGAGGTCGTCCGGGCCGAAGATCCGGACCGGCCCGCCGTAGGCCTCCACGCCGGCGACGTCGACCGGCTCGCACCAGAAGTCCGTCGAGGTGACGAGGACGCCGCCCGGCCGCAGGAGGCGGCCGGCCTCCGCGAGGTAGCGCTCGATGTCGACGCCGTGCTCCACGACGCTGAGGCAGGCGATGGCCGTGAACGAGCGATCGGGGAACGTCGTCGCGGTCAGGTCCATCGGCCGGTAGCGGATCGGGCCGTCGCGGGCCTCGGCGTCGAAGACGAGGTCGATCCCCTCGAGCTCGCGGTACTCGTAGAGCGCCAGCCAGGGGAGGAGGCGCGAGTAGCGCGGAGCGCCCATCTCGAGGACGGGGTCCGCGGGGCCGGCATGCTCGATGATGGACCCCAGGGCGACGAGGAGGTCCCAGTTCTTGGGGCGGTCGTTGTGCCGGGGAAGCCCGCAGCGGGCCACCTCGGCGACCGCGGCCTCCACCTGGGCCTCGTCGACCAGGGCCCGGTTGACCCACGCCCGCCAGCGCGCGTCCGGGCGGCGGGGTGGCAGCGAGGCGCCATCGCGGACGAGGCGCTGCCAGAACTGCGGATCGCGCTCCCAGCCGAGGCGCCGCCGGTAGCCGCGGGTGCGGAGCCCGCTGATCCTCCTGCTGAGCCGCCGCGCCTGCGTGCGGGCGACGTTGATCGGGTTCATCGGCCCTCGGCTGCGTCCCTGGTCCGGCGGCCAGTCAGCGGCGCCGGTCGGGACACAGTATCGCCGCTCGCGGACCCCGTCCGGCGCCCGCCCGCGACCCGCCGGCCCGCCCGCGACCCGCCGGCCCGGCGCTGCCCCGGCGCGGGCGTGCGGCGGCACGCCCCGGCCTCCCCCGCCCGGTGCGGTACGATGCGCCGGGCCCGGCCCACCCGCCGCCGCCCCCGACCCGTCAACCCCGAACGGATACGAGACCAGCCATGACCTTCCGCGCTCGCCCGACGACGCGGACCGGCCGCCGCAGCGGCTACGAGTCCGACGCCCGACGGAACCTCTACTTCAACATCGGCTTCGGCATCGTCGTCGTGGTCGCGATCCTCCTCCTCGCGGGCGCGGCCGCCGCCGGCTGGTACGGCGAGCACATGGCCCCCGTCGCGACGGTCAACGGCGAGTCCATCACGAAGGACGCCCTGCGCGAGCGGGTCGCCGTGGAGACCTTCCGGCTCGACCTGCTGGAGTCGCGGACCCGCGAGAGGGTGAACGCCGACAAGATGTCGCCGTCGCAGGGGCAGCAGCTCCTCACCTACATCTCCCAGCAGAAGGGCCAGGTCGGTACCCTGGCCCTCGAGCGCGAGATCGACTCGACGCTCCTGCTGCAGCTCGCGCCCAAGCGCGGCATCGAGGTGACCCCGGCCGAGATCGATGCCCAGGTCACGAAGGATGCGACCACCCCCGAAAGCCGCCACGCCTTCGTGATCGCGGTCAGGCCCGAGAAGGACACCGGCGCCGCCACCTCGAGCCAGGCCCAGAAGGACGCGGCGAAGAAGAAGGCCGACGGCCTCCTGGCCGACCTCAAGGGCGGCAAGACCTGGGAGGAGGTCGTCAAGGCCTCTGGCGATGCCGACGCCGCCGAGACGAACGGCGATCTCTTCTTCATCGACAAGGGGAGCACTTCGCCCGACGCCCCCTTCGTGGAAGCGATCTTCGCCCTGGCCGCACCCGGTGTCACCGACGTGATCGAGGGGCAGGACGGCGTCTTCCGGATCGGCCGGATGACCAAGGTCTCGGCGGAGGTCGTGGACCCGAACTACATGAAGCGGGCCACCGACGCCGGCGTCTCGGAGGCGGCCTACCGCCGCTCCGCGGGGTCCCTCGTGGCCCGCGACAAGGTGGAGGCCCAGCTCCTCGCCGAGGTGGTCGACAAGCCGTCCGAGCAGCGCCGCGTCGTGGAGATCGCCCTCGAGGACAACTCCGGCAGCGCGATCGCGCCCGGCGCCGTCCTCGTGAAGCACATCCTCTACTCGCCCAAGGACGACCCCGGCGGCGCCGCCGCGCTCCCCGCCGACGACCCGGCCTGGAAGGCGGCCGAGGACGAGGCGAAGAAGGCCTACGACGACCTGACGGCCGGGACCACGCGCTTCGTGGACCTGGCGCCCGGCAGCGACGACACGTCCTCGGGAGCCGCGAACGGCTTCCTGCCCTACTTCGCCAAGGACGATCCCAACGCCCAGCTCGACCCCGCGTTCGGCGCGGCGATCTTCGCCCCGGGCCTGGTGCCCGGCCAGCTGCTCGCGCCCGTCAAGTCGACCTTCGGCTGGCACGTCATCGAGTTCGTCAGCGCGGAGGATCCCACCGTCCGCGCCCAGGAGCTGATCGCCGCGGCCGGCAAGCCGGGCGCGGACGTGGCGAAGCTCGCGGCCGACAACTCCATCGCCGCGTCGGCGATCGACGGCGGCGACCTGGGGTGGATCGCCCGCTACCAGCTGGACAAGGCCCAGGAGGACGCGATCTTCGCCACCCAGGTCAACGGGGTCACGAAAGCGGTCCCCGGCACCGGCCTCGTCTTCTACGTGGTCACCGAGATCGCCACGCGGGCGGCCGACCCCGGGCAGGCGAAGACGCTGCGCGACAACGCGTTCGTCAACTGGTACCAGGGGATCAAGAACGACGCGGCCCAGACGAAGATCGAACGGCTCGTGGACACCACGACGACCGGCTGAGCCGAGGGTCGCGTGCTCGACGCCCTGCTCGCCGAGGCGCGCCTGCGCTGGGACCTCGACCCGGCGGACGGCCTCGCGATCGTGCCCGCGGAGCGGCTGATCGCGGTCCCGCTGGAGCCCTCGCGCCCCACGCTCCTCGTGCCGCTCGCCGCCCTGCGCGCCGTGCCGCCGGCCGATCCGCCTGTCCCGCTTCCCGGTCGCCACGGCCCCGCCGGGCGCGATGCCCTCGCCGTCCTGCGCCGCCTCTACCCGGCGGATCACCCGGTGGGGCGGTTCGGCGCCGCGGAGGCGACCACCGTCGGCGCCCTCGGGGAGGCCGACCTGGCGGTCCCGCTCTACTTCGCCCCCGTCGCGCCCGAGCTGGCGGCGGCCTCGCCGTGGGGGATGCCCTGGATCTCGAACCGCCTGCGGGCCCCTGACGGCTGCCCGTGGGATCGCGAGCAGACCCACGAATCGCTGCGCAACCACCTGCTCGAGGAGGCCTACGAGGTCTACGACGCCCTCGCCGGCGGGGCCACGCCGGAGCTGGCCGCCGAGCTCGGCGACCTCTGGCTTCAGGTCGTCCTCCACGCCCAGCTGGCGGCGGAGGCCGGCGTCTTCGACCTGGCCGACGTCCAGGCGGCGATCGCGAGCAAGATCGTCCGCCGCCACCCCCACGTCTTCGGCGACGCGCAGGTCCGGACGGCGACCGACGTCAACCGCCAGTGGGAGCGGATCAAGCAGGCCGAGCGCGCTGCGGAGGCCGCGGCCGCCGCGTCAGGCGTCGAGGGCGAGCCGGCGCCGCAGCCGAAGAGCGCTCTCGCGGGGGTGAGCCGCTCCATGCCGGCCCTGGCGGCGAGCCAGGAGATGCAGCAGCGCGCCGCGCACCTCGGCTACGACTGGCCGAGCGTCGACGGGATCCTGGCCAAGGTCGCCGAGGAGCTGGGCGAGCTCGCCGCCGCGGAGGGCGCGGCCGCCCGCGCGGAGGAGCTCGGCGACCTCCTCATGGTGGTCGTCAACCTCGCCCGCCACCACGACGTGGAGGCGGAGGCCGCGCTCCGCTCTGCCAACGAGAAGTTCCGGCGGCGGTTCGGGATCGTGGAGCGCCTTGCCGCCGAGCGGGCGGTCGCCCTCCGGGACCTCTCCTTCGCGGAGCTCGACGAGCTGTGGGACGCGGCGAAAGCGGAGCTGGCGGACCAGAATGGCCCCGAGGAGGTGCGCTCATGACGATCGGGAACCGCGGCCCGGCCCTGCGTCCGTCGGGGCGCCGGCCGGACGAGCTGCGGCCGGTGACGATGACGCTCGGCGTCCAGAAGTGGGCCGAGGGCTCCTGCCGGATCCGGGTCGGCGACACGGAGGTCCTCTGCGCGGCGACGATCGAGGACCGGGTGCCGCCGCACCTGCGGGGCAAGGGGAGCGGCTGGGTGACCGCCGAGTACGCCATGCTGCCGCGCTCCACGGCGGAGCGGACCCAGCGCGAGGCGACGGTCGGCAAGATCGGCGGCCGGACCCACGAGATCCAGCGCCTCGTCGGGCGCTCGCTGCGGGGCGTGGTGGACCTGGGGCGCCTGGGCGAGCGGACGGTCACGGTCGACTGCGACGTCCTGCAGGCCGACGGCGGGACGCGGACGGCCAGCATCACGGGCGGCTACGTGGCCCTCGCCGCGGCCCTGATCACCTACGGCATGGAGCGGCTGCTCGTGGGCAAGGTGGCCGCCGTCTCGGTGGGGATCCACGACGGCGTGGCGCTCCTGGACCTCGACTACGCCGAGGACCGCGTCGCGGAGGTCGACTTCAACGTGGTGGGCACGGACGCCGGCCGCTACGTGGAGCTGCAGGGGACGGCCGAGGGGAAGGCCTTCTCGCGCGACGACCTGGGCATGCTGCTCGACCTCGCCGGGACGGGCCTCGCCACCCTGTTCGCGGCCCAGGCCGCGGTCCTGGCCACCGTCAGGCGGTGAGCGGCGCGGCGCGGGCGTCGCGTTCGAGCCGACCCCGCCTGCTCGTCGCGACGCGTTCGCGCCACAAGCTCGCCGAGCTGCGCGACCTCCTCCGCCTCGACCGCGCCGAGCTCGTCGACCTCGACGACGTCGGGATCGCCGACGAGGTGGAGGAGACGGGGACGAGCTTCGCCGCCAACGCGGCGCTCAAGGCGCGCTTCTACGCCCGTCGCTCGGGCCTCCCCACTTTGGCCGACGACTCCGGCCTCGAGGTCGACGCGCTCGGTGGCGGCCCGGGGGTCCGGACGCGGCGGTACGCCGGTGAGACGGCGACCGACGAGGACAACAACGTGAAGCTGCTGGCCGCGCTGGCGCGCCTGCCGGCCGAGCGGCGAGGCGCCCGGTATCGCTGCGTGCTGGCGCTCGCGCTCCCGGATCGCGCCGGCCCCCGCGGCGGCCTGCCCGTGACGCTGGCGCGCGGGACGTTCGAGGGGCGCATCGCGACCGGACCGCGCGGGACGAGCGGGTTCGGCTACGACCCGATCTTCGAGCCGGCCTCGGAGCCCCCCGGCGGCGCCACCGTCGGGGAGTGGAGGCCGGGGCGCAAGCAGGCCGTCTCCCACCGCGCCCGCGCCGCGCGCCGGATGGCGCGGATCCTCGCCCCGGCGGGCTTCTGACCGGGATCGGGCTACACTCCATGTCGATCGGCCGGCCGCCCCCACCGCCGGTCCGCCCACCCCGCCAGGGAGATCCACGCTCCTCGTGACCGCCTCCGACGTCCGGCCCGCCGGCGAATCGCGCGACGGCTTCCGCCCGGACCTGGAGGGCCTCCGCGCCGTCGCGGTCGTCCTCGTCCTCCTCTACCACGCCCGGGTCCCCGGGTTCACCGGCGGCTACGTCGGCGTCGACGTCTTCTTCGTCCTCTCCGGCTTCCTCATCACCGGCCTCCTGCTGCGCGAGGTGCGGCGCACCGGGACGATCTCGCTCCCCTCCTTCTACGCCCGCCGGGCACGGCGGCTGCTGCCTGCCGCGGCGCTCGTCCTCTTCGCGACGATGGTGGCCTCGGCGCTCGTCCTCCCGCCCCTGCGCGTCCCGGACGTGGCGGGCGACGCCGCCGCCGCCTCGCTCTACGTCTCCAACATGCGCTTCGCCTTCCAGGCCACCGACTACCTGCAGGCCGAGATGGCGCCGTCGCCGCTGCTCCACTTCTGGTCGCTGGGCGTCGAGGAGCAGTTCTACGTCTTCTGGCCGGCGATCGTCCTCCTTGTCACCCGCGGCCGGAGCGACGCCGGCCGGCGCATCGCGATCACGGCCGGGCTCATCTCGATCGTCTCGTTCGGCCTGGCGGTCTGGCTCACCGAGGCCAACGCGCCGTGGGCCTTCTTCTCGCTCCCGACCCGGGCCTGGGAGCTCGGCCTTGGTGCCTTCCTGGCGATCGGGGCGACGCAGCTGGCCCGGATCCCCGCGCGGCCCGCGGCTGTCACGGCCTGGGCCGGCCTCGGCATGGTGGCGCTCTCGGGCGTGCTCCTGAGCACCGAGACGCCGTTCCCCGGCACCGCCGCGCTCCTGCCGACGCTCGGCAGCGCTCTCGTGATCGCGGGCGGCTTCCGCCAGGCCCCGTTCGCCCCTGGGCGCTGGCTCTCGCTTCCGGTCCCGCGCTTCCTGGGGCGGATCTCCTACTCGCTCTACCTCTGGCACTGGCCGGTCCTCATCCTGCCCGCCGTGGCCTTCGGCGGCCCGCTCCCCTGGTGGGCGCGCGGCGCGCTCGTCCTGGTGGCGATCGGGCTGGCCGCGGCGGCCCAGCGCTGGGTCGAGGATCCCCTGCGGCACGGGCGCCTGATCGGCACCCTGCCGCGGCGCAACCTGGCCATGGCCGGCGCCCTGTCGGTGGTCGTCGCCACGGCCTCGCTGGGGATCGGAACGGTCACGGCCGGCAGCCTCAATGGCACGACGGCGACGGGCGACGCCACCGCCGACGAGCGCGCGCTCGACGACTTCCTCGCCGGGCTCGCGTCGCCGTCGCCGGGCGCGAGCGGCGCGGCCGCCAGCCCGGGGGCGACGCCCGCGCCGGGAAACCGCCCGACCCCCGCGGCCTCGCCCGGGGCGGGGCCGACGGCCGAGCCCGGATCGCTGCCGGCGACGCCCGGCGGCCCCGTGCCCGCGGGCCTGCGGCCGGCCATCGCCGAGGCCAGGAACGACTACCCGCAGCCGTTCTGGGACGGCTGCAGCGTCGAGATCGGCCAGACCGAGTCGGGACCCTGCATCTACGGCGACACGAGCTCCTCGACCACGATCGTCCTGCTGGGGGACAGCCACGCCCGCGCCTGGTTCCCGGCGGTCGACCGCCTGGCGACCGAGCGCGGGTGGCGCCTGGTGGCTCTCGTGAAGTCGGCCTGCGCCTCGGCCGACTTCTCGCAGTGGAACGACACCCTGAAGCGGGTCTACACCGAGTGCAACTCGTGGCGGGAGAGCACGTACCGGCGCGTCGCGGCGGAGCATCCCGCCCTCGTCCTGGTCGCGAACAGCCGCATGTTCCGTGCAGTCGGCCCCGACGGGACGACCATCCTGGGCGGCGCGGCGCGGACCGAGGCCTGGCGGCAGGGGATGGCCGCGACGCTGGCGCGCCTCACGCCGGTCGCCGGCCACGTCGTCCTCATCGGCGACACGCCGCGCTCGATGTTCGACGTGCCCGTCTGCCTGTCCGCCCACCTGGATGACGCCCTCGCCTGCGCGACGCCGTTCGATCAGTCCGTGAACGGCGCCTGGCTCGCCGAGGAGGCGTCCGCGGCCCGGCGCGCGGGCGCGGGGTTCATCGATCCCACGCCGTGGGTCTGCCCGACGGGCCCCTGTCCGGCCGTGATCGGGAACTTCATGGTGTTCCGCGACGAGCACCACCTCACGACACCATTCTCGGGCGCGCTCTGGCGCCGCCTGGGCGACGCGCTCGCGAACCTGGGGGCAGCTCCCTGACCGGTGCGCGCCGGGCGCGCCGACCTACGGATTTGCGACGACGGTGCCCGGCGATCCGGCGACCGGGCTCGCCGTGCCGCCGGCCAGCGAGCCGGTGAAGGCGCCCAGCGTTGCGTCGATCGGGCCGAGGGCCGCGCTCGACGAGGCGCTGATCGCGAGGCCGGTCACCGTGATCGGCTCGATGTTGTAGATGTCCGAGGCGATGATGCTGATCTGCAGCACGTTGCCCGCCGAGAGCACGGCGCTCGCGCCGAGCGAGCCCGGCGCATCGATCGAGGGCGTGCCCGTGAACCCGAGCGTCGTGCCCACGCCGGCGCTGTCCGCCAGGGTCACCGTGAGCGACCCTGCCGCGTCCGGGATCGCGTCGACGCTCAACTCCACGAACCGCAGCACCAGTGTCGTGCCCGAGGCGCCGCCCCGGGGGACGTTGCCGACGGCGGTGACGCCCAGATCGCCGAACACGGGCGGAGGGGTTGGCGTCGGCGTCGGGGGGGACGTGGGGGTCGGCGTCGGTGTCGGCCGGGCCGTTGGCGTCGGGCGCACCGTCGGCGAGGCGCCGGGCGTCGCGGCGGGCGACGCCGGCTGCAGCACGAGGAGGACGACGACCGCCGCCAGGACCAGGGCGCCGATCAGGACGGCTGCGACCACCGCACGGAACGTCTTCTCGCTCACCGGGTCACCCTCCGCTCGCTCAAACGGCCTCGCCGGCGGGCGCGATCACCGTGTCCTGCATGTTGTCACGGTACAGCGCGATGGGGGCGTCGAGCATTCCCGTCGCCGAGTACCCGACACCCGCAGGTCTACGGTGTCCCCGGCCCGAACGCCGGCAGGCGCTCGCCGAGGATCGGCGCCAGTGACGCGGAGAACGTCGCGGTCAGGTGGTGATCGTCGCGATAGACGATCATCCCGTCGATCACGGCCGGACACTCGCCCTTGCCCGGGCAGATCACGTCGGACAGGTCCACCAGGGCTGCCCCGGTCAGGCGGGCCGCGATCCGCTCCCTGGCATTCGGCTTCGATCCGAACGCATAGGCTCGATCGCTGGCGCAGCGGCGGATGTCGTCCAGGTTGCGGGACAGACAAGCGGGGACGTCGTAGCGTGAGATCGGCGTGTCGGCGAGGAGCGCGACCCGCCCGGGCAGCTGACCGAGGAGTCGAGCCATGGCCTCGCCCTGGCGGGTCGCCTCCTCGTCGCCCGTGACGAGGGTCGGGAACCACCGGTGCGACGTCACCACGGTCAGATCGGGCTTGAGCGCCTGGAGCGCCTTCACGACGTTCCACCGCCAGGCTTCGCATTCGGTGTACTCGCGCCTGAGCCACGGCGAGTAGATCCGCATATCGACGAACGGGCACGAGTACTTCGTGAACGGGACCAGGCGCCAGCCGCGCTCGTCGGCCAGGCGGGCGAGCGAGGGGAACCAGTGCGCGGCGTGCGAGTCGCCGACGAGCGCCACCGTGAGCGCTCCATCCTTTCGCCCGTAGAAGCAGACCGGCGGCCGGCTCCCGGAAAACGTGAGGCTGCACTTGTCGCCGAAGATCGGCTCTGCGTCCTTCCGGGCCTTCGTGAGGGGAGGCGCGACGTCCGCGGGCAGGCGGCGGGTGATGGGCGTCGCGGCCGCGATCGCGGCAGGCGCCGCCGTGGGCACGGACTTGGCTGCGGTGGTGGGTGCCGCCGTGGGTGGCACTACTGGCGAGGCTGCCGACGCGGCTGCCGCCGGCCCATTCGATGCCCTGGGCCCGGGCGATGGGGGCACGATCGCCTCTGGCGACGGCGCGATCGCATGGTCCTCCCCGGGTGCGCCGCCCTCCGTCGTCTGATCCTGGTCAGGCGTCACGAAGATCGCCACCTCTCCAGACACAAAGGCCGTCTCGGAGGCCATCTCATCGAGTCGCGCGATGACGCCGTCGCCGACGCCAACGGCGACGATTGCCGTGAGGGCCATCGCTCCGACACCTGCCAGGACGGTCCGCGGCCGCGACACGGTGGGCGACCACCCGCGTCGGAACGGCTCCTCGATCCATCGCCAGCTCAGCGCCGCGACGGCGATCGAGATCCCGGCCAGGGCGAGCCGCTGTTCCATGTCGAGCTCCCTTCCGGGCGCGAGGACGGGCAGCACGAGCAGCGGCCAGTGCCAGAGGTACAGGGAGTAGGAGATCCGACCGAACCAGCGGAGCGGCATCCGGGTCAGCAACCATCGGGCGGGACCGGGCCGGTCTCCCCCGACGACCACGGCGGCGGTCGCGACCGCCGGCAGGAGGGCGAGCGACCCCGGGTATGGCATGGAACCGTCGATCAGCACCACGGCGCCCGCGAGCCCGACCACGCCCGCCAGCGCGATCGGACCGAGGAGGAGACCGGATCGCCGGGCGAACCATGTGGCCGTCACGGCGAGGAGCCCGCCGAGACCGAGCTGCCAGGCGCGAGTCGGGAACGAGTAGAACGCCCACGGCTGGTCGACGTCGGTCAGCCAGATCGACCCTGCGAGCGACGCTGCCACGACCCCGGCGACAACGAGCCCAACACGCCGACGGGACCCGCCGCGGGCGAGCGCCAGGATCATGAGCGCCGGCCAGACCAGGTAGAACTGCTCCTCGACCCCGAGCGACCAGAAATGACGGAAGGGGGATGGCATCGCGGGCCCGAAGTAGTCTGTGGCGCCGATCGCAAAGCGGATGTTGCCGATCGAGAGTGCTGCCGCCGCGCCGTCGAGGGTCACCTCGGGGACATCGAGCGGCGCGAGGACGAAGGTCGCCACGCCGATGGTCACCGCGATCGTGACCAGCGCGGCGGGGAGAATTCGCCGCACGCGCCGAGCGTAGAAGGCGGAGAGGCTGATCCGGCCCACCCGCTCCTGCTCGCGGATGAGCAGGCCAGTGATCAGGAAACCCGACAGGACGAAGAACGCGTCGACGCCGACGAAGCCGCCGCCCGCCCATGGGAACCCGAGGTGGAACAGGAGCACAGCAACGACGGCGACCCCTCGGAGGCCCTCGAGGTCCGCCCGGATCTCCCGCGACGCACCGGGCGGGGCCGCCGTCGCGGCGACCAGGGTCGATCCGTCTGGCTCCTGCCCTGGGGGCGAGTCAGGCGGGGGGCTCGAGCACGCCGCGGGGATGATCCCGAGGAGGAGGGACGCGGCACGGCGCTTCGCGTTCATCTGTCGCCGCCGCTGGTGCTGCGGGTTGAGCCGCACCTAGGACGGATCAGGCACCCGTCACGTTGCGCCAGTCTCCGCCGTCGGGCGCGGCGTGGGACGCCCCGAGCCTGGCCCAGGGCGTCCCGCGGGCA
Source organism: uncultured Chloroflexia bacterium (assembly GCA_963762445.1). Lineage (GTDB taxonomy): Bacteria > Chloroflexota > Limnocylindria > Limnocylindrales > CSP1-4 > CTSoil-043. The sequence goes on from CAVXLA010000009.1 coordinate 379,042, forward strand.
TCTGCCAGCGACGGCGATTGGGCGGTGGCGGAGGACCGGTGGTTCCGGGTGGTTTCGGCCGCCGGGTTTCGGGACGTTATGGCCGCCCGGCCGCCATGTCGTATTGCAGATAGACGACGTGGGTTCGCGTGTACTCGAGCACACCGTGCTTGCCGTCCGCGCCGCCGATCCCCGACTTGCGCCAGCCGGCGTGGAACCCCTGCATGTTCTCCATGTTCTCGCGGTTGACGTACGTCTCTCCGAACCGGAGCTCCTGGCACGCCCGCATGACGACATCGACGTTTCTGGTGAAGATCGACGAGGCGAGACCGTAGATCGAGTCGTTCGCCCAGGCGATCGCCTCGTCGAGGTCGTTGAACGTGACGACCGGCATCACCGGCCCAAAGATCTCCTCCCGGACGATGGCCATGTCCTGGCGGCAGTTGGCGATGACGGTCGCCGGGTAGTAGTGACCCTCCGGCTTGTCCTCGGCGCGCTTGCCGCCGGTCACGATCTGGCCCCCGTCGGCGACGGCCCGCTCGACGCGTCCGCTGACCGCCTCGAGCTGCCGTGCGCTCACGAGCGGACCGAGGTCGAGGCCTTCGTCGACGAGCGCATTCCCATACCTAGCCTGGCCCATGGCGGTGGCCAGCCGGCCAGTGAACTCGTCCCCGACGCGCTTGTGCACGTACGTCCGGTCGGCCGCGCCGCACACCTGGCCCGTGTTGAGGAGGCGACATGCCTTGATGGACTTGACCGCCAGGTCCAGGTCCGCGTCCGGCATCACGATGACCGGGGCGCTGCCGCCCAGCTCGAGGCTTACCTTCGTGATGTTCTTCGCGGCCAGCTCCATGACCCGGGAGCCGGTCCTGATGCTGCCCGTGACGCTCACCATGCCGATGAGCGGGTTCGACGCGAGCTCCTCGCCGACGATCGGTCCATAGCCGCACACCAGGTTGACGACTCCGGCGGGCACCTCCGACTCGTCGAAGATGCGGGCGAGCTCGAGCGTGCTGTTCGGCGTGATCTCGCTCGGCTTCACCACGATGGCGTTGCCCATCAGGAGGGCCGGCGCCACCTTGCGTGCCAGCACGTAGAGAGGAAAGTTCCAGGGCACGATCCCGCCGATGACGCCGATCGGCTGCCGGAGCAGCAGCTGCATCTCGTTCGGCCGATCGCTGGCGATGACCTCGCCCTCGACACGGCGGGCCCATTCCGCGGTGTAGTCGAAGTAGTCTGCCGTCCCGTTGACCTCGCCCCGGGCCTGGTCGAGGGGCTTGCCCTGCTCCTCGGACAGCACCCGGGCCAGGCGCTCGGCATCCGCCCGGATCCCCGCCGCGATCCGGTGCAGGTACGTCGCTCGCTCGATCGGGGCCAGCTTCTCCCACGGGCGCTGGGCCCGGTCTGCGCACTCGATCGCCTCCCGTGCGTCCTCGACGGACGAATCGGGGACGTCCGACACCATGGCACCGGTGGCCGGGTTCTCGACCGTCAGCGTCTTGCCCCCCTGGGCGTCGACGAACCGGCCGTTCACGTAGTTCTGGTAGCGGCGAGTAGCGACAGCCATCGTGGTCCTCCGAGTCGACCGGCCGCACCCCTGGAGCGGCCAAACCTTTGGGTGGCGGGGCGCGAAGCCCGGTCAGCCGTCGAAATCGGCTCCGCGCCCCCGGCCCTTCACGGAAGGGGCGCTAGCCGAGCACGAGCGCCGCCACGCTCAGGTCGGCGTGGGTGGGGATCCCGGCCACGGAGCAGCCCTGCTCGCCGAAGGCGAGGTAGCCGACCCACGGCAGGTGGCCGACGGCGTGCTCGAGCTCGCCGGGGATCTCCCTGATCCGCTCGCCGAGGGCGATGGCACGACCGCCGCAGTAGGCCATAACGATGCCTTTCGGGTGACTCACGCCCCGGGCCGCCCTGTGTGCGGCGTTGCCAGCCTCGGCGATCAGCCCGTTGACGGTGTTCTCACCCAGCTCCAGCAGCATGCCGGGCGACATCGCGGCCCCGAAATCGACCGACCCATCCTCGTTGCTGTTGACCGGGTGGGCGGAGTAGGTGACCCCGTCCTTGTGGAACAGCAGGGGGTACTGCACGCTGAACGGCAGGATCGCCCCGCCACCGATCTCGGAAGCGGGCTTTCCGACCCACTCCGTGTAGACATCCATCGCCGGACGGCCGTCCAGCTCGAACGCCCGGCGCCCCGACGCCTTCGTGACGGTCGCCTTCCTGCCGGTCAGCCGGTAGCCGTTCGTGAAGGCGTAGCCGACCGGCCCCCCGAGGGCCGCGATCGCGAAGTGGTTCTTGTAGGCATGGCCGTTCGCGAACTGCTGGAACTTGCCGTCGGGAGAGTGGTCCGACGACGTCCCGCCGACCACCGGCACGCCGGGGGCGACCTGGCCGACCCCCTTCAGGATGTCCTCTTCAGGTCCCATGAAGGCGATCGTGAGCAGCGCGGCCGCCTCTCCACCGAGCTGCTTGACGGCCGCCGTGGCGGCCTCTCTGCCGGCCGCCACGGCATCGTCGCCCACCGCCGCGACGCCCACGCCGGCCGGGCGGTCGGCGATCAGCATCAGGCTGGCAGCGCCGCCATCGCTCGTGAGCCAGCCGGCGTCCTGGAACACGCCCGTGGACGACGATCCGCCCCAGAGGGGCACGTCACCCAACAGCTTCGATACGCCGGACACGAGGCTCTCCGTGTCGTATTGCGTCGTCGCGAACAGGATGGCCAGCGTCGGCGTGCCCTCTAGTCCGGCCTTCGCTCGCGCGACGAGCTCCGCGGCCGCCGTCCTCGCATCGGTGGACGTCGTGCTGCCAGTGCCAATGGTGCTCATGACCTTCCCTCCTGGGTGACTCTCGAACGGATCTGCCCGGAACCGGGCAGCTGTCCCGACTGACTGAATTGGCCGAGGATCGCCGCCCCGAGCAGCGAGGACTGGTCCTGGAACACGTACTCGAAGTCGCCTGTCCAGCGGCGCCTGGCTTCGAGCATTCCGCGGATCCTGGCTCCACCGCCGGAGATCCCGATGCGGCGGCCCATGGGCACGAGCTCGGCAACTTCCCGCAGGTGCCTGCCGAGGTACGTCGCGTTGCCGCGGACGACGCTGAGCAACAGGTCGTCGCGCGTGGTCTCGAGCGTCAGGCCGTCGAGGCCTGCCTTGAGTCGCTCGAGGGAGTACCGGCTGCCGCCGAGGTATGGCACGTACGCAGGGAGCTCGGCTTCGCGGGCGTCCCGGTCCGGATTCCGAAAGAACGCGTCAAGCACGCGCGGGACGTACTCCCCGTAGAACTCGTCGTCGCCAAGCTCGCTGCAGGCGACCCGACGGAACCAGTCCAGCGCCTCCCCGCCCGCATTCAGGACGAAGAACGTGAGCCAGCGACCGGGGACCACGTGGCACCGGACGTTGAAGTTGGGCGAGGAGACGGGCCGATCGGTGCAGACGTTGGCGATGTCGCATGTCCCGCTGATGACGTTGATATCGCCGGGCTCCGTCAGGCCTCCTGAAAGCGCCGCGAGCACCGCGTCGTTGCCCCCGCAGAGAACAGCGCTGCCGCCCGGCAGGCCAAGCTCATGGGCGACCGCGGGCAGCAGCCGACCGACCGGCTCGTGGGACTGCCTGAGGGGTGGCAGCTTGTCTTCCGGGATGCCGGCGAGGCGAAGGACCGCCCGGTTCCAGGTGAGGTCGTTGCGAGCCGTGTTGTAGAGGCCGGTGATCGACGTGGTCGACGGGTCGATCGCCCACCGGCCCGTCATCCGCTTGACGAGATAGGTGTTGCAGTGGCCGAACTTCGCGGCTGCCGCCCAGACCCCTGGCTCCTCGTCCCGGAACCAGAGGATGGACGACAGCGAGGAGCCGCCCGATACCGGAAGGTTGCACGTCTCGGCCAGGAACCTCCTCTCTCCGACGATCCTGCGAATGGCGGCCGACTGCGCATGCGACCGCCCGTCAAGGAACAGGACGGCCGGCGCGAGCGCCGTGCCGTCGGCGGCCATGGGCGTGAGTCCGGGCGTCGTGACGGACATGGAGACGACGCCGACTCCGGCAAGGGTGGCCGCCACCTCCGCGCAGCACTCGCGCAACGCCTCCCACCAGGCCTCGGGCTCGATGTCCGCCATCCCCCGGTCGTGGAGGTGCGGAGCGTAGGTGCGCCGGGCCTCGGAACGCTTCTCGAGGGCAGGGCTGAAGACCCCGATCTTGAGCGCACTCGTCCCGACGTCGATGCTGAGGATGTCGGGGCTCACCCCAGGAGGCCCTCCGCGACCAGCAGCGCTTTGAGCGCCTGGACCTCCGCTGGCTCCAGCGGGAGCAGGGGACGCCGCGGGATGCCGCCCCGGAATCCGGCGAGGGTCATGGCAGCCTTGACGCCTGCCACCCCGTGAGCTCCGGAGATGGCCGCGTTGATGCGGGTGACGCGACCCTGCAGCGCGATGCCGTTCGCCCGGTCCCGCGCACGCCCGTAGCTGAACAGCTGGAGAGCGAGCCCCGGAAACGAGTTGGCGAGCGACACCGTGCCGCCCGGCGCGCCGCCCACCATGGCCCGGAACAGGAAGTTGGCCGAGCCCGCCAGGACCTGGAACGACGGGCCCTGGAAGGGAAGGAAGCCCTCGATCCCGCTCGCCGCGCTGTCCTTGATGCCCACGATGTTCGGATGGGTCGCCAGGCGCCCGACCAGATCCGGGCTCAGGGTGACGCCGCAGAAGCCCGGGGCGTTGTACAGGAGAAGCGGGATTCGCGCCCGGTCTGCCAGCGAGGAGAAGTAGCGGTGCAGAATCTCGTCCGTCATCTGGGCCCGGAAGTAGCCCGGCGCCAGGACGAGCCCGAAATCGGCCCCGAGATCCGCCGCGGCCGCGAGGAAGCGCTCCGCCTCGCGCTGCCCGTCGTACGCGGCGCCCGCCAGGACCACCTGCCCTGGCCCCTTGTGCCGGACCACATCGTCGAGGACGCGCCGCTTCTCGTCTTCCGTCAGGCTCCGATTCTCGCCGTTGGACCCGAGCGCCAGGTAGCCGAGGATCCCGCTCTCCGCGTACCGGGCGAGGTTGAACCGCAGGGCGCCGTGGTCGACGTCCTCGTTCGCCGCAAAGGGCGTGCAAATCGGTGCGAATACGCCGGCGAGCTTCGCCTCGACCTCGGAGGAGCCCATCAGGTCGCCTCGTGCCTGAACGAGCGGGTCGGTCTCGCCAGTGGCTTGTCGCGGGCCCGACGGCCGGATGTCGGCCGCGCGTCCGAAGCCTCCCGCTACCGGCCCACCGTAGACGGCGGTCTGGGATCTGGCGAGAGGCGAACGGCCCGCCGGGGCCCTTCGTCGTCAGGCCCGGTGGCCCGGACTTGAGCCTAGACACGGCGGCCCAGAACCCGTATACGTGGACTCCTCACGCACTGGCCGGAACCAGGGTGGCGCACGCCACGGGCCCGCGCCCGTTCAGTGCGCACGCGAACCGGGGGAGCGACCGAGACGATGATCCAGCCGAACCGTTCAGGGGCCGCATCCGGGCCGTTGCTGCTCGCCGACATCTCGGGCTACACCGGCTTCCTGCAGACGGTCACCGATGCGCACCGCGACGACGCCTTCGCGGACGGGCGGGTGCCGGACGCCTATGGTCTCGTGTCCACCCTGCTCGACGGCATCATCGAGCGCCTCGTCCCGCCCTTCACGCTCTCGAAGGTCGAGGGCGACGCCGTCTTCGCCTTCGCCGAGGATGACCGGGAGATCCCCCACGGCGGGGCACTGCTGGACTGCGTCTCGGCCTGCTACGCGTCGTTCCGGGAGCGGCTCGCCGGCGCCACCGAGGTCTGGACCTGCCGCTGCAACGCCTGCTCGCGTGTCGACGGGCTCGACCTCAAGTTCGTGCTCCACGCCGGAGGCTTCTTCGTGCAGTCGATCGCGGGGGGTCGGGAGCTGGTCGGCCCCGAGGTGGTGATGGCCCACCGGCTGCTCAAGAACCATGTCACCGAGCGCACGGGCCTCTCGGCGTACGCTCTGGTCACGGCCGCGGCCGCGACCCTCCTCGACGTCCCGCCCGACGGATCGCACGAGCTCACCGAGACCTACGAGCACTACCCGCCGATCACCGCCCGCGTCTATCCGCTCCGATAGGCGGTCGTCGCGGCCTCACCGCGTGCAGAGGGCGACGCCTCGGCCTGCGGCGATCGATCCGGCGCGGCGCGCGGGCACCGGGCAGGGCCAGCGGGTCAGGCGACGGCGGGAAGCAGGCCCCAGCTGGCGGCCACCGCGACGGCGAGCAGGACGATGCCGGCGGCCACTGCGACGCGGTCGGCCCGCCGTCCGGTCGCCTCGTAGACCATCAGCACCGCCAGGGCGACCATCCACCAGACGCTCGCGAAGCCCTCGGCGAACATCAGGAGCATCAGCGCCCACGAGCTGCCGAGGCAGGCGAGCCCGTGACGCAGGCCGAGCCGGGCCGGATGCAGCTCATCCGGCGTGGCGGTCGCGACGAGGTCGTCGGGGTGGCGGCACGCGGCGAGGCTGCGCCGCTTGAGGGGCATGAGCTGGTAGCCGCCCGCCAGGGCCAGGACACCCGCCTCGACCAGCCACGGCCGCGCGGCCAGCCACGGCGTCGCGTCGACGAGATGGTGGAGGACGATGTCGCCGGTGAAGGCCAGCAGCCCGAAAGCCGTCCAGGTGGCGGCGAATGCCGCCAGGAAGGCCGCACGGGCGCGTCGGGGACGAGCCAGCCTTCGCGCCGCCGCCTCGACGATGCGGATGGTCGGCAGGCTCGCCGGCAGCATCATGGCCGCGACCATCACCAGCCAGCCCACCAGGAAGAGGGCGATGGCGATCCAGGGGGGCAGGCCGCCCTCGATCAGCGCGTGGTGGTGGAGTCCGGCGGCAGCGCCGGTCGCCTGGGCGACCAGGACAGTCACCCAGGTTCCCGCGATCAGCGCCGGGACGGCGAGGGATCGCCCGCCGCCCGGCGGGGCGATGGCCGCGTCGCGCTCGTCGATCGGACGAGTCGGCCGTATGAACGCGAACGCGGCCACCTCGATCACCTCACGCGAAGTCGAGGCTGCAGCCGAACGGGCGGGTCGTCGCCACCCCGACCTCCCGCCCGGCGAGCAGGTCATCGAGGGCGTTCCGGAGATCGTGGCTCGTCACCCTCGCCGCCAGCCGCGAGTCGTCGAAGCGACCCTCGTAGCGGAGGCGACGGCCGCGGTCGAGCACGAAGACGTGGAACGTGCACCGTGCGCCGTACGCCTTCGCGACCTGCTGCCCCTCGTCGACGACGTACGGGAAGGCGTAGCGGTCCTCGGCCGCGCGCTCGACCATCCGGGCGTAGTCCTCGTCGGGGTAGAGGTGGGGGTCGTTGGAGTTGACTGCCAGGAGCTGGACGCCCCGGGGGCCGTACTCGCGCTGGAGGGCGTTCATCCGCTCGGCGTAGGCCTTGGCGGTGGGACAGCGGTTCGACGAGAAGACCAGCACGAGCACGTCGCGCTCGGCGACGCTGGAGAAGCCGTGCCGTTCGCCGTCCGTGCCCACCAGCTCCTCGAAGGCCGGGCCCCGGGCCCCGATCGGGAGGGTCGCCCGCCCGGGCGACACCTCCAGGACCCCGAGCGGCGTCATGCTGCCGCCGCCCCGGCGAAGCGGTCCGGGAACTGGGCGCGGATCCCGTCGTGGAGCGCGTCGGCCAGGACCATGATCTCCGTGAAGATGTCGTCGAACGCCTTCACGTCGGCCGCCCAGTCGCCGGTGATCCGCGCGACGGCCTCGTCCTTCGTGAGCTTGAGGTGGAGCGCCAGCAGGTCGAGGACGTCCTTCTCCGGCCAGTTCGGATTGGCTCCCGCCAGGAAGCCGGCGATCGCCTCGATGTTCGCGGTCCATCGCCCGTCGTGGGTCGCGAACGCGGCCTGGTCGCCGGACTTCGCGGCTGCGACGAGGTCGACCGCGATCAGGATGTGCTCCTTGAGCAGCCCGGTCAGCCGGTCGCCGGCAGCCGGCCCGTAGAAGCCGACGATTGCGGCGCCGATGTCCTCCTGGTTCGCGATCAGCCGCCCGGCTGCCGCGCCGGCGTCCGGCGTCCCGGCGACCGCGGCGACGATGTACTCGCGCGTCCAGATCACGTGATCGGACCAGAGCTTGCGGAGAGCGAGCCGGACGGGCTCCCTGGAAGTCGCCATGACGTCACCCTATCTGCGTTCGTGAGGCCCGACTCGTCGTCGCGCTCCGGCGCTTCGACCGTCCCGCCTCTAAAAGTGATGTTCGTGACTTTTACAGATCGCGCCCCGGCTGTCAAGTCTTTTCATAATCAATCTTGCTGCTACAATCCGGGCATGACGAGCAAGCCGGCCGCCGACGACCCGATCGGTGCGGTCGCCGCGCTTGCCGAGCCGACGCGTCGCGCTCTCTACGACCTGGTCGCCGGGAGCCGCGAGCCGGTCGGCCGCGACGATGCCGTCGCGGCGCTGGGGATCAGCCGCGAGCTGGCGGCGTTCCACCTCGACCGGCTCGTCGAGGCGGGCCTTCTTCAGGCCGAGTACCGCCGCCGCAGCGGGCGGACCGGTCCGGGGGCCGGGCGTCCGGCCAAGCTCTATCGACGGGCCGCACGGAAGGTCGAGATCTCGCTCCCGCCGCGCCGCTACGATCGCGCGGCGGACCTCATGGCGACGGCGCTCGACCGGCTCGACGGCGCGTCAGGGCTCGAGAAACTCGCAGGCGTTGCCCGCGAACAGGGAACGGTCGTCGGTGCCGACGCCCGCCGCCAGCTGGGGGCGCGCCTGTCAGGGCTTCGATCGCTGCCCGGGCTCGTCGACGTCCTGCGCGGCGCCGGCTTCGAGCCCCGGGTCGAGCCCGACGGGACGCTGTGCCTGCGCAACTGCCCGTACGAGGCCCTCGCTGCGAAGCACCGCGACCTGACCTGCGGCATGAACCTGGCCTGGGCCCGGGGAGTCCTCGACGGCCTCGGGGTCCCGGAGGTCGACGTCGAGCTTGCCCCCGAACCTGGTCGGTGCTGCGTCGTCTTCCGCCCGTAGAGCCGAACGGCCTCCACCCTCGGCGCCGGTACTGCCGGTGCCGCGTACTAATGGGGTGGAGGTATTCTCCCGTCGAGCCGGGCAACCTAGGCGGGCCGCCAGTCAATGGCGGGGGCCCGATCACCACCCATCTTGGATAATGCCGCCAGCCGAGGGAGGTGTCATGTCGCTTCTCAAGCGGGTCGAGCGGGCGCAACAGCAGTCCGGCACTCCGCATGCCGGCGCGCCCGCCTCCGTCCCGCCCGCGCCCGCGGGCGCGCCGCCGGCCTCGCTGAACCGCGTCCGGGTCGCCGCGCGGGAGGAGATGCTGCGCGATATCCGGCAGCTCGTCCAGGACGAGGTCCAGGGCGCCCTCGACTCGCTCCTCGACGTCGCGAACCCGGGTGACCTTCAGGGCAAGGTCGCGACCATCGTTGATCGGATCGTCCGCGCGCACGGGTTCGCCGTGACGCACGACGAGCGCCAGCGCGTCATCGGGGAGCTGGTCGGCGAGGTCGGCGGCCTCGGGCCGCTCGAAGCGCTCCTCGCCGACGACTCGATCACCGAGATCATGGTGAACGGGCCCAACCACGTCTACGTCGAGCGGAACGGGAAGATCAAGCGCGTCGACAGCTTCTTCCTGAACGACGAGCACGTCCTGCGGATCATCGACCGGATCATCACCCCCATCGGGCGGCGCATCGACAAGACGAGCCCGAGGGTGGACGCTCGCCTGCCCGACGGCTCGCGCGTCAACGCCATCATCCCGCCGCTCTCGCTCATCGGTCCGGTCATCACGATCCGGAAGTTCGCGGCGACGCCCTTCACGGTCGAGGACCTGGTCCGCTTCGGGACCGCCACCCCCGAGATGTTCGACTTCCTCAAGGCCTGCATCGAGGCGCGCCTCAACGTCTTCGTCTCGGGCGGCACCGGTTCCGGCAAGACCACCGCCCTCAACGTGCTCTCGTCCTTCATCCCCAACGACGAACGGATCGTCACCATCGAGGACGCCGCCGAGCTGCGGTTGCGGCAGATGCACGTCGTGACCCTCGAGGCACGGCCGGCGAACCTGGAGGGCCGCGGCGAGATCACGATCCGCGACCTGCTGCGCAACGCCCTCCACATGCGCCCTGACCGGATCATCGTCGGCGAGTGCCGCTCGGGCGAGGCCCTCGACATGCTCCAGGCCATGACGACGGGCCAGGACGGCTCGCTCTCCACGGGCCACGCCAACAGCCCGGCGGACATGCTCCGCCGCCTCGAGACGATGGTCCTCATGACCGGCTACGAGCTGCCGCTCCGGGCCATTCGCGAGCAGATCGCATCGGCCGTCGACCTCATCGTCCACACGGCCCGGCTCAAGGACGGCTCGCGCAAGGTCGTCAACATCACCGAGGTCTACGGGATCGAGGACGACGAGATCTTGACCCAGGACATCTTCGCCTTCGCCCAGACGGGCCTCGTCGACGGCAAGGTCCAGGGGCAGCTCACGCCGACCGGGATCCGGCCGACGTTCATGCCGCGGTTCAAGGCGAGCGGCGTCCAGCTGCCGCCCGGTGAGTTCGGCATCCCCCCCGAGGATCCCTCCAAGCCGGGCCACCGGGGGAAGGGTAGGTGGGCCGCGGCCGAGTCGCCCCAGCTCCCCGATGCAACCCGATCGCCGATCGGCAGCGGCCGGGCGGTCAAGGCCGGGGGGATGGTCTACGTCTCCTCGATCGGCCCCATCGATCCGGCCACCGGCCACGTCGTCAACGGCGCGATCAAGGAGCAGACGCGCCAGTGCCTGCAGAACCTCAAGGCGAAGCTCGAGGCGGAGGGGAGCTCGCTCGAGAAGGTCGTCTGGGCCAACTGGTCGCTGCGCGAGTCGGCGGAGTTCGACACGTTCAACGAGGAATGGGTGCGCTGGTTCCCCGGCGACGCCCCGGTCGGCCAGGGCACCGTGATGCCGCCGCTGCAACGCCGGGTCGGCTTCCGCGTCTCGATCGGGGTGATCGCCGAGGCTTAGCCGCCGCCGGCACACCCAGCCTTCCCTACGCCTCGGCGAGGACCTTCAGCTTCGCGAGCATCTCCCGCACGTGCCCCTCGGAGCTGCGCTGCCCGACGCGGCCGATCACCTTGCCCAGGATGCCGTACGGCAGCTCGACGTGCTCCTCGAAGGTGAAGCGGGAACCTGCCGGGAGCGGTTCCACGGTCCATCGCTGGTCGTAGCCCTTGACGCCCGTGCCCGACGTCATGTGGAGCGACAGGGCCCGGTTCTCCACCCAGTCGGTGATCACGAAGTGGAGCTTCATGAGCATGCCCGACGCCTTCTCCTCCGCGTAGACCCGGCTGCCGGGGCCCCGGCTCCCGGCGTCCTCGTACTGGAACTTCCTGAGCGTCGGATACCACTTCAGGACGTTGCCCGGCTCCACCAGGAGCGGCCAGATCCGCTCGGGCGGCGCCACGATCTCGACAGAACGACGAACATCCATCGCGCATGCCTCCTGCTGCTCGACGGTGCTCCGAGCATCACGGCGAACCGCGCGGTCAGGGCAAGCGGCACGAGGCGCATCCAGTCGCCCGACCTGGCTGCGTTGGGCTGCGTTGGGCCGCGTGTCGGAGCCTCCCGCCAACTCGCCACCATAGGAGGCAGCCAGGCGCCTGGCGAGAGGCGAACGGCCCCCGGTCACCCTCAGGGCTTCGTGACGGTCCTCGCCGGAGCCTCCGGGATGCCCTCGCGTCGCGTGCCGTGGGGGGCCTCGGCCAGCGGGGCGGGCGGCCTGCGCCGGCGGATCCGCAACAGGTCGAACACCAGGTCCCGCTTCATGAGCTGGATCGCCTTGGCCGGGTCCACTCCCTTGGGACAGACCTGCGAGCACTCGCCCGCGAAGTGGCAGCGCCACGGTCCGCTCCCGCCCGAGAGAATCTCGCGGCGCTGGCGGAAGCCGCCGTCGCGGGTGTCGCTGTCGTAGCGATGGGCCTGGCCGAGGGGCATCGGCCCGGCGTACTGCGGGTCGGTGGCCACCGTGGGACAGGCCGCCATGCAGCAGCCGCACTTGATGCAGTAGCTGAACTGCAGGTAGTGCTCCAGCTCGTGCGGGCTCTGCCAGTACTCCCCGGTCGGGTCGTCCTGCTCCCCCGCGTCATCGCGGAGCAAGTACGGCATCAGCTCGCGGTGGGCCTCGAACATCGGGCGCAGGTCGGGCACCAGGTCCTTGATGATGTCGAAGTTGGGCAGCGGCCCGACCGCCACGACGTCGCTGTTCAGCTCGGCGATCTGCGTGTTGCAGGCCAGCCGGGGGCGCCCGTTGATGAGCATCCCGCACGAGCCGCAGATGCCCATGCGGCACGAGGAGCGCCAGGCCAGGGACGGGGCCTGCAGCTCCTTGACCTTCCAGAGGCCGTCCAGCACGGTCATGCCGGGCGTGACCTCGATCCGGTGCTCCTCCCAGTGCGGGTGGGTGTCCTTGCCGGGTTCGAAGCGGCGGACGCGGAAGGTGACCTGCCTCAGGCTCGCGTCGTCCACGTCAGCCTCCCACCGTGGTCGCCGCGCCGGGCGAGGCGAGCGCCGCCCACGTCCCGAAGACGAACAGCGCCAGGCCGACCAGCGAGAGCGAGACGTCGATCGCCCGCCGCAGCCCGGCCCCGGGGTTCAGCTCGAGCAGGATGTTGCGCAGGCCGTAGAGCCCGTGGTAGAGCGCCGCAGCGACCAGGACCACGTAGCTGACCGCGAAGAACAGGCTCTTCATGCGGAGCGCGACGCTCGCCCAGTCGATGGGCTTCTCGCCCGCGACGCCGAGGCCTCCCGCCGTCAGGTCGAGATGCATGATCGCCATGTGCAGGCTCAGGAAGATGAGGATCACCACGCCTGCGCCGACGTGAGCCGTCCAGAGCGTTCGATCGCGCATGTCGGGCTCCTAGCGCAGGGTGAGGAAGCCGTAGCCGCCCCACAGCGCGATCACGGCGGCGAGCACCATGACCGCCACCGACAACGGGCGCTGCCGGCCCACCGACGTCGCGTAGGGGTAGACGGGCTCGATGGGCCGCCCGACGACGAAGCCGTGCTCGATGAGCGCGAGCCGGATTCCGTTGACGGCGTGGAACGCGAAGGCCGCGAAGACGAGGTACTCGCCCACGGCGAAGAGCGGGCTCGAGACCGCGTCCATGGCCTGCTTCCAGCCGTCGGGGCCCAGGACGCGAGTCGCGGTGACGAAGATGTGCAGCAGGAAGTACGCCAGCAGGCCGAGGCCGGTGATGCGGTGGAGCGTGTACAGGTAACGCTCGAAGCCCCAGCGCCCGCCGCCGACCCAGCCCCGGATGCCCAGTCGATTTGGATGTCCGCGGGATTGCATGGATCTCCTCCGGGCCTAGTACTTGCGCTCGACCGGCAGCCACATGTCGATGGTCACCGGCTTGTGCTCGAGCCGGGGGCCGTCGGCCGCGTGGAAGGCCAGGGTGTGCTTGAGCCAGCGCTCGTCGTCGCGCGTCGCGAAGTCCCGCCGCGCGTGCGCGCCCCGCGACTCCTCGCGGGCGAGCGCCCCGGCCACGGTCACCTCGGCCAGGTCCACGAGGTTCTCAAGCTCCAGCGCGTGGATGAGGTTCGAGTTGTAGATCCGCGACTGGTCGGCGACCGGCGCCCGCTGCGCGCGGCCGCGGATGTCGCGGACCTGCTGCAACGCCTTCGCGAGGTCCTCGCCGTTGCGGAACACGCCGACGGATGAGTCCATCGTCGCGCGCAGGTCGCGGCGCAGCGCGTAGAGATTCTCGTCGCCGCGCCGGGCCAGCACCTGCCGGACGTGGCCCTCGGCCGCCTCCGCCTGGTTTGCGGGCACCGGCGCGGCCGCCTCCAGCCCGGGCAGCGCCGCGGCGATCTCCCGCCCGGTGATGCCGCCCCAGACCAGGCACTCCGCCGTCGAGTTCGAGCCCAGCCGGTTCGCCCCGTGCAGCGAGACGCAGGCGGCCTCGCCCGCCGCCCAGATGCCGGCTACGCGGGTCTGGCCGGTGATGTCGGTCTCGATGCCGCCCATCGAGTAGTGCGCCACCGGGCGGATCGGGATGGGCTTCTGGATCGGGTCGAGCCCGAGGAACTTGATGGTCACCTCGCGGATGAGCGGCAGCCGGGTGTTGATGCGGTCCGCGCCGAGGTGGGTGAGGTCGAGCTCGAGGTAGTCCTGCCCGTCGGACGTCCTGAAGCCGCGCCCGGCGAGGATCTCCTCGGTCTCGGCCCGCGAGACCATGTCGCGCGGCGCCAGCTCCATCAGCTTGGGCGCGTACCTCGCCATGAAGCGCTCGCCCTGGTTGTTCTTGAGGTAGCCACCCTCGCCGCGGCAGGCCTCGGTCATCAGGATGCCGTTCGGGACCAGGCCGGTCGGGTGGAACTGCAGGAACTCCATGTCCTCGAGCGGCAGGCCGGCCCGGTAGGCCATCGCCATGCCGTCGCCCGTGACCGTCTGGGAGTAGGTCGTGAACCCGTACAGCGTGCCGCCGCCGCCCGAGGCGATGAGCAGCGCCTTGCCGCGGATCGCGACGGTCTCGCCGGTGCCCGTGTCCAGGCCCACCAGGCCGGCGAAGGCGCCGGCGTTCACCAGGATGTCGGTGACGAAGAACTCGTCGTACCGGGTGAAGCTCCGGTAGCGCTGGAGCTGGTCGTAGAGCGTCTGCATCTCGAAGAAGCCGGTCTTGTCGGCCGCAAGGGTCGCCCGCGGATAGCTGTGCCCGCCGAACGGCCGCTGGGAGATGTAGCCGTCGGCGTCGCGCGTCCAGGGGATGCCCCAGTGGTCGAGCTGGTGGATCTCCTTCGGGATCGTGTCGACGAAGGTCCGGACGACGTCCTGGTCGGCCAGGAAGTCGGCGCCCTTGACCGTGTCCCAGGCGTGCAGCTCGCGCGAGTCGCCCAGGTCCGTGCGCAGCACGGCCGCCGTGCCCCCCTCGGCGCACACGGAGTGGGCCCGCATGAGCTGCACCTTGGAGACGATGCCGATGTCGACCCGCCCCTCGAGCCGCCGGGAGATCTCCACCGCGGCGCGCAGCCCGGCCAGTCCGGCCCCAAGGATCACCACGTCGTGCTGCAGCTCACGATCCATCAGGGAACCTCATGAGACGTGACCGAGACCCGAAGCTCCGGGTGCGCGCTCTGCGGGGTCCCAAGTGTTCTGGGGCCCAGGTGACACAGGGTAGGTTCGGGCCCGCCCGAGGAAAGGTGCCGATAGCCTCGTCCGGGGGGGGCCTGCGGTCACACGCGTGGGCCGGCGACGCCACGGTGGTCCGGCCGAAGCGGGCGGCGAGCGGCAGCGCTGCCGTGGAAGACCCAGGCCGGCTCGTCACTCCCCACCGGCCCGCACCTCAGGTGGCGCGAACGGCGCCGTGGCGCGATCGCCGTCGGGCGCGATACCAGGCGAGGTATTCGAGAAGCTCTTCCCGCTCGTCGTCGCTGAGGTCGGCGAAGAGCGCCGCACTGACCGATTCGGCGCCGTTCGGGTCGTGCTCGCCGGGCACGCGGTAGCCGCTGAGGCGCATGAGCTCGGCGTACGGCACCGCCAGGGCCTCGCTCAACTGGAGCAGGACAGGCGGCGAGGGCTTCTTGACCGCGTCGTTCTCGAGCTTGCTGAGGTAGGCCGCCGAGATGCCTGCCGCGCGCGCCGCATCGACGGCCGACAGCGCGCGGACCTCGCGCGCCCGCCTGAGCACGGCTCCGAGTGATGCTGCCATCAGTGTCTCGATCTACAGTAGGGTGAAACAACTACAGTTGACAATACCACGACGGTGTGGTTCACTGCAACCACAGCAGTGGCCGGTGCGTCGCCCGGCGGTGGTCTTTCTTCCCCCGCTTCCCCGGATGACTGGAGCGGAAGGAGATGGCCATGGCCATCGATCAGGTCGACCGGACGGTCGTCACCCAGAGACCCACGGTGACCGTGGGCCAGGACATGGCCGCGGGCCAGGAGACGGTGCGGACGGACAGCCGACGCATCACCAGGGCCGGCCCCGGGGGCTCCGAGATGACCCGCCGCGTCGTCGTCCTCGTGTTCGGGCTGATCCAGATCCTCATCGGAGCACGCATCGTGCTCCTCCTGCTCGACGCCCGGGAGGCCAACGGTCTTGTCTCCGGCATCCTCAACGTCAGCCAGCTGTTCGTCGCGCCGTTCGAGGGGATCCTGCGGACGAACTCCCTGCATGCCGCGGGCTCGGTGCTCGACATCGCGGCCGTCGTGGCCTTCGTCGGCTGGACGATCATCGAGCTGATCGTGATCTGGGCCGTGGGGATCTTCCGGCGCGAGCCGGCCTGACACGGGAGGGGGACCGCGTCGCGGTCCCGGAGCGGACGGCGTCTCGTCCGCAGGCAGCGTCGGCCCGAGCGGGGCGGCGCGACACGGAAGGAACGAAATTCGATGGGCTTCATCGCCTGGATCGTCGTCGGCGCCATCGCCGGCTTCCTCGCCAACCTGGTCTTGGGCTCGAGCAAGGGCCTGCTGATGATGGTCGTTCTGGGCATCGTCGGCGGGCTCGTGGGCGGGTTCGTCGCGACGAGCGTCCTCAAGATGGGCACCGTCAACGGCATCAACGTCGAGAGCATCTTCATCGCCACGCTGGGCGCGATCGCGGTCCTCTTCGTGATGGGCTTCGCGACCCGTCCGCGTGGTCTCCTGCACCGCTGAGAGGGGCGCAGGCCCCCGCGAAGCCTCACGGGATCACGCGACTCCAGGCAGGGACCGACCCGACGGCGGGCCGGTCCCTGCCTGGCACATCTGGACCCGGCCAGGGCCGAAAGAGAGAGCGACGCATGAGGATCACGAAACCCGACCGGCGGCCACCCGACACGCTGGCCATCGCTCCAGACCACCAGGCGCACAGGGCGAGCGTCACCGGGCGTGTGGCAGGAGCCATCGGGACGGTTCGCAGGAGCACCGAGCGGCTCATCGCACGGACGCCCGCGGCACTCCGCGCGGCGCGGGTCGGCGTGGATGGCACGACCGCGGCGCTCCAGACACTGCCCGACTCGACGCTTCGGTGGATCGCGGCCACCTCGGTCGGCCTCGGCGCCGGGCTTCGCCTCGCCGGCGCGCCGCGGCTGGTCAGCGCGGCAGGGGCCGCCCCGGCGCTGATCGTGGGTGCGGCCATCGCCCTGCGCCCGACCGAGCCGGCCGTCGCCGCCCATGAACACGCCGTTCAGGCAGGCGAAGGAACGACCGACCTGACCGTCCCGGCCAGCTGAACGGCGCAGGACGCGGCAACCGATCCGTTCCTGCCCAAGCCAACCCTCGGGCTCCGCGGCCGCAGGGAACCGACTGGTGGCCCTTGCCGTCCGGTGGCCATGCAGGCGAGCCGTCGCGCCCCGGTCATGGTCCTCGTGGCCCTTCTTCTCGCGGTCGCCCTCTCCGCCTCTGCCTGCACCTCCGGGACCTCGGTGACCCTCCCGCTCGCGACGGGCCCGCTCGTCACCGTGGAGACCCGCGGCGGCATGTGCGTCGACGGCCCGTGCGGCACGACCATCGTCGTCGAGCGCAACGGGCGGGTCCACCAGGCGGCCAAGCCGCCGAACGACCTTGGGACCGTGCCGCCCGCCGCCCTGGCGGCCCTCGACGCCGCGACCAGGACGACCGACTTCACGGCACTCAGGAGCGTCCCGTTCACCGGGGAGTGCCCAACGGCCTACGACGGCCAGGAGATCGTGTTCGAGTTCGGGGCGCCGGGCGGCATCGAGCGGATCGCAACCTGCGAGGTCGATGTCAATTTCGGCCTGCCGCTCTTCGTGGCCGTCTCGACCGCCCTCGGGCCGTTCGTCATGCTCCCGACCCCCTGACGTCGGGTCTCGGCGTTGGGCTGGCTTCCCGGCCCCGGTCGCGTCAGCCTGACCTGGAGGCCGCGCCCCGCGACGAGCGGTCAGCGCACGAGGAAGACCTCGCGCTGCGTGTAGACGCTGATCGACGCGTAGGGCGTCCGGGGCGCGAAGGAGCGGACGTACCAGAGGCCGGCCGCACCGAAGCGGAAGGTGGTCCGGGCGACGGCGGCCGAGTCGACCGCGACGTTCCGCGTGTAGCGGAGCAGCCAGGTCCCGCCCACGCTCTGGTAGAAGCGGAAGGTGATGGTCGAGGGCAGGAGGTCCGGGCGCAGCGGCCGGACCGAGGAGCGGAAGGTGATCGACGTCCCGCGGGCGATCGTCAGCGTGCCCGCGTGGTGCGGGAGCAGGTTGACGATCTGGCGGACGCCGACGAGGACCACGTTGCTGGTCGCCGCCGAGAGGTCGGTGGCACCGGCGAAGCGGACCCGGTAGTAGCCGGTCACGTACGGCCGGTAGGAGAACGCCGCGGCGCCCGCCCCGTTGGTGGCGAGCGTCGCGATCGTGTGCCACGTGGAGCCGACGGAGGTGTGCTCGAGGAAGAACGTCCGGTTGCCGCCGCCGGCGCCGAACTGGATCGTGAAGCCGACGTTCTCGCTGTACCGCACCATGCTGGTCGAGCGCACGAGCGAGATGACGGCGGGCGAGACGACCGTGATCGCGGCGCTGGTGTTCGCGGCCTTCGTGCGGTCGGTGATGTCCGTCGCGGTGACCGTCCGACGTCCGACGGTGTTGAGGGTGACGCTGAACGCCGTGGTGCCGGCCACGAGGGCGGCGCTCGCGGGCAGAGTCGCCGCGGGGTCACTCGATGTGATCCCGACGGTATGGGTCGAGCTCACGACGTTCCAGTTCGCGTCGACCCCGTTGACGGTGACGGCGAACGGCGCGCCGGCACCCTCCGTGGACGGGGTGCCCGTCTTGCCGGAGAGCCGTGCCCGGGGCGGCGGTCTCACCGGGGACGAGCACCTGGAGCTTCGCGAACGCCCCCGCGCTGACGGTGATCGCGGCGCTGGTGCTCGCGGCCTTCGTTCCGTCGGTGAGGTCCGTCGCGGTGACGGTCCACGTGCCGGCAGTCTTGAGGGTCACGCTGAACGTCCTGGTGCCGGCCACGAGGGTGGCGTTCGCGGGCAGGTTCGCGTTGGCGTCGCTCGAGGTGATCCCGACTCTGTGGGTCGAGCTCACGACGTTCCAGTCGGCGTCGACCGCGTTGACGGTGACGGTGAACGGGGTGCCGGCCGTCTGTACCGTCGGGGTGCCCGTCTTGCCTGAGGCTGTGCGGGGAGCGGCGGTCTCGCCGGGGACGAGCACCTGGAGCCTGGTGAACGTACGGGCGACGACGGTGAAGGCCGCGCTGTCGCCCGACGCCAACGGCGACATGCCGCTCGTGCGGGCGGCGCGCAGGATGACCCCGGTCTCTGCCTTGGAGTAGGTGACCCCGGAGATCGTGACCGAGTTCGCGCCACTGGTGATCGAGCCGGTCCGGGTGCCGCCGAGCGTCCCGCTGCCGGCGTGACGGCTCAGGGATATGCCCGTGGTCGCTGTGACGTTTGCCGGGTTGCCGTCGACGTCCTGGGACTGGACCGTGACGTCGAAGCCGGTGCCGACGGTCGGGCTCGTTGGGTTGATCGAGGTGATCGCGAGCTTCGTCGCAGGCGCGGCGCCGGAGGTGACGGTGAACTTGTCGATCCCGGTGAAGCTGAAGCCGGGGCAGGTACCGCTGCCGCTGACCGTCACGTCCCGCAACCCCACGGGGGCGCCGGCGGTGACGGTGACGGTTGCCGTCATCTGCGTGCCGCTGGTCCGTGCAACGCCTGTTGCGCTGACGCCACTGCCGGAGAAGGCAACGCCGTATGTGTCACACCCGGCATCGAAGCCCGATCCGGTGATCGTGACCGGTTGGCTCGTCGCGCCCTGGGCGAGCGAGCTCGGGGACATCGAGTCGACGGCGGCCAGCACCGCGACCGGCGCGCCGAGGGCGACAAGGAGAACAAGGGCTTGCCCGACTGCCAGCGTGCGCAGACGAGACCTGGATCGGGTCATGATCTTGGGCATCTGAATCGCTCGCCTCCTGTACAGAGCCTCCGGCGTGCCCCATCGCGGTCCATCCCGCGATCGCGCGCGTAACGCGAGATGCCTCCCACGTCACTCCCACGGGCTCATCCGAGCTCGGCTGCCGGTTACCCGTCTCAGCGTCGCCCGGTCATGACGGTTTGTCATGTTGGCAGGTCTGCGTGTTCTTGGGCCCGGGGACGAACGGCTGCGTTTCCGACAGGAGCCGCACTCCCGCCCGGCACGGGGACTAGCCGAGGACGACCCGGACCCGGTGCGTGGCGCCGTCGTCGACGAGCGGGATCGCGGCGCCGCCGCCCGCCAGCGGCCTGCCCGTCGAGCTCCGCCGAGGCCACCCCGCGACTGACTCCCTGCGGGTTCTCCACGACGATCTCGTACCTGGCGGAGTGATAGCGGAAGTCGATCTCGTAGCCCGGCCAGGCGCGGGGGATGCAGGGATCGAGCAGGAGCGTCGTTCCGCGCAGCCGGAACCCCAGGATCCACTCGACGCCGGCCTGGTACATCCAGCCCGCCGACGCGGTGTACCAGGTCCAACCGCCGCGGCCGACGTGCGGCGGCTCGGTGTAGACGTCGGCCGCCATGACGTACGGCTCCACCTTGTAGCGGTGGACCCCGGCCCGGGTGCTGGCATGGTTGATGGGGTTCAGGATGGAGAACAGCTCGCCGGCCTTGTCGCCGTCGCCCAGCGCCGCGAAGGCGAGGACCGACCAGATGGCTCCGTGGGTGTACTGGCCGCCGTTCTCCCGGATGCCCGGCAGATACCCCTTGACGTAGCCCGGATCGACGTCGGAATGGTCGAACGGCGGGGTGAACAGCAGGACGAGACCGTCGCCGCGTCGGACGAGGTACTCCTCCACCGCGGCCATCGCCCGCTCCGCGTGGGGAGGATTGGCGGCTCCCGACAGGACGCTCCACGATTGGGCGATCGAGTCGATCCGGCACTCGGCGTTCATGGCGGAGCCGAGCGGGGTGCCATCGTCGAAGAAGGCTCGGCGGTACCAGTCGCCGTCCCAGCCGTGGCGCTCGAGCGCCCGCCGGAGCGCCTTCATGTGGGCTCGCCAGCGCTCCGCGCGAGGACGCTCACCGCGGGCCTCCGCGATCGGCGCGAAGGCGGCCAGGACGGTGTGCAGGAACCAGCCCAGCCAGACGCTCTCGCCCCGGCCCTCGTGACCCACCCGGTTCATGCCGTCGTTCCAGTCGCCCGACCCGATGAGCGGCAGCCCGTGCGCGCCGACCGCGAGGCTCCGGTCGAGCGCCGCCGCGCAGTGGTCGAACAGCGAAGCCGACTCCGGTGAGCGTTCCGGCTGGAAGTAGGCGTCCGCCTGGTCCGGCCGCAGGGCCGGTCCCTCGAGGTAGGGGACGGTCTCGTCGAGGACCGCCGTGTCGCCCGTGACCGCGAGGTAGCGATCGACCGCGTACGGCAGCCAGAGGCGATCGTCCGAGATCCGGGTCCGGACGCCCCGACCCGACGGCGGATGCCACCAGTGCTGGACGTCTCCCTCGGCGAACTGACGTGCCGCGGCCCGCAGGAGATGCTCCCGGGCGAGCTCGCGCTTCGAGGTCACCAGGGCGATGACGTCCTGGAGCTGGTCGCGGAACCCGTAGGCGCCGCCGGCCTGGTAGAACGCCGTCCTCGCCCACAGCCGGCAGGCGAGCGTCTGGTAGATGAGCCAGCGGTTGAGCATGATGTCCATCGAGCGGTCGGGCGTCCGCACCTGGACCGTGCCCTGGGTATCGTCCCAGTAGCTCGCCACGCCGCGCAGCGTCGCCTCGTGGTCGGCCGTTCGCCCGCGCCGGATGAGGTCGGCCGCCGCCGTGGCCCCGTCCGCCTCGCCGAGCAGCACGAGGACCTGGGTCCGCGCTCCGTTGGCGAGCTCGAAGCTGGTCTGCAGGGCGGCGCACGGATCCATGCCGGCGCCGACGGCTCCCTGCAGCCGGTATCCGCGGTCCAGGCCGGCGGGCCGGTCCGGAGCGCCGTTGCGGCCGAGGAACTCGGTCCGATCGGCCGTCCACGCCGTCTGCCGCCCGCCGAGGTCGAGGAAGGCGACCCGGCCGCCGAATTCGGTGTTCCACGGGTTGCGCACGAGGAGCGCCTGCGTCTCCGGCTCCAGTGCCGTGACGATCCGCGGGGCGCTGGCCCCGCGCGAGGTGCCCAGCGCCCACTCGGCGTAGGCGGTCACGGACAGGCGCCTGGAGCGCCCGGACCGGTTCTCGATGGTCAGCACCGAGACCTTCAGGGGGTCGTCGAGCGGGACGAACTGGACGAGGTCGAGCTCGATGCCGTCGTGCAGGTGCTCGAACCGGCTGTATCCGGCACCGTGACGGGCGACGTACGTCGATTCCTCGCAGCGGATCGGCTGGGCCGTCGGACCCCACAGCTCGCCGCTGTCGTCGTCCCGGACGTAGATCGCCTCGCTCACCGGGTCGCTGACGGGGTCGTTGGACCATGGGGTGAGCTGGTTCTCGCGGCTGTTCCCGGACCAGGTGTAGCCCGACCCGGACTCGGAGACCTGGAACCCGAACGACGCGTTGGCGATCACGTTCAGCCAGGGCGCCGGGGTGGACTGTCCCGGGCCGAGGATGGTGACGTACTCGCGCCCGCCATCGGCGAAGCCACCGAGCCCGTTGAAGAACTCCAGCTCCGGACGCGGCGCGGCCGCCTCGCTCCTGGTCTGCCTCGAACCGGGCGGCGCTGCGGGCGGACGCGATCCTCTCGGGACGCTCCAGGCGGATGACCTGGTCGGCAAGGCTGCCCCGGCGGCTCAGCAGGACGGCCCGGGCGGCCGCCTGGAGGAGCGTGCGGTCCTCGGTGGAGAGCTGGTCGCCGCGCAGGATGTACACCCCGCCGTGGCCCGGATGGCCCTCGTGGACCAGGATGGACTGGCTCGTCCGCACGAGGGTCTCGAGCGAATCGTGGAGGTCCTGGGCGTAGGTGGCGCCATGCTCGTTGAGGATCACGAGGTCGACGTCGAGGAGCTTCAGCCGCCAGTACTCGTGCGCGCGGAGCAGCTGCCGGACGATGTCGAGGTCCTCGGCTTCGTCGATCCGCACCATGACGATGGGCAGGTCGCCCGAGATGCCGTGGGCCCACAGGCCGGGTGCCCCCCGCTCGTTGCGGGCCAGCAGGCCCGCCGACGGCCGCAGCGACGGGTCCGAGTAGAGGATCCGGTTGGCCAGGCGCTGGAAGAGGTGGGCCTCGTCGGCCTCGATCCCCAGGTGATGGAGCTGGACCTGGGCCTGCGTCCAGGCCAGGGTCGCCGCCCGCTCGAAGGTGGCCGACTCGCGGTACTTGTCGGCCAGGTCCAGGACCTGCTCGCGCGACTCGGCGACGACCGTGGAGAAGATCGCGTGGGCGGTCGCGCCGGGGGCGAGCCTGACCCGGCAGCGGAGGCTGAAGATCGGATCCAGCACCGCGCCGACCGTGTTCGAGAGCGGACGCCCATCGATGACCGAGACCGGCGAGCGGACCGACCGGCCCCGGCCGAGGAAGCGGGCGCGATCCGTCTCGTACTGGATGACCCCGCCGGTCTCCTCCTCGACCGCCGCGACATGGGCGGCCCAGATCGGCTGCTCGTCCGCGGATCGTGGACGGCGGGTCGCCAGGAGGGCACCGATATCGGGGACGAACTCGGTCTGCACGAACAGGTTCTGGAAGGCCGGGTGAGCGACATCGGCCGCCTGCGGCGCGAGCGCGATCTCCGCGTACGACGTCAGCTCGATCTGGCGATCGTGCGAGCCGAGATTGGTCAGCGACACGCGGCGGATCTCCGCGTCGTGCTCCGCCGACACGACGATGGTCAGGCCGGTCGCGATCGAGCCGTCGCGACGGGAGAACTCGGCGTGATCCTCCGAGTAGGTGACCTCGTAGCTGTCCGCTTCCGCGCCGCTCGGCTGGTGACCCGCCGACCACACCGCGCCGGTGTGCATGTCGCGCAGGAAGAGGTAGCTGCCCCACGAGTCGCGAGTCACGTCCTCGCGCCAGCGGGTCACCGCGACGTCGCCCCAGCGGCTGTAGCCGGATCCCGCGGCCGTCACCATGACCGCGTACCGCCCGTTCGACAGCAGGTGCGTCCGCGGGATCGCGTCGTGGGGCGAGGTGAAACGACGGAGGACCGGCGGCACGAGATCGCGCACGTCGGCGGCGCTCTTCACCTCTTCGGCACGTGGCCGGGCGACGAGCACGTCGCGCGGCATCCGCTCCTGGAGCAGCAGCTCCGTCGCCTCGACGATCGGGTCGGCATGGAAGCGCTCCACCATCGCGCGGTCGTTGAGGACGTTGCCGAGGGCCACCAGCGCCATCCCCTGGTGATGGGCCATGTAGCTCTTCACGATCGCGACCGACGCCCCTTCGGGGAGCCGGCGCGCCGTGTAGTCGAGCGCCTCCCGGAAGCCGTACCGCCCGGCCGCCCCGGCGCTGCGCAACCGGGCGAAGTTCCGGACCGCGGCCTCGGGCTGGATCATCGCCCCGAGGGCGGTCGCGTACGGCGCCACGACGACGTCCTCGCTCAGGCCCCGCTTCAGGCCGAGGCCGGGCACGCCGAAGCTCGAGTACTGGTACGTCTGCTCGAGGTCGCGCGCGTTGAATGCCGACTCGGAGATGCCCCAGGGCACGCCGAGCTCGGCGGCGTAGCTCATCTGGCGGGCCACGACCAGCCGGTACGTGTGGTCGAGCAGGCTCAGGGCGGGAGCGCGCATCACGAGGGCGGGCATCAGGTACTCGAACATCGACCCGGACCACGAGATCAGGGCGGAGCCACGACCGACGGGCGTCAGCGCGCGGCCGAGCCGGAACCAGTGGTCCGGGGCGACATCCCCCTTGGCGATCGCGAGGAAGCTGGCGAGGCGGGCCTCGGAGGCGAGGAGGTCGTAGTAGCTCGGATCCAGCGTGCCGTCGCGGACCCGGAACCCGATCGAGAAGAGCTTGCGGGTCGGGTCGAACAGGAAGCTGAAGTCCATCTCCCGGAAGAGCTGCTGGGCCCGGTCGGCGATCGCCTGGAGCCGTCGGACGAGCATCGCCGCGGCCGGCGCCCCATCGCCGGCTTCCTGGACGAGCGGTTCGGACAGCTCGGCGATCGTCGGGAAGGCGGGCCCCGGGGGAGGGGGCTGGAGCAGCGCGAGGTCTCGAACGTGGCTGCCCACGGCCAGCCGGGCCGCCTCGGCCCAGGTCACCAGCTCGCCGTCCGCGCCGTCTCCACGCTCTGCGGTGAGGGCCGCGGCAACGTCCGACAGCGTCCGGGCGTGCGTGGAGAGCTCGTCCAGGCGGGCCGCCCAGCCTTCGGGCGTCGCGGGGACAGGGCCGTCGGCGGCCCCTGCAGGCAGCTCGAGGGCGTCGTCGAGGTGCCGCCGGGTGAGCGTCTGGCTTCTCCGGTCGTCGCCGATCGCGCCGGCAGCCTCGCGGGTCAATGCGATCGCGTCACCGATCCCGGCCAGCGCGGCCGCGACCGGAAGCGGCTGGTCGATCATCTGGCGGCAGGCGTTCGACAGGGCCAGCAGGTGGCCGGCGAGGTTGCCGCTGTCGACAGACGACACGTACGCCGGCTCGAGCCGGTGCAGGTCGCGCGTGTCGTACCAGTTGAACAGGTGCCCGCGGAATCGCTCGAGGTTGCCGATGGTCGCAAGCGTCGCCTCGAGGCGCTCCACCATCTCGAGCGTCCCGATCCAGCCGAGGTCGCGAGCCGTCACGGTCGCCAGCAGGTACATCCCGATGTTCGTCGGCGAGGTGCGATGCGCGACGACCGGCGTGGGATCGTCCTGGAAGTTGTCGGGCGGCAGCGCATGGTCCTCCGGGCCCACGAAGGTCTCGAAGAACCGCCAGGTCCGACGGGCAGTCAGGCGGAGAGCCCCCACGTCGGCGGCCGACAGCTGCTCTGCGGCCGATTCGGGGGGTGGCAGGCTGACCCGCAGGGCGACCAGGGGCGAGAGCAGCCACAGGACGACGAATGGCGCGGCGATCCAGGCCGCGCCGGGCTTGACCGCGAAGACGAGGACCGCGGTGGCAACCGCGATCGCGACGCCACCCGCCATCTGCCGGTAGAACCCCGCAGGGTCGAGATCGTGGCTGGCCTTGGCCTGGGCAGCGGTCGTCCACTCGAGGAGGTTCCGCCGGGTGACGTAGAGCCGCACCAGGGTTCGCAGGATCGCGTCGATCATCAGCCACGCCTGGTGGGCGAGGAACGTGAGGCCGAGGCCCACCTGGGCCGCGGCGAGGGCGATGTCGGCGCCGATGGCTCGCAGGTGGCTGCGCTTGGAGATGCCCTGTCGTCGCGGCAGCAATCCCGCCAGGACGGGCAGGGTTGCGGGGATGATCACCGAAGCCAGCACGAACGCAGTCCACAGGCCGGCCGAGACCGACGGGAGCGTCCAGGACGCGACGAGGGTGGCCTGCGTGAGCGGGGCGGACACCGTCCGGCGCAGGTTGTCGACCATCTTCCAGCGGGAGATGCCGGGGATGGAGCTCCGGCTCCGCCGGCCGGAGGCGTCGCGGGCCCGGCCAAGGATCCAGGGCAGGAGCTGCCAGTCGCCCCGCGCCCAGCGGTGCTGGCGAGCTGCCGAGACGAGGTAGTTCGACGGGAACTCGTCGAAGAGCTCGACATCGGTCACCAGCCCGGCCCGGGCGAAGACGCCCTCGAACAGGTCGTGGCTCAGGAGCGCGTTCTCGGGGACCCGGTCCGCCAGGGCCGCGGCGAAGGCGTCGAGGTCGTAGATCCCCTTGCCCGTGAAGCTCCCCTCCCCGAACAGGTCCTGGTAGACGTCGGAGACGGCGGACGCATAGGGGTCGATCCCGGCCGATCCGGAGTAGATCCGCTGGAAGAGCGATGCCTCGTCCTGGGTCGGGAGGGTCGAGGTGATGCGTGGCTGGAGCACGCCGTAGCCCTGGGTCACTCGGCCGGCCTGCGAATCGAAGGCCGGCTGGTTGAGCGGGTGGGCGATCGTCCCCACGAGGCGGCCCACCGCGCCCCGGGGCAGCCGCGTGTCGGCGTCGAGCGTGACCACGTAGCGCACGTCCGTCGGCGGGATCGACGAGGGCCGCCCGGTGGTCAGGATGCCGGTCGTCGTCGAGCCACGCAGCAGGGCATTCAGCTCGTGGAGCTTGCCGCGCTTGCGCTCCCAGCCCATCCAGCAGCCCTCGGCCTCGTTCCAGCTTCGCTTCCGGTGGAAGAGCAGGAACCGGGCCCCTCCCCCGGGGGCCTTGCCGTGGCGCTCGTTGAGCTGGTCGATGGCCGCCACCGCCGCCGAGAGGAGCTCGTCGTCGCCGGGCAGGTGCTCGGTCGGGGCGTCGAGCCAGTCCGAGAGCAGGGCGAACCGGATATCGCCCTCGCGGTTCCCCAGGTAGTGGACCTCCAGGCCGCCGACCTGGGCCTCGACATCCGCTTCGCCGGTGAGGAGCATCGGTACCACGACGAGGGTCCGGAGCCGGGACGGCACGCCATCCTCGAGCGCGAGCCGGGGCAGCGATCTCGGGCCCAGCACGTTGGTGACCGCCCGGTTGACAAGGGCGATGGCGAGGTCGGAGGCGGGGGCGAGCGCGAGGATCGCCATCAGCAGGATGGCGGCACCCGCGGCGCCTCCAGCGCCGGACAGCAGGAGTGGCACGGCGAGGATGAGCGCCGTGACCAGCGCGAGCGTCGCGAGGTAGCCACGTGCCCCGGCCCGGACATCGGCGCGCCGTAGCTTGCCCGCCAGTGGCACTCGAGCGTTGAGGGCGCGCTCGAGCGCGAGGCGGCCGTCGGAGATCAGGTAGTAGCCGGGATCTTCGCGTCGCGCTGCCAGCGATGGTTCGACGCCGTCGGCCGACCGCGCCTCGCTAGCCATCGCCGCAGCCTTCCGCGCGACGTCGACCTCGGTCAGGCCCGAACCCCGTGCCACCTCCTCGACCGCGTGCCGGTACCGGTCTCGCGTCGCGAAGTCCATCTCCCCGAACAGGGTTCGAGCACCCAGGACCTCGTCGACCAGGCTCACGCTCTCGACGAACTCGGCCCAGTCGAACCACGAGATCAGACGCATGCTCGTGATCACGTTTCGCACGGTCACGTTCATGGTCGCCTGGCGCTGGTGCTCGATCCGGACCATCTCCTCGGCGGTGGTCCCCTGCGCCGCGAGCATCTCCTCCAGCCAGCGGAGGGCTGGGGTGACCGCGGGGTCCTGGTCCCTCAGGCGCTGGAAGAGCTGGACGCGGGCCGCCGTCGGGAGCGCCGCATGCGAGAGCCGGCGCAGGGTCGCCGCCGCGACCTCGGGGCTGTCCGCGCCGAGGCCGAGCAGGCCCTCGGCGATCTCGTCGGCCGTCTGCCGCGCTGCCCGGCTGCGCACGATCTGCTCCGCCAGGCGGCGGAGGTTCTCGACGAGGAGGATCCGGAGGCTGATCGCGATCGCCCACAGCTCGCCGATCGTCAGCGGCTCGACCGCCTGGTAGGCGCGCACCATCCGGCGCAGGCTCTCCGGGTCGAAGCGGCTGTCCGTGTGCGCGATGTAGGCCCAGGCCAGGCCCAGGACACGCGGGTAGCCCGCGAGGTGGCCCTCGGCCAGCTTGGGGAGCTCGCGGTAGTAGTCCGGGGGCAGGTCGTCGCGGATCTCGCGGAGCTGCTCGTCGACGATGGGGAAGTTGTCGACGAGCCATTCCGCGGCCGGCGTGATCGCCCGTTCGTCCTTGATCGCACGGGCGAGAACCCGGTACGCGTCCACGAGGACGTGGCCGTTCTCTGCGATGCGTGGCCCGACGGCATGTCCCCGGCTGGGGGTATTCGTCACTGCCTGGGCGGCCGCCAGGGTCTGCGCGTGCTGCTCCAGCCGCTCCACGCTGAAGAGCTCCGCGACGATCGGTTCGTCCGGCTCGGCCTGCGGGCGGACTCGCCAGCGGTCGGAACGGGGCGGACCGTGGAGAGACTGGTTCGAGCTCATCTTCCGCTCGTCGGCGCGTGGCCTGACCCGGTCCGCGCTCTCTCGGCTTGGGGACGTGGCGATCATAGCGACCGCCCCCGGTCGCACCCCGCGCACCGCCCTGCCCCGGCTCGCCACGCCCCACCGGTCGGCGTTGGGCGGACCCGTCAGGACGCTGCGACCGGCTCGATCAGGCTGCGCGTGGGCTCGCCGTCGTCACTGCAGCCAGCCGCTCGACCACGCCGGCTCGTGCCCTCCCGGGGCGACAAGGAGAGGGTTCCCGCCGCCTGCGCCGATGACGTGGATCCCGTCCGTCCCCTCGTAGGCGATGCTGTATCCGTCGAATGACCAGGCCGGACAGGCGCCGGCCGAGGCATCTCGCGCGATCAGCCGTCTCGCCAGGCCTTCCCCGTCAACGGCGATCTCGAACGAGGTGGGGCTCGCCGCAGGGCCGGCCGGCTGATCGACGCGGCCTGGAGCGATGAAGGCGATCACGGGCCCGTTCGCCGCCGGGCATACCCACGGCGGCGTCTCGCCCAGGCTCGCCCGGTTCGAGCCGTCGGCGTCGACGACGACCAGCTGCGTGCCGCTGGCGGTCGCCGCTCCGAACGCGATCCGGTCCGCCGACGACGTCGACGACCGCGTCCACGCGGGCTGGCCAGGATCGAGGACGCGCTCGCCGTCGGCCGTCAGCCGGCGGAGGCCGGACCCATCCGCCCCGATGACGAAGAGCCCGGCGTCCTCGCGGGCGACGAAGGCCAGCTGGCGGCCGTCGGGCGACCACGCCGGGCAGCCGCTGGCGACGACCTCGATCTCTGTCAAGCGTCGCTGCTTCGAGCCGTCGGCGTCGACAAGGTGAATCTCCCGGCGGCCGTCGCGGACGGAGACGAACGCGATCTCTTCGCCTTCGGGCGACGGAGTGACGCAGCCCACCACGTCCGAGTCGCTCGTCAGACGCCGCTGGCCGGAGCCGTCGCCGTTCATCGCGTAGATCTCGGGCTGCTCGTCGCGCTCCGAGATGAAGGCGACCATCGGCGCAGGACCCCAGGAGAGGCGAGAGATCGGTGCCGGCGCGCGCTCCGCCGCCGGGTCCTCGGTGAGTCGGGTCTCACGGGGATCGGCTTGCCCAGGTTCGGGCACGTCGGGATCGGTGGCGTCGGTGACGAAGACATCACCGTCTCGAGAGAAGAAGAGGAGGTTGCCCGGACACAGGTCGACGCAGCCGGGCCACCACCAGTCGTGAACGGCAAGCGCGCCCGACCTGCCGTAGGCGACGACGTTCGAGGAGGTGAAGGCGTCCTCGACCGAGAAGCGGCAGACCCGGTACTCGACCGACGGCGTCTCGAGCGCGAGCGGGAACTCGAAGTCGAGGCCCGGGGCCGACGCCGTGACCGTGTAGCTTCCGATCGGGAGCTCCATGGTTGCCGAAGGGTCGGACTTCTCGCACGTGTCGATGAGGCCCGCCTTCGAGCGATCGACGAGCTCCCAGCCGGGATCCTCCGAGTACCTGAAGGGCGACGGTCCCGTGGCGAGCCCGCGTGACACCGTGGTCGGGCCGGCGAACGCGACCGTGCCGGCTTCCACGGCCCAGACGATCCCCACGCGGGCCATGGGGGCGCTGGATGGAGGCGGGGTCGGCGCCGCGGTCGGCGCCGAGGTGGACGGCGGGGGCGCAGGCGGGCTCGCCGTCATCGCGGGGCTCGTCGGGGCGGAGGCGGTCGCGCACCCGGCGAGGAGCACGGCCGACGCCAGGATCATGAACCGCGGGGAACGCCCACTGGATCGCTGCCCCGACTCCATCGCGCTGATCTCTTCGACCTTCGGGACGCCCATGCGGGTCGCGCTGGCACGGGGCTCGACGCGGTCCCGGCGGCCACCGCCTGGACCACTCGTCTTCGCCCTCGTCGCCGTTGAGACGATGCGTGGGTCTCCGCTGCTGCGCCAGAGGAGAACGGCCTGAGCTGCCTACGCGACCCGGCAGACAAAGGTCCACTCGCCTCCGCGAAGGACGACCGCCGTCAGGCCGATCTTCCCGCCGGGAAGGCGGCACGGGTAGGTCGTCAGCGAGTGACGGTCTCGCGGGCCGATGCGCGAGATCGCGGCTCCGAACCTCGACGACAACGACCGGCCTTCGACCCGCGTCGCGATCGAGGCGCGATGGCGGGCGTGGCGCTCTGCCTCGTCGCGGTGGCGCTCCTGGTCGACCGAGGCGGCCTGAAGCTGGGCCAGCATGATGGGGGGACGCACTGGAGGGACCGACTAGCGGGCTCGCGTCGTTCCCGGGTGCGGGAACGGGCGACGAGGAGGCCACGGTACTCCCCCAGCCCCGGAGTGTCGAATTCGGGACCGAGGTCCTACTCCCCTTCGGCCCCTTCCTGCGGCGTCGGGGGCCGTGATGGAAGACCTGGCCCTGCATCATCCAGGGCTCGCTTCAGGTCAAACCTCCCGACGCGGCGTCGAGGCTCTCCTGGATCCGATGCAGTTGCGCGATGTAGGCGCGCAGCTCCGGATCGGAGAGACCGGCCAGCCAGGCCTTCTCGCTGCGATGGACGATGGTCCGAAGCTCCTTGAGCACGTCGAGCCCCGCGGGTGTGATCTCGACGACCAGGCTGCGGCGGTCGGCAGGGTTCGCAGAACGAAGGACGAAGCTGCGTCGCTCGAGCGAGTCGAGGACGCCGGTCACGGTTGCCCGGGTGACGATGAGACGTTCGCTGAGCTCCGAGGGAGACATGGGCCCGCGGTCGCGAAGGATTCCCAGGACCAGGCCGCCCGCGGCGCTGACATTGAGCGGACGGAGGAGTCGCCCGATCCGATCGAACAGCATGTCGGCCGTGCGGATGGTGTTCATCACGGCTTCGGTCGCCAGAACGTTTGCGTCCGGCGTCTGGTCGTAGAAGTCGTCGGGCATGCGAATCTTAACCATCGATGCATGATACGGGTATTGACAATATGGTGCCTAAGCATAGAGTCAGGCCCTCATGACCGGCCCGGACGGTCGGTCCAGTTGAATGGGGGGTCTCGCAATGACCAAGGTGATCGTTCAGCACCACGTGGCCGACTACGACCGCTGGTTCCCGGTGTTCACGGAGCACGAGGCCGTCCGTCGCCAGTACGGAGCGACGGGCCACAGCATCACCCGCGAGGTGGCCGACCCGAACACCGTCGTGATCGTGAACGAGTTCGCGACGCTCGACGGCGCTCGGGGGTTCTCGCAGGACCCGTCGCTCCCCGCGGCGATGGAGCGCGGTGGCGTGGATGGGGCGCCGCAGGTCTGGATCGTCGACGAGGCCGAGGCGAAGCAGTACTGATATCGGCGGCGGGCGGCTGCGGTCCAGGCGCGGCCGCAGCCGTTCACGCGGCCGAAGCTGACGGCGCCTGCGCAGGGTCGGCCGCCCTGAGCACGGAAGGCCGATCAGGGCGCCGGCCGGCCGAAGACTGCGATCTCGGAGACCGAGTACTGCGCGTCGCCGCTCGTCGCCTCGAACCGGAGCGCGTCCGTGACGACCGGCCGCTCGAGCGGCCACCGCACCGACGCATCGCCCTGGTCCGGCCGCGTGGCCATCCCGCCGGCCTCCCCGAGCGGGATTGCCCACAGCGGCGCCCAACTGCCCGTCTCCGGGTCCCGGTACGAGAGCCGGTACTCGTCATTGACGTCGGCCTGGACCACCGCCGCGTCCAGCACGAAGGTGCCGCCGAGGTCGATCTCGATCCATGCCCGCGACGACGGATCGCCCGTCGTCTCCTCCCACCAAACGGTGCCCTCGGTCCACAGCTGGCACTCGGGCAGGAAGAGCCCGTCCGCGACGGTCGCCGGGGCTGCGGGCGGCGTGCTCGACCAGGGCTCGTCGGCCACGCCGGGGACGCGGGTGAAGAACGGTCCGCCGTGGAGCGTCACCTTCGTGGCGGGGATCCAGGGAGACCGGTCCGGGCCCGTCGAGGCCGGGGCCCCGCGGGCGGCCAGGTCCCGCAGGGGAGGCGGCGCCGGGGTCGGGGGCACGACGAGCGTCCACGAGCGGGTCGCCATGTCGAACGCCCACACGTCGTCTACCGCCTCCCACGTGCACGTCGTCAAGTACTGGCCCCCATAGGCGACGAGCCGCTCGTTCACCGCGTCGTAGACGATCTGCTGCCGGTCGCGGCACTCCGGGTCGGTGCCAAACGCGGCTGGCCAATCCTCGGCGGGCGTCTCGAACAGGGTCTCCCAGCGGTCCGCGGTCGCGTCGTAGGCGACCGATCGGCCCTGGCCGGCCATCACGGTCCGCTCGGCCGCCTCGTCGTAGGCGACGACGGGCGGCTGCGGCCCAATCCATCCGAAGTAGAACTGCGGCGTGACGGCGCCCGTCGCCGACCAGGTGCCGGTGCGGAGGTCGAAGAGCCACGTGCTGGCCCCGCCGAACCGCCCCCCGTCGTCGGCGTATGCGACGATCCGGTCGACGGAGGCGTCGTAGGCATACTCCCGGGGTTCGATGGCCAAGCGGTTCGCCTGGCGGATCGGGGTCCACGTGTCCGTCTCGACTTCGTAGCTCCACAGCTCCAGGTCAGGGGTGCCGGGGTCGCCGTCGTCTTCCGTGGCGACGACGAGGCCGGAGACCGGGTCGTAGAACCGCGGAGTCGCGCCGCCCGGCGCCGTGCCCCTCTGGGTCCAGGTGTTGGCCCCCAGGTCGTAGGCCCACACCCTGGTTGCGTCAGACGCGATCGTCACGTCGGAGTCGACGTCGTAGACCAGCTCGCCAAGGCCCGGCGGCTCCCGGCTCGGATGCATGCTCGTCCAGGTGTTCGTGCACACGTCGAACGTCCATGTCTCGACGCTGTCGTCGACGCCCACGAGAGCCACCAGCCTGCCTGCACCGCGGTCGAATGCCAGCGCCGTGGGAGCGTCCTGGGGCGGCCGCGCCTGGTCGACCGGTCCCGGCTCGTCGGGCGTCGACCCGGCTGGACAGGGGCGGACCGGTCCGGCGGAGACCATGACCCGCGGCGGGGGCGTGCCCGGAGGAGGTGCGGTCAGGGCGGTGGGGGATGGCGCGCCGGTCGGCCGCGCGGTTGGCGTCGCGCCAGGCGTCGCGGTCGGCCCGTCGACGGCCGCGTGTGAGCCGGGTCGGTCGCCCGACCGCCCGACGAGCGCGATCCCGACGAGCGCCGCCAGGGCCGCCGTGAGCAGGCCGAACGTGACCCCCGCCGACGGCCCGCGGCCGCGCCTCTCGACGGGCGTGAGCGCCGGCGCCGGGGGCGTTCCGCCGACTCCCGTCATCGCGCACGCTCCTGGGACGCTCGAAGATCCGGCCGGGCCCTGCCCGTCTGTAGGCCCCCCGGGTCATGGTTCGGACCCGGCGTCAGAGATTGCCGCCGGCGGTCACCGTAGCCGGGAGCCAGGCGACAGGCGAGAGGCGAACGGCCTCCGAGCTCGGCGACCTGAGGGACTGAGCTGCTCGGCTCCGAATCGCCCGCCCCGGCGGTCCTAGGGTCCCGGCGGCGGATAGAAGTCCTCGATCGCGAACGGGTAGCCGACGTGCACGCGGGGGCCGCCGGCGTCGGGCGTCGTCCAGAAGCAGACGCGCTGCAGGCGCGGATCGACGAGGGCCTGCGCGGCGATCGCCTGGCCGACCTCACGGCGCTTCGCGGCATCGGGGTAGTAGTACGTCTCGACGATCCCGTACGACTTCGGGAGGCCGAGCGAGGGCAGGGTCGCGTCAGCGTCGTCGAGCGCGCGCGCCAGCAGGACGGACGAGGGCGCCTCGGCGGTCGCGAGCACGTACCACGAGAAGTCGACGCGCCCCGGCATCGGGAGCCCCTCGTCCGCCATGAACCGCAGGCTTCGGTACATCCAGAACATCGACCGGTGGCCGTCGAGGATCGCGTAGTCGACGTCGGTGTAGCCGGGGGTGAGGTAGGCATAGACCGTGTCGGAGGCGCCGAAGTACAGGGACGGACGGAAGCCGGCGGCCGAGACGCGCTCGACGAAGCGCGGGTAGTGGGTCCGCAGGAACCAGTCCTGGTTGGCCTTGGCCCCGATCATGACCTCGCCGTCCATGTAGATGGTGTCCACGACGGCGACGCCGTCGGGACGCTTCACGCCCGAGACGGCGGCGATGACGCGGTCGGTCGTGACCTCGGCCCGCCGGGTGAACTCCGCGGGCTTCAGCGGTGTCCAGCCGAGTCCGGTGGTCAGGGTCCCTCGCGTGTAGTCGGCGGCGCCGAGCCAGAAGAGGCACAGATCGAGGCGAAGGCGGTTTCCGGCGGCCCCGCGGACCGCCGCGACGTCCTGCGCGTAGGCGCGGAGGTTGCTCTTCTCCTGGTCGCTCAAGGGAAACGTCGCGCGCCAGGTGTCGCCGAAGTCCGTTGTCCCGGGCTCGGTCACGAGCCAGATCCGCGTGGAGATGACCGTCGCGCCGCGGTCAGCCATGCCCTGGAGCTGCGCCCGGACTGTCGCCCGCACCGTCGCCTTCTGGTACTGGGTGATGAACGACGTCGCGTGGAAGTCAGAGCCGTAGGCGTGGTAGTCCACGCCGACGTCGAAGCCGGGGACGTGCCCGACCGGGATCACGACCGGGACGCGGGCCGTGCCGGCTGCAGTCGGGTCGGCGCGGGACGTCGCCTTGACCGTGTAGGTGCCGGGCGTCGCAGGAGCCGTGTAGACACCCTCCGCCGTGATGGAGCTGCCTCCCGGCTCCACGACGGACCAGGCCACCGCGGTGTTCGACGTTCCGCGCACCGTGGCGGTGAGCACCACCGACGCGCCCGGGGCCGTGGGGGCGGCGGGAGGCGCGACGCTGACCAGGACATGGACGCGGAACACCGAGCACCGCAGGGCGAGGCCGGACCCCACCCGGATGGCGATCTTCGCCGAGCCGGCGGTTGCCGCCCTGATCGCCTGGACCTGGGCGGCGGTCAGGGCGGATGTCCGCGACGCCGTGCCGGTCGCGCTCGTTCTGATCGACGGGAGGGCGAGCACGAGGGCGCCGGCGGTGCTGCAGGTGCCCCGCTGGATCCGCACCGCGAGGCTGGTCGACGGCGCGAAGCGGGCGAGCTTCAGGATGGCCGACCCGGTTCCCGTGTCGAACACCCGGATCGTCGCGCTGCCGTTGACGCCACCCGCGCCGAGCTTCGCCTGCCACGCGCTCACCACGGTCGTCGATGACACGACAGGAGCGACCGCGAGCGAGGCGAGCAGGGCCGGGATCAGGAGAAGCGTGGCCCCCCTGACCATCCGTCGACGGCCTGGTCTCCGGGCGAGGATCACGTCCATGGCGCTCCCTCAGCGCGGAGATCGGGCGGGGAATGGCCCGATGGCAACGCCTCCCGCGCGGGCCGATGCTGTCGGGACCACGGCGGCCACACCAGATCCATTCGGCACCCGGCCGGGCGTCAGGCGGCCGGGGCCTCTCTATGAAGAAGGGCCGGCCGTCAAGACGCGGGTCTGACGATCGGGCATCTCGATGGTGGTGGGAGTCGTGCTCATCTCTCTATCGCCTCCTCGGGGGGAGGACCAGGTTGGATCGGATGCTCCGGCGGCCCATCTCAGTCGAGGGTCGTCAAGCGACCAGAGGCCAGGCGGGGGGCCTGCCGGGAGCGAACGGCTGGTTCTTGGTGAGCATGTGCCAGATGGCGGCGCTGAGCTCGCGGGCGATCTCGACCCGGGCGACCTTGGCCCCGCGCTGGCGGCCGAGCCGCTTCTTGGTCCGCTCGTACCGCTCGCGGTAGACCGGGTTGCGAGCGGCGTGGGTGGCGGCCTCGATCAGGGCCCAGCGCAGGTACTTGGGACCGTTCAGAGCGAGTGGGCCGCGATCGTCCCGGCGGCCCGACTGGCGGACGAAGGGACAGAGCCCGGTGTACCCGGTGAGCTTCTTGGGGGAGGCGAACCGGCCGATGTCGCCGATCTCGGCGGCGATCGTGTATCCCAGCACCCAGGCGATCCCGGGCACGCTCATGAGCAGCGGGACGTACGGGTGCTCGGCACCGGCCGCGCGCAGGTCGCGCTCGCAGGCGGCGATCTCCGCGTCGAGCTCGTCGACGAGGCGCAGGCTCGTGGCCAGGGTGCTGGCCCAGGGCTCCGGGATCGCCAGGCTCGCGAGCAGCTCCCGGCCCCTGGTCCCGAAGAGATCGCTCACCGGGACGGGGTGGCCGAAGGCGATGAGGGTGGCGTGGATCCGGTTCTTCAAGGCCGTCCGGTGGCGCACGAGGTGGAGCCGGAAGCGGGCCCGCTCGCGCTCGGCGCGGTTCGTCGGGTCGGGCAGCCAGATCGCCGGCACGAGATCCCGCCGCCCGAGCTCGGCGAGGACCCAGGCGTCGATCTTGTCGGTCTTGGCGGCGAGCGGTGCGAGGCCCTTGACCCGGAGGGCGTCGGCGATCTCGACGTCCCAGCCGGCGAGCTCGAGCTGGTCGTGGACGAAGCGGGCCCCGTTCATCGACTCGATCGCCGCGCTGACCTGCTGGCCGTGGCGATCCATCCGGGCGACGAGGGTCCGCAGGGCGTCGGCATCGGGGCGGACCGCGGTCACCTCCACGGTCCGTCCCTCCTCGTCGAGCACATGCACATCAAGCCTCTGGCGCGACAGGTCCAATCCGGCGTACAACATGCAGTGGGCCTCCCGGTGAGTGGTTCCGCTGAGAACCCACGTTCTCACCACGGAGGCCCTTCTTCATGACATTCAGTCCTGCGCTGCCGCCTTCCCGAAGGCGGCCAGGAAGACCGGCCAGCCGGCGGTGCCCAGGTAGGCGTGGGAGGAGCCCGGCATGACGTCGAGCGTGACGGGGTTCCCCTGCGCCTCGAGGGCCAAGTAGAGGAGCTGCTGCACCTCGGTGAATTGGATCGTGCCGTCGGCGAGCGCCCCGTTCGCCTCGAGCTGCCGGCGCAGGTCGCCGGACGGGTCGCGCGCGGCGAGCCACGAGTCGGCGGCCCAGGGATCGCCCACCTCGCGGTCGACGAGTACACCCGGATACTCACTCTCCAGGGAGAGACTCGGGTCCTCCGACATGAGCATCACGACCTTGAGGTCCTTGCCCGGGGGGAGGTACTTCCACGGCGTGACCGCGTCCATGATCCGAGGGTCGGCGGCGACAATCCCGTCCCAGTCGGCCACGACGGGGTGCGTCACTGAGAGGAGCCAGCTGCCCTCCCAGGTGACCAGAGCGTCGATCGCGCCGAGCGTCGTGCCCCCGAGGCAGCCCGCCGATGGCGCCGGACGGGCGAAGGCGACCATCGCCCCGGTGTTGGCGCCCCCCGAGTGGCCGAAGACGATCATGGTTCCCGGGTCGCCGCCGTACTCGGCCGCGTGCGCCCGCGCGAACTCGACCGCGCAGGCTCCCTGGGAGTTGTTCGCGAGGAACCCGTCGTAGGAGGGCGCGTCAGCGCCCCCTTCGGGCACGTGGCCCAAGGCCGCGTTGAAGACGACGAAGCCGGGGTCCGCCACCCGTCTCCCGCGTGCTGCATCAACCCGAGGCGATCCGATACCGGGTCGTTGCCGGGTGCGCCGTGGAACATCACGACCACGGGCCACGGCCCGGCCCTGGCCGGCGCATAGACGTCGAGCTCGCCGGGGACCAGCCGCGGGTTGGCCAATTCGTAGGCGACGTCGAAGGTCTCGACGACGGTCGGCGTGGGCGCCGGAGTGGCGGTGACCGGGGCGGCGGTGGCCGTGGCGGTCGGTGTCGGCGTGGCGACCACGCTCGATGGACTCGGCGACGCCGGGGCTGGAGTCGGACTTGCGCCGCCGGCGCAGCCGCCCAGCAGGACTACGACGGTCAGACCGACGAGAAGCCGTCTCGTCGGGAGGCGCTCGTTCATTCCCCTTCTCCCCTGGGACGCTCTTGCGGGTTGCGCCCCGCCCTCCGGTCCAACGGCACCTGGTCTGGCCCGTCTCAGGGTGGCGGCGCGAGATCAGGGAGGCGGAGAACCGAGCCGATCGAGCCGAACACGGTGCCATCCGGAGCGACGGCCGCCAGCTGCATCGAGGGCAGCCCGGCCCCCTCGTAGGGGAACGTCCACCCGGTCCCGTCGTAGCGGGCAGGGCCCCGGTCGGACACGGACGACCGCGTCGAGATCGGACGAGACGCGCCCGGCGTAGCTCTGGACCGCGGCCCGAAGCGGACCTCGAAGGCGTCGCGCTCAGCCATCGCCGAGCTCCTTCCGCCAATGACGCTCGGACTCGCGGTGGCAGCGTTGGCGTCAGCCTCTCTCCACGCCACGGTCCGCCTTCTCCCACAGGTCGGCCGGACGGTTCATCTGGTGCTCGGCGCGCCCTACCCTCCGCTCGGTTCGAGCAGAACGATCCACTCGCGGGTCCGTGTGTCGAACGCCAGCACGTCGTCCGCGGCCGTGTCGCCCTCCCCGCCAGCTCCTGCTATGGCGGCGCCTCCGTAGACGACGAGCCGCTCGTTCACCGGGTCGTAGACCATCTGGTGGTTCTGGCGGCACTCCGGGTGGGTGCCACATGCGATCGTCAGCCAGTCTTCAGAGGACGTCCAGACGTTCAGGGTCTCCCAGCGGTCTGCGGTCGCGTCGTACGCGGCCGAATGACCCTGGCCCAGCATCACGGTCCGCTCCGCCGCCTCGTCGTAGGCGATGGCAGGGGTGTTCCCCCACCCCGCGTAGATGAACTCCGGGGTGACGGCGCCCGTCTCCGACCAGGTGCCGCTGCGAAGGTCGAAGAGCCACGTCTTGGCCTCGAAGCGCCTGCTCCCGTCCTCGGCGCTGGTGTACACGACCAGCCGGTCGAGGAAAGCGTCGTAGGCGAAGTCCACGTCGTGGGGTCCGATGGCCGGCCGGTTCGCCTGGGGGATCGGGGTCCACGTGCCGGTCTCGACCTCGTAGCTCCACATCTCCGGGCCAAGGATCGTGCTGCCGCGGTCGTCCGCGACGGCGACGACCCGGCCCGAAACCGGGTCGTAGAACCGGAAGAACCCTAGGTACCCACCGCCGGCAAGCGGAGAAAAGGGGCCCTTCTCTGTCCAGGTGTCGGCCTCGAGGTCGTAGGCCCACACTCGGCGCAAGTCATATCCCATCGTCACGTCGGAGTCGACGTCGTAGACGAGCATGCCAAGGCCTGGCTCCTGGTTGGGATGCATCCGGGTCCACGTGTTCGTGCACACGTCGAACGTCCACGTCCCCCCCTGCCCGACGAGCACGATCCTCCCCGACTCGCGGTCGAAGGCCATCGAACTCCAGCCGCTCGGTGGCCGGGCCCGGGCGACGGGCCCCGGCCTGTCGGGTGTCGACCCGGGTGGACAGGCGAACGCGGGGCCGACGGACGGCGCCACGGCGGCGGGCTGCCCTGGGCTCGTCTCGAGCAGGACCGTCCACTCGCGGGTGCGCGTGTCGAACGCCAGCACGTTATCGCCCCGGATGCCGACGAGCCGCCAATTCACCCAGTCGTACACCATTGAAGAGGGGAAGGCCCCACCGGGCTCGGCATCGGCCAGGACCTCCCAGCGGTCCGTGGTCGCGTCGAAGGCGGTCCATGGGATCCGGTTGAAGACCACCGTCCGCTCCGCCGCCTCGTCGTAGGCGACGGCGGGTCCCGCCAGCCACCCGACGACGGCCGGCGTCTCGGCGCCGGACCTCGACCAGGCGCCCGTGCGGATGTCGAGGAGCCACATCTCGGTCGGCCTGTTGCCCCCCAGCGCCGTGTACACGACCAGCCGGTCGACGGAGGTGTCGTAGGCGAACACCCCGACGGGCGGCCAGGGCCCGTGGTGGATCGGGGCCCAGGTGTCGGTCTCGACGTCGTAGTTCCACAGCTCCATGGAGTCGTCGGAGGAGTCGGACTTGATGGCGGCGACGACGAGGCCGGAGCGCGGGTCGTAGGCCCCGAGCTTCGCGTCATCGAGGCGGGAGAGCGCGCTGTAATACCCGGCCCTCGCGTCAGGCGGACCGTCCCCCTTGCGGGTCCAGGTGTTGACCCGAAGGTCGTAGGCCCACACAGCGGCGGTGTCCCGGTCAACCGCGATCGTCAGGTCGGAGTCGACATCGTAGACGAACAGGTCCCGTTCATCGATGCCAGCCGGCTCCCGGTTCGGGTGCATCTGGGTCCAGGTGTTCGCGCACACGTCGAACGTCCACGTCTCGAGGCCATCGCCCGCGTCCGCGAGGGCCACCAGCCTGCCTGCGCTGCGGTCGAACGCCACCGCGATGGGAACGTCGTGGGGCGGCCGGGCCTGGGCTGCCGGCCCCGGCTCGTCGGGGTTCGACCCGGGTGGACAGGGGGCGGGCGCCGGGCCCTCAGGTGGCACTACGGCCGGGACCTTCGGGGCGGGCGGACCCGGCGTGACGACCACCTCCGCAGGATTGGCGGTCGCGACCGTGGTCGGCGATGGGGACGAGGTGGCGCCGGCGCCGCACCCGGCCAGCAGGACCACGACAGTCAGGCAGACGAAGAGCCGGCCAGTCGTGCCGCGTACGTTCATGTCACCTCTCCCTCGGGACGCTCTCGCGCGTCGGTTACGCACGGGTCAGGGTGGCGGGGTCCGGTCCGGGAAGCGGAAGATGTCGAAGCCGATCCGGCCGAACACCGTGCCATCCGGAGCGACGGCGGCCAGCTCCATCCACGGAAGCCCGGCGCCGTCATAGGGGAACGTCCACGCCGTCCCGTCGTAGCGGGCGAGTCCCCGGTCGCCACCCCCCGTCGATGCGGGCGTCCAATAGGCCCACGCCCACAACGTCCCGTCGGACGCAACCACGATGTCGGCCATGAATCCCTCGGGCAGCTCGACCACGGTCCAGTCCGTTCCGTCGAAGCGGGCCGCCCTGACCGGGCTCTCCCGCTCCGCAGGGTCACGGAACTCCGTGGGGTCATCGACGACCCACATGTCGCCGGTTCGAGTGGTCCCGACGATGGTGGGATTGGCGAGCTCCAAGCCGCCGAGCTCGCGGATCGCCTCCCAGCTCTGCCCGCCGAAGCGCGCCAGCCCGCCCTGCGTGCAGCCGGACATCCCGAGCGCGCAGCCGGGGGCCGTGCCCGCCCACAGCCCGCCGCTTGCGTCGATCGCGAGCGACGACAGCCCGAAGCTCCCGGGCGGGCATCCGGCGACGGCGCGACTGACCCATGCCGTGCCGTCGAACTGCAGGGTCGACACCCGGCACTCCTCGCCGCTGCCGCCACCGACCCACACGGTTCCATCTCGGCCAACGGTGACGGCGCTCGCCTCACCGGCATCGGCGACGGTCCAGCGCCCGTCCCGGCGGTAGCCGACTCCGTCCGGGCCCGCGGCCCAGAGGGTGCCGTCGGGCGCCAGCGCCAGGTCGTTCACCTGGGCTTCGGAATAGCGCGGGTCGATCGATTCCCTGGTCCAGGCATCCGCCCGGAAGTGCGCGAGGCCGCCCTGGAGGTCGGTCGCCCACAGCTCGTCGCGGGAGATCGCCAGCAGGTTGCGCAGGTCCATCAGGGGAGAGGGGTCCCGGGGCCATGCCCGTTCCCAGCGACCGTCCGCGAGCCGGTAGATGCCGGCGCCGGTCCCGACGAACACCCCGTCCTTCGTGGGCAGGGCATGCGCGACCACGTAGGCGCTCTCGTTCGGGCCCGGCAGGCCGTCCGAGTGTCCGTAGGAGGCCCATGACCGCCCGTCGAACCGCGCGACGCTGATCGCCTCGTCGCTGCCGTACGCGGCGACCCAGGTCGCGCCGTCCGGCGCGGCGGCCACCGATGCCCCCCAGGTGCCCCACGGCCCCTCGGCGTCGGTCCAGGAGGACCCGTCGAACCGGGCGAGCCCGGCGGCGGAGGCCACCCAGACGGTCCCATCGGGCAGCTGTCTGATCGTGAAGACGCCGCCGCCGAGCGCTGCCGCGTCCGTCGCGTCGAAGGTCGTCCAGGACGACCCGTCGTAGCGCGAGACCCAGCCCGCGTACACGGGGGATCCGGGGGGCGGGGGCGGTTCGACGTCACGTACCCAGCCGATCCAGGGGCGCCCGGCCGCGTCCACGGCGATCGCGCCGACCGTCGCGTCCGCGTTCAGCCCGCCGAGGTCAAGGCTGCTCCACGACGATCCATCCCAGTGCATCGCGGCTCCGTCCGTGCCGATGCAGCACGGCTCCGTGGTCGCCCACAGAGTGCCATCGGGCGCCTCCGTTGCGAGGCCGATGTCCGCCGGCGCGTCGATCACCTGGCGGAAGGCCAAGCCGTCGAACCAGCGCAGCGTCCGCCGTCCCACCAGCCAGACCCCGCCGTCCCTGGCGGGCAGGATGTCGAACCCGGAAGACGTCGTCACCCCGAAACCCGCGTCGTCGCGGATCGTCCAGGCCTGCGCGGATCCGCTCGCGGGATCGAACCGCACGAGCCGCCCGCCAGGCTCGCGCGCCCAGAGGATGCCGTCGCCGTCCGCGACCACCCGCGCGTACCCCCCCGTCTCGGGGGTCAGGACGTCGATGCCGGTCGGGACCAGCGCCGCCCCGAGGGGAGGGACCCGGGGCGCGGTCTCGAGCAGGCGCGACGCGACGAGCGCCGTGCCGGCCAGGGCGGCGAGCAGGGCCGCGATGAGGAGGATCCAGGCGACCCGCGGGATCGCGACCACGCGCCACCCGAGGGTTGCCCCGAACCCTCGACGGCGGGGCTCCTTCGCGGCGATCCGGTGGGCGAGCTCGGCCGGGTCGAGATCGGGCGAGACGCGCCCGGCGTAGCCGCGGACCGCGGCCCCGAAGCGGACCTCGAAGGCGTCGCGCTCAGTCATCGCCGAGCTCCTTCCGGAGGCGGTCGAGCAGCCGGGAGAGCCGGGTCCGCACGCCCGAGGGGGAGATGCCCAGGACCGGGGCCAGCTCGGACGCGTCGAGCTCGGCCGCGTAGCGCAGGGCGACGAGCGCCCGGTCCTCGGGCTTGAGATGGCGCAGGGCGTTCGCCAGGTCGACGTGGTCGATCGCGCCCCCCGGGTCTGCCCCCGGGGCGGGATCGGCCGCGACCCTGAGCTCCACGATCTGGTGGCGGTGCTCGCGCCCGACGAGCTTGCGGGCCTCGTTGGCGGCGACCGCCACGAGCCAGGGCTTGGGGTGGTCGTGGTCCCGCAGCGAGGGAAGCTTGCGCCAGGCGATCCACCAGGCCGCCTGGGCGGCGTCCTCGGCGAGGACTTCGTCGCCGCAGATGACGAAGGCGACCCGGACGAGGTCGAGGTGGTAGGTGCCGACGATCCGGGCGAAGGCGAGCTCGTCGCCCGCGATGGCACGCTCCACCGTGGAGGCGACCGCGGCGCTGTCGAGGGCGAGGCTCGTCATGACCTAGAGATACCTGCCGGGCATCCAGGTGTCCCATGGTCGGCCGTGACGGGTCGGGGCGCCAGTGCCGTTGGGCGGGCATCGCTGCGACGTCGTGTCGCAGGTCTGGCCCTCAGGCGAGCAAGCATCGTGCGTTGGGAGCGCTGTAGGCTAGTCTTCTGGGCGTTACTCGGGAAGCACATGCGCTTCCTGAGCACGAATCCGTCGGGGCGTAGCGCAGTGGTAGCGCACGTGCTTTGGGAGCACGAGGTCGTGGGTTCGAATCCCACCGCCCCGACCACCTTCGCGGGAGCCCGGCGGCCGCCGCGGACGCGGCCTCCACGGAGAACCGATGGCCGAACCGACCGCGCCGCCGCGCCTGGGCCGTCCGCTCGCGGGCATCCGCGTCCTGGACCTCTCCCGGCTGCTGCCCGGCCCGTGGTGCTCGCTCATCCTGGCCGACCTCGGGGCCGAGGTCATCAAGGTCGAGACGCCGCTGGCCGGCGACTACGCCCGGATCGCACCGGCCGAGCTCGGGTTCGGCGGCGTCTTCGAGGCCGTCAACCGGGGAAAGCGGAGCATCGCGGTCAACTACCGGCTCCCGCGGGGCCGGGAGATCGTGCTGCGCCTGGCGGCCACCGCGGACGTCTTCCTGGAGGCGTCCATGCCCGGCCAGCTTGCCCGGCGAGGTCTGGGCGAGGCGGACATCCGGGTCGCGAACCCCCGCATCGTCTACTGCTCGCTGTCGGGCTACGGGCAGGCGGGCCCATATCGCGACCGGCCCGGTCACGACCTGGACTACCTCGCCATCAGCGGCCTCCTCGCGCTGCTGGGCCCGGCCGGGGCGCGGCCCGTCCCGCCCGGCCTCCAGGTGGCCGACATGGCGGGCGGCACGCTGGCG
Organism: uncultured Chloroflexia bacterium; assembly: GCA_963762445.1. Taxonomy (GTDB): domain Bacteria; phylum Chloroflexota; class Limnocylindria; order Limnocylindrales; family CSP1-4; genus CTSoil-043. The sequence continues at coordinate 423,807 of CAVXLA010000009.1, forward strand.
GCGCTGGAGATCCTGGCGGCGCTCTTCCGCCGCGAGCGAACCGGCAAGGGCACGGTCCTGGACGTCGCGATCCTCGACGCGATCGCGGCCTGGCTGGGGCCGCTGGGCGCCGGCGTGGCCACGGCCGGAGTCGTCCCCGGGCCGCTCGCCGGGACGTTCCCTTGCTACGCCGTCTACCCCGCGGCGGACGGCGCGTTCCTGGCCCTCGGCGCGCTCGAGCCGCCGTTCTGGGTCGCCTTCTGTCGGGCGGTGGATCGCGAAGACCTGGTCCCGCGCCAGTACGACCCGACGGCCATGCCCGAGGTCGCGGCGATCCTCGCGTCGCGACCGCGGGCGGCGTGGCTCGCGGACCTCGGCGACGATGCCTGCCTTGCCCCGGTCAACACCCCCGCCGAGGCCCATCGCGACCCCCACCTCCGCGCCCGGGGCCTGGTGGTCGGCGATGGTGCAGCCGCCCACATGGTGTCGCCGCTGCTGGCGGCGGCGGGTGGCTGGAGCCCCGGCGACGAACGTGCGCGCGACGGCGGGGCCGGCAGCGCTGCGCGCGAGCGCGACGGCGGCCAGGGTGACGGCGACGCCCGGCTGGCCCCCGGCCTCGGCGACGACACCCTGGCCGTGCTGGCGGACGCCGGCTACCCGGACGACGAGGTCCGCGCCCTCCTCGACGCCGGCATCGTCGGCGGGGCGGCGACCGCGGAGGCGACGGCCCGGGCGGTGCGCCTGGGCTCGGTGCTGGCGCGTCTCGCGGAGCGCGGGCGAAGCACGTCCTAGCGTTCGGCGCGGAGCCCGGGTGGCTCCGGCGGTGTCGCCATTGGCGACCCGCGCGGCGTGCGCAGTCAGCCCTCGGCGTCGCGGTGGAGCGGCCAGACGAGCTCCGTTCGCCACTGGCCCTCGTCCACCCCGCTGCCGGGCCCGATGAAGTAGACCTCCCATGGGTCGTCGCCGAGCTGCTGTCCCCGGGCGTCGGCCCGTTCGCGAAGCGCGTTCCACGCCGCCTCGAGCCCCTGGTAGGACCCGACGTGGGTTGCGACGGCCGCGGGCCCCGCCGGCAGCTCGCCCGGCTGCACGACGCCGGCCCCGAGGAACGGCTCCGCGACCGGGAAGCCGGCCGCCATGTCGAGGCCCTCCGGCCTCCTGGCGAAGTACCGGGCGAAGGGCGGCCCGCCCGGCGCGATCCCCGCCTCGCGCAGGGCGGTCGCCACGATCGAGAGGGCGTCGGACATGAAGTCGGGGACGTCCGCCGGCCCGACCAACGAACGGACGGCGGCGACCCGGACGAGCTCCAGCTCGACGATCTCGAGGGGCGCGGATGCCGAGCCCGAGCCCGAGCCGGAGGCGGAGGCGGAGCCGGAGGAGGCGGCGTCCGAGCCCGAGCCCGAGCCGGAGTCGGAGCCTGCGGCGGAAGCGGGGTCCGGGGCCGGCGGGCTCACCTGGTCAGGATCCTGCGGAACCGCCAGGTCCCCAGGGCCATCAACGCGGCTGCGTAGACCCCCAGCACCGCGAGCTCAAGGAGCACGTCAGCGACCGTGCCGTCGCGGAGGGCGACCTCGCGCAGGCCCTGGATGGCCCAGGAGTGGGGCGTGAGGTAGGCGATCGTGTGAGCCGGCTCCGGGAACACCTCGAGCGGCACCATCGCGCCGCCGAGGGCGCCCAGCAGCATCCCGGCCATGACGCCGAGGGCGCCGGCCTGGTCGGGGTTGTTCGAGAACACGCCGACGAGCATGGCCGCCCCGGTGGCGACGAGCGCGAACAGGACGACGACGAGCGAGGCCGCCAGTGGGTCGCCCCAGCCCACGCCGAAGACGAGGGTCGAGAGCAGGATGATGAAGAGACCCTGGACCATGGCCACGCCGAACCGGCCGAGCGTCTCGCCGAGCAGGATCGTGCCAATCCGGACCGGCGAGGCGACCATCCGCCGCGAGACCCCGAGCTGGCGCGTGAGGATCAGCTGCGTAGCGGCGGTCATCGACGTCAGGAACATGAACAGCACCAGCTGGCTCTGCGCGCCGGGGGCGAACGCCCCCGTGCCGGCGGGGAAGATCCCCTCGCCGATGCGCTCGATGGCCACGGTGACGCCCGCCATCCCGGCCCGGACGGTGCGGGCCCTCGCCAGCGCCTCGTCGAACGGGATCCCCGCTTGGCTCGACGCGAGGCGGGCGGCCCCAACGGCGGCGGCCTGCTCCGCGATGGCGGCGTCGACCGCTTCGCGCAGCGCGGAGACCGCGCTCTCGGGCTGGCCCAGGATGACCACCTGGGCCACGCCGCCGTTCCGCAGGGTCGCGTCGTAGCCGGGCGGGATGATCACCCCGATCTCCAGGCTCCCATCCTCGACCCTCGCCCTGAGCTCGTCCGCGGCCGCCGGCTCCTTGAGCTCGAGCTTCACGCTGCCGTTCCGGATCGCGTCCACCAGCTCGTTCCCGAGGGCGCCGGCGTCGGTCGCCACGATTCCCATCCGCGGCGCGACCCGGCCGCCGTAGATCGTGCCGAGCACGACGAGGAGGATGACCGGCAGGACGAAGATGAAGAAGAGGCCGGTGCGGTCGCGCACGAGCCGCCGGACGTTGACCACCGCGATCGTCAGGGCGTTCACGGCGCCACCACCCGCCGCGCCCGCATCAGCCCGACGCCGCCGGTGACGACGCCGACGGCGGCCAGCACCACCAGCGACGGAGCGACGACGGCGATCCCGCCCCCGGCGGCCAGGTCGTTGACTCCGCGCAGGAACCAGGCGTGCGGCGTGAGGACGCTCAGGGCGGCCATGCCCTCGGGCGCCTGCGACATCGGGAAGAACGAGCCGCCGAACACGGCCAGGGTCATGGCCACCACCGCGATGAAGCTGCCGGCCTGCTCCTCGGTCCGGGCGAACCCGACGATCAGGGTGGCGATGCCCGTGGCTGCCAGGGCGGTGGCCAGCACGAGGGCCGCGACCGCCAGCGGGTCGCCCCAGCGGGCGCCCATCAGGAGCGTCGTCGCGACCACGATCACCGCCATCGAGACCGAGGCCACGACCAGGCTGACGAGCACCTTGCCCAGCAGGATGGTGGTCGGCGCGATCGGGGCCGCCAGCATCCTTGCCAGGGTGCCGTTGCGGCGCTCGGCGAGCAGGCCCAGGACGCCGAACTGGGCGGCGAAGAAGACGAACATCACCGCCATCGACGCGCCGTAGTAGGTCTTCGACGAGGCGACTCGATCGACGGTCTCGCCGGCGGTGATCTCGATCGGCGCGGGGGCCGCCATGGCGAGGCCTGCCAGCTCGGCGACGAACGCCGGGTCCGGCGACGCCGACACGCCGGCGAGCACGGTGCCCACCGCGACCTGGACGGCTGTGACCCGGCTGCCGAACCCGACGAGCACGCTGCGGGCGATCTCGGCCGGCAGGGTCGACGGGCCGCCGACGACCCGCAGCTCGGCCGGCCGGCCCGCCTGGACGGCGTCCGAGAAGCCGGCCGGGATGACGATCGCCGCCGCGACGTCGCCGGCGTCCACCGCCGTGCGGGCTTCGGCCTCGGTCGCCGTCGGCACCAGCGTCGCCACCCCCGCCGCGGAGAGCCCGGCCAACGGGCCGTCGACCAGCCTCTTGGCAACGGTCCCGCGGTCGAGGTCCACGACGGCGTACGTCGTGTGGAAGGTGTCCTGGTTCGGGATCATCGCCGAGAACAGGAAGGCCAGCCCAAGCGGAGCGAGCACGGCCATCAGCAGCACGGAACGGTCGCGGACCTTCTGGCGGAGGTCCTTGAGGGCGATCACCACGGCGGCGCGCACGGCTCAGTCCCGGAGAGCCTTGCCGGTGAGGTGCAGGAACACCGCCTCGAGGTCGGGCTCGACGACCTCGACGCTGCGAACCGACGCGCCGGCGTCGGCGGCCGTCTCGAGGATCTGCGGCAGCCGGTGCCGCGCCTCCTCGACCACCAGGACGATGCGCCCGTCGGACGCGGTCGCCTCCTCGACCCCGGCGAGCGCCCGCAGGGCCGCGGTCGCCGCGCCCACCGTCCCGCCGACCGTCAGCTCGACGCGGTCCTTCTGGCCGACGAGGGCGACCAGCTCCCGGCGCGTGCCCTCGGCCCGGATGCGGCCCTCGTCAATGATCCCGATCCGGTCGCAGAGCCGCTCGGCCTCCTCCATGTAGTGGGTCGTGTAGAGGATCGCCATCCCCTCCTGCTCGAGCGCGGCGACGCTGGCCAGGATCGCGTTGCGGCTCTGCGGATCGACGCCGACGGTCGGCTCGTCCAGCACGAGGAGGCGGGGGTGGTGGAGCAGGCCGATGCCGATGTTGAGCCGCCGCTTCATCCCGCCGGAGAAGCTGTCGGTCCGGTCGCCGGCCCGGTCGGCGAGGTCGGTCACAGCCAGCACCTCGTCGACCCGCCGATCCAGCTCCCGGCCGTGGAGGCGCTGGAGGCGCCCGAAGAAGCGAAGGTTCTCGCGGGCGGTCAGGTCCGGGTAGATGGCCAGGTCCTGGGGCACGTAGCCGATGGCGGCCTTGGCGTCGGTAGCCCCGATGTCGACGGGCCGGCCGGCCACGAGGACCTCCCCGCCGTCGCGGCGGAGCAGGCCGCAGATCATCGAGATGGAGGTGGTCTTGCCGGCGCCGTTGGGGCCCAGCAGGCCGTACGTCTCGCCCGCCGCGATCTCGAAGCCGACGCCGTCCACCGCGGTCCGCTGGCCGTAGCGCTTGCGGAGGTCGCGGCAGACGAGGACCGGTCCCGGGTGCGTGGCCGCGGGCTCGGAGGTGCTCAGCGTCACGTCGGATCCCCGCTACATGCTGGCTATCCCGGGCGGGGCGCGCGGGTCCGACCATCTGGCGGGGACCGCCGGGCGGCCCGATCATGCGACCATGCAGCCGGCGGCGCCATGGCCGTTCGGCCCCACCTGTCGGATGGCCTACGATCGGCGAAGCGGCGCCCACCGCGCCGGACCGCGCAGGAGGTCGCGATGCCCGCTCGAGCCCTCAAGGTCGGGATCCAGCTTCCCGAGGTGGAGTGGGAGGCCCGCTGGCCCGACCTGCGCGCGATGGCGGTCCGGGCCGAGGAGATGGGCTTCGACTCGCTCTGGTACGGCGACCACCTCCTCTATCGCCGGCCGGGCGACGACCGCGCCCGCGGCCCCTGGGAGGCGTGGACCGTGCTGGCGGGCCTCGCGACGGTCACCTCGCGCATCGCCCTCGGGCCGCTCGTGGCGGCGACGCCCTTCCACGCCCCGGCGATGCTCGCCAAGAAGGCGGCAACGGTCGACGAGATCAGCGGCGGCCGCCTGGTCCTCGGCCTGGGCGCCGGCTGGAACGAGACGGAGTTCACTGCCTTTGGCTTTCCCTTCGACCACCGGATCAGCCGCTTCGAAGAGGCCTTCACGATCATCCGGACGCTGCTGCGCGACGGCGCGATCGACTTCGCCGGCGAGTACTACACGGCTCGCGACTGCGAGCTCGCCCCCCGTCCCCGGGCCGGCGGGCCGCCGCTGATGATCGGATCGTCGGGCCCACGGATGCTGGAGATCGCCGCGCCGCACGTCGACGCCTGGAACGCGTGGTTCGACACCCACGGGAACCGGCCGGCGGGGATCGCGCCGCTTCGCGACCGGGTGGATGCCGCCGCCCGCGCCGCCGGCCGCGATCCGGCCGCGATCGAGCGCACGGTCGCCGTGCTCGTCCGGCTGCCCGACGGGCGCGGTCGTGTGCAGAGCGGCAGGGTCCCGGACCCCGTGCCGCCGGTGACCGGCACCGCCGCCGAGATCGCGGCCACCCTGCGCGCCTTCGCGGCCGAGGGGATCGCCCACGTCCAGCTCGTCCTCGATCCGATCACGGTCGCCTCCATCGAGGCGCTGGCGCCGGTGCTCGAGGACCTGGACCGGGGCTGAGCACGCCCGAGCGGGCGTCGGGCCCGCCGGCCGTCACCGCACGGCCGCCCCGGCCGCCCGTCGAGCCGGCCGTTCGGCCCGCCCCGCGCCTCGCCGAGTTGACCCGGCGCCTCGCGCATGCCTAGAGTGGCGCGGAGCAGCGGGCGGGGTGGGCCGCCGCCATGGGATGCGTCGGCGCCGGGCGATCCGGCGTCGGGAGAGGAGCACCGATGGGCACGCCCGTCCGCCGTCGCCTGCCGCGCCTGATTGGCGCCCTGGCCTTGACCGGGTCCCTCGTCCTGCCGGCACTCGCGCTGCCCGCCCGGGCGGCCGACACGCCCCTGGTCCTGCGGGCCGGCACGGACCAGAAGCTCGCGACGCTCAATCCGTGGCACTCCATCACGGTCGCCGACTACGAGGTGTTCCAGCTCCAGTACGACCTGCTGGTGAGCTTCGGCCAGAACCTCGAGCCGGCACCCGGCTTCGCGGATCGCTGGGAATCCTCGGCGGACGCGATGACCCACACGTTCCACATCCGCGAGGGCATGAAATGGTCCGACGGCCAGCCCGCGTCCTGCGAGGACGCCCGCTGGACGTACCAGTTCGTCCTCGACGCCGCCGCCTCCGAGACGGGCTACGTCGGCTCCGGGTACCTCGAGCCATACCTGACGAACACCGGCGCCAAGGAGGTCACCTGCACGGACCCGCAGACCCTCGTGGTGAAGACCGAGTTCCCGACGACGCTGCTCACCCAGGCCTACATCCCGATCCTCCCCAAGCACATCTGGTCGAAGTACACGATGGACCAGATCGGCAACGCCGAGGCCGAGGGCTTCTTCGCGAACGAGCCGCCGGTGGTGGGCACCGGCCCCTACGTCGCGATCGCGTGGGAGCCGGGCCAGTTCATCCGCTTCGCCCGCAATGACCTCTACTGGGGCAAGCGGGGCGTCCCGGACGAGGTCATCCTCCAGACGTTCAGCGGCAGCGACACGATGGTCCAGGCCCTCAAGGCGGGCGACGTGGACTACATCCGCGGCGTCGGCGCCGACCAGTTCGATGCCCTGAAGAACGAGCCCGACATCAAGACGGTCGAGGGCTTCTCGAACGGCTACACGTACCTGTCGTTCAACACCAGGGGCAACCAGGCCGGCTACCACGGGTCCACCTCGGCTCTCGCCGACGTCAAGTTCCGCGACGCGCTCGGCTTCGCGATCGACCGCCCGAAGCTGGTGGACGCGGTGTTCAAGGGCCACGCGGTGCCCGGGACGACCCACGTGCCCCCGTACCACGTCAAGTGGCACGTCGAGCCCGATCACCCGCGGACGTTCGACCTCGCGGAGGCGAATCGCCGGCTCGACGCCGCCGGCTACACGCGCGGCGCGGACGGCCGCCGCGTGGACAAGGAGGGCAAGCCGATCGTCCTTCGCCTGACCTGGCCCGACTCCGAGGCTGGCCACGCGACCGACGCCCAGTTCATCAAGGGCTGGTTCGACCAGATCGGGATCGGCGTGGACGCGTTCGTGACCGAGGAGGCCAAGCTGACGTCGGACCTCCTGGGCCCCGAGGCAGACGGCACCGCCGACTGGGACTTCTACATGTGGGGCTGGACCGGCGACCCGGACCCGATGTCCCTGCTCTCGTTCTTCACGACGGACCAGATCCCGGCCGGGATCAACGACTGCTTCTACTCGAACGCCGCGGTACGACGAGCTGTTCAAGCTGCAGCAGCGCGCGACCGACGTAGCCCAGCGGCACGCCTACATCGCCGAGATGCAGCAGATCTTCTACGACGCGGCCGCCTATCACATCCTGTACTACGACAGCGAGCTGCACGCCTACCGGACCGACAAGTTCGCCGGCTGGGTCAACCAGCCGCCGGACTCGGGCACGCCGCTCTTCGGCTACGGCTACCCCGGGTACCTGAACCTCGTGGACGCCGCGGCCGCCACGCCCAGCCCGTCGGCGGCGCCGCCGACGGCGGCACCGTCGGGCAGCCCGGCTGCCCCCACGCCCGCCCCGTCGGGCAGCGGCACCGGGTCGACCACGGGCGGCGACAACGGGATGCTCATCCTGGCCGTCGTCGTCGTGGCCGTCGCAGCCGCCGCAGTGGGCTTCGTGCTCGTGCGCCGGCGGGCCGGCCCGCGCGCGGAGGAGGAGTGATCCCGGGCGACCCGCCCGCCATGCCTCGCGTTCGACCGGACCACGGGGAGGGCCGCGCGGCCCTCCCCGTCCCGGCCGCCTGACCGGGGGGCCCCGGGCGCGTGGGCGCGCGCTACCTGCTCCGTCGCATCGCGATGGCGCTGTTCACGATCGGCCTGATCGTCCTCCTGAACTTCGTGCTGTTCCGGGCGATGCCGGGGTCGCCGGAGCGGATCCTCCTCGGCCGGATGCCCGGGGTGACGGCCCAGGTGCTCGAGGCGACGCGGGCCCGGTGGGGCCTGGACAGGCCGCTCTTCCCGGACCAGTTCGTCGCGTACGTCGAGTCGACCGCGCAGGGTGACCTGGGGTTCTCGTACTCGGCCCGCGGACGCCCGGTGACGGACGTCCTCGCCCAGCGCCTGGGCCCGACGCTGCTCCTGTTCGGCCTGGGCGAGCTGGTGGCGATCATCCTCGGCCTCGCCCTGGGCGCGTACTCGGGCTGGCGGCGCGGCGGGATCGTGGACTACGTCGGCAACGGGATCTCGCTGGTCCTCTACTCGACGCCGTACTTCCTGCTGGGCATGGGCCTGCTGCTCGTCTTCGCCACGGGCCTCGGGTGGTTCCCGACGTTCGGGATGGTCACGGCCGGCGCGACGTACCCGGGCCTGCTGGAGCACCTGGTCGACCTGCTCTCGCACCTCGCGCTGCCGCTGGCCACGGTCGCCCTCGGGCTGGTGGGCCAGTACGCGATCCTCATGCGCTCGTCGGTCGTCGAGACGCTCGCCGAGGACTACGTCACGACGGCCCGGGCGATGGGCCTCCGCGAGGGCCGCGTCCTGCGCCACCACGCCCTCCCCAACGCGCTGCTGCCGACGGTGACGCTCGTCGCGATCAACCTCGGCTACGTCGTCGCCGGGGCGATCACGGTCGAGGTCGTGTTCAACTGGCCCGGCCTGGGCACGCTGACGGTCGAGGCCCTGGCCTCCCGCGACTACCCGGTGCTCCAGGGGGTGTTCCTGCTCCTCTCCGTCGCGGTGGTGTTCGCGAACCTCATCGCGGACCTCGTGTACGGCGTGCTCGACCCACGGGTGCGGACGTGACGGCGCCCGCCGTGCCGGCCGGCGCCGGCCCGTCGGCGGCCGCCCGCCCGACCCGCCGCCCCGGCGGGTTCCTTCGCAAGATGTCCGCCCGGCCGGACGGCGTGATCGGGTTCGGGATCCTCGCCGTGTTCACGATCCTCGCCATCGCGCCGGAGCTGTTCGTCGGGCCGCTCCAGACGGCCGTCACGGCCACCGGGCCCCGGCTGGCGTCGCCCTCCGTCGCGTTCCCGTTCGGGACGGACGAGCTCGGCCGGTCGGTCTTCAACCTGACCGTCCACGCGACCCGGATCTCGATGGTCATCGGGTTCCTCGCGACCATCGTCACGGTGCTCATCGGGGCGGTGCTCGGCATCGTGAGCGGCTATGTCGGGGGCCGCTTCGACGCCCTCGTGATGCGGATCGCCGACTTCTTCCTCGTCATCCCGACGTTCGTCCTGGCGATCATCCTCACGGCGATCATCCGCGACGTGCTGGGCACCGGGTCACGCGAGCTGTTCGGGATCCGGCTCAGCCTGCTGATCATCGTCATCGTGATCGGCATCACGAGCTGGTCGGCGACGGCGCGGATCATCCGCGCCCAGACGCTGTCGCTCAAGGAGCGGGCGTTCGTGGACCGGGCGCGGGTCGTGGGCGCGTCCGGCGCCCACATCATGCGCCGGCACATCCTGCCCAACGTGATGAACCTGGTCGTCGCCAACGCCGTCCTCACCTTCGCGGGAGCCATCCTCACCGAGACGACGCTCTCGTTCGTCGGCCTCGGCGACCCGTTCCAGCCGTCGTGGGGCCAGCTGCTCGACGCAGCGCGGACGATCGGCGCCCCCGGTCTCGGCGCGTGGTGGTACTTCGTGCCCGCCGGCACGGGCATCGTCCTCGTCGTGTTCGCGTTCACCCTCCTCGGAAGCGCGCTCGACGACGTCCTCAATCCCAAGCTCCGGGCCCGACGATGACCGACGCGACCCCGCTCCCGCCGGGCGAGACCGCCCCGCGCCACCCGGGCGACCCGGCCCCCGCCGCGAGCCGCTCGGCGATCCGCGGGCGGCGCCAGTGGCCGCTGCCGCAGCAGGCGGACCCGGAGGCGCCGCTGCTCGTCGTCGAGGGACTCTCGACCCACTTCCGGCTGGGCGACGCAACGGTCCACGCCGTGGACGACGTCAGCTTCACCCTCGACGACGGCGAGGCCCTGGGGATCGCCGGCGAGTCGGGCTGCGGGAAGACGACCACGGCGCTCTCGCTGCTTCGCCTCCTGCCGGCCAACGCCGAGGTCGTCGCCGGGAGCGTGAAGCTCTTCGGGATCGACCTGCGGACGAAGTCGGAGAACGCGATCCGGCGCTACCGCTGGCGCGAGATCTCGATCATCTTCCAGGGCGCGATGAACGCCCTCAACCCGGTGCAGCGGGTGGGCGAGCAGGTCGCGGAGCCGATCGAGCAGCGCCTCGGCGTCCCCCGGGCGCAGGCGCGCCTGCGCTCCCGCGAGCTGCTGGAGCTGGTGGGGATCCCCGCGGCGCGGGCAAGGGCCTACCCGCACGAGCTCTCCGGCGGGATGCGCCAGCGGGCGATGATCGCGATGGCGCTCGCCTGCGACCCGGCCGTCATCATCGGCGACGAGCCCACGACCGCCCTCGACGTGATGGTCCAGGCCCAGATCCTGGAGCTCCTCGAGGATCTTCGGGCGAAGCTCGGGCTGTCGCTCATCCTCATCACCCACGACCTCTCGGTCCTGGCCGAGACCTGCGACCGGGTGATGATCATGTACGCGGGCCGCGTGGCCGAGGAAGGACCGGTCGCGACGGTCTTCGCGGCGCCGCGCCACCCCTACACCCAGATGCTCCTGCGGGCGTTCCCGGACGTCCACTCGGGGCGCCGCGACCTGGGGACGATCCCGGGCCTCCCGCCCGACCTGCGCACCCCGCCGCCGGGCTGCCGCTTCCATCCTCGCTGCCCGGCGGCGATGGACGCCTGCAGGACGGATGTGCCCGTGGAGGTTCGCTTCGAGGGCCGGGTCAGGGTCGCCTGCCACCTCTATCCGCCCGGCAGCGACGGCACGCCGCGTCCGCTGCCGGGCGGCCGCCCGGCAGCCGGTCACGAGGCGCGGCCGTGAGCGGGCTCGTGCGGGACGCCGCGCCGGTCCCGGTCGGCGGCGACCTCGTGCGGCTCGAGGGTCTCGAGGTCCACTTCCCGGTCCGCCGCGGGCTCGCCGACGTCGCCCGCCGCCGTCCCCGCGGGTTCGTCCGGGCCGTCGACGGGATCGACCTCGCCATCCGGCGCGGTGAGGTGCTCGGCCTCGTCGGCGAGTCCGGCAGCGGCAAGACGACGACCGGCCGGGTGATCGTGAAGCTGACGCGGCCCACCGGGGGCCGCCTCCTCCTCGACGGCGAGGACGTCACCGCGGTCTGGGGCGGACCGCGCCTGCGCGCCTACCGGCGCCGCGTCCAGCTGATCTTCCAGGACCCCTACGAGACCCTGAACCCGAAGCAGTCGATCCACGACTTCGTGGCCGAGCCACTGGAGGTCCAGCGGATGGGGGGCAGCGCGGCGGAGCGGGAACGCCGCGTCCTCGACGCCATCGACGCCGCGGGCCTGCGACCGGCCGCCGACTTCGCCTTTCGCTACCCGCACGAGCTCTCCGGCGGCCAGCGCCAGCGGGTAGTGATCGCCGGGGCGCTGGTCCTGGACCCGGCGATCGTCGTGGCCGACGAGCCCGTCAGCATGCTCGACGTCTCGATCCGGACCGAGATCCTGAACCTTATGCTGGATCTCCGGCGCGGGCGCGACCTGACCTACCTCTTCATCACCCACGACCTCTCGGTGGCGTGGGTGATCGCCGACCGGATCGCGGTCATGTACCTCGGCTCGATCATGGAGCTGGGCGCGGCCGACGCGGTCATCAGCGATCCGCGCCACCCGTATACGCGGGCGCTGGTATCGGTGATGCCGACGCCGGAGCCGCCGCAGCCCGGCCGGCGGGCGCCCCGGGTCATCCTGGCCGGCGAGACGCCCGACGCGGCGCACGTCCCGCCGGGCTGCCGCTTCCACCCGCGCTGCCCGCTGGCCGAGCAGGCCGGGATCCTGCAGCGCTGCCGGACAGAGGAGCCGCCGTTGATCGACCTCGGGGGCGGCCGGGCGTCGGCGTGCTGGCTGGCCGAGTCCGGGAAGCCGCTGCCGGCCGTGGAGCGACGGGCCGGCGCGGCCGCGGCCGCGGTCGCTGCGGGCGAGGCGCCGAGCGCCGGTGAGGGTGCCGGGAGCCGACCCTAGCGGGTGCCCCAGGCGTACGTCTGCTTGATCATCCGCAGATAGACGAACGTCTCCGTCTCGCGGACGCCCTCGACGCGGCGCAGCCGGTCCGTGAGGAAGTGCAGGAGGGCGTCGTTGTCCTCGCAGACGACCTCGGCCAGGATGTCGTACGAGCCGGCCGTGACGACGAGGTACGAGACCTCCGGGAATGCCGCGACCGCCTCCGCGACCTGGAGGAGCCGGTCGGCCTGGCAGCGGATCCCGATCATCGCCTGCTGCTGGAAGCCGAGCTTCAGCGGGTCGGTGACGCCGACGACCTGGAGGATGCCCCGCTCGATGAGGCGGTTGGTCCGCGCCCGGATGGCCGCCTCGGACACGCCGAGGTCCGCGGCAATCCGGGTGAAGGCACGCCGCCCGTCCTGCTGGAGGTGCTCGATGATCCGCTTGTCGAGCTCGGACACCTCAGCGGCTGTCGCGCCGCTGTTTGCCCGTCCGCGCGCCTGCTGAGCCACGGGACCGTCTCGCCTCCCTGGGACCGCGCGCGACCGCCGGCCCGGCGTCGGCCGACCGCGTCGGGCGACCCTAGCAGACGCGGGCGCGGGCGTACAAGGATCCCGCGGGCCGCAACACGCAGTCACGATGGACCCGATGGCCGGGCGCCGCGCCCTCTCGCCGGTGCACAGGCGCACCATTCCGCGGCGACAGCCGTTCCCCGAGTCTCCCGGCGTGCGAGAATCCCGGCCGATACCGGATGCCGCGTGGCCGGGCACGCGATCCGGAGAAGGAGAACCGTGACGAACGCCTGGCTCGTGGCAGGGCTGGGCGGCGTCGTCGTGCTGGACCTCGCGCTTCTCTGGATCCTCCTCGGGCCCGCGCTCACGCGGCGGCTCGACGAGCGGAACGCGAGGCGGCGCAACGGCGCTGCCGGCGCCGCCGCGCTCGACATCCGGGCGATCGCCGCCCTCGAGCCGTCCGCCGTCCCGGGCGAGGGCGTCCCGGCCGCGGCCTACGACCGGGTGGTCCGGGTCGCGAGCTGGGCCTACCTCCTCTCGACGGCGGTCGTCGTCTACGCGACGGGGACGTGGCCCGCCGCGAAGGATCCGATCCTCCTCGTTCTCGCCATCGGCGGGGTCTTCATCCTCTTCGCCCACGACCTCCTCCCGGCCGCGGGCCTCGGCGCCGCCCGCTTCGTCGTGGAGGGCGCCGTGGCGATCACCCTCGTGAGCATCGTCGCCTCTCTCACCGGCGGCGCCGCGAGCCCGTTCTTCTACGCCTACCCGCTCGTCGTCGCGGGGGCAGCCCTGGTGGTTCGGCCGCTCGTGACCGCCGCCCTCGCCGTGGTCGCGATCGGCGGCTACGTGGTCGCCGCCGTGGTCGCGGCGGGCGGGGTCGTGCCGGACGCGGGATCCCTCTCGATCGTGGCCGTGAACGTGACGGCCCTCGTCCTCCTGGCGTACGTCGCGACGGTGGTCGCGCGCGAGCAGCGGCGAACCCGCGACGCGGCCGTCCGCCTCTCGACCATCGACGCCCTGACCGGGCTTGCCAATCGCGGCTACATCATCGCGGCGCTCGAGCGCGAGATCGACCGCGCGACCCGCTATCGCCGCGGCTTCTGCCTGCTGATGGCGGATCTCGACGGCCTCAAGGAGCTCAACGACACGCACGGCCACCGGGTGGGGGACCGGGCGCTGGCGACGGTGGCGGGCGTGATCAGCGAGAACGTGCGGCGGATCGACACCCCGGCGCGCCTCGGCGGCGACGAGTTCGTCGTGCTGCTCCCCGAGACGGACCGCGACGGGGCCCGCGTCGTCGCCGACAAGATCCGCCAGGGGGTGGCAGCGGTCGAGCTGGTCGAGCGGGGGGAGCGGATCCCGATCGCCGTCTCGATCGGGCTCGGGGAGTGGGCGCCGGGCCGGTCGCTGGACGACCTCATGGCGGCCGCGGACGACGCAATGTACGACGTGAAGCGGCATGCCCGGCGCCGCCCCAACGGCCGCACGGCGCTGGCCGCGGTCGGTCCCGGCCGTCCGGCACCCGCGGCCGAGCACGCCGAAGCAGTCGGCGCGGCAGCGCGGCGGGATCCGGGGCCTAACTGACCGACGATCTCGCCCCGGCCCCCGGGCGCCGGCCGCGCCGTGGATCGGCGCCGGCCGTGCCGTTGATCGGCTCCGGGCGCGCCGCGGTGTAGCATCGGCGGCCATGGACGGCTTCACGACGCGGGCGATCCGGGCTGCGACGCGGGCCCCCCGCGTCGACCAGCGGCCGACGTCCGTCCCGATCTACCAGACGGCCACCTTCTCGTCGGCCGACGCGGACGAGCTGGGCGCGGTCACGACCGGCGCGACGGAGGGGTACGTCTACGCCCGCCTGGGCAACCCGACCGTGGATGCCCTGGCCGACGCGGTGGCGGAGCTGCACGGGGCGGAGGCCGGGTTCGCGGCGGCGACCGGGATGGCCGCGATCCATCTCGCCGTCGGCTCGCTGCTGACGGCCGGGGACCGGATCGTCGCCACGCGCTACCTGTACGGCACGACGCGGGCACTCTTCACCCGGGTCCTCGCCCGCCACGGCGTCGAGGCCGCGTTCGTGGACCCGGCGGACCACGCCGCGGTGGAGGCGGCCCTCAGCGCGGCACCGACCCGCGTCCTCTACCTCGAGACGATCTCGAACCCGACGATCGCCGTCGCCGACCTGCCGGCGCTGGCGGCGCTCGGCCACCGGCATGGCGCGGCGGTCGTCGTCGACAACACGTTCGCCTCGCCGGCGCTCTGCCGGCCCATTGCGCTCGGCGCCGACCTCGTCGTCGAGTCGGCCACGAAGTACCTCTCCGGGCACTCGGACGTGCTTGCCGGCGTCGTCGTCGGCTCGCGCGAGAGCATCGAGGCCGTGCGGGCCCTCCACGTGGAGACGGGCGCCACGCTGGCGCCGCTGTCGGCCTTCCTGGTCCTGCGCGGCATCCCGACGCTCGCCCTGCGGATGGAGCGCCACGGGGCCACGGCCGCTCGCCTGGCCGCCTTCCTCGAGACGGCCCCCGGAGTCGCCCGCGTCCTGTACCCGATGCTCGCGTCGCACCCCGACCACGACGTCGCGGCCCGCCTCCTCGCGTCGGGCGGCGGGAATGCTCGCGGTGGAGATCGCCGGCGGCGCCGGGGCGGCTCGTGCCTTCGTCGATGCGCTGCGCATCCCGGAGCGGACGGCCTCCCTCGGGTCGATCCATACGATCGTGGTCCACCCGCCGTCCACCACCCACCGCCAGCTGAGCGCGGCCGAGCTCGTGGAGGCGGGGATCGCGCCGGGCCTGCTGCGCGTCTCGGTGGGCCTCGAGGATGCCGACGACCTCCTCGCCGACGCGGCGCAGGCGCTCGACGCCGCCCGCGCGGCCGCTCCCGACGCCGCCCGCGCGGCCGGATGACCGTCCTCGCCCGCCCGGGTCGCGCGATCTACGGCCTCCTCACCTCGGTCCGCTTCGCCGTCGTCCAGATCGTCGCGATCGCCCTCGCGGGCGTCGTGGGGATCGTCGTCCCGCAGCTGCCGGGCGTCGCCCTGCGCTCGCCCGCCGACTACGCCGAGCAGATCGCGATCCTGCGGGCACGCGTGGAACCCGCCCTGGGCGCCGGGATGGCGGACCTTTTCGAGTCGCTCGGCCTCTTCCGCGTCTTCACCGCCTGGTGGTTCTCCGCGCTCCTCGGCCTCCTCGCCGTCTCCATCGTCGTCTGCACGCTTGACCGGACGCCCCGCCTCTGGCGCTCCGCCCGCGACGTCCGGGTCGTCCAGCCGGACGCCTTCTTCGACCCGGAGCTGCCGGACCGGGCCCTGATCGCCGGCGGGCTCGGGGTCGACGAGGTGCACGCGGCCCTCCGGCGCGCCGGCTTCAGGGTTCGCGCGGCGGAAGGGGCCGGCGGCACCCGCTTCCTCTACGGCGACCGCCACCAGAACGCGAAGCTGTTCACCCTCATCACCCACGCCGGGCTGGTCGGCTTCATCCTCGCGGCGGCGATCACGAGCCGGTTCGGCTTCGAGACCGGGATCCTCCTGCCCGAGGGCCAGGCGCTCCCGGTCGAGAGCATCGGCTCGGCGGGCCTCGTCTCGGTGAAGAGCCTGGGCTTCGACGCGCCTCGGGACGCGAGCGGCCGCTTCACCGACTTCACGACCGACCTCGCGGTCTACCGCGACGGGAAGGAGATCGCCCGCAAGGTGATCCGGGTGAACGACCCGCTCGAGGCCGCCGGCTACACGTTCCACCAGAACTTCTTCGGGCCGGCGGTCGACCTGGCGATCCGGGACGGCGCGGGACGCCTCCTGTGGGAAGGCCCGGTCCCGCTCGACGCGGTCAACGGGGGCCGGCCGTACGGGCGCTTCGCGATCCCCGGGCGCGAGGAGGGGCTGGAGATGCTGCTCGGCCAGGACGCCGCCGGGGCGACCTCGCTGGCAGTGGTCGGCTACCGGATCGCCGGCGAGGACGCCGCCGGCGGGCCCGTCGTCGAGACCCTCTTCGTGGGGGGCGCCTCGCCGGGCCACACCTACGTCGTCGAGGCGAGCGACCTGCGGATCACCTTCGAGCGGGTCTCCGCCTTCTCGGGCGTCGTCGTGAGGCGCGACCCGGGCGCCCCGATCGTGTGGGGCAGCTTCCTCCTCCTGATCGTGGGGCTCTCGCTGACGTTCTACTTCCCGCGCCGCCGGACCTGGGCCCGTCTCGCCCCGTCGGGCGAGCTGCGGCTGGTCGCCCGGGCCGACCGCTATGTCGATCTCCGCCGCGAGTTCGGCCGGCTCCTCGAGGACCTGGTCGCGCGCCGACGACCGGCCTGACCGCCGCCGCGCCACCCGATCGCCGGGCGGCGCCCGGTCGCAGGCGCTCAGCGAAGGGCGGGGAGGCTCGCCGCCGCAACCGCCTGACCGTGGCGCTTGTCGCGCTCGGACGGGGTGTGGATCGTCATCTGCTCGGCTGCCGCGGGCTCCTCCGCACGGAGGACCGCCCGCGCCCGGTCGATGATGAGGTTGCCGCCCGGACCGGTCATGACCCGCCCAAGCAGCAGGAGGTGGTCGACGTCGTAGAACTCCCGGTAGTCGAGGAGCGCGTACCCGAGGTAGACGCCGATCGTCTCGTACACGCGGGCCGCCCGCGGGTCGTCCGTGGCCATCAGCTCCTGGAGCTGAAGCAGCCGCTCGGGCAGCGGACTCCCCGCGTCGACCTCGATCCCCGCCGAGCCAAGGAGCCGCCCGACGGCCTGCTGGGAGAAGTACTGGACGCCGCAGCCTCGGTCGCCCGACCACTCGTCCTGCGGCGCATCCGGAGCGTCGTCCACCGGCACGAACGCAAGCTCGTCCAGCCACGACGTGAGCGTCCGCTCGCGGGTCACGTAGCCGGCCGCCTGGCTCGAGCCGAGGGCGATCCCGAGGAAGCCGCCGTGCCCGGCCATGATCGAGCCGGCGAGTGCCGTGACCTCGCCGTCGTTGACGACGACGAACGGGACGTCTCCCCAGGAGCGCCGGAGCTCGGCGAAGAGGCTGCGCACGCGGGCGTCGAAGAGGTCGCGGGGGACCGCCCGGAAGAGCGACGACACGCGGACTTCGTTGTCGACGTAGGCGCCGGCCGCGCTCCCCCCGATCGCGTCCACGCGCGGCAGGTGGGCGGCGGCGCGCCGCAACGAGTCGTCGATCTGCTCGTAGTGCCACTGCGGGTCCGCCTGGCTCGTCGGATCCCACCGGACCTCCTCGCTGAAGACCACCTCGCCGTCGATCACCGCGGCGACCTTCCGATCGCTGGCGCCAAGGTCGAAGCCGATGCGACAGCCGTCGAGGTGCCCGCCGAGGGCCGTCCTCGTGCCCCGCGGCTCCGGGATCTCCGCCTGCGGCGTGCGCAGGATCTCCAGCGGCCGCAGGTAGATCTCCTGCGCGATCCGGGCGTCGAAGATCCCCGTCGGCTCCTCGTCGTGACGCCGGCGAAGGTCGGCGACCAGGCTCTCCGGTCCGTCCACGTGAACCCGCGGTCCACCACGGGCCCAGAGGAGGAACTTGAGCAGCCGTGCGGCGTGGTGCTGGCTCAGCGCCGCCTCGGGGTGGCCGGCCGGGTGGACCAGGGTGTCGTGGCGGCTGACGGTGCCCCCCGGTTGCTCGACGGCGAACGTGACGGGAACCGCGACGCCCGAGGCCCGCAGGCGCGCCTCGAGCGCTCGGCGAGCGCGGCCGGCGGGGCGGAAGGCGGTGTCGAGCGGGGGCGGCACGCGGAGCATCGTCATGGGACCAGGCCACCTCGAGCTGTCGGAGCGCGGTCGGCGCCGGGGCGCCGCACGCGTCCCCCGGATGGTAGGCCAGCAGTCGCCCACCGCGGGCCGATCGACGGGCGCGCCCCGCAGGCCGCAGAATCCGGGGATGGCCACGCTCGACGATCTCCGGCGCACCCTCCTGCCAGGGGTCGTTCCGGTGGCGCCGGTGTCCGACGCGGCCGCCGCGCAGTCGATCGCCTGGGTCCGGGTCCTGCGCGCACGTGTACCCGCCCTCGACGCGCTCGAGGACGGCGACGTGGTCATCGCCTCGGCGGCCGTCTGCGGCGCGGTCGCGGGCTCGCCGGACGAGGCTGGCACGCTGGCCGACGCGCTCGCCGGGAGAGCCGCCGCCCTGATGGTCACCGGGGTCGACCCCGAGCGGACCTCAGCGGCCCTCGTGGATGCGGCCGGCGCACACGGGATCCCGGTGCTCCGACTCCCGGCCGCCGACGCCGGCGCCCTGGAGCGGAGCGTCATCGCTTGGCTCGTCAACCGGCGCGCGGCCCTCGACGAGCAGGCGGCAACCCTCGAGCGGCAGCTCGAGTCGCTGGCCCTGGCGGGCGCGGACCTCGCCGCGCTCGTGGCCGCGTTCGGGGGCTTCCTTGGACGAGCGGCGGTCCTGGAGGGTCGGCGCGGTGACGCCCTGGCCGTGCACGCGCCGTCCGAGATCCCGGCGGCAGCCACGGCGGCCAGTCGCTTCCTCGCGACCGGTGCCGGCGTCGCCCTCCGGGTCGCGCTCCCGCTGGCGCCCGCGGACCCGGCCCGGCGTCCCGACCTGGCCCGCTACGGCGAGCCGGCGCTCCGCGGCTCGCTCCTCCTCCTCGGCGACGGCCCGATCGGCGAGCTGGAGCGGACGGCGACCGAACGTGCCGCCGCCCTGCTGGCCCTCGAGCTGTCGCGCGACGCGGCGATCCACCGCGCCCGGGAGACCGCTCGCCGCTCGGAGGCCCTTCCGGCCGACGGCCCCCCCTGGGTCGTCCTCGTCGCCCGCCAGGCCGGCCGCGAGGACGTGGAGGAGGCCGAGCAGCGCGAGGCGTTCCGAGCGGAGCTCCGGATGCTGGCGCCCAACCGGAGGCTCACGCTGCGCGGCGACTCCGAGAGCCTCGAGTTCCGCCTCGTCGCCGTGGCCGACGCCGACGACCCCCAGGGACTCGCGATCGCCGGGCGCGTGGCCGGCTTCCTCCGCCGATCCGTCGCGGTCTCGCGTCCCTTCGCCGACGCCGCCGGCCGGCCCGCGGCCGAGGCCGACGCGCGCGCGACCCTCGAGGCCGCCGAGCGGTATGCCTCTGCCCCGCCGGTCGTGCGCGCCGACCGCGTCGCCGCCTACCGGCTCCTCGGCAACCTGCACAACCTGCCCGACGGGATGGGGCTGGCTCGGGCCCTCCTGGAGCCGCTCCTCGGGGGACGGCCGGCCGTCGTGGCGGAGCGGCTCGAGACGCTGCGGATGGTGCTGGACCGGCCTGGGCTCGCCGAGGCGGCCGCTGCTCTCGGCGTCCACCGCAACACGATCGCCTACCGGGTGCGGCGGATCGAGTCGCTGGGCGGCTGGGACCTCCGGGACCCGGAGCTGCGCCTGTCGCTCGCTGTGGCGGTCCGCATTGTGCAAAGAGCACAGAGCAACCCCGCTTCTCCGACCTCCTGACGGGCCGAGCGGCTGGTATCCTCGCGGCATTCCTGCGCTCGCCCTCCATCGTTGGTGCGAGCGGCACAAGACGAGGCCACGGATCCGGGTCGGTGCCCGAACTGGGCCTCGACGCGAGGAGGAGATCCAGTGGCCGAGGCCGGGGCGATGGAGCAGATCGAGCAGGCGAAGAAGGACGGGATCCGCTTCGTCCAGCTCCAGTTCACGGACATCCTGGGCATCGTCAAGGCGGTCACCATCCCGATCCACCGGATGGAGGATTCGGTCAAGCACGGGACCTGGTTCGACGGCTCGTCGATCGAGGGATTCACCCGGATCGCCGAGTCGGACCAGTACCTGATGCCCGACATGGCCACCTTCGCCGAGATCCCCTGGCAGCCCGGCGACGGCCCGCGCGGCACCGCGCGCGTCATCTGCGACGTCTTCACTCCGCGCGGCGAGCCGTTCGTCGGCGACCCCCGCTTCGTCCTCCGCCGCCAGGTGGAGCGGGCGCGGAAGCTGGGCTACATCGTGAACATGGGGCCTGAGCTGGAGTTCTTCCTCTTCCGCCGCGACGAGGAGGGGAAGGTCACCCCGCTCCCGCATGACCTCGCCGGCTACTTCGACTTCTCCACCGACCTCGCCCAGGAGATCCGCCAGGACATGGTGGACGCCCTCGAGGCCTTCGGGATCATGGTCGAGGCGGCCCATCACGAGGTCGCCGCCGGCCAGCACGAGATCGACTTCGAGTACAGCGACGCCCTCAAGACGGCCGACAACGCCCTCACCTTCAAGTTCGCCCTCAAGGCGATCGCCCAGCTGCACGGCCTCTACGCCACCTTCATGCCGAAGCCGATCTTCGGGATCAACGGCTCGGGGATGCACACGCACCAGAGCCTCTTCTCGATCGAGAAGGGCCGCAACGCCTTCGCCGACCCGGACAACAAGTACGGGCTGTCCGACGTCGCGCGGTCGTACATGGCCGGGATCCTCGCCCACGCCAGGGGGATGGCGGCCGTCCTCGCCCCCACCGTCAACTCGTACAAGCGGCTCGTCCCGGGCTACGAGGCGCCGACGTACATCACCTGGGGCCGGACGAACCGGTCCGCCCTCATCCGCGTGCCGATGATCTCGCCCGGCAAGTCGATCGAAGGGACGCGCGCCGAGGTCCGCTGCCCGGACCCGTCCTCGAACACCTACCTCGCCTTCGCCGTGATGATCGCCGCCGGCCTCGACGGCGTCGAGCGGGGCCTGACCCTTGCCGACCCGGTGGAGGAGAGCCTCTTCGAGATGGACGCGTCCCGGGTCGTGGAGCGCGGCATCAAGGAGCTGCCGGGCACGCTCGGCCAGGCGATCGAGGAGCTGCAGGCCGACCCGGTGGTCTGCGAGGCCCTGGGCGACCACGTCCTGGAGCACTACGTCGAGGCGAAGACCGCCGAGTGGGACGAGTACCGGACCCAGGTCACGCAGTGGGAGCTCGACCGCTACCTCGAGGCGTTCTGAGCCTTCTGGCGTTCCTGTCCGATCCTTGAACGGCCGATATGCAGCCGCCGACTCCCAACGTATGATCCTGAGCCTCCGGCCCTGAACATCCGATCCGGCGCCCTCTGGGGGGAGGCGCCGCTACCGGCCCCGGCGCCCGGGTCTCCCTCGGGCGCCGGGGCCGCTTCGCGTCCGGCGGCTCGGGGAGTCGGCGGGGGCGGGCCGCGCGGGCCGGCGTCCGGCGAGGCGCGCGGGCCGGCGTCCGGCGAGGCGCGCGGGCCGGAGGGCCGGCGCCCGGCGTCTGGTTGCCCTCACCGTTTCCCGTATCAGCCATAGCAGTAACCGCCGGCGATCGAGGCGTCGCCGAGGCGATGGAGCGTGGTCGGCCCCCGGCCCGGAGGTCAGCTCCTCATCCCGGTGCCCCGCCCGAAGCGCGAATGCCCGCTCCGCGAGGGCGAGGAACTGACGGAGCCCGGCGCGGTCCGCGTTCGAGGCATCGCCGAGGTCGGTGGACGCGGATGAGGGGCAGCGAAGCGTGCCCCGTAATGATGTGGCTGATATGGCGACACCATCCGGCAATGAACCTCCCTCCGACTCCCGCCTCGGCTCCGAACCCGGCTCGGGCGCGCCGCGCGCCGGCTCCCGAGCCCGACGGCCCCGCCCGAACCGCGAGGTGCTCGGCGGACGCCGCCGCGCCGCGTACCTGGGCTCCCGGCTGGGGACGGGCCTCCGGGACGCGCGTACCCGCGCCGGCCGGACGCAGGAGGCGTGCGCCGCGATCGCCCGGATCAGCCAGGCGCGCTGGAGCGACCTCGAGCGCGGCCGCGGTGCAAACGCCCCGCTCCGGACATGGGCGATTGCGGCGGCAGCCGTCGGCCAGGAGCTCGCGGCATTCCTCGATCAGGCCCCGGGCGCGGACCTTCCGCGCGACATCGAGCACCTCCGCCGGCAGAGCGCGCTCGTGGAGCGGGAGACCGCCGGGGGCTGGGCGGTCGCGCCGGAGATGCCGGTGGTCGCGGGCGAGTCCGGGCGGGTGATCGATGCCCTCCTCACGAGAGCTACCACTCGCGAGGCGGCCGTGTTCGAGGTCTGGGATCTCCTCCTGGACGTCGGTGCCGCATTCCGGTCGTTCGACGAGAAGCTGGCTGCCGTCCGCGCCCGCCTGCCGGGTTGGACCGTGTCCGGCGCCTGGATCATCCGCGGCACACGTCGCAACCGCACGCTGGTCGCCGAGCTGGCCCCCCTCTTCGGGGCACGGTTCCCGGCATCGGGAGTCAGCTGGCTGCGCTCCCTGGACAGCGACGTGGCCGCGATGCCGGGGCAGCCG
Organism: uncultured Chloroflexia bacterium; assembly: GCA_963762445.1. Lineage (GTDB taxonomy): Bacteria > Chloroflexota > Limnocylindria > Limnocylindrales > CSP1-4 > CTSoil-043. The sequence goes on from CAVXLA010000009.1 coordinate 446,799, forward strand.
GCGCTGCTCTGGACGGACACCGCAGGCGCGAAGATCCGCGCAGCCCACGGCCGGGGCTGATCGCAGAAGACGTACGAGGCGGGGGCGCGCCCGTCAGCCTCAAGAGCCGACGAACGCCACCGACAGGTAGCCGACCGTTCGGTGCGGGTCGCCGCCTGCGTCGGCCGACGTCGCCGCCGCGAGCGCGACGCCCGGCCGCGCCCCCATCGCCCGAAACGCCGCGAGGCCCAGGACGGTGGGCTCGATGCCGCACATCCCGCACGAGACGCCCGGCCCGGAGCGGAGGGCCGCGTGCTCCGCCTCGGCCAGGGTCTCGGGCGCGAGGCCCTCGATGTGGGGGAGCAGCGCCGCCGTCACCCGCTCGGCGACGCCGGCGGCCGGGTAGTGGGCCATGTCGCTGCTGATCGCGAGGAGGATCCGCCCGCCGGCCGCCCGCCGCTCCGCCAGGAGCGCACCGAGACGCCCGCCCGCCTCGATGGCGCGCGACCCAGTCCCGGCCCGGACGGAGAGCGCCACGATCCGCGCGCCCGGGGCGAGCCGCGCCAGGAACGGCAGCTGGACCTCGATGGAATGCTCGCCGAGGTGGCAGCGGGCATCGGCGCCGAACGGCTCCCCGAGCGCGACGATCTCGTCCGTCAGCGCACCGTCGATCGCCACGTCGCCCAGTGGCGTGCGCCAGGGGCCGCCGTCCCAGGCCCCGACGCCGTCCAGCCACGCCGCGCCGTGGTTGGTGCCGAGGAGGACGACGGTCGGCGGTGGTCCGGGTTCCGCCCCCGACGAGAAGAGGACGCGCCAGGCCGCCGCGGCCACGATCCCGGAGTAGACGAGCCCCGCATGGGGGACGAGGACCCCGGCGACCAGGGAGGGATCCAGCCCGGCCGGCACCGGGAAGTCAGATGCCGCTCGCGCGACGAGCTCGTCGACCGTGGCCCGCAGCTCACCGGCCTCGCTCGGGTAGAAGAGCCCCGCCACCGCCGTCGGCCGGGCCCGGCGAGAATCCGCTGCGCCCGGGGAGCCGCTGCCGCTCATCCGCAGGGCACCCGCCCATCGTGGTCGAGCGCGCGGCCAGCGAGCGTCCGCCCGCACGAGGGGCACGAGCCGTTCGGTCCGAGCCGGTCGAAGACCCGGTACCCATGACGTTCGAGGAGCACCCGCCCGCAACCGGCGCAGTGCGTGTCCTCCATCTCCAGCTGGGGGGCGTTGCCGACGTAGACGTGGGCCAGCCCGGACTCGCGGCCGATGTCGGCGGCCCGTCGGAGCGTCTCGAGCGGCGTCGGGGGCACGTCCGTCATCCGGTGGGCCGGGAAGAAGCGGCTCACGTGCCACGGCGTCTCGGGGCCCAGCTCGGTTGCGATCCAGCCGGTCAGCGCGCGCAGCTCGCCCGCGTCGTCGTTGTGGCCGGGGATGACGAGCGTCGTCACCTCCACCCAGACGCCGGCGGCCCGGTAGGCGCGCAGGGCGTCGAGCACGGGCGCCAGGCGCGCCCCGCAGAGCTTCCGGTAGAAGGCCTCGTCGAACGACTTGAGGTCGACGTTGGCCGCGTCGAGGACCGGCCGCAGGAGGTCGATCGCCTCGGGGGTGGCGTAGCCGTCGGTGACGAAGACGTTCAGGAGCCCGGCCGCGTGTGCCTCGCGGGCGGTGTCGAGGGCGTACTCCAGGAAGACCGTCGGCTCGACGTAGGTGTAGGCGACGGCGCGCGCGCCGGCCGTCAGCGCCTCGTCGACCACCTTCGACGGCGGCAGGTGCCGCGTCGGCAGGTCGAGGCCCAGCCGCGGCGCCTGGGCGATCTCCCAGTTCTGGCAGAACGAGCAGTGGAACGGGCAGCCGACGGTCGCGATCGAATAGGCGAGGGCGCCGGGGGCGACGTGGAAGAGGGGCTTCTTCTCGATCGGGTCGATCCCGACGGCGACCGCCCGCCCGTAGACCGTCGATACGAGCCGCCCGTCCCGGTTGTCCCGGACGCCGCAGATCCCCGTCCGGCCGGGGCGGACCAGGCAGCGCATCGCGCAGGCGTTGCAGCGGACGCTGCCGTCGGCCAGTGGCTCGGCGAGGAGCGCGGGGACCACGCCGACGGCCCGTGGGGACGGGGCGGCGCGACGACGGCCGGCGACGGGCAGGATGGACATGGACGGATGGCCTCGGGGCGAGTGTCCGCCGACGGGTCGGCAGCGGCCAGTGCCCTCCGGCCCGTGTTGGCGGCCCCCTTCGGAACTGGCCCGGGGCGCCTCGCCGCGCGCACGATGCCGACCAGGGAGGACGCGATGGACCAGCCCGACCCGGACCTCGAACCGCATCCGCTGGAGCACCTGCTCGACCTCGCGCGGGCGGCGCTGGTCGCCGCGGTCGAGGGCCGGCCTTCGCCCTTCCCCGACCCCCGCGGCTGCCCGGAGATGGCCGTGCCGGCCGACGCCTTCGTGACCCTCACCGCCGGCGACCACCTCCGCGGCTGCATGGGGACGCTGGGGGCGGAGATGCCCACGGGGGAGGCAGTGGTCCGGGCCGCGGGGATGGCCGCGACCCGGGATCCGCGCTTCCGGCCGGTCGCCGCCCGCGAGCTCGTGGGCCTGCACCTCGAGGTGAGCGTGCTCGGGCCGCCGCACCCGCTCGCCGACCCGGCCGCCTTCGTGGCCGGCCGCGACGGCATCGTCGTCGAGGCCCGCGGGCGCCGGGCGCTCCTGCTGCCCCAGGTCGCGACCGAGATGGGCTGGGGGACGTCCGAGATGCTGGACGCGGTCTGCCAGAAGGCCGGCCTGCCGGCCGACGCCTGGCGCGACCCGGGGACCCGGCTCCTCGTCTTCGAGGTCGAACGGGCGTCGGGGCCCGCCTGACCACGGCCCCATCCCGCATCATCACGGGATGGACGCAGCTCCCCTCGCCACCGCCCCCGTCGCGATCGACCTCCGGCCCCGGGTGTCCTGCTCGTCGTCGCCGGCGGCTCGGTCCCGCTCGTCTGGCTGGCCATCGGCTTCGTCGGTGCCCTCGTCTTCGAGGAGGCGATCCTGCTCCAGGGGCTGCTCGTGGAAGCCGCCCCGCCCGGCATCCGCGACGCCGCCAACTCCACGTACTTCACCCTGATGTTCGTGGTCGGGGCGGCCTGGGCGGCGCTCCTCGGTGCCCTCGTCGCAACGTTGGGCGACGCAGCCGGCTTCCCGGTCGTCTTCCTACTCATGGCGGCGAGCTACCTCGTTGCCATCGCGTTCGTGGCGGGGATCCGCTCCGGGGGGCGCCCGACGGCAGGATCCGGCGCTCTTCGGTAGGATCAGGGCGTCCCCACGAATGACCAGCGCCGGTCCGCGGCGCTTCGCTGCCCGCCACGGAGGTCCCACGCCGCATGCGTCTCGCCCGCCCGCTCGCCCTCGTCGTCGCCCTCGTCGCCCTCGTGACCGTCCTTGCCGCGTGCGCCACCGGAGCCACGCCCGGCTGGACGTTCGCCCCGACGCCCACGCCCGCTCCCTCCGCCGCTCCGTCCGCGGCCCCCTCCGGCGCCGCCACCCCGGCTCCCTCCGGCGCTCCCTCGGCGGCCCCGTCCGGCGGCGGCGCGGCGGTGAGCTTGACGTTGACCGCCCAGGGGATCGCCTTCGACACGGACACCCTGGCGGTCCCGGCCAACACGCCCTTCACGATCGTCTTCACCAACAACGACGCCGGGATCCCCCACAACGTGGCCATCCACGAGGGCAGCCCCACCGGGACCCTCGTCTGGGCCGGCGACATCTTCAGCGGGGTCGAGACCCGGACCTACCAGGTCCCGGCCCTGGCGGCCGGCACCTACGGCTTCGTCTGCTCGGTCCACCCCAACATGACGGGCACCCTCACCGCGAAGTAGGCAGGGCGTCCCGCACGACGGCGTGATCCGCGCGCTAGCCTGCGCGCATGAGCGACAACGTCTGCTACGTCGACGCCTACGCCCGGACGATCCTGGCGGCCGTCCGCGCGGTCGAGCGACCCGAAACCGAGGGGAGGGGCGCCCTCGTCCTCCTCGATCGCACCGTCTTCTACCCGGGCGGCGGCGGCCAGCCCGCCGACCGCGGCGAGATCCGGGCGCCCGACGGCCGGACCTGGCAGGTGATCGCGGCCCGCAAGGCCGACGACGAGATCTGGCACGAGCTAGAGCCGGGCGCCGACCCGCCGCCGTCCGGCCCGGCCCTCTTCACCGCCGACCTCGACTGGGAGCGTCGCCTCCGGCTGATGCGCACCCACACGGCGCTGCACGCGCTCTGCGGCGTCGTGTGGCGCGACTACGGGGCGCTCGTGACCGGCGGCAACATGGAGCCCGGCGGCGGCCGGATGGACTTCGAGTTCGAGCGGATGTCGGGCGAGCTGGTCGGGGCGATCGAGGCGACGGTGAACGAGGAGCTGCTCCGCGGCCGGGACGTCCGCGTGGACGAGCTCCCCCGCGAGCAGGCGTTCGCGATCCCGGACCTGATCCGGACCAGGGTCAACCTGCTCCCCGAGGGGATCGAGAAGATCCGGACGATCGAGATCGTCGGCCTCGACCTGCAGGCCGACGGTGGCACCCACGTCGCCAACACGCGCGAGGTCGGCACGATCCGGGTGACCGGCTACGAGAGCAAGGGCCGCATCAACAAGCGGATCCGGATCGCCCTCGCCGAGTGAGGCCGCGCCGCCCCACGACCGGCGCTCGCGGCGGCGGGCAGCGCCGCGGCTTTCGCGACCATCGGCTCTTGGCCGCTCGCTGCGGCCGCGTGATGCTGACGTGTTGCGGGAGGCGTGGACGCCCGGATCGCGCCAGGCTCGCCTCGACCGCGCCGAGCTCGCGGCGCCGGCCCGCCGCGCAACCATGCGCATGCGGGAGGCACTTCGATGGCAGGCTCGATCCTCGCCGGGGCCGTCACGATCCGCTGGATCTCGTCGTTCGGGGTGGCCGCCGGACTCGGCAAGCCCTGCGGGATCGCGGTCGACGCCTCGGGCACCATTCACGTAGCGGACGCCGGCTACGGCCAGGTCGTCCGGCTGCACCCCGACGGGAAGCTCCTGGACTCGTTCGGGCGCGGCGAAGGCGGCTTCTTCAAGAAGGTCGGCAAGCTGACGTCGCCGACCGGCATCGCCCTCGAGCCCGACGGGTCCTGCTGGGTCGCCGATGCCCGCGGCCACGCCATCTTCAAGTTCGGCCGCGACGGGCGCTTCCTGGCGACCTTCGGGCGCAAGGGCAAGGCTGAGGGCGATCTCGACCGGCCGCGGACCATCAGGCGCGACCGGGACGGCTCGCTGTGGGTCGTGGACGCCTATAACCACCGGGTCCAGAGGTTCGACCCGAGCGGGCGGGTCCTCATGACGTTCGGGCATCGGGGGTCGGACCCGGCAGGAAACGGCGCGTTCGAGGACCCCAGCGACCTCGCGATCGACGAGGAGGGCTGCCTCTACGTCACGGACACCTTCAACGACCGGGTCCAGGTGTTCGATGGCCAGGGCCGCTTCCTCCGCCGGTTCGGCAGCTGGGGCCGCGACCCGGGCCAGCTCGTCAGGCCGCGGGGCATCGCCCTCGACGGCGAGGGGCGCGTCTTCGTGACCGAAATTGGCGGCAACCGCGTCTCGGTCTTCGACCGGGACGGGCGCTCGCTGGCGGTCTTCGGCACCGAAGGCCGCAAGGACGGCCAGCTCAACATGCCGTACGGCATCGTCGTCCGAGACGGCGAGCTCCTGGTGGCAGACAACCAGAACCGTCGGATCGTGCGCCTCGCCATCGCCTGACGGAGATCCGTCGAGCCGGCTCGGGGAGGGCCGCCGGAGCCGGCCGGGGCCGCAACCACCCCGGGGCCGGTATGCTGCGACGTGGCGAACCGCCCCGGCCCGTCCCGGCCCGTGGCCCGCCCGCGCGCGCGGTGGATCCGATGTCCAGCGTCCAGCTCCCGGTGATGGTGCTCACCCTGCTCGGGCTCCTTCTCGTCCTCCTCGGCCTGTTTGCTGCCGGCAGCGTCGTGCTGATCGCGCTCGGCCTGGCGGCGGTGCTAGCGGGGGGCGTCCTCGCGGTCCTGGCGGGGCGCGGCGCCCGCTGACGCAGGTCGCGCGCCCGGCGCTCGGCCGACGCGGTTCCCTGTGCGGCTCGGCGCCCCAGCCGGCCTCAGGACGGTCGCAGGACCATCAGCGCGACGATGACCGTGAGGCCGATCCCGCCCGTGGCCGCCAGGACCTCCGGACGGCGCGACACGAGGCGCGCCGCCAGCTCCTCGTCGGAGACCGGCTCCGTGCCCTTCTTCGGGTTGCCGGCGATGGCGTCCCGGAGTCCGTAGTAGTACGGCGCCGCGACAGTGAACATCACGACGACGACCGCGACGAAGACGGCCGTCGAGCCAAGGACCCACGGCGTCGTCCAGAGCCCGGCGATCGTCGCCGTCCCGATCCCCCCGATCCCCAGCACGAGGAGGCCGAGGTAGGCGACCCGCGATGCGGCCTGCGAGACGGCCAGTGCATCCGCGAGCGCGGCCCGCTCGGGCCGGCCGCGGATCCGGAAGGCCATCCACATCGAGATCGCGTGCGCGCCGACGAAGAGCAGCAGGCCGCCGACGTGCGCCAGCGCGAACCACGGGTACAGCGCCGTCATCATCCCCCTCCCACCCGGATTTCGCGCCATCGTACGAGGGCACGCAAGAGGCTCCGAGCGCTACGATCGACTCGCCCGCCCGCCCGCTGTGCCAGAGGAGGCGTGAACCGTGGACATCCCCGCCGATGCACCCGGCGATGGCCTGCGTCTCTACGACGAGCTGGCGGACTGGTTCCACCTGCTGACGGCCCCCGCTGAGTACGCGGACGAGGCAGCCTTCATCCTCGGTCTCCTGCGCGCCAGCGTCGTGGGCCCGCTGGAGTCGCTCCTCGAGCTCGGGTCGGGCGGGGGCAACACCGCCTCGCACCTGCGGGCGCACCTCCGGCTCACCCTGACCGACATCTCGGCGGCGATGCTCGACCTGAGTCGCACCCTGAACCCGGACTGCGAGCATCACCTGGCGGACATGCGCACGACCCGCCTGGGGCGGACCTTCGACGCCGTCCTCATCCACGACGCGGTCATGTACATGACGACGACGGCCGACCTCAGGTCGGCGCTCGAGACCGCCTTCGCCCACCTGCGGCCCGGCGGCGCCGCGGTCATCGCGCCCGACCGGGTTCGCGAGACGTTCCAGCCGAAGACCGGTCACGGCGGCCATGACGGGACCGGCCGCGCCCTCCGCTACCTGGAGTGGACGTACGACCCCGACCCGGACGACACCACGTTCGTCACCGACTTCGCGCTCCTGCTGCGCGAAGGCGCCGACGACGTTCGGGTGCGCTTCGACCGCCACGTCGAGGGCCTCTTCCCGCGGGCGACGTGGCTCGATCTCCTCCGCGAGGTCGGGTTCGCGCCGTCACGGGTCGTCGACCGCTGGGACCGGGACGTCTTCGTCGGGGTTCGCCCGCCGGCACCATGACCCGGGCGCCGGGAGCTGCCGGCCTGTATGACACCGCCGCAGCCCGGATCCGCGCGGTTCCGGCGGGTCGGCCTCAGCCAGGGCCCGGCCACCAGCGGCCGCCCCACCCGGGCATGCTCGTCCAGCACGCGAGCGCGCCGGTGAGCTGGAGACTCAGGTGTACGTGTAGCGGTCGGCCGTCACGATCGGCGAGGCTCCGCCGCCCGTCGTCACGCGGATGTCGACCGTGCCGGTGGCCCCTGCGGGTGCCGTCGCGGTGATCGAGGTGTCGCTCGTGACGGTGAAGGCGGCGCTCGCCCCGCCGAAGGTGACCAAGATCGCACCGGTGAAGTACTGGCCGGTGATGGTGACGGAGTTGCCGCCGAGGTGGCTTCCCGATGACGGGCCCACGCCGGTGACGACGGGCGTCGGGTACAGCTGGATGAGGTGGAGGCCGCCAGAAGCGAGGTTGTATGCGACCTCCCTGAAGATCGCCTGCAGGTCCGCTGACTTCGGCTGGCAGAAGAAGTTGTCACCATCGGTGTTCTCGGCGGCCACGCACAGGTCGTCCGTGGTTGGCTGCGTGGCCATGCTGGCAAGCAGGGACGTCACCTTCTGATTGCGAAACACCCCCGATGTGTCTGGGCAGTTCACGTTGTTGGCGCCATCCAACCCGAAACCGACGGTGTAAAGCTTGATGCCCGCGTTCTTCGCGATCGTCGCGTTCTGGTCGGCCTGCAGGCACGTGTAGTCGGTGGCGGTCCCGACGCCGTAGTTGGGCTGGCCGTCCGTCTCGAAGAGGATGCCCTTGATCACGCCAGGGCGGGTGTCGGCGTCCAGGATGGCCTGCGCCATGAGGATCGGCGTCGCCAGGTTCGTCCCCGTGCCGCCCGGGTTGTCGAAGCAGTTGATGGCGTCCACCAGGTGGCTGGTGCTCGGTGACGCGAGCGTGTAGGGCTGCGTGGTCCCGCTCGAGTACGCTTCGTTGAAGGTCGCACCGCCGTCGGTGCCGCTCAGGCCGACGGGGATCCAACTGGTCAGGTTCCCGGGGATCGCGGTCCCGTACCCGGAGGACGACGTCAGCGCCTTGGCGTAGACGCTGAAGCTGCTCGTGTTGATGCACGACGTGGATGCTGGGGTCCGCGCGACCGCCGGCGACTTCGTGGTCGTCGAGCTCGGGCCGAGAAAGCCGAGCGCCACTCTCTGGTACGCCGGGTTGTACACCTGCAGGACCGCGTTGACGGCATCCCGGGTGGCCTGCACGTCGGCTTCGCTCATGCTCGCGGTCCGGTCGATGATCACCACGAGGTCGGTCGGGGCGATGGCCATCTTTCCGCATGGCCCGTTGCAGGCTGCCGATTGCACGGCGCCGGTGGATCCGCTCCCGATCCCGACAACCCCACCGATCTGGTATTCCGTCGTCGCGCTGCCGGTCACGACGACGACGTTGCACTTGTCGCCCGCGCTGGGATTGCAGGCGGACGTGCGGGTTTCGCCGGCGCCGGTCCAGTCGTTGGGGTACGACGGGCCAGGTGCATGCCCGAGCGCGTGACTGGGATTGCACATGCCGGCCGTGATCTGGGCGTAGTCGGGCGCGCCGCCGTTGACACCGATGAGGCACCGGTAGCTGATCGTGTACGCCGAGGTCGGAAGGCCCGGGTAGTTCTTCTGGATGGTGGAGTCGATGAGACTCCTCACCGCGGCCGCGTTTCCCGGCACCGAGCCGTCGACCGGCATCAGGGTGCCGCCGGCAAGGGCCGCCGCGTCCGTCGTGTTCCTCAGGATCTGCCTGTTGTTCCGGAGGACGCCGAGGTCCACGACGATTGCGGCGAAAACGAGGATCACGACCAGGACGAGGGTGAACAGGACCAGGATCTGGCCGTGTTCTCGCCCGTTGCCCCTGCGTCGATGCAGCATGCCGGTCCTCCGTGCCTCAGTGCGCCCTCGGATTGCCTGGACGAGCCGCTACTCGTGGATCATCTGGACGGTCGAGCTGAGACTGAACGCCTCGGGGAGGTCGACAATCACGTTCCCGAGCAGACTCAGGCGCATGGGAATCGGGTTGCTGAATGGGTAGGTCACGGAGACCGACACCGCATCACCCGCCGCGCAGGTGCCGCCGCTGCCCCAGGTGCACGAAGCTCCGGTGATCACTCCATTGACCACCTTCAAGCCTGCGGTCGTGGTCGTGAGCTTGGTCGCGTCGAGGCCCACCGTCGCCGCAGCGCTCGCCTGGTTCGCGATCTTCGTGCTGAACGCAGCATCCTTCGGGTCCAGGGTGACGCCGTAATGGGCACCCTCGCGCGCCGCGTTGATCACGGTCATCTTGGAGTAGAGCATGAAGCCGAAGTACAGAATGCCGGACAGCACGACCAGGAAGATCGGGAGCACGAGCGCGAACTCGACCAGGGCCTGACCGCGCCGGACCCGGCGCGAGGCGGACCGAGCGGTCGGCTTGTGGCGCTGCAGACGGACACGCTTCGTCATGCGAATCTCGAATGGCACCGGCATAGCGTGACCTGGGCAGATCGGGTCGCCCACCGGGACGAAAGTACGCGGGCAGCCTTGCCCTGCCCCTGACATTGGTGCCACCTGTCACCTCCCCGGGGTCAGCATCCTCCCGAAGGTGGGGAGCCGCCGGCAACCGTGAGGGCGCCGCCCGTGCGGCACAAGTCCTGCCGAGCTACGGTACCACTCTCCCGTTGTCATCGGCGGCGTCGGCCTCGAGGATGGCGGCATGACGCTGCGCATCATCTCCGGTGCCCTCTGGTTCGTGGCCGGGTGGGTGGTCGGGACGATCATCGCCTTCGGTCTCGGACTCAGCCCGACGCTCGGGTCAGTGGTCGGCGTGGCCTGGGCCGCGTTGGTCGTGGCAGACCCCAGGCATCTTCTCTGGCGCGCCGGCGCAGGTTCGACCGACCCCGCCCTGTAGGCCAATTCGGCGCGCCGACGCCCGTTCTCAGCCGGGGCCCGGGTACCAGCGTCCGCCGCGCATCACGCGCCGGACGGCGAGGTCGTCGTCGAGCTCCACGAGGTCGGCGCGGAGGCCCGGCTCCAGGCGGCCGCGGTCCGTCACGCCCAGCAGGGCCAGCGGCTCCCGCGAAGCGGCGGCCACCGCACGGGGGAGCCCGACGCCGGACCGGGCGACGTTCCGCACCGCGGTGTCGAGGGCGATGACCGATCCCGCGAGGTTCCCGCCCTCGACCAGGATGCAGCGGTCGCCGTCGATCACCACCTCCAGGCCGCCCAGGATGCCCCGTCGCGCGGCCGTCCCGGCGATCGCCACGCCGTCGCTCACGAGGAGGAGCCGGTCCGCCGGCTTGGCGCGCAGGATGAGCGGCCAGACCAATTCGCGGACGTGGTGGCCGTCGGCGATCAGCTCCACGTAGGCCTCATCCTCGAGGAGCGCCGCCACGGCGAGCCCCGGGGCGCGGTGGTCCACCCCGGTCATCGCGTTGAAGAGATGCGTCGTCGTGCGTGCGCCCGCCGCGTACCCGGCGCGGCCTTCCTCCACGGTCGCCGACGAGTGTCCGAGCGAGGCGGAGACACCCCGGGCCCGGAGCCAGCGAATGAGGTCGAGGGCGCCCGGGATCTCCGGCGCGATCGTGGTGATCCGGAGCCCGTCGATGAGCGGCTCCAGGTCGGCGGTCGAGACCTCGGCGGGGACGCGGATGTGGGCCGGGTTCTGGGCGCCCTTCTTCGCCGCGGCGATGAACGGCCCCTCCAGGTTGAAGCCGAGGGGCCCGGCGCCGTCGTCCGGGGCGGCAGGCATCCAGCGCCGGACCCGCTCGGCGAACGCCGTCAGCTCGCCCAGCGGCGCGGTGACCGCTGTCGGCAGGAACGACGTCACGCCGTGTCGCAGCAGGGCGCGGGCCATCCCGTCGAGCGCGCCCTCCGGGCCCAGCGCGTCGTGACCGCCCCGGCCGTGGACGTGGAGGTCGACGAAGCCCGGGGCGACGAAGGGGCCGCCGGCCTCGGCCTGGTCCAGCTCCACCCCGGCGATCCAGCCGTCCCGGACCACGATCCGCCCGGGTGCCACCCGGTCGTCCAGGACGAGCCGCCCTGCGACGACGGTCTCGCTCGCGGCGGCTCCCGACGGACAGGTCACGGGATCCCTCCTCCTGCGGCGACGGGCGCCGGGTAGCGCCCGTGCACTTCGATGGCCTCCCACATCGCCGCGACGTTGGCGCCGGGGACGTTGGCCTGGACGTTGTGGACGGAGGCGAAGACGAAGCCGCCGCCGGGCGCCAGGTCGGCCACGCGGCGGCGCACCTCGGCCCGCACCTCGTCCGGCGTCCCGCTGCCCAGCACGCCCTGGGTGTCGACCCCGCCGCCCCAGAAGACGAGGTCGCGCCCGAAGTCCCGCTTGAGGGCCGCGGTCTCCATCCCGGCCGCGGAGACCTGGACGGGGTTCAGGACGTCGACCCCGATCTCCACGAGGTCGGGGAGCAGCTCGCGAATCGCCCCGCACGAGTGGAAGAGGACCTTCGCCCGAGTGCGGGCACGGATGAACGCGATGAGCTCCGCGTGGAGCGGCTTCACGAGCGCGCGGTACGTCCACGGCGCGAAGAGCGGCGTCGCCTGGCCGCCCAGATCGTCGGCCTCGCCGACCACGTCGACCTCGTCGCCGAGCTCGGGCAGGATCGCCCCCCACCAGGCGAGCTTCACCTCCAGCACCCGCTCCATGAGCGCGCGGGCCAGCGTCGGGTCGGCCGCAAGGTCCATGTAGCCGTCCTCGAAGCCGCGGAGCCGGAAGAGCATCTCCGTCAGGCCGGCGCAGACCGAGCCCACGTAGACGGCGCGGCCCTCTTCCGCGATCACCCGCCGCGCCTCCCCGGCGACGCCAACCCGCCGAGCGGGGTCGCCGCCGTCCGGCCAGGCGAAGCGGGCGAGGTGCCCGGCGTCGATCTCGCCCCCCAACGGCGCGGAGGAGGGGTCGAAGAAGAAGCCGTCCTTCGGCATCCGCCGGCGGACGCCCCACTCGTCGAGGTAGGAGCGGTACTCGCCCTCGTCGAGCAGCTCCCGCCGATACCCGGATGGGCCGCGCGGCTCCACGCCCCGGACGTCGATCCCCAAGGCGTCCGCCACGTCGCCCTCCACGACCGCGAGCTGCTGCGAGAGGTCGCCGACGCGCGTCTCGCGCTCCGCCAGGCCGAGCGCCCGCCGGAGGCCGGCGTAGGCGCGGACGTGGATCCCGGTCATCCGCACCGCACCCAGGTCGCGCGGCACGCGGTCCGGCTCGTGATGCTCCAGCGCGGCGCGGACCCGAACCCGGGAGTCCATCCGCCGCCTCAGCCGCCGTGCGGTCGCGCCGCGGCCCGGCCCCGGGCGGCCTCGACCTCGAAGTCGACGTGGAGGGCGTAGCGGTCGGCCGGGTAGCGGGACTCGGTCGACTCGAGCGGGCGCCCGCGGTGGTCGACGATGACCCGCCGCTCGACGAGGAGCGGTGTGCCGGGCGGGACGCCGAGGAGGCGCGCGTCGTCCGGCGACGCCGCCCCGGCGGTCAGCGTCGCCCGCCCCCGGGTGGGGACGAAGCCGGCGGCCCGCAGCGCCTCGTGGAGCGAGCCGGCCTCGAGGTCCGCCTGCATCACGACGTCTGCGCAGCGCTCGTGGAGGGCGACCGACTCGAGGGCGATCGCCTGGTCGTCGGCCAGCCGGATCCGCACCAGGGCGACGACGCGCTCGCCGTCGCGCAGCCGGAGGTCGCGCACCTCGTCGGTCCGCGCCGGCCGCAGCTCGCGGCGGAGGAGGCGTGAGCGGGGGAGGCGGCCGTGTCGCCGCATCTCGTCCGAGAAGCTCATCAGGCTGTCGGCCCGGCGATGCGATGGCGGGACGGCGACGAAGCTGCCGCGGCCCGGCTCGCGGTTGACGAGCCCCTCCTCGGCCAGCCGCTGGACGGCATTGCGGGCGGTCATCCGGCTCACCCCGAACTCGTGGCAGAGGGCGGCGTCGGAGGGGAGCGGGTCGCCCGGCTTCAGGGTCGCGATGCGGGCCCGGAGCGCCTGCTCGATCTCGCGGTAGCGCGGCCGGTAGGACGGATCGGCGATCACGAAGCAGCCCCCGTGGCCGCCTGGGCCGCCGCGCTGGCCGAGGCTTCGGCCGCGGCGGCGCGCTCGGCCCCGTGCACCGCGGCCCCGATCGCGCCCGCCAGGGTGCCCAGCTCGGCCGCGACCAGGACCACCTTGTCGATGGCGGTCGTCTTCACCCGCCGCGCGATCTCGGCCCGGATCGGCGCGAAGAGGAGCTCGCCGGCCGCGGCGACCCCGCCGCCGAGGACGATCCTGTCGGGGGAGATGACGGTGATCATGTTGGCGATCCCGATCCCGAGGTAGCGCCCGATGTCGGCCAGGCCAGCGCGGGCCCGCTCGTCGCCGACCTGTGCTGCGCGCACCGCCTGCTCGGCCGTCTCCGTCCCGCAGGCGGCCGCGATCTGGTCGGCCCGGGCGAAGGACTCCAGGCAGCCCCGGTTGCCGCAGCCGCACCATGGCCCGTCGGGATCGATCGTGTGGTGGCCGATCTCGCCGGCCGTCCCGTCGTGGCCCTGGTGGACGCGCCCGTCGATCGCGAAGACGCCGCCGATCCCGGTCCCGAGCGTCAGCCCGACCATGGACGAGGCCCCGCGGCCCGCGCCGAGGCGCAGCTCGGCCAGTCCGAAGGCGCGGGCGTCGTTGATGAGGAAGGCCGGGACGCCGACCGCGTCCGCGACCGGGCCGGCCACCGGATGCCCCGTCCACGGTCCGGGCACGTTGGGGAGGAAGCGGGTCGCGCCGGTTGCCGGGTCGTACAGGCCGGGCACGCCGATCCCGACGCTGGTGACGGGCCCCCAGTCGGTGACGGCGGCGGCGGCGACCTCGGCGAGCTGGGCCGTGACGGCCGCCGGCACGTCGTCCGGCTGGAGATCGAGGCGGGTCGGGACCTGGCCGGTCGCGAGCGCGCTCCACGTGCTCCCGGCGTGCTCGACCACTGCCCACTTGAGGTTCGTCGCGCCAAGGTCCAGGCCCAGGTGGCGCGTCCCCGGTCCGGCGCTCATGCCCGCCCCTTTCCCGGCTTCGCGCCCTCAGGATTCCGAGGTGACGCGGGTGTACGCGGCGGCGACGGCGACGATGATCGACCCGAAGACGACCTGGCGCGTGGGCTCCGGCAGCCCGAGCACCGTCAGGAGGGCCGCGAGCACCGTCAGGATGAGCGCGCCGACGATCGTTCCCCCGTATCCGCCACGTCCTCCCATGATCGAGGTCCCGCCGATGACCGCGGCCGCGACCGACGGCAGGACCGAGCTGTCGACGAGCGACACGCTGGCGGTGTTGGTGAGGCCGGAGACGAGGAGCCCGGCGATCGCCGCGAGGACCGCCGAGATCACGTAGAGGACGATCAGGACCTGCCACGCCCGGGCGCCCGAAAGGCGCGCGGCAACCGGGTTGTCGCCGATCGCGTACAGCAGCCGGCCGTACCCGGTCCGCCGGAGCCCCAGCAGGATGAGGAGCATCACCGGGATGAACACGAGCAGGCTGGCCGGCACGATGTCGGCGAACGTGGTCGACCCGATGGTCCGCAGCGCGTCGGGGACTCCCGCCCCGGTCTGCACCGTCTGCAGCTGCCAGACGTTGGCCAGGCCCAGCACGACGAAGTTCATCCCGAGGGTCATGATCAGCGGGTGCACCCGGAACACGCCGACGCCGATGCCGGTGATCAGGCCCGCCAGGGCGGCCGCGGTGAGCGCCACGGCGATCCCGAAGGGGACCCCCCCGGGGCTGTGCACGAACGTCGCGGTGACGAACCCGGCCATCGAGGCCACCGCCCCGACGGACAGGTCGATGCCGCCCGTCAGCATCGTCAGCGTCTGGCAACCGGCGAGGATCGCCAGGGGCACGGACTGGCGCATGATCACGCCCGCCCATGCCGGCCCGACGATGCCCGGCGACACGAGCTGGATGGCCCCGACCAGGACGACGAGCAGGCCGATCAGGGGGATGATGGGGCGGTCACGGAGCAGGTTCCGCCAGGGGGCCGCCGTCAGCCACGGGTTCCGAGCGGGGTCGGTGCGCGTGAGCTCGCTCATGCGCGCATCCGCCGCATCTGGATGAGGCTGCCGAACATCACGACGCCGATCAGGATGACGCCCTGCGCGACGGTCGCAAGATTGGTGTCGACGTTGAGGAACGTCATGTCGGTCCTGATCAGCTGGAGGACGACCACGCCGATGATCGGGCCAAAGGCGCCGCCCTGGCCCCCGGCGAGGCTGACGCCGCCGAGGACGACAGCCGCGACGCTCATGAGGGTGTACGGCCCGGGGACCGGCGTCCCGATCCCGGTGCTCGCGGTGAGCGAGAGGCCCGCGAGCGCAGCCAGGAGACCCGTCAGGACATAGGCGAGGATCCTGGTCCGGCCGACCGCCACCCCGCTGCGAAATGCCGCCAGGCGGTTGCTGCCGATCGCGTAGATGGAGAGGCCGAGGCTCGATCGCGCGACGGGGATCCACACGATCGCCACGGCGACGACCATGACGATCGCTGCCTTGGGGATCCATTCGTTCCCGATCGGCCCGACGACGAGGTCCTTGAGCCACTTGGCCGCGCCGCCCCCGGGTGCGCCCCTCACGAGGAGGGCGCAGCCGGCCCACACGTATGACATCGCGAGCGTGACGACGATGTCCGGGACGCGGGTGACGACGACGACGATGCCGTTGACTGCGCCGAGCGCGAGGCCGAGGAAGAGCACGCCGAGGACCACGGCGACGCCGAACTCCTCGGGCTGGCCTTTCATCGCGGTCGCCGAGACGACGCTGGTGAGCGCCATCATCGACCCGATCGAGAGGTCGATCCCGCCGCCGATCACCGCGACCGCCTGCGCGACGGCGGCCAGAGCGAGGGGCAGCACGGACGTTGCCAGGCCCTGGACGGCAATCGGCCCGTACCTCGGCTGGATGGCCCTCGTGGTCACCAGCAGGACGACGAGGAACGCGAGGAGGCTCAGGGTCCAGGCGTTGCGTCGCGCCCAGGCTGCCAGCGCGTCGGCCGGACGGGCCCGAGCCGCGTCGATCGGAGCGGCGGCGGCGCTCATCGGGTGTTCTCCGGCAGGGTGCTCTCTGCGCCACGCTCTGCGGCCCCGGACGTGGCCGGAGCGGGTGGAACGGCAGGCTCGGCCTGCGCCTCCGCCGCGGCGAGCTCCGGGATGACCGCGTCGGGCCGCAGGTTGTACGCGGCGCGAAGCAGGGCGGGCTCGTCGGCGTCGGCCGCGTCGATCTCGGCGACCACCCGGCCGCCGAAGATGACGATCGCGCGGTCGCAGACGAGCTGCACCTCCTTCAGCTCCGAGGTGTAGAAGAGGACGGCGGCGCCGGCCTCCGCGAGGTCGCGGAGCAGCAGGTAGATCTGGTGCTTGGTGCGGATGTCGATGCCGCGGGTCGGATCGAAGCACAGCATCGTGCGGACGCCGCCGGCAACCCAGCGGGCGATCGTCACCTTCTGCTGGTTGCCGCCGGAGAGACGCCGCACCTCGCTTCCGGCCCGGGCGTCGATCTGCAGCGTGGCCACGGCCGCGTCCACCGTGCGCCGTTCGCCGCCAAGGTCGATCAGGCCCCAGCGGCGCAAGCGAGTCGTGAACGGCAGGGCGATGTTCTCGCGGACCGAGCGCTGCATCAGCAGGGCCTCCGCGCGATCCGCCGCGACGTAGACCAGGCCGGCCCGGATGGCGTCGGCTGGGTGGCGGAAGGAGACGGCGGTGCCGTCGACGAGCAGCTCACCGCCGTTCGGACGGTCCGAGCCGGCGAGGATGTCGAACAGCTCGTCCTGCCCCTGGCCCTCGAGCGCCACGACCCCGAGCACCTCGCCGGGCTGCAGGTCGAACGACACGTCCTGCAGCCTGTGACGGGCGCTGAGGGCACGGGCCGTGATGCGGGGCTTCGCCGCGGTCGGGCGGGCTGCGGCTGCGGTCCGGGCCGCGACGGCCGACATGTCGTTGACGATCTGCCCGAGCATGAGCTCGACGATCCGGTCGTCGGACCCCTTGGTGACGTCGACGACGCCCACCGTCTCGCCCTCGCGCAGCACGGTCGCCCGGTCGCAGACGGCGGCGATCTCGATCAGGCGGTGGGAGATGAAGATGACGGAGCGATCACCGCCGCGCTGGCGGCCGACCACCTCGAGGACGCGTTCGGTCAGGTTGGCGGGCAGCGCCGCGGTCATCTCGTCGAGCATCAGGACGTCCGGCTCGATCGCGAGCGCCCGGGCAAGGTCGATGATCCGGAGCGCGGCAAGCGGCACGCGCCGCGCCATGCTCGACAGGTCGAGACCCTCCAGGCCGAGCTCGTGGATCCAGTGGCGGAACGGCTCGATGGGCGTCTCCGTGAGGCGCAGGTTGGAGCGGATGTCCAGGTCGGGGATCAGCGCCGGCTCCTGGTACACGGAGACGAGGCCGCCGCGGCGCGCCTCGGCCGGCGAGTGGACGGTGCGGTCGCGGCCGCGCACGACGATCCTGCCCGAGTCCGGGTGGACCGCGCCGGTCAGGATCTTGACGAGCGTGCTCTTGCCGGCGCCGTTGGCGCCCATGAGCGCGTGGACCTCGCCCGGACGCACGGCGAGCGACGCCGACTTCAGCGCCACCACGACGCCATAGGTCTTCGAGACGCCCGTCGCCTCGAGCAGGAGGTCGGTGGTGGTGAGGGTCATCGGTCCCCCTGAAGAGGGATGGGGGGCGTACGGGGGACGCCGGCGAGATCCGGCATCCCCCGTACGAGCTGGTGCTGCAGGTCGGGCTAGGGCTAGGCCCCCTTGCAGCTGGCGGGAACCGTGTTGGGGTCGTACGTGGTCCAACCCTCGATCGCCAGGCTGAGCGGCCACAGCGGATCGAGCCCGGGGACCGACTGCCAGGCCTTCAGCTGAGCCTTGCCCGCGTCGGTCAGGTTGTCGACCGCGACGGGATCGAGCAGGACGGTGTTGGGCCGGCCCGCGCCGGCCGACTGCTGGATCGTCTCGCCCTTGAGGAGCTTGAGCGCCATCGTGATGCCCGCGCCACCGACGGAGGCCGTGTTGGTCACGGCCACGCCCTTCAGGCCCGGGAAGCCCGTGGGATCCAGCAGCTGGGAGACGAAGCCGCCGATGTCGGCATCGGTGATCGGCACGAACGGCTTGTTGGCAGCCTTGATGGCATCGACGATCTGCTTGCCCATGCCCGACGCCCAGATGCCGTCGATCTTGTCGTACTGGCCGCTGGCGATGAAGTCGTTGGTCAGCTGGGTCGTGGTCGCCGGATCCCAGCCGGTCCAGACGCCATCCGCCGACGGGACGATCTTGATGTCCGGGTACTGCTTGAGCACGTTCTTGAACCCGGTGTCACGGTCGATGTCGGCCGGGTGCCCGGCGAACCCGCGCGTGTACCAGACCGTGCCCTTGCCGCCCAGCTGGTCGAACAGCCACTTGGCGCCGATCTCGGCGTACTTCACCTGGTTGTTGTAGAGGTTCCAGGTGTTCGGGTCGGTCACGTAGGCGTCGACCGAGATGGTCTTGATGCCGGCCGCGGCCGCTTCCGCCAGGGCCGGGTTGAGCGCGTCGGGGTCGTTCGGGTTGAACACGATCGCGTCGACACCCTTCGCGATCAGGTCGCGGATGTCGGAGAGCTGGCCCGCGGCGTCCGTGTTGCGGTGGATCGTGGTGAGCTCGGAGACCTCGCCGGATGCCGCGGCCTGCGCCTTGGCGGTGCAGACCTGCTCCTCGCGGAAGCCGTTGCCGACGCCGCCGCCGTTCGAGTACCCGATCTTGAAGGTCGTCGGGGCCGCGGTCGGGGCCGCGGTCGGGGCCGCGGTCGCGGCGGCGCTGGCGGCGGCGGTCGGGGCCGCGGTGGGGGCGGCGCTCGGCGATGCCCCGCTCGAGCATGCGCCCACGAGGATGGCGATTGCGGCGACGGCCACGAGGCCGCGGACCGCCCTGGTTCGCTTCATGAACAACACTCCTCCATGTGGGTCGCGCGCCCCCCGGTGGGGCGACGAGAGACCCTGCTGCGTTGCGACAATGCATCGCCCGTCGAGCTTTGTCACGCACCTCCTTGCTGTTCGATCGCGCGGGCGACGCGCCGCGCATGCTCCCGGTAGGCCCCGTCGAACAGGGCCTGTGACCGCTCGGGGCCCACGACCGAGGCACGCGTGATCACGGGCGGCATGGCCCCCCGCTCCACGAGCAGCTCGGCGATGCGGACCTTGAGCGAGTTGACGATGGCGACGGCGGTGATGGTGGAGCCCGGCCCCACCGGCGTGTCCAGGCCGTCGAGCGCGATGAGCGCGTCGGCCGGCGGGGTGCACAGGTCGATGACCAGGTCGGCCTCGTCGAGGAGGCGGGTCCCGACGCGGGGATCCGGCTCGCCCGACCGCGACATCTCGACCGAGGTCACGGCGATCACGCGCAGGCCCCGCCGCCGCGCCCCGCGGGCCATCTCGACCGGCACGGCGGAGAGCCCGCTGGCCGAGAAGACGATCATCACGTCGCGCGGCCCGAAGGTGAAGTTGCCGAGGATCACCTCGGCGAGGCCGGGCGTCCGCTCGATGAACATGGCCTGGCGCTGGCCGTTGGCGCCCACCACCTGCGTGTGGAACGTCATCGACAGCTCGACGATCGGGTTGAAGCCCGGGTACGAGCCATAGCGGGGGAACATCTCCTCCACCGGGATGCGCGAGTGACCCGTGCCGAAGAGGTGGACGAGGCCGTCGGCGGCGATCGCGTCGGCGCACCAGCGGGCCGCCTCGTCGATCGCGCCGGCCTGCGTCGCGGCGAGGCGGTCGAGCAGCCCGCGGGCGGCGTCCAGCCACGGCAGGCCCGGGTTCGCGGTCGCGGGGGAGCTCATCCGGCGGCAACCTCCTCGTCGACGACGACCGGCTCCCACCGACCGGACCGCATGGAGCGATACGCCGCGTCGAGGATGCAGTTCACGATGTAGCCGTCGCGGAACGTCTCCGACGGCGCGCGGCCGGCGCGGAAGCTCTCGATGACGTCGGCCATCATCGCGTCGTGGCCGTGGACGCGCACCTCGTCGGGGACGGGGAAGACCCAGCCCGTCTCGGCGTCGGCCTTCTCGCCCAGGTAGCCGGCCGGGCGCTCGATGAACGCCCGGATGGCGCCCGTGCCCATGTCGTGGATCATGCGGCCTGCGTCGCCGTAGACTTCGAAGCGTCCCTCGAGCCCGCCCTTCGAGGTCCACGAGACGTCGCACGTGGCGGCCCGCCCGTCCTCGAAGCGGATGACCATCACCGCGTTGTCCTCGCCGGCGGTCTTCGCCCCGTGGACGAGCGTGTCGCCCCAGGCGAAGACCTCGCGGGCCGCGAGGTCCTTCCCGAACAGGTAGCGAGCGACCTCGGTCCCGTGCGAGGCCATGTCGAGGAGGGCGCCGCCGCCGGCCAGCTGCGCGTCCCAGAAGTGCGGCGCGTGCGGGCCGCTGTGGCCCTCGCGGGCACGGAAGGTGGTGACCCGGCCGATCGCGCCGGCCACGACCATCTCGCGCATCCGCATCATGTCGAGGTTGAACACGACGTTCTCGAGGTAGGCGTGGAAGACGCCGGCCCGGGAGACGGCGCGGAGCATGTCGGCGGCCTCCCCGGCGTTCCGGCCGAGTGGCTTCGTGCAGGCCACCGCCTTGCCCGCCGCCGCGGCCGCCAGCACCGCCTCGCGGTGGAGGTGGTTCGGCAGCGAGACGACGACGAGGTCCACCTCGGGATCCGCGCAGAGCGCCTCGATGGAGTCGAAGGGCCGGCTCCCGAAGCGTGCGGCGAACGCCTCCCGCCGCTCCGCGGCCGTGTCGCAGTTGGCCACCACCCGGGCATCGGGGACGTAGCGAAGCCCGAGCGCGTGGAACTCGCCGATGAACCCGGAGCCGAGCATCCCGACGCCGACGGCCCGCATCAGTAGGCACCTCCGTCGCCCGCCGCGGACGCCACCGGCACGGCGCCGGCTCGCCTCGCCCGGAAGTCATCGATGATCGTCTTCGTCGCGGTCGCGCCGATGCGGGTGACGCCGAGGGCCATCACGGCGACGAGGGCGTCGAGCGTCCGGACGCCGCCGGCCGCCTTCACCTGGATGCTCGGGGAGACGCTCCGGCGCATGAGGGCCAGGTCCTCGTGGGTGGCGCCGCCCGGCGCGAAGCCGGTGGACGTCTTCACGAAGTCGGCCCCCGCGGCCTCGGAGAGGCGGCAGGCGCGGACCTTCTCGTCGTCGGTCAGGTAGGCGTTCTCGAAGATCACCTTTACGATCGCCCCGCCGGCGTGGGCGACCTCGACCACCGCCGCGATGTCGGCCCGCACGTCGGCGTCGCGCCCGGACTTCAAGGCCCCGATCAGGATGACCATGTCCAGCTCGGTCGCGCCGTCGGCGAGCGCCCGGCGGGCCTCGAAGACCTTGGTCTCCGTGCGGTGGTTGCCGTGCGGGAAGCCGAGGGTGGTGCCCACCGCGACGTCGGTCCCGGCCAGGATCGCCTTCGCCCGGACCACGTCGGCCGGGCGCACGCAGACGGAGGCCACGTTGTACTCGGCCGCCAGCCGGCAGCCGGCCTCGACGAAGGCGTCGTCGAGCTCCGGGCGCAGGAGAGAGTGGTCGATCGTCTTGGCGATGTCGCGCTCGGTGAGGCGCGCGAGGAAGGCCGCCAGGGCGGCCGGCGTCAGCTCGTCCGGGGCCAGGGGGCGATCGTTCAGGCGGGCGCTCATCGGCAGTACGGCCGGAGGATGTCGCGGGCGATGAGGAAACCCTGCTTGACCTTCTCCTCGGTGCCCTCGAAGCGCCGGTCCTCGTGCTCGATGATGCAGTCGCCCTCGTAGCCGGCCCGGTAGAGCCCGGAGAAGACGACGCCCCAGTCCACGTCGCCGAGGCCCGGGATGCGTGGGATCTGCCAGCCCATGCCGAGCGAGAAGACGCCGCGCTCGTAGAGGCCGTCCCGATCGATCATCAGGTCCTTGGCCTGGAAATGCAGGACGTGGGGGGCGAACTCCTTGAGGAAGCGGCCCATGTCGATCATCTGGAGGACCAGGTGCGACGGGTCGAAGTTGAGCCCGATGGTGTCGCCCCACTGCTCCAGGATCCGGCGCCACATCCGGGGCGTGGTGGCGATGTTGTGCCCGCCCGGCCACTCGTCGTAGCTGAAGATCATCGGGCAGTTCTCGAGCGTGATCTTGACGCCCTGGTCCTGGGCGAAGCGGACGATGTCCGGCCAGACGCGGAGGGCCTCCTCCCAGTTCTGGTCCTGGTTCTTCGCGCCGTCGCCGCCCATGAACGTGTTCACGAGCGGGACGCCCATCTTCCGCGCGGCCACCATGACCGACTTCAGGTGGCCGATGACCTGCTCGCGGTGGGCCGGGTCCGGGTTGAGGGGGTTCGGGTAGTAGCCGAGCCCGGAGATCGAGAGGCCCCTGGCGGCGATCTCGTCGACGATCTCGCGCCCCTGGCCCTCGGTCAGGCTGGCCACGTCGACGTGGCTGGTGCCGGCGTAGCGGCGGGTCGGGCCCGAGGACCGTGGCCAGCAGGCGATCTCGAGGACCTCGAAGCCGGCCCCGGCCGCCCAGTCGGCAACCTCCATGAGCGGCGTCTCGGGGAAGGGGGCGGTGAGGAATCCGAGCTTCATCGCGATGCTCCCTGGTGCGGTGCGGTGCGAGTTCGAGGGAACGGCGGCCGGGTCATCCGCCGCGCTCCACGGCGACCCAGCGACCCTCGGCCGCGCTGGCGGCGACCGCGTCGTTGACGAGCATCTCGTCGTGGCCCTCGGTGAAGGTGGGGTAGGCGGGACGCCCGGCGGGGGCGCCCGCGGCGACGTCGGCGTAGACGGCCCGGAAGTGGGCCTTGAAGGTGTCCGCGAAGCCCTCGACGTGGCCGCCGGGAAGGCTGGCCGCGGCCGTCCCGGCCGCGTTCATGAGCGCGGGGTTCCGGATCAGGAGCTCGTTCGGGCGCTCCCGGCGACCCAGCCAGAGCTCGTCCGGTCGCTCGGAATCCCAGGCCGCGGCGGCGGCCGAGCCGTCGATCTCGTACTGGAGCGAGTTCTTGCGGCCGGCGCTCACCTGCGAGATCGCGACCGCGCCGCGCGCCCCGTTGGCGAAGCGCAGCAGGATCGTGGCCGCGTCGTCGGTGACCATCTCGCGGGGGATCGTGTCCGTGGCGCGCTCGGTCGAGAACGTCTCGACCGGGCCGGCCGGCTGGTGGCGGACCTTCACGAACGTGGCGAGGTCGGCCATCACGCTCTCGATCCTGAGGCCGCCGACGAAGCCCACCAGGTCGAGCCAGTGCGAGCCGATGTCGCCGACGGCGCGCAGCGAGCCGCCCTCCGCCGGGTCCAGCCGCCAGTTCCAGTCCGTGTCGAGGAGGAGCCAGTCCTGGAAGTAGTGGCCGGTGACGAGGCGGACCTCGCCCAGGTCGCCGTCGGCCACGAGCCGGGCGAGGTGCTGGTTGAGGGGGTAGAAGCGGATGTTGAAGTTGACCGCGTTGACGACGCCGGCCTCGCGGGCCAGGCGCACCAGCTCGGCCGATTCCGCGGAGGACGTGGCCAGCGGCTTCTCGCAGACGACGTGCTTCCCGGCGGCCAGGATCCGGCGCACCTGCGGGAAGTGGAGGGCGTTCGGCGAGGTGACGTGGACGACGTTCACGCGCTCGTCGGCCAGCATCTCGTCCATCGTGGCGTAGGCGCGGGGGAGACCGAGGTCCGCGACCCGCTTCGCCCCGTGCTCCGCCGAGACCTCGAGGAGCCCCTGGATCCTGACGCCCAGGCGCCGCAGCGCCTCGACGTGGACCGTGCCGATGAAGCCGCTGCCGATGATGGCGGCGCCGATGTCGCTGATGCGTCTCATGCCGGGCATCCCTCGGGCGTCCCGCGGGCGGGCATCCCCGCCCTGGCCGTCTGCGCTTGGGCCGTCCGCGACGCGGCAGCTCCAAACGTCTAGACGGCTAGACGACATCGTAGCGACGGCGGGCCCGCGCGACAGCACGGAATCGCGCCGCCGCGACGCTTCCCGCCTGCGCGTGGGTGTCGCCCAGCCGACAGCCTCGCGGCCTCGCGCCGTGGCAGACTGTCGCCCGGCAGGCCCGCCCCCACGGCCCGCGCGCTCGATCTCTGGAGACACGATGCATTTCGCTACGACGCCCGACGAGGTCCGTGCGGTCACCGACGCAGCCCTGGCCGACGCCGACGCGCTGGTCGCGGCCGCCGTGGCAACCGGCGGCGGCGGCACGTTCGAGACGGTCCTCCGCCCGCTCGACGAGGCCGACGCGCGCCTGTCCGCCGCCTATGCTGCCGGGGCGTTCATGGCCCGTGTCCACGGCGACCGGGCGGTCCGCGACGCCGCCCAGGAGGCCGAGGAGGCGCTGGACCGCTGGCGGGTCGACCTCCCGTACCGGGAGGATCTCGCCGCGACGATCCACGCCTTCGCCGCCACCGAGGCCGCCGCGGCGCTCTCCGGCGAGCGGCGCCGGCTCCTGGACCGCCTCCTCCGCGACCTGCGGCGGGCGGGGCACGGCCTCGAGGGCGCCACCCGGGAGGAGCTCCGGGCGCTCGAGCGCCGCCTCGTGGACCTCCAGTCGGCCTTCCAGCGGAACCTCGACGAGTCAGACGACGGGCTCGACCTGACCCGCGAGGAGCTCGACGGGCTTCCCGACGCGTTCGTCGCCGACCTCCGGCCCGGAACGACGCCCGGCACCTATCGCGTCAGCCTGTCCAGGCCGGATCTCTACCCGTTCCTCCAGCAGGCCCGGCGGCGCGACCTGCGCCGCGAGTTGGAGCGTCTCGAGTTCAACGAGGCCCGCGAGGCGAACGAGCCGCTCCTCGCCGAGGCCCTTGCGGTCCGGCGGCGGATCGCGTCCCTCCTGGGCTACCCGTCGTGGGCCCACTACGCGATCGAGGTCAAGATGGCCGGCGACCCGGACGCCGTCCGCCGCTTCTACGACGGCCTGCTCCCCGGGCTGCAGGCCCAGCAGGCGCGCGAGATCCCCCGCCTCGAGGAGATCCTCCGCGAGGACGGTGAGGAGCTGCCCCTCCGGACGTGGGACTGGCGCTACTGCGACACGCGCCTTCGGCGGCGCGACTTCGACGTCGACCCGGACGTGGTGCGAGCGTACCTGCCCCTCGAGGCGGTCTTCGACGGCCTCCTCGGCCTCTGTGCCGAGGTGCTCGGCCTCCGCTTCGAGCGGGTCGGGGACGCCGCCGCCTGGCACCCGGACGTCCACCGCTTCCGCGTCCTCGACGCGGCGAGCGGGGCGGAGATCGGCGACGTCCTCATGGACCTGCACCCGCGGGACGGGAAGTACGGGCACGCTGCCGCCTGGCCACTGGTCCCCGGACGGCGGCTCCGCGACGGCACGTACCAGCGGCCCCTGACGGCGATCGTGGCGAACCTGCCGAAGCCGTCGGCCGACGCGCCCGCCCTCCTGCGCCACGACGACGTGGTCACCCTCTTCCACGAGTTCGGGCATGTCCTCCACATGACCCTGACCCGCGCCGAGCTGGCCCGCTTCTCGGGCGGCACCACCGAGTGGGACTTCGTCGAAGCGCCGAGCCAGATCCTGGAGCACTGGGCCTGGCAGCCCGACGTCCTCGCCCGGTTCGCCCGCCACCACGCGACGGGGGCGCCCATCCCGCGCGACCTCGTGGAGCGCCTGGTGGCGAGCCGCGACCTGGACATCGGCCTCACGACCTTGCGCCAGTGCTACCTCGGCCTCGCGGACCTGGGGCTGCACGGGCCCGAGGAGACCCGCGACATCGCCGCTGTCGACCGGGCCGCGTTCGCCGCCTGGGGGCTGCCCTACCACGAGGGCACCCTCTACCCGTGCCAGTTCGGGCACCTGATGGGCGGCTACGACGCCGGCTACTACGGGTATCTCTGGTCCAAGGTCTACGGCGACGACATGTTCGGTCGCTTCGAGGCGGAGGGCGTCACCTCACCGCTGGTCGGCGCGGCCTACCGGCGCGAAATCCTGGAGCCGAACGGGACGCGCGACGGGGTGGATCTCCTCCGGGCGTTCCTCGGCCGCGAGCCGTCGCCCGCGACCTTCCTGCGCCTGCTCGGCATCGAGGGGCCGCGATCCGCCTGAGGCGCCGCGTCGTCTCCGCCGCCAGCGGGGTCGCCGCCCCAGACGGACCCCTGGAACCGCCGCGGGAATCTCATTCACATTCTTCCGGCTCGCCGACCCGGAAGGCGAGGGCCTCAGGTCCTGACAACCTCAGTGAGCCCCATGGCCCGGTCGCGCACGCGTCGACTGAGCGTGGATCCGGCAAGAACGTGCCCGAAAAGTCAGGGGCGGGCTCGCCCGAATCAGCAGCGGGCGCGGCCCTGGGACCTTGCGCGGGCGCCTGTCCACAGGATGTGAATGAGAATCCCGCCGCGGTGGCCGCGGTGGCCGCGGTGGCCGGGGTGGCCGCGGTGGCCGGGGGGGCCGCGCTGGCCGCGGTGGCCGCGGTGGCCGCGCCGCGACGCGCGAGGGCGGTCACGGCGTTGGCCGCCGGGGTGGCGTGCCCCGCCGCCACGCGAAGAGACGCGTCGCCGCAACGTTGCACCACACCAGGCCTGGCTCCATCGGCGGCGCCGTCGGCGTCGTCAGGGCACGAACCCATGCAATCGACGAGCCGGGGAAGGCGGCGGCGAAGACCTCGGGGTAGCGCGCGACGAGGGCGCGGTTGCGGGCCGTCGCCCGAACGACCCAGCACCAGGCGACCCGGTATGGATCGCCGTCACCACCGGCGAGGACTGAATGTCATGAAGAAGGGCCTCCGTGGTGAGAACGTGGGTTCTCAGCGGAACCACTCACCAGGAGGCCCACTGCATGTTGTACGCCGGATTGGACCTGTCGCGCCAGAGGCTTGATGTGCATGTGCTCGACGAGGAGGGACGGACCGTGGAGGTGACCGCGGTCCGCCCCGATGCCGACGCCCTGCGGACCCTCGTCGCCCGGATGGATCGCCACGGCCAGCAGGTCAGCGCGGCGATCGAGTCGATGAACGGGGCCCGCTTCGTCCACGACCAGCTCGAGCTCGCCGGCTGGGACGTCGAGATCGCCGACGCCCTCCGGGTCAAGGGCCTCGCACCGCTCGCCGCCAAGACCGACAAGATCGACGCCTGGGTCCTCGCCGAGCTCGGGCGGCGGGATCTCGTGCCGGCGATCTGGCTGCCCGACCCGACGAACCGCGCCGAGCGCGAGCGGGCCCGCTTCCGGCTCCACCTCGTGCGCCACCGGACGG
Source organism: uncultured Chloroflexia bacterium (assembly GCA_963762445.1). GTDB lineage: Bacteria > Chloroflexota > Limnocylindria > Limnocylindrales > CSP1-4 > CTSoil-043. The sequence goes on from CAVXLA010000009.1 coordinate 474,386, forward strand.
CCTTGAAGAACCGGATCCACGCCACCCTCATCGCCTTCGGCCACCCCGTCCCGGTGAGCGATCTCTTCGGGACCAGGGGCCGGGAGCTGCTCGCGAGCCTGGCGATCCCGGAGCCCTGGGCCAGCACCCTGGCCACGAGCCTGCGCCTCGTCGACGAGCTCGACGCGGAGATCGCCGCCTGCGAGCGCGACCTGCGCGCGGCCGGTGCCGAGCACCCGTACGTCCCGCTGCTCATGAGCGTGCCCGGGATCGCCTGGGTGCTGGGATACACGATCGCCGCCGAGATCGGCGACATCGGCCGGTTCGCCTCCCCCAAGAAGCTCACCGGGTACACCGGGCTCTGTCCCTTCGTCCGCCAGTCGGGCCGCCGGGACGATCGCGGCCCACTCGCTCTGAACGGTCCCAAGTACCTGCGCTGGGCCCTGATCGAGGCCGCCACCCACGCCGCTCGCAACCCGGTCTACCGCGAGCGGTACGAGCGGACCAAGAAGCGGCTCGGCCGCCAGCGCGGGGCCAAGGTCGCCCGGGTCGAGATCGCCCGCGAGCTCAGCGCCGCCATCTGGCACATGCTCACCAAGAACCAGCCGTTCGCTCCCGGCAGGCCCCCCGCCTGGCCTCTGGTCGCTTGACGACCCTCGACTGAGATGGGCCGCCGGAGCATCCGATCCAACCTGGTCCTCCCCCCGAGGAGGCGATAGAGAGATGAGCACGACTCCCACCACCATCGAGATGCCCGATCGTCAGACCCGCGTCTTGACGGCCGGCCCTTCTTCATAGAGAGGCGGCCTCGGCCTCGGCGGCCTTTCGGGTGCTCGACCGGAGGCCTGCGCCGACGTCGCCGATCGAGTTCCACGCCTCCTGGAGGATGATCACGCGCCATCGCTCGTCACGGGCGACGACGTCGCTGCTTCGGGCCGGATCTGATGGGCGCGTTGGCAGCTCGATGAACCGGGTGCGACCCGCCGCGCGCGCCAGGCGCAACAGGAGCTCCTGCATGGCGAGATGGCCCGCGTCGATCGGCCCGGCCTGCGCCTCCTTCGCCAGATCGACGCGCAGAGGCCGGCCCAACGCCCGGCCGACGGCGACCCACGCGGCGAGGCTCGCGCCGGCCCCCAGTCCTCGCTCGAGCTGCGAGATCCGCGACCGGTCGAGCCCGACCCTGGCGCCGAGCCCCTTCTGGGTAAGACCTGCGCTCCTTCGGCTTGCCGCCGCCTCGCCGCCGATCCGCGCCGCGATGGTGACCGCGTCAGCGTGGGCGTCGACGAGGAGGCGGGAACGCCGGCGTCCGGGCATGGCCCATGGTCGCATCGACCGCTTCACTGTCACGCATCCGGCACTCCGTCGCGAGTGCGCGTGAAACCGCAACGCGGTCCGTCGCGGACCAGCCCCGGAGGTCGCCGACGGCGCCACTGCGCGCCGCCGCGGTGCCGGCTCGCTACAGCGCCTTGACCGCGCTGATGAGGTGGGCGAGGCCCTCCTTCGCGTCGGCGAAGAGCATCCCCGTCTTGGGGTTGACGTAGAGCTCGTTGTCGATGCCGGCGTAGCCCCGGCCCATCGACCGCTTGATCACGATGATGGACTTGGCGTGGTCGACATTGAGGATCGGCATCCCCGAGACCGGGTTGCCCGGCCGGCGGGCCGCCGGGTTCGTCACGTCGTTGGCCCCGATGACGAGGGCCACGTCGCAGCGGTCGAACTCGGGGTTGATCTCGTCCATCTCCTTGAGCAGCGGATAGGGCACGTTCGCTTCCGCGAGGAGGACGTTCATGTGCCCCGGCATCCGGCCGGCAACGGGGTGGATGGCGTAGGAGACGTGCACGCCGCGCTCCTCGAGGAGCTCCGCCAGCTCGCGGACCGCGTGCTGGGCCTGGGCGACCGCGAGGCCGTAGCCCGGCACGACGATCACGTTGCTCGCGTAGGCCAGCTGGATCGCGACGTCGTCCGCCCCGATGGAGCGCACGGAGCCGCCCGGGCCGCCGGCGCCCGCCGAGGTCGTCCCCTCGCCGCCGCCGAAGCCGCCGACCATGATGTTGAGGATCGAGCGGTTCATGGCATCGGCCATGAGCTTCGTCAGGATGCCGCCGGACGCGCCGACCAGGGCGCCCGAGATGATGAGCACCGGGTTGTCGAGCACGAAGCCGGCCATGGCGACGGCGGTTCCGGTGAAGGCGTTGAGCAGCGAGATCACGACCGGCATGTCGGCCCCGCCGATCGGCAGGACCATCGTGACGCCGAAGACGAGGGCCGCCGCCAGGATCACGCCGAGGACCACCACGGCGATGGCGCCGTCGAGCGCCAGCGTCCCCGCGGCGCCCAGGACGAGGAGGGCCGTGCCCGCCACGGCCACCACGGCCAGGACGACGGTGAGTGCCCGCGACCCCGGGAAGGCGATCGGCTTGCCGCTGATGAGCCCCATCAGCTTGCCCGAGGCGATGAGCGAGCCGGTGAAGGTAACGGCCCCGATCACGACGTCCAGCACGACGAACACCGTGGTCGAGACGGGCGCTCCGGCCGCGCCCGAAAGCTTCAGGAAGTCGTCGATCGCCACGAGGGCGGCCGCGCCGCCGCCGACCGCGTTGAAGAGCGAGACGAGCTGCGGCATCTCGGTCATCTGGACGGTGCGGGCGGTGTAGAGCCCGAGGCCGCCGCCGAGGACGAATCCGGCCACGATGATCACCCAGGCGACAGCGTCCACCCCGCCGGGGCGCGTCACGAGGCTGACGAGCGTGGCCAGGACGGCCACGACCATGCCGCCGGCCGACAGGAGGTTCCCGTTCCGCGCCGTGGCGGGGGAGTTCATCAGGTGGAGGCCCAGGACGAAGCAGACCGCGCCGCCGATCTGGGCGATGTAGACGAGCGAGGAGACGTCCACCGCGGCCGCCGTCAGGACTTCGTCCCCGGCCGGGGGGCCGCGGGCTTCTTCCTGAACATCAGGAGCATCCGGTCGGTGACGACGTAGCCGCCGACCACGTTCATCGCCCCGAAGGCCATGGCCACGAAGGCGAGCAGGTAGCCGAGCGGATCCTTCGCGTTCGCGGCGATGATCATGCCGCCGACGAGGACGATCCCGTGGATCGAGTTCGCCCCGGACATGAGCGGCGTGTGGAGCGTCGCCGGGACCTTGGCGATCACCTCGAACCCGACGAGGATGGCCAGGACGAAGATCGTCAGGGGAACGAGCAGGTCGGTCATGCGGGGGCGCCTCCGGCGGCGGCGGGCTCGAGGAGCCGGGCGGTCGCCGGCTGGACGACCTTGCCGCCGTGGGTGATCAGGACGCCCGCGGTGATCTCCTCCTCGGGGTTCAGCGCCAGGGCGCCGTCCTTCACGAGGTGGACGAGGAGCGCCTGGAGGTTGCGGGCGTAGAACTGGCTGGCGCTGATCGGCACGGTCGCCGGGAGGTTCTCCGGGGCAAGGACTCTGACGCCGTTGTCGGTCACGACGGTCTCGCCCGGCTTCGAGAGCTCGCAGTTGCCGCCGAGGGCGCTCGCCGCCATGTCCAGGACCACCGAGCCCGGCTTCATCCCATGGACCGCCGCGGCGGTGACGAGGACAGGCGGCCGGCGGCCGGGGACCTGGGCGGTCGTGATCACCACGTCCATGGCCGCGATCACGCCGTTCAGCTCCGCCTGCTGGGCGGCATGCTCCTCGGGGGTCAGCTCGCGGGCGTACCCGCCGCCGCCGGTCGCGTCGATCGCCGTCTTCAGGGTCACGAACTGGGCGCCGAGCGACTCGGCCTGCTCCTTGGTCTCGGGCCGGACGTCGTAGGCTTTCACGACGGCGCCCAGCCGGCGGGCGGTGCCGATCGCCTGGAGCCCGGCGACGCCGATGCCGAGGATCAGGACGTTGGCCGGCTTGGCGGTGCCGGCCGCGGTGGTCAGGAGCGGGAAGTAGCGCCCGAACGCCTCGGCGGCGACGAGGACGGCCTTGTAGCCGCCGATGTTCGCCTGCGAGGACAGGACGTCCATCGTCTGGGCCCGGGAGAGCGTCCGCGGGATCGCGTCCAGGCTGATGGCGGTCACGCCGCGCTCGGCCAGCGTCCGCATCAGGGCCGGGTCGATGAGCGGGGAGAGGAGCCCGACGAGCGCCTGGCCGGCGCGCAGCCTGTCGACCTCGGCCGCGGTCGGCTTCTGGACCTTGACAACGCAGTCGGGGAGGCTCCAGGCCTCGTCGCCCGAGACGAGCGTGGCGCCCGCCTCCGCGTACATCGCGTCGGTAAACGACGCGGCTGCCCCGGCACCGCGCTCCACGAGGACGTCGATCCCGGCGGCCTTCAACTGCGGAAGGACATCCGGGACCAGGGCAACGCGGTGCTCGCCGGGCAGCGTCTCTTTCGGAACGCCGACCTTCATCTGGGCTCCCTGGGGATGGTGATGGCGGCGGTAAGGATAGCGAATGATCGGGCGTCGCCCGGTTGCGGCTCGATGGCCCCGCCGGGAGCGCCGCGCCGCGGCCGACCTGGGCGAGGCGCCGGCAGGGTGACGCCCCGCCTGCCGCCGGTTCGTCGGCCTGCCCCGTGCCCGTCCGCCCGCCTTCTTCACGCCGGTCGGTCACAATCGTGCGGTGCCCGACGACGCCGCCCGCCAGCTCTCCGCGGACCTCGTGTTCACGCTCGTCCTCGGGCTCGCCTTCCTCGCCCTCCTCGCGCTCCATCGCTGGGACCTGCGCCGCCGGCGGCGGAGGGTCGCCGCCCTGCGCGCGGCCGGCGACTTCGGCTCGAACAGCGCCGCCGTGGCCACCGTGGTCGCCGGGTCGGGGGGCCTGGACGGCTCAATGGCCCGCGACCTGAGCGTGGAGCGGCGCCGCGCGTTCGAGTGGGACCCGCGTCTGGACAAGATCCCGAAGGTCGCCCGCCTCGCCCGCGACCGCGCGTTCGCCAGCCAGCGCGACGACGTGGCCCGGGCCGCGGCCGAGGCCGCCCGGGATGCCGCGACCGCAGCCCTGGCCGGCACGGCCGTGGAGGCGCGCGTCCGGCTCGAGGCCGCCGAGTGCGCCGCCGAGACCGCCGGGGCCATCGTCGCGGTCGCGCGGATCCCCGCGGCGGAGTTCCGGATGCTGACCCGGGCCTGGCGGACGGTCGTCGGCCCGATCGGCGTGGCACCGCGCCGGGAGCTGTAGCGGCCGATCCCCGGCGGCGGGCGCTCGTGCCCGGCCGCGCGACGGGCGCCGCAGCAGGGCCGAGCGCCGTCGCCCTTTCCCCGGCCGGCTCACCCGCGCCGCCGCGGGTCTACGATGGCGGCGCACGCCACGCTCGACTGCCCAGCGGAGGTCACCGCGATGACCAGCGAACCCCACGCGACCCCCGCGCTCGCGGCCGCCGCCCGCCGCCGGCGCGAGCTCCGCGAGGCCCTCGTTGCCTTCGAGGACGCGCTCGCCTCGCCCATCCGCGATCGGGTCACCTGGCGGGCCGAGGTCGCCGACGCCCTCGAAGCCCTTGGCCACGCCTTCGAGGACCACGTCGCCGAGACCGAGGCGAAGGGCGGCCTCTACGAGGAGATGCGCGACCTCGCTCCGCAGCTCGGCGCGAAGGCCGGCCGCCTCCGGGAGGAGCACCCGGCGATCACCGCCGCCCTCGTGGCGGCGGCGACCCGCCTGGGGGCGCCGCCGGCGGACGACGCCCAGGCCGACGCCACGCGCGACGAGCTGCAGCGCCTCATGGGCCGGATCGTGCGACACCGCCAGCACGGCGCGGACCTGGTCTGGGAGGCCTACCGGGTCGACATCGGCGACGCCGGCTGACGCGGATGGCGGAGGGGCCGCGCGATCCGCTCGCGCCGCTGCTCGCCGCCGGCGGCGTCGCGATCATCGACGGCGGCCTCGCGACCGAGCTGGAGGCCGCGGGCCACGACCTGCGCGATCGCCTGTGGTCGGCGCGCCTGCTCGCGGACGAGCCGGAGGCGATCGTCGCGGCCCACCTCGCCTACTTCCGGGCCGGCGCGCAGGTGGCCATCACGGCCAGCTACCAGGCCACCTTCGAGGGCTTTGCCGCCCGCGGGCTCGACCGCGCCGCCGCGGCGGCGCTCCTGCGCCGGGGCGTGGAGCTGGCCGCCGAGGCCCGCGCCCGGTACCGCGCCGAGCGCGTTCCCGCCGACCCGGGCCCGCTGCTCGTGGCCGCCTCGATCGGGCCCTACGGGGCGTACCTGGCGGACGGCGCCGAGTATCGCGGCCGGTACGGCCTCGACCGCCGTGCCCTGCGCGACTTCCACCGCGAGCGACTCCAGGCGCTCTGGGAGGCCGGCCCCGACCTGCTCGCCTGCGAGACGATCCCCGACATCGTCGAGGCGGGGGCGCTCGCCGACCTCGTGGACGACGTCGATGCGCCGGCCTGGCTCACGCTCTCGTGCGCCGACGGGGGCCACCTGCGCGACGGGACGCCGGTGGAGGAGGCGGCAGCGCTTGCCGACGGGACGCGCGGCTTCGTCGCCGTGGGCGTGAACTGCACCGCGCCGGTGTACGTCGACGAGCTCATCGCCCGGATCGTCGCGGTGACCTCGAAGCCCGTGGTCGTCTACCCGAACTCGGGCGAGACCTGGGAACCCTCCGCCGGTCGCTGGCTGCCGGCCGGCGGCCCCGATGTCGACGTCGCCTCGGCCCGCCGGTGGGCCGTGGCCGGCGCCCGGCTCATCGGTGGCTGCTGCCGGGTGGGTCCGGCGCGGATCAGGGAGCTGGCGGGCGCGTTCGGGAGCTGACCGAACGCGCTATCCGGCGCGCTGGCCGCGGTCCGGGGCTGCGCCGGCGCCTCCCACGAGGGCCGCGACGCGCTCCGCCGCGGCGCGGCCCCGGGCGACGCAGTCGGGGACGCCGACGCCGTGGAAGGCGGCGCCTGCCAGGACGATCTCCGGCCGCTCGCCGAGCGCGGCCTCGGCGGCGGCGACCCGGTCGAGATGGCCGACCGTGTAGCGCGGCATCGCCTCACGCCAGCGGGCGACCTGGCGGGCGATCGGCGGCTCGCGGACACCCACGGTCCGGGCGAGGTCGGCGTGGATCGCGGCCACCACCGCGTCGTCGGGTGCGTCGAGCAGGGCCGCCGAACGCTCGGGGAGGAAGGCCCGCAGGAGCACGGTGCCAGCCGGTGCCCGGCCCGCCCATTTCGACGACGTGAACGTGCAGGCGCCGAAGACGAGCGGGTCGTCGCCGGCGACCAGGAACCCGTGGCCGGCGAGCGGACCCGGCAGGGCCTCGGCCCGGTAGCCCAGGGTCACGACGCCGGTCGAGCCGTGCGGGATCGCCAGGATCGCGGCCGCGGCCGCCGGGACCTCGCCGGCGAGGAGCCCTGCGGAAGAAGCCGCCGGGCCCGCGAGGATCACGGCGTCGGGGGTGAGCCGGGTGCCATCCGATAGCGTGATCGTCGTGCGGGCGCCGGCGCGGTCGAGCCTCACCGCGGACGTCCCGACCCGGATCTCGGCTCCCGGTGCTGAGCGGACGGCGGCCGCGAGCGCGTCGACGAGGCTCTCCATGCCGCCCGCGAGGCTGAGGAACGGCGACCCGGAGCCGCTGCCGCCGGGGGCGGGCTTCGTCGCCCGCCGGCTGGCGCCACGGGTTCCCGCAGCGGCCGCCGCCGCCCGGGCCCGCGCTCGCGCGGCGCGTCCCTGCGCCAGGCTCGCCAGCAGGAGGCTGCGATGATCGCGCTCGTAGTCGCGCAGCTGGGGGACCACCGCGAGGAGGCTCAGCTCGTCGACCGGGGCCCCGTAGATCCCGCCGAGCAGGGGGTCCGCCAGGCGGTCCACCATCGCGGCGCCCAGCCGGTGCCGCAGGAACGCCCCGATCGACACGTCGCTCCCGTCGAGCCAGCGCGGCAGCACCACGTCGAGCCCCGCCCGCAGCTTCTGCGGCCAGGAGAAGAGCCGCGTGGTCACGAACGGCGCGAGCCGGGTCGGCAGGACGAGGCCCATCCCCTCCGGCATCGGGATCATCTCGCCGCGGGCCCGGATGTAGACCCGGCGCGGGTCCGTCGTCCCGATGATCGCGTCGCCGAGGCCGAGCTCGCGACTCAGCTGCGTGGCCGCCGGGCGGTAGGCGATGAACGAATCGGGGCCGGCCTCCACCAGGAAGCCGTCGATCCGCTCGGTCCGGATCTTGCCGCCGAGACGGTCCGACGCCTCCACGAGCAGGACAGGCACGCCCGTTCGGGTCAGCTCGTAGGCGGCCGCGAGGCCGGTGATCCCGCCGCCGACGACGACCGCGCCGCCGCTCGCCGCGCGCCCGCCCGGCCCGCTCATGCGTCCCGCCCGCCTAGGCCTGGCCCGCGGCAGGGACGAACGGGCAGAGCGGATCGGTCTCGAGGACGTCGCCCGTCCAGGCGAACGCCCGCGCCCGCGAACCGCCGCAGCGCTCGAGGTACGGGCAGATGCCGCAGCGTCCCTTGTACTGCGAGGTGTCGCGGAGGGAGGTGAAGGTCGGGTGCTCGCGGTAGAGCGCCACGAGGTCGTCGCGGCGGACATTGCCCACCGGCACCGGCAGGAACCCGGACGGGAAGACGCTCCCGTCGTGGTTGATGAACATGATCCCGTTGCCGTCGCGGATCCCGAAGCCGCGCCCCACTGATGTCCGGGCGATCTCCTCGGCCGTCATCCCCTCGGCCTCCATCGCGCGGATCGCCACGCGCCGGTAGTGGGTGGCCTCGGTCGTCTTGATCTGGAAGCGGCCTTCCTTCGAGAGGTCGTAGAGCCAGTGGAAGAGCTTCTCCGACTGGGCCGGGGTGATCTCCTGGAGGACGCTGCCCCGCCCGACGGAGATCAGGAAGAACAGGCTCCAGCGCAGGATCCCCATGCCGCTCACCGTCTCGTAGACGGCCGGCAGGTCGTCGAGGGTGGTGTCGGTGACCAGGGTGTTGACCTGGATCGGGAGCCCGACCTCGTGGGCCCACTCGGCGGCCCGCATCGTCATCGCGAACGTCCCGTCGACGCCGCGCAGCCCGTCGTGGCGCTCCGGGTCCGACCCGTCGAGGCTCAGCGAGATCGTCTGGATCCCGGCCGCCTTCAGCGAGGCGAGCCGCTCCTTCGTCAGGTCGGGCGTGACGGCCGGCGCGAGCGAGGCGCCGATGCCCCGCTCGGTGGCGGCCGTGACGAGCTCCTCGAGATCGGACCGGCGGAGCGGGTCGCCCCCGGTGAAGACGACGTGCGGGAGCGGGTCGCCGAAGCCGAGGATCCGGTCGAGGAGCGCCCGCCCTTCCTCGGTCGTGAGCTCGAGCGGGCTCCGCTGCGGCTCGGCCGTAGCGCGGCAATGGCGGCAGGCGAGGCCGCAGGCGAGGGTCGTCTCCCAGTAGACGAGCATCGGGGCGCGGTCGTAGACGAGGCCGCGCGGCTTGACGGCGCCGACGCCGGGAAGGCTGCCCGGATGGCCGCCGGGATGGCCGCCCGGATGACCCGGATGACCGGCGGGGCGGGGGGCCGCGGGGGCGGCCGGGGGACGCTGCGTCTCGACCATGGTTCGGTGGTCCTCTCGTGGGTCAGCGGGCCGGGGCCGGCGCGTCGGGCCGCGCCGCTTCGGCCACCGAAGCCTCGGCCAGGTCGGCCAGGCCGGCGATGAAGGTGGGATCGTCGTTCATGGAGCGCGCCCGCTCGAGGCGGACGCCGGCGTCGCGGGCGACCGCCCGGGCCTCGATGTCGATGTCGTAGAGCACCTCGAGATGGTCGGCCACGAAGCCGACCGGGCGGATCACCAGCTCGCGCACGCCCTCCGCGGCGAGCCGCCGGATCTCGTCGAGGATGTCCGGGCCCAGCCATGGCTCGCCGGTCCGCCCGGCGCTCTGGAACGCGAAGTCGTACGTCGCGAGGCCCAGCTGGCGCGCCACGAGGGCCGCCGTGCCGGCCAGCTCGTCCGGGTAGGTGTCACCCTCGGCGACCACCCGGGCGGGCAGGCTGTGGGCGGTGAACATGACCCGGACGCCGGTCGGGTCCGGGAAGCGGCGGAGCGCCTCGGCCGTCGTCCCGGCCAGGGCGTCGATGAAGCGCGGCTGGTCGAACCACGAGTCCACGAAGGCGACCGCCGGGGCGGCGTCGCCCAGGGCGGCCAGCGCGGCGTCGACCGCGCGCCGGTAGCCGGCGGCGTTCGAGGAGCGCTGTGGAGCCAGCGCGATCGCCACGAACCGCTCCACGCCGTCGGCGGCCATCCCCGCCACGATCGTGCCAATGCGCGGCTCGATGTGGCGCATCCCGGCGTAGACGCGGACGGGGCGCCCGCGGCGGGCGAGCTCCGCTTCCACGGCCGCGCGCTGGAGCTCCACGATTCGCGAGAGCGGCGAGCCGCCGCCGATCGCCCGGTAGCGGCCCACGAGCTCCTCGAGGAGGTGGGGCGGCGGCGGGCTGCCGCGCCGGATGTCGGTGTAGTACGCCTCGACCTGGTCGAGGCGATCGGGGCTCCCGTAGGCCATGAGCAGGACGGCGTCGACGGTCATGCGGGGCTCCTCCCGGGGACGTGGTCGTGGACCAGGTCCACGAGGCGGGCGAGCGCGTCCGGGTCCGTGCCTGGGAGGACGCCGTGGCCGAGGTTGAAGACGTGGCCGGGTCGCCCGCCGGCCGCGTCGAGGATCCGGCGGGCCGCGTCGGCGACCGCCTCGAAGGGCCCCAGGAGGAGCGCCGGGTCCAGGTTGCCCTGGACCGCGCGGTTGCCCACCAGCGACCAGCCCTCGGCGAGGTCGATCCGCCAGTCGAGGCCGATCACGTCGCCCCCGGCCGCGGCCTGTTGCCGGAGGAGCCCCGCCGTGTTGATCCCGAAGTGGGTCGCCGGCACGCCGAGCGGGCGCAGCGCCTCGAAGATCCGGGCCATCCACGGGGCCACCGAGATTGCGTAGTCGCGGGGCGAGAGGCCGCCCACCCACGAGTCGAAGACCTGCACGGCCTGCGCCCCGGCGGCCACCTGGGCGCCGAGGTAGCGGACGGTCATCTCCGCGAGAGCGTCCATCAGGGCGGCCCAGGCGGACGGCTCAGCGTGCATGAACGTCTTGGTGCGCACGAAGTCGTGCGACGGGCCGCCCTCCACGAGGTAGCAGGCGAGCGTGAAGGGGGCCCCGGCGAAGCCGATGAGCGGGACCGGTGATGCGGCGCGGATCAGCCCGATGGCGTCCAGGAGGGGGCCGACCACCGCGGCCGGCTCGAACGGGTGGAGGCTCGCCACATCGGCGGCGGAGCGGATCGGCGCCGCGACGACCGGGCCGCGGCCCTCGACGATCTCGAAGTCGACGCCAAGGCCGGCCAGCGGCGTCGTGATGTCGGCGAAGAGGATCGCGGCGTCCACGCCGAGCCGGCGGACCGGCTGGAGGGTGACCTCGGCGCAGAGGGGTGCGTCGCGGGTGATCTCGACGAGCGTGGCCCGCTCCCTGATGGCGCGGTACTCGGGGAGCGCCCGCCCGGCCTGGCGCATGAACCAGGCCGGCGTGACGTCGACCGGCTCGCGCCGGCAGGCGCGGAGGTAGCGCGTCGCGCGCGCGTCTGCCCCCGCGGCCGGGCCGCCGGTCGGGGAGGCCGACGCCGGCTCCGTGGCGGAGGTCGCCGCGGGCGTGACGGGCAGCGAAGTCATCGGCCCGCCTCGACGGCCGCGAAGGCGCCGGCCGCCGCCGCGAGCGTCTCGTCGAGCTCGGCCTCGCCGTGGGCGAGGGAGACGAACCAGGCCTCGAACTGCGACGGGGCGAGCAGCACACCGACGTCGAGCATCGCCCCGAAGAAGCGGGCGTAGGCGGCGCGGTCCGCCGTGAACGCCTCCTCGGCCGTGACGGGGGCTCCCTCGCGGAAGAAGACGGTGAGGAGCGAGCCGACCCGGGTGATCCCCACCGGCGTTCCGGTGGCCCCGGCCGCCGCCCGAAGCCCGGCCTCCAGGCGGGCGCCCGCCGCCTCGAGTGCGTCGTAGCTGGCGGGCGCCAGGAGGCGCAGGGTCGCCGCCCCCGCCGCCATCGCGAGCGGGTGCCCAGAGAGCGTGCCGGCCTGATAGACGGGGCCGGAGGGCGCGATGAGGGCCATCAGGTCGGCCCGGCCGCCGTAGGCCCCGATCGGCATCCCGCCGCCCACGATCTTGCCGAGGACGGTGAGGTCGGGCCGGACCCCGTAGCGGCCCTGGGCGCCGCCCGGGCCGACCCGGAACCCGGTGATCACCTCGTCGAAGACGAGCATGGCGCCGTCGCCCGCGGCGATCTCGCGGAGCCGCTCCAGGAAGCCGGCCGCCGGCGGCAGGACGCCCGCGTTCGCCGCGACGGGCTCGACGATCACGGCGGCGATGCGGCCGGGATGAGCCGCAAAGGCAGCCGCCACCGCGTCCGGGTCGTTGTAGGGGACGACGATCGTCGCGGCGGCCGTCGGGGCCGGGACGCCGGCGCTGCCCGGGATCGCGAGGGTGGCGACCCCCGACCCGGCCTCCACGAGAAGCCCGTCGCTGTGGCCGTGGTAGCCGCCGCTGAACTTCACGACCAGGTCGCGCCCGGTGGCGCCGCGGGCGAGGCGGACCGCGCTCATCGCGGCCTCGGTGCCCGACGACGTGAAGCGCATCCGCTCCAGCGAGGGCATCGCCGCCCGGATCAGCTCGCCGAGCTCCACCTCGCGGGGGCCGGTCGCCCCGAGGGCGAAGCCGTCGAGCGCCGCCTCGCGGACGGCCTCGATGACGGCAGGGTGGCCGTGGCCCAGGATCGCCGGGCCCCAGGAGCCGATGTAGTCGAGGTACCAGCGGCCGTCGGCATCGCGCACCCGCGGGCCGGCCCCGGCGTCGAGGACGAGCGGCGCCCGCCCCACGGAGCGGAACGCCCGGACGGGGCTGTTGACGCCGCCGGGAAAGAGGTCCTCGGCCCGCGCGCGCAGGTCCGCCATCCGCCCGCCGGCGGCCGTCCCGGCCGTGGTCCCGGCCACCCCAGTCATCGGTTCTCCTCCCGGAGCCAGGTCGCGACGTCGGCCGCGGCGTAGGTGATGACGAACGAGGCACCGGCCCGGACGATGGAGGTGAGCGCCTCCAGCTGGGTCCGCCGGCCGTCGATCCAGCCGCGCTCGGCGGCGGCCGCGATCTGGGCGTGCTCGCCGCTGACCTGGTAGGCCCCGATCGGGAGGTCGAAGCGATCGCGCGCCCGGGCCAGGATGTCGAGCGAGGGCATGGCCGGCTTGACAAGCAGCATGTCGGCGCCCTCGTCCACGTCGGCGGCCATCTCGCGGAGCGCCTCGCGGGCGTTCGCCGGGTCCATCTGGTAGCCGCGCCGGTCGCCGAAGGCGGGCGCCGAGTCGGCGGCCTCGCGGAACGGCCCGTAGTAAGCCGACGCGGTCTTGGCCGCGTAGGCCAGGATCGGGACGTCGTGCTGTCCGGCCGCGTCGAGGCCGGCCCGGATCGCCGCAACCTGGCCGTCCATCATCGCGGAGGGCGCGACCACGTCGGCGCCGGCCTCGGCCTGCGAGACGGCCGCCCGGGCCAGGAGCTCGATCGTGGCGTCGTTGTCGACCCGCCCGTCGCGCAGGAGCGGGCCGCAGTGGCCGTGGTCGGTGTACTCGCAGAGGCAGGTGTCGGCCATGACGACGAGGTCGAGGTCGGCGTCGCGCAGGGCCCGCACCGTCTCCTGGACGATCCCGTCCTCGATCCACGCGCCCGTGCCCACGGCGTCCTTGGTCGCCGGCAGGCCGAAGACGATGACGCCGCCCACCCCGAGCGCCGCCAGGCGCCGCGTCTCCGCGAGCGCCTCGTCGGGCGTCAGCCGGAATTGGCCGGCGAGCGAGGAGATCGGCGTCCGGCCGCCGCGTCCGGGGACCACGAACAGCGGGGCGACGAGCATCGCCGGGTGGAGCCGCGTCTCGCGCACGAGCGCGCGCAGGGCCGGCGTGCGGCGGGTCCGGCGCAGGCGGTGGCCGGCGGCGGGGGAGGGAACGGAGGTCATCGGGGGTCCTCGCTGGGGGTGGGGGCCGTGATGCCGGCGGAGGACGTGACGCCGGCGGGAGTGGTGCTGCCATCGGGAGCGGGAATGCCGTCGCGCGTCGGGGCGCTGGTCGCGACGCCGGCCACGAGGTCGGCCAGGGACACGGACGATTGGGATTCTGCCGCGGTGACCTGGACGAAGCCGGCCTGGCGGGCGACTGCCGCCGTCGTAGGCCCGATGCAGCAGGCCGGCGTTCGAAGGGCTGCCCTCCGCTCCAACGGCGGCAGGAGGGCGAGGAGTCCCCGGACCGTCGAGCCGCTCGTGAACACGATCGCGTCGACCCCGCCGTCGGCGAAGAGCGCGCGCAGCGGGCGGCGAGAGGCCTCGGGCGCCTCGACGGTGTGATAGGCCGCCACGTCGGCCACGACCGCGCCGCGCTCGCGCAGGCGGGCCGGGAGCGCGCCGTCGGCGGCGTCGGCGCGGGCGAGGAGGACGCGATCCCCGGGCGCGAGCGGCAGCTCGTCGGCGAGGGCGGCGCCGGTTGCCCGCCCCGGGAGGAACGAAGCGGGCGCGCCGTGGGTCGCGAGGGCGTCCGCGGTGGCGGCCCCGACCGCGGCCAGCCGGGCGGAGGAGAGGTCGCGCCCGGCGCGGCGCGCGGCCTCGGCGACGGCGTCAGCGCCGGTGGCGCTCGTCACGACGACCCAGGCATATGCGGATAGACCGGCGACAGCCGCGTCGAGGGGTCCGCCCGGCGCCCCCGGGCGCAGCTCGATCGTGGGGACGACGACGGGCTCGATGCCGCGTGCCCGCAGCTCCCCGGCGAGGACGCCGGGTCCGCCGGGCTCGCGCGTGACGAGGACGCGGGGCGCCGCCCCGCGCGGCCGTGCCGCTCGGCCGGGCTCGCCCGGATCGAGCTCCGCGAGCGCGACCGCGAGCTCCGTCGCCAGCTCCGCCGCGAGGGCGGCTCCCGTCGCGACCGGGCCGCGCCGCTCGCCCCAGGCGACCCGTGGCGCCGGCACGGCGACGTCGGCGGCGACGGTGAACGCCGTCCCCGGCGCGAGCGCCGCCTGCGACGCCGGGGCGTCGCCCTCGGCGACCGAGCCCGCCGCCGCCCCGCCGCGGATCGTGATCACGTCGCCGTCGACGGTCGCCAGGGCGCCGATGGCGGCGCGGCAGCCGCCGCCGCTCGCGCGCAGGAAGGCCCGCTCGGCCTCGACGGCCGCCCGCGTGTCCGGATCGTCGAGGCGCGCCACCACCGGTCGGGCCACCGGGTCGTCGGCGCGCACCTCGATCGCCAGCGCTCCCTGGGCGGGTGCCGGCAGGGCCACGTCGGCCGGCAGCGCCTCGCTGATCCGGCCCGCGAGGCCGAGCCGCTTGAGGCCCGCGACCGCGAGCACGAGCGCGTCGGCCTCGCCGGCGGCCAGCTTGCGCAGGCGCGTGTCGACGTTTCCGTGGAGCGGCCGAGTGCGCAGGTCGGGGCGCCGGGCGCGGAGGAAGGCGACCCGGCGCGGGCTGTCGGTCCCGACCAGCGCGCCGACGGGCAGCGTGGCGAGCGTGACCCCCGCCTCCCGGCAGACGAGGGCGTCGCGCGGGTCCTCGCGGGGCGGGTAGGCGGCGATCGCGAGGCGTGGATCCTGGGCCGTGGGGACGTCCTTGGCGCTGTGGACGGCCACGTCGATCCGCCCGTCGAGCAGCGCCGCCTCGAGGGCCATGACGAAGGCGCCCTCGCCCCAGACCGTGTGCGGGGGCCGGTCGTCGCCCGCGGTCCGGATCACGACGAGCTCGACGGAGGCGCCCAGCGAGCGGAGGTCCTCGGCGACCATCCCCGACTGGGCGAGCGCGAGGGTGCTGCCGCGGGTTCCCAGGCGCAGCGTCGGGTGCCGGAGGGACGTCGCCTGGCTCGGCATCGCTCAGATGCCGAAGAGATCGCGGGCGGCGCGCTCCAGGGAGCCGGCCTCGTCCTGGTGGAGGGCCGCCAGGGGCTGGTGGAGGATCGCCGCGACCAGCCGGTGGCTCATCTGCTCGACCACCGCCCGCTCTTCCGGGGCGAGCTCGGGCAGCCGGCGGAGGAGCCAGTCGACCTCGGCCCGCCGGACGCTCTCGGCTCCCTCCGTGACGGCCTGGATCACCGGCGCGGCGTCGCGCGTCCGCAGCCACTGGCAGTACTCGCGTCCCGTCTCGGAGACGAGCTTCTCGAGGCGCCGGCGCAGCCGGTCGTGCGGCTCGAACTCGGGGGCCACGGACAGGTCGTCGACGGAGGTGCAGCGCGGCCCGAGCGCGACCTGCAGCTCCTGCTGAACCGAAGGCGGCGACGAGAGGTCCACGATCTCCGTCGACGAGGCTGCCAGGGCAGCGACATCCACCGGGCCCGGTCGCCAGGGCCCGGCGAGGGCGACGATCACGCCGTCGAGCGGGGGGAGGACGCCGTCCGCGGCGAACGGGACGGCCTGCCCGCCCACTTCGGCGGCCAGGGATGCCGCCCGGTCGTCGGTCCGGTTCGTGATCACCACCCGCGCCCCGCGGCGCTGCGCGGCGAAGGCGGCCAGGCGTCCCATCCGCCCGACGCCGGCGATCAGCACGGTGCGCCCCGCGAGCGGGCCCGCCGTCCTCGCGATCCGGTCGAGGGCCACGTCGGCCAGCGAGCGTGGTGACCCGTCGAACCAGGTATGGGCCCGGCGGCCGGCCCGCAGCGCGGCCTGGAAGAGCCGGTCCAGGACGGGATCCAGCGGGGCGCCGGCGTGGCGCTCGGCGAGGCAGGTCCGGACCTGGTGGAGGATCTGGTCCTCGCCGAAGACGACGCTGTCGAGGCCGCAGGCGACGGAGACCAGGTGGCCGGCCGCCTCGGCATCGGTGAGCCGTTCGGCACCGGCCGGGAGCGCCGGCAGGGACGGCATGCCAGCGTCGCTCGGCGCCAGGTAGACCTCCACCCGATGGCAGGTGTGAATGGCGATGGCGCGCTCGTCGAGCGGGAGGGCCGCGAATGCCTCGGCGAACGCCTCCCGGACGAGGCTCGGGACGCTGCGCGCGTGCAGGACGATCGCCGCGATCGTGGGGTGGCCCGTCGCGTGGCCTCCCGGTGCGGCCGCGTGGGCAGGCGCGGCCACGTGGGCCGGGGTCAACAGGTGGGTCGCGGGCTCGACGGTCATCGACTGCGCGCCTGGCGGGTCGTCCGCCCGCCGTGCCCGCGCCCGGTGTGCGGCGCCGTGGCCTGCTCGTAGCCTTCGAGCGTCGCGTCGAGCAGGCGATCGACGGCCACGGTGACAGCCTCCAGCAGGTCGGTTGCCCCGTTCGCGTCGAGGCCCTGGCGGCGGGCTGCGCCGGCCATCTCCCGGACGAAGGGCATCCGGAACCGGAGGAACGTGGCCACCGTCTCGCGCATCGTCGCTCCCAGCGCGCCGGCGATCCGCCCGTAGGCGGCGGCCGCGATCAGCCCTTCGGCGAGCGCGACCTCGCGCTCCTGGTCGCTCCCCGCCTCGAGGTGCCGCAGGATCGAGGCCGTGATCACGCGTCCATGGGTCCGGAGCGGCTCGCGGGCGCTGGTCGGGACGCCGCTGAGGAACGCGGGGGGCGCCCCCTCGGCCTCGAGCGATCGACGGTAGGCCCGGCTGATCTGGTCCGCGGTCGCCCCGGTCGCGACCGCCGCCGCCATGCCCACGGGCCGCGGGAGGAGCGCCTCGACCGAAGAGCGCGCGAAGCGACGGTGCCCGCCCTGGGTGGTGAAGGAAGCGAGCCGTCCTTCCGCCGCCCAGCGGCGCAGCGTCGCGGTGGAGACGCCCAGGAGGGCGCTGGCCTCGCCCGCCGAGAGGAGGGGCGCAGCCGGGGTCGCGTGCCCGGCGTTCACCGGGATCGCCCCCGCGCGCTCTGCGTGCCGGTTGATCCGTGCAACTCGCTCATTCCGCTCGCATCTCGAGGTGTCGTCCGCCGCCCTCCGCGCGAGAGTCTGGGCCCACGGCCGCCCTGCTTCTATGGATCGGCACGCACAAAGACGAGCCTCCGGCTGTCGATCGAGTGGCATGGAGGCCGGGCCGGCCCAGATCGATCGATACACGCGAGTTGAGCGATTCGAGCGATCCCATCGAGCGTCGTTCTCCTGCGTGGTCGACCGCGGGCGGGAAGAGGAGGTGCCGGCGCGGCGACACCCGATGACGTCCACCGAGCGGGCCTGGGGCGCGCCCGGCGGATCATACGGCATAATTCGACAGGTAGAGGGAGAAATGATGAGGTTCGTCGAGAAACCCGCCACGGCCGCTCCTGCCGCCTGGATCGGCCTCGGGGAGGCGAGCCGCCTGCTCGGCATCGCGCCGGGGACGCTCCGGCGCTGGGCGGACGAGGGGCGCGTGCCGGTCTTCACCACGCCGGGCGGCCACCGCCGCTTCTCGCGCAGCGCGATCAGCGCGCTGCTTCCCGTGGCGCGAGCCCGGCGCCCGACGCTCGCCCGCCTCGGCGAGTCGCCGGAGCGCATGGCCCGGGCATACCAGCGGCGCCGTCCAGCCGGGGAGACGCCCGCACGCCCGTGGGTCGCGGGCCTGCCGGAGGCGACCCGCGACGTCTTCCGGGCCCGCGGGCGCGAGATGGTCCGCCTGCTCATGGAGCACCTCGACGCGCCCGAGGCCGAGACCGCCGCGGCCCGGCTCCAGGAGGCCTCCCAGCTCGCCGCCGCCTACGGCCACGAGATGGCCGGGCTGGGGGCATCGCTGAGCGAGGCCGTCGAACGGTTCCTCTGGTTCCGCAGCCCGTTCGTCACCGAGCTCGCCGCCCTCTCCCGCCGGCGCGGCCTGGACACGCGCGAGGCCACCGCGCTCGTGGCCGGCGCGGACGCCGCGACGGATCGCCTGCTGGTCGCGATGATGACCGGCCACACGATCGAGACCGGCCTGGGCCGGGACGGCCGATGAGCCCCCGTTACGTCCGCGCGCTCGCGCTTGGCCTGGATCCCGCCTGGCGACGGCTCGAGGCTGCCCAGCGCCGGAGCACCGCCGACAGCTTCGTCGATGCGCTCGCCCCGGGCGACGGGGTCCTCACGGAGACGTACTCGCTCATCGGCCTCAAGCCGGGCATCGACCTGCTGGTCTGGCAGATGGCCCCGTCGATCGACCGGCTGGAGGAGGAGGCGGCCCGCCTCCTTCGCTCCGGGCTGGGATCGTGGCTGACCGTGCGCGAGGCCTTCACCGGCCTCGTCGGCGACTCGCAGTACGTGGCTCGCCCGACGAGCCAGGAGCAGTCGCTGTTCGAGGGCGAGCGATCGCGCTACCTCGTCGTCTACCCGTTCACGAAGGCCACGGAGTGGTACCTGCTCCCGCGCGAGATCCGCCAGGGCTCGATGAACGAGCACATGCGCGTGGGCCACGGCTACCCCCAGGTCCGCCAGCTCCTCGCCTACTCGTTCGGCCTCGACGACCAGGACTTCCTGGTCGCCTACGAGACCGATGACCTGCCCGCCTTCTCCGCCCTCGTCCGCGAGCTGCGCGCCACCGAGGGCCGCCGCTCGACGGTCAGCGACACGCCAATCCTCCTGGGCGTGCACCGGCCGGCTCGCGAGATCGTCGAGCTCCTCGGGGCTCCAGCCGGCGCCGGGCGCGCCTGACCGGTCCGCCCCGGCCCCGACCACGGCCGGCGGCAGGGCCGGAATCGGGCCGAAGGTCACTGTCCCCCGCGGGACCGCGCCCGCCACGCTCGGAGGGTGGCGGGGTGCGCCCGCCGCACGGTCGGGACGAGGAGGTGACGTGACCCAGCAGGGGTCCGCGCGCGAGACGCCGCGGTGGGACCGCCTGGACCCCGCCACGGCCGCCCGGCTCGAGGAGACGGCGCTCGGGATCCTCGAGCGGACCGGGGTGGAGGTCCCGGTGCCCGAGGCGCTCGATCTCCTGCGCCACGCCGGCGCCTCGGTCGACGGCGCGCGCGCCCGCATCCCCGAGCGTCTCGTGCGTTCGGCGCTGCAGACCGCCCCGAAGGAGGTCACCCTCCACGATCGCGCCAGCCAGCCAGCCCTGCGCCTCGCCGGGCGCAACCACTTCTTCGGCACCGGCTCCGACTGCCTCAACGTCCTCGACCACCGGACCGGCGAGCGGCGGCGGGCGACGTTCGCGGACCTCCGCGAGGGCCTCGCCCTGGCCGACGCCCTCCCCAACATCGACTTCGTGATGTCGATGTTCCTGCCGGAGGATGTCGACCAAACCCGAGCCGACCGGCACCAGGCGGCCGAGCTGCTGATCCGCACCCGCAAGCCCATCGTGCTCGTGACCTACGAGCTCTCCGGCATGCTCGACGGGCTGGAGATGGCCGAGATCGTGGCCGGCGGCCGCGCGGCCCACGCGGAGCGGCCCCAGCTGGGCGTCTACATCAACGTCACGCGGGGCCTCCTCTTCAACGAGGACTCGGTCCGCAAGCTCCTCGTCTGCGCCGAGCGGGGCGTCCCGGCCCTCTGGATCCCGGTCACGTCGGGCGGGACGACCGGTCCCATCACCCTCGCCGGCACGATCGCCATCAACACGGCCGGGATCCTCGCCGGCGTCGTGATCGCCCAGCTTGCCCGCGAGGGCGCCCCTGTCGTCGTGCCGGCCTTCGGCGGCGATTCGCTCGACCTCCGGACGATGGTCGACCCGTACGCGGGGCCGGAGCCGAAGGGTGTCGCCGCCTCGCTCGCCCACCGCTGGGGTCTCCCCATGTTCAGCCTCGGCGCGGGGAGTGACGCAAAGACGGTCGACGAGCAGTCGGCGGCCGAGGCGGGCATGACGATGCTCGCGGATGCCCTGGCCGGCGGGCACCTGATCCACGACTGCGGGTACCTCGAGTCGGGTCTCACCGGCTCGCTCGTGCAGCTCGCGATCTGCGACGAGCTGGCTGGCTGGATCAACGCCCTTGTCCGCCCGGTCGACGTCTCCGACGAGGCGCTGGCCCTCGACCTCGTCGAGGCCCACGGCGTCGACGGCTCCTACCTCGAGACGGACCACACCTTCACCCACTACCGCGAGCGCTGGTACCCGACGCTGATCGACCGGCGGGGATACGAGGCGTGGCGCGCCGGCGGCGCGACGACCATGGCCCAGCGGGCCGCACATCGCGTGGAGGAGCTGCTCGCGAACCACGCCCCGACCCCGCTTCCCCCCGATGTCGAGGGCGCCGTGCGCGCAGTCGTCGATCGCGTCCAGGCCGCCGCCGGCCTCTGACGGACGCTCGCGTCTACGCGCCGGTCCGCGCCCGGGACCGGCGCCTCGCCCGATTCCCCCCGTCCTTCTCCCGCCACCACTCACCACCCCCGCCCCAGACCGAGGAGCAGCCCGATGACCGACACCGAGTTCCAGGCGATGCGGCAGGCCGTCGTCGACGGCGACGCCGACGCGGCCGAGGCCGCGGCAAGGGCCGCGATCGCCGCCGGCATCCCGCCGCTGGCGGCGATCGACGAGGGCTTCATGCCCGGCATGAAGGAGGTCGGGGCGGGCTTCGCCGCGGGCGACCTGTTCCTGCCCGACATGATGCTGGCGGCCCGGGCCATGCAGCGCGCCCTCGGCGTGCTGGAGCCCGAGCTCAAGGCGAACGCCACAGAGCGCACCGTCGCCGGCCGCGTCGTGATCGGCACCGTTGCCGGCGACATCCACGAGATCGGCAAGAATCTGGTGGGCATGCTCCTCTCGACGTCGGGCTTCGAGGTCCACGACCTGGGCGTCAACGTCTCGCCGGAGCGCTTCGTCGCGGCCGCCCGCGAGCACCGTGCCGATATCGTGGGCGTCTCGGCCCTCCTGACCACGACGATGACCGGCCAGCGCACCGTGATCGCCGCGCTCGCCGAGGCCGGCCTCCGCCCGTCGGTCAAGGTGATGGTCGGCGGTGCCCCGGTGACCGGCGCCTGGGCCAGCGACATCGGCGCCGACGGGTACTCCGAGGACGCGATGGGCGCGGTCGAGCTGGCCAAGCGGCTCGTTGGCGCAGCCGCCGCGGCCGAAGGAGCCGCCCGATGAGCGCGCCGCTGAACCCGATCGGCCCGCTCGGGCTGCGCATCGAGGCGCTCGACGCCGACGCGGTCGCCCGGATCCACGAGGCGACCCTCCACGTCATCGAGCACGTCGGCGTCCGCTTCCCGTCGGAGCGCGCCCTCGACATCTGGGCCGCCGCCGGCGCCGAGGTGGACCGGGCGAGCTACGTCGTCAAAGCGCCGCGGGCGATGATCGAGGCGGCCCTGAAGACCGCGCCGCCCGTCTACCCGCTTGCCGCGCGCGACGCGGCACTCGACCTCCCGCTCGACGGCGAGCACGTCTACGCCGCCACCGACGGCTGCGGCGTCGAGGTCTCCGACCTCGAGACCGGCGAGCGGCGCCCGTCGCGCCTCGCCGACGTTGCCGAGATCGCCCGCCTCGCCGACGCCCTCGACGAGGTCGCCTTCCACTGGATCCCGGTCTCCGCCCAGGACCGGCCGGCGCCCTCGCGCTCGCTCCACGAGCTGCTCGCCTGCTGGGCGAACAGCACCAAGCACGTCCAGACCGAGTCGATCGTCACCGAGCGCGAGGCGCGCGCCGCGGTCGAGATGGCGGCCGCGATCGTGGGCGGCCGCGAGGCGCTCCGGGCGCGGCCCGTCCTCTCGATGATGCAGTGCACCACCAGCCCGCTCGGCCACGACGGCGGGAGCATCGACGCCGGCCTGGTCGCCGCCGAGGCGGGCATCCCGGTGGGCTACATGACCATGGCCTCCGCGGCGTTCACCGGGCCGGCCACGGTGGCCGGGTCGCTCGTCGTCGGCAACGCCGAGGTCGTCGCGGCGCTCGCCCTCATGCAGATCGCGTATCCGGGATGCCCCGTCTACTACGCGGCCGCCCAGACGGCGATCGACCTCCGCTCCGGCGCCTACACGGGTGGCGGCCCGGAGGACTTTCTCTTCGGCGCCGCGACCAACCAGCTCGCCGACTTCTACGGCGTCCCGCTCTCGATGGGGGCCTTCGCCACCGGCGCCAAGGCGCCCGACTGGCAAGCCGGCGTCGAGAACGCGCTCTCGTCCTTCCTGGCGGCGGCCTCGGGATCGGACATGCTCCTGGGCCTCGGGCTCCTCAACGGAAGCCGGATCTTCTCCCACGAGCAGCTTCTCCTCGACGCCGAGATCTACTCGATCGTGCGGGCCACCCTGCGGGGCATCCCGGTCGACGACGAGTCGCTGGCCCTCGAGGCCATCGCCGCGGTCGGGCCGGCCGGCGACTACCTGACGTCGCCCCACACGCGGCGCCACATGCGCTCGATGTGGAAGCCGCGCTTCATGGACCGGCGCCCGATGGGCGTCGTCGAGGCGGAGGGCGGCGGGCCGCGGGCATGGGCCAACGCCAAGGCGCGCAACCTCCTTGCGACGCACGTCCCGGAGCCGCTCGAGCCCGCCCTCGCCCGCGAGATGGCCGCCGTGATCGGCGCCGTCGAGCGCGAGGCCGGCGTCGAGCCGGCGCCCACGGTCGTCGACGAGATGCTGGCCGGGGCCGGGCGGTGAGCCCGACCGCAGGCGCGGCGCCGCTCCGCCCGGTGCTCCGGCTGCTCGGGGCGGACCTCGTCGGGCGGATCCTCGACGAGGCCTACGAGCTCCTCCGCGACCCCGGCGTCCGCGTCCACGACGCGGAGGCGATCCGCCTCCTCGCCGACGCGGGCGCCGCCGTCACGGGCGAGACCGTCCGGATCCCGACCGCGCTGGTCGAAGGGGCGCTGGCAACCGTGCCGGCCTCCTTCGACCTCTTCGATCGGGCCGGCGTCCCGGCCGTTCGCTATGGGGCCGGGATCGTCCAGTTCGACCCCGGCTCCTCGGGCGTCAACGTGCTGGACCCGGTCACGGGCGACCACCGGCCGTCGCAGGCCGCCGACCTCGTGCGCCTGGTCCGGGTCGCCGAGATGCTCCCGGCCTACGCGGCCCAGTCCACCGCCATCGGCTGCGGTGACGTCCCGGCCGAGATCGGCGACCTCTACCGGCTCTTCCTGGTCCTGCTCGGCTCGGCCAAACCGGTCGTCACCGGCGCCTTCCGCCCCGAGGGGACGGCCCCGATGATCGACCTCCTGGCACTCGACGCCGGGGGCCGCGAGGCGCTCGCCGCGCGACCGCGGGCCGTGTTCGACGTCTGCCCCTCGCCGCCGCTCACCTGGACTGCCTTCGGGGCCCGCAACCTGATCGACCTCGCGCGGGCCCGCGTCCCCGCCGAGATGGTCTCGATGCCCCTCGCCGGCGGCGCCGCGCCCGTCACCCTCGTCGGGTCCGTGGTCCAGCACGCCGCGGAATGCCTGGCGGGGATCGCGATCCACCAGCTGGCCCGCCCGGGCGCGCCGATCGTCTGGGGCGGCGCCCCGGCGATCGTCGACATGCGGACCGGGGTCACCCCGATGGGCGCCATCGAGACGGCGATGCTCGACGCCGCCTACAGCCAGGTGGGCAAGGACCTCAACCTCCCCACTCACGGCTATCTCGGGGCGACCGACGGCAAGATGATCGACCACCAGGCGGGCCTCGAAAGCGGCATGGGCGTCCTCGTCGGGGCCCTCGCCGGGATCGACATGATCTCGGGCTCCGGGATGCTCGACTCGCTGCGCTGCCAGAGCGCGGAGAAGCTCGTCCTCGACGCGGAGGGGATCGCGATGGCCCAGCGGCTCGTCCGGGGCATCGCGACGCCCACCGAGACGCTGGCGACGGCGGCGATCCGGGCGGCCGGCCCGGAGGCCCGCTTCCTGGAGCTGACCGAGACGCGGCGGCTCTTCCGGAGCGAGCAGGCGCTCCCGTCGGCGGTGATCGATCGGGCCTCGCTGCGGGCCTGGGAGGACGCCGGCCGTCCCGACGCGGCCGCCCGGGCACGCATCCGGGTCGAGGAGCTGCTCGCCGCCTACGCCCGGCCGGCGCTGGACCCGGCCGTGGAGGCGGCGATGATCGCGTTCGTCCGCAAGGCCGGTGCCCCGTTCGGGCTCGCCGGGGAGCTGCCGGGGGTGACGGCCGCCCGGGCCTGAGCAGCGCGACGAGCGGCGCCGGGCTGCCCGTCAGGTGTCGAGCAGCTGCTGAACAAGCTGCTCCATCTCGGAAGGCGACGGGCGACCGATTCGCACGACTCGGATCACGCCGTCGCGGCCGACGAAGTAGTGGATGGGGATCCCATACACGCGGTACAGGTCGGCGATCGCGCCCCTGGGATCGGCGACCATCGGGAAGGTGAAGCCAACCCGACTGGCGTACTCCGACACCACCGCCTCGGGCTCCTCGACGCGTGTCAGGATGCCACGACTCGCCTGCCGGGCTCCTCGCACCTGGTCGCCGCGGTAGGATCGTCGCGATGAAGTGGGTCACCCGTGAGCACCCCAGGACGGACCGGATCGCCTGCCCGTGGCTGATCCGCAGGTTCATCGACCCCGACGCCGAGATCGTCTACGTCGGGCGCGACGAGGTCCTCGCCTACGCAGAGCGCGAGGGCGCGATCAGCTTCGATGCGCCCGGTGCCCGCTTCACCCACCGCGACAGCCTCTGCTCGTTCGAGGTGCTCATCGAGGCGCACGGGCTGGGCGTTGACCCGGCCCTTGCCCTGATGGCTCGCGTCGTCCACGGGGCCGACGTCGCCGAGGATCGCGACGCGACGCCGGAGTCGCGCGGCCTCCTGGCGATCGCGGACGGCTTCGCGCACCTCGGCGTCTCCGACCAGCGGCAGCTGGAGCTCGAGCTCCCGGTCTACGACGCGCTCTACGCCTGGGCGCAGTACCAGGCTGGGCCGAGCGCCGGCTGACGTGGTGGCCGGCCCGACGCTCCTCGCCGTCCTCACCCGTGACGGCCGCCTGCTCTTCGGGACCCGGATCGCCCGTCTCTTCGGCTATGGCTTCCTGTCGGTCGTCCTGGTCCTCTACCTCGTGGCGATCGGCTTCGGGGCCGTCGAGGTCGGTGTCCTGCTGACGCTCACGCTGGTCGGTGACGCCGCGATCAGCCTGTGGCTGACGACGCACGCGGACCGGATCGGCCGGCGGCGGGTGCTCATCGCGGGCGCCGGGCTCATGGTCCTGGCGGGCATCGCCTTTCTTCTGTCGCGTGACCTCTGGGTCCTCGTCCTGGCCGCGACCATCGGGGTCATCAGCCCGAGCGGCAACGAGGTTGGGCCGTTCCTGGCAGTGGAGCAGGCCGCGCTGGCGCAGACCGTCGCCGACCGCCAGCGAACGCGCGTCTTCGCCTGGTACAACGTCGCGGGCTCGTTCGCCACTGCGAGCGGGGCACTGGCGGCAGGCCTCCTTGGCCAGGTGCTCCTGGCTGCCGGCGCCGGCCCGCTCGAGAGCTACCGGGCGATCATCCTCGGCTACGCGCTCATCGGGGCCGTGCTGGCCGTGCTGTTCTGGCGGCTCTCACCGACGATCGAGGCCCCCGTCGTGGCGGACGTGTCGGTCGCCACGCGCCTCGGGCTCCATCGTTCGCGAGGCGTGGTGGCTCGCCTGTCGGCGCTCTTCGCCCTCGACGCGTTCGCCGGCGGGTTCGTGATCCAGAGCATCGTCAGCTACTGGTTCGCCACCCGGTTCGGGCTGTCCGTCGGGGCGCTCGGCGCGCTCTTCTTCGCGGCCAACATCCTCGCCGGGGTGTCGGCGCTGATCGCGGCACCCCTCGCGGCCCGGATCGGCCTGATCAACACGATGGTGTTCACACACCTGCCGTCGAACGTCCTGCTGATCCTCGTGCCGCTCATGCCGACGGCGCCGCTGGCGGTCGCGCTCCTCCTGGCACGCTTCAGCATCAGCCAGATGGACGTCCCGACCCGGCAGTCGTACACGATGGCCGTCGTCGACCCGGACGAGCGCTCAGCCGCCGCTGGCGTCACGGGAATCGCCCGCAGCGTGGGGGCGGCGGTGTCGCCGTCGATCGCGACGCCCCTCGTCGAAGGGATCGGCCTCGGCGGCCTGCCGTTCGTGATCGCGGGCAGCCTCAAGATCGTCTACGACCTGCTGCTCTTCCGGAGCTTCCGGGCGCGACGGCCGCCGGAGGAACGGCCGGAGGAGGTGCTGCCGGCGGTCGCTCTCCCGGACGCGACGCCGCCGGAGAAGGTGCCGCCCGAGGAGGCGACCGCCTGAGCCGCGAGGTTCCCGCAGCGGTGCCGCACGGACCGGCCCCGGCCCCGCGGCGGAGGCGGCGTCACCTACCGGGCCTCGATCTGGGCCATGCGCTCGTGCACGATCCGTGTGACGAGGTCCGCGGGGATCGGATGGTCCGGCGTGAATCGGAGCGTGCCCTTGGCCGTGGCGAAGCCCGCCAGCTCATCGCGAAGTGTCTCGATCAGAGCCGAGCTCATCGGGAAGAGTGAGCAGTGCGCCTTGAACGCGGCATAGGAGACGAGGGCCCGCCCGCGGTACCGAAACGCCGGCATGCCATAGCTGATCGTCTCCTCGGCCCCCGGCGCCGCCGCGGCGATGGTCTCGCGGAGGGCCTGGAGCGCGGCGCGCTGGTCCGCCGGTAGCGCCGCGAGCGTGGCCTCGATCTGCGCGGTCGCCGTCGCCGGGTCGGTCATGTCGTCGCCCCCCTCGCGTGCGTGGTTGCGTGGTGCGACATCATCGCTGCTCTGGCCGCAGTGCATAGACGCGGCCCTCCTTGCGGTCGAGGTCCTCGAGCTCGGTCGTCGTGCGGACGTCGTACGAGGCGAGCTCGAGCAGCGCCCCGGTCGGCAGGTAGCGGCGGCCCGGGTCGCCGACGAGGACGTCGATGCCGCGAGCGCGCGCCCGCTGCAGCCAGGGCAGGACCCGCTCGGCGAGGCGGGCGTCGTACCAGCAGTCGGCGGCGAGGATGACGTCGACCTCGGGCGGCTCGTTGTCCAGCACGTCGCGGCGCACGATCGAGACCCGTCGGCCGTTGGCGCACGCGTTGAGCCCGAGCGCCGCGGCGGCGAAGGCATCGATGTCCGCGCCGGTCGCCGCCGTCGCGCCAGCCGTCATCGCGGCGATCGCGCAGAGACCGGAGCCGGAGGCCAGGTCGAAGACACGGCGACCGGCCACGGCCTCGGGGTGCTCACGCAGGTATCGCCCGATCGCGAGCCCGCCCGCCCACGCGAACGCCCAGTACGGCAGGGCGGCGTCCGGGTCGCCCGTCTCGAGTTGGACGGCGCGCCAGAGGGGCAGCACCTCGTGCGCCAGGTGGAGGCGGACCTCCTCGAGCCCGGGGACGGGTCGAAGGGTCGTGTGGCGGAGGACGAACCCGCGGGGCGAGGCGGCCATCGCTGGACTCTACGCCGCGACTTGCCAACAATCCCTGCCGGACCCCTGCCCGGTTGCTCGGCGTCCGGCGCGCCACTCGCTACTTCTGGCTGGCAGACCAGTCCCAGGTCCCGCAGGGGATGGGGGAGCCGATTCCCGGGTTGATCGTCAGCTCAATCGATCCGGCGATCGCCGTCGGCGACGTGAACGTGCCCGTCACCTTCCCCAGACTGCTGGAATCCACCTGGAGTGTTCCGCCGCTGATCGGGTGGGTCGATTTGGCCTGGGTCGTCATGGAGCCCGCGCTGAAGCCCTCGCATTTCAGGTCCGTGAAGGAGGCTGACATCGAGGTGATCGCGCTGCCATCATCGGACACCTGCAGCGTGATCACCGCCGTCGTGGCCTTGTTGCCCATCTCGATGGGGCCTGAGAGGGTGGCCCCAGGCTTTGGCGTCGGCGGCGTACTTGCCCCGCATCCGACCAGAAGGGCTGCCGCCAGCGCGGCCGTGAGAAACCGATTGCCTGGCATTGCCAGACCTCCCCGGCGGCCATCGACACCGGCGGTGCACCGGCATCGGGACGCGTTGCGCGGGTCGGTCTCGCCAGTGGCTCGGCGCGGTCCCGGCGGCCAGGGTTGTGGGCCGCGCGTCGGAGCCTCCCGCTGCGCCGCGCACGATGGGCGTCCTGCCGCCGACCCGCCAGAGGCGAACGGCCCCCGATCGCCCGGTGCCTCCCCAGCCCGGAGAGCCGGAGCGGCGACGGACGGAGGAACGGGGCCGCCCCCGATGGTGCCGGGTGCCGATTAGCTTCGGGGCCTCACGGTCACGGTCCACTCGCAGGCGAGCGCGGGATCATCGGCGCGAGCCTTCACGAAGTAGGGGCCGGGCTTCAGCGCCTGGAGCTCCTGGGTCACCGTCTTGTGGCCGCCATCGTCCTCGGTCACGTACTCGATGGCGCACGACACCTCGCTCCCGATGGCCTCCGTCATCGGGCTTGCCAGGCAGACCATGGTGAGGCAGCTGTACTGGCCCGATGGCACCCGAAGGTCGACGGTCATCGTATGGTCGCCGCCGACGAGGTCGCGCATCTCGGTTTGCGCGGTGCCCGAGCCGGAGAAGGAAACCGATCCCGGCTCGGCCGCCGGCATCGTGCTTGTCGGGATCGGGGTCAGGGGGAGGAGCGGCGTGGGCATTGGCACCGGAGACGGCGGCGGAACAGGCGTCGGCGGTCGCGATGCCTCCTCCGACGGCGCGGACGTCTCGATCGCGGACGCCCAGGCCGCGAAGCGCACTCCGCCGGGCCACTCGAGGACCGCGTCGTCGCCGACCTTCGAAGCCTGGAATGCCAGCTCGAGCTCGATCGCCTTTCCCGCACCGATCACGGCAAGCGCCTCCTCGAAGCTCGTGCCGTTGGAGCGCGCAACGAGCACCAACGCGCAGTCGGCAGCCTGGCGGCCCTGTGCGTCGGGCGCCGAAAACGTGCACTGCGACGCGCTGGTCGCCCGCCCTGCCGTCGTGGCCATGGCGTAGGGGCCGGTCTCCATGCGCACGCCGGCGACGGGCAGTCGCGTGCCGTCGGAGATCACCAGGACCGGTCCGTCACGGCCCAGGTCCAGCGCGCCGGGGCTCGGAGCCGCGTTCTCGATCGTGAGGAGAACGCAGTGGTGGTTGCTTCCGGTCAGCGAAGACGCTCCAGGCGCGAGCGACGGCTCGGCGGTCGGCGTTGGCTCCCCTGGCCGGGCGGGAGGCTCAGCCGGTGGCTCGGGCGGCGGGGCTGGCGGCACTCCCGTGGCCAGGCTGCACGGCGCGGCATGCATGAGCGTGACTCGCCAGGTGTTCGCCTCCTGCACCTCGCCCGGCTCGATGACCGCCTGCTGGCCGACGAGCCAGGTCTCCGCGGTGCGCCAGGCGCCCACCTCGGCGGGTTGACCGGGTGGGAGTGGCGTCCCGCCGGTCGCGGCCGGCCTGGATGGCGTCCCGCCCCCGCACCCGGCGGAGGCGGCCAGCAGGATGACGGACGCCGCGACAAGGGCGACCCGGGCCGAGCGCACCATCGGAATCCACCTTCGTGCGTGGGTTGGGTTCGCCAGTGGCTCGGCGCGGTCCCGGCGGCCAGCATGTGGGCCGCGCGTCATGGCCTCCCTCAGGTGGGGAGAGAATCACCCCGGTTCACTCTCGCTGTCTAGGGCCATCCCGCTCCATGGCCTTCGGCACTCGCGGCGGCAAGCCGGGTGCCGGCCGGCCGGGAGCTGGCACCCATTACCGCCCGGCGGACCGGTCGACGGCACCCTTTACCGCCTGGCGCGGTCGTCCGGGCGGTCTTTGTGCTCCGAAACGACGCCAACTCCCGGCGAGACCGCGTTTCCACGCTCGCCGGGAGCCCAGCTGACCGCGTGGGCCGGTCATGGGAGGCGACGGACGGCGAAGAGACAGCTCGGGCCGGTCGCCGCGCCGCCGGTCGCTCGCGCCGCCGACCCTTCAGTGGCTGGCAATCCGCTCGGCGAGCGAACGGCCGGTGGGCGGCCGGCCGGTCGCCTCCGACCGGCGATCGAGGCGCGACATCGCGCCCTGGGTGTAGCGGATGCCGAGCCAGCGGAGCGGCTCGATCTCCCAGTCGGGGCTCCGGTGGTTGACGAGCGGCAGCTCGGTCAGGGGGCTCTGCTTACCCGCGATGAGGTCCGCCAGCGTCCGCCCGGCCAGGTTCGCGGTGGATACCCCGTGGCCGACGTAGCCGCGCGCGGTCGCGATCCCGCTGCGCGGGTCGTAGGCGAAGGTCGGGTGCCAGTCGCGGGGCATCCCGAGCGGCCCGCCCCAGGCGTGGGTGAAGCGGATGTCGCCGAGCATCGGGAACCAGCTGCGGACGAAGCCCCGGAGCATCTCGTGGGTGGGGTCGTGGCGGTCGTACCCGTCGCGGATGGGCGAGCCGAGGCGATACGGCGCGCCGCGCCCGCCGAAGAGGATCCTCCCGTCGGCCGTGCGCGAGAGGTAGTCGATCGACAGCCGCGCCGAGGCAACCACCTCGCGGCCCGCCCAGCCGATCTCCGCCCAGCGGGCGTCGTCGATCGGCTCCGTCAGGACGATGAGCGAGTAGAGCGGGACGAGCTGGCGGTGGAGCCTCGCGAGGCGCACGAGGTACGCCTCGCCGGCCAGGACGATCACCGGCGCCCGGATCTCGCCGCGCGGGGTGACGAGTGCCGCCGGCGCCCCGCCGCCGGCCACGCCGCGACCACCGGCCCCGCCGCCGGCTGCACGGGGCCCGCCCACCGCCGCCCGGAAGTCGGTGACCGGCGTCCGCTCGACGATCCGGCCCCCCATCCGCTCGACGAGCGCCGCCAGCCCGCGCACCAGGCGACCCGGGTGGACGATGGCCGCCGCGTCCGACCAGAGGCCGGCCACGGCCCCCGCGATGCGGACCTTCTCCGCCACCCCGGCCGCGTCGAGCAGTCGATACCGATCGCCGAAGCCCCACTGCCCGTACTCGCGGAAGGCGCCCTCGATCGCCGGGACGTGCTGCGCGCCGCGGGCGACGATGAGCTCGCCGCCCTTGTGGAAGCCCGCGTCGATCCCCTCGGCGGCCGCGACCCGGCCGACCTCGTCGACGGCGTCGTAGGTCGCCTGCTGGACGCGGCGCGCCGCGTCCAGCCCGTGGAGGTGCGCGAGCCGGTCGATCGAGATGTTGAGGTCGGGGGCGCACCAGGCGCCGTTCCGCCCGGACGCGCCGAAGCCCGCGATCTCGCCCTCGGCGATCACGATCCGCAGGCGGGGCTGCCGCTTCAGGAGGTAGTAGGCGGTCCAGAGCCCCGTGTACCCCGCGCCGAGGATGGCCACGTCGCAGTCGGTGGTGCCGTCCAGCGATGGGCGAGGGGCCAGGTCCCCGGCGGTCTCCATCCAGTACGAGACGTCGGCATAGCGGTCCATGCGATGCAGGGTAGGGGAGTCGCGAGACGGCCGGTGGGATGTCCCGCCCGGCGGGCTGGCGCGTCGGCCGCCTATCCTTCCGGCCATGTCTTCCCATCCCGCGGCGCGACGCGGGCGCCTGCGCGGGATCCTCCTCGACGTCGAGCCGCTCCGGCGCGACCGCGACTTCCGCTTCCTCTGGGTCGGCCAGCTCATCAGCGGCGTCGGCCGCCAGGTCACCGTCGT
The DNA here is from genome assembly GCA_963762445.1 of uncultured Chloroflexia bacterium. Taxonomy (GTDB): domain Bacteria; phylum Chloroflexota; class Limnocylindria; order Limnocylindrales; family CSP1-4; genus CTSoil-043. The sequence continues at coordinate 506,489 of CAVXLA010000009.1, forward strand.
CGCCCTGCCCTTCCAGCTCTACGTCCTGACCGGATCGACCCTCGCGGTCGGCCTGCTCGCCCTCGTCCAGCTCGTCCCGATCCTCGTCTTCGCGCTCGGCGGCGGCGCCATCGCCGACGCCGTCGACCGCCGCCGCCTGCTGCTCGTCACGCAGCTCGGCCTCGCCCTCGCCAGCGGCGCGCTCTTCGCCCTCGCGGCGACGCCCGGCGCGCCCATCTGGGGCTACTACGCCGTGGCGTTCGTGGCGGCCGGCCTCGGCGCCGTCGACCAGCCGGCCCGCTCGTCGGCGCTGCCCCGCCTCGTCGCCCGCGAGCGCCTGCCGGCCGCGATCGCCCTCAACCAGCTCGGCTTCCAGGCGATGGCGGTCGCGGGCCCGGCGCTCGGCGGGGTCATGCTGGCGACGGTCGGCGTCGCCGCCGCGTTCTTCTTCGACGCGGTCACGTTCGTCGCGGCCATCGTGGCGATCCTTCTCATCGCTCCGATCCCGCCGCGCCAGGGGGCGGCGCGGCCGAGCCTGGCGACGATCGCGGAAGGCCTCCGCTTCGTCCGGGGGCGCCGCGTCGTGCTCAGCTCGTTCGTCGTGGACCTCGTCGCCATGGTCTTCGGGATGCCCACCGCGCTCTTCCCGGCCCTCGCCCTCGACGTCTTTGGCGCGGGTCCCGCCGGGGTCGGGCTGCTGGCGGCGGCGCCAGCGGCGGGTGCGCTCGTCGGCGCCGCGCTCACCGGGTGGGTGGGGCGCATCCGGCGCCCCGGACGGGCCGTGATCATCGCCGTGGCCGGGTGGGGGTTCGCCATCACGGCGTTCGGCCTCTCATCGGGCAGCTTCGCCATGGCCCTCGTCTTCCTCGCCCTCGCCGGCGCGGCCGACGTCTTCAGCGCGGTGCTGCGCTCGGCGATCGTCCAACTCGAGACCCCGGACGAGATCCGCGGCCGCGTCGTGGGGGTCCACATCCTGGTGGTGACGAGCGGGCCGCGCCTGGGCGACGCGGAGGCGGCGGCGGTGGCCGCCGTGGTCGGGCCGCAGCTGTCCGTCGTGTCGGGTGGGATCCTGTGCCTGGTGGGCCTGGTCGCGGTCGTGCGCCGCTTCCCGGAGCTGGGCCGCTACGTCTCGCCGGTCGGCGCGGCGCCCGAGGCCGTGGCCTGAGCCGGCCCGGATGCGGCCGGGGCCGCGGACTCGGTGCCTGGTGGCCCGTCGCGCTCAGACGGGCTCGGCCCGCGCCCAGAGCCGGCGCAGCGAGGCGGCCACGCGGGCCGGCTCGATCCGGTGCGGCGGGTCGAAATGATGGCGGTCGGGGAACGTCTCGATGCTGAAGTCCGGGAACACGCCCGCCAGCCGCTCGGCCATCCGGGCGTAATAGTCCGGGTTGCTCCGGCCCCCGAGCGCGAACCAGGCCGGCCGGTCGAAACGCCGCAGGGTCGCCAGGTCGAGATCGGAGGAGAGGAATGTGCGCAGGAAGGCGTGCAGGCCGGCAGGCCGCGTTGCCATCCACGGCGGCGGCGGCCCGAGCGGCGGCGCGGCCTGGGGCACGCCGCGGGCCAGCTGGAGGGCCTGGAAGCGGCCCAGCATCCCGGGGCCGTCCATGTCGAGCAGCGGCCGGAATCGCTCCATGGCGGCCCGCTCCTCGGGCGTCATCTCCTGCCAGCCGGCAAACGCCGGCTCCATCAGGGCGAGGCTCAGCAGCCGCTCCGGGTGGGCCGCGGCGAAGGCGAGCGACGAGGCGCCGCCGGCCGAATAGCCCACGAGGTGGAAGCGACCGAAGCCCGCCTCGTCGGCGATGCGGGCGATGCCGTCGACCTCGGTGGCGAGGGAGAAGTCGGGCGGGGGGGCGTCCCCGGCGTAGACCTCGAGCTCCTTCGGCCGCGCGTCCACGTCCGAGCCCAGCTCGGCCAGGAGCGGGCCGTAGGCCGGCCCGGCCGGCAGGACGCCGCCGGGGAGGAGGATCACGCGCCACGGATCCGGCGTCACCTCGAACCTCGCGTTCAGGTCACCGGGGCTGCCGTCGCCCGCTCGGCGAGCAGCCGATCGAGCTGGGCGAGATAGGCGCTCGCCCCCTCGCGCTCGAGGATCGAGCGCGCCTCGCCGGCGGCCTGCACGGCGAACGGATCGCCGGGCGGTGCCACGGCCAGGCAGTCGAGCATGCTCAGGGCGAGGCCGACGTCGAGCCGCAGGTCGCGGTAGCGGCGCCAGGCGTCGGCGAAGCCTGCCGTGGCCTCGGCCCAGCGGCCGTCGAGCGCAGCCACCGCGGCCGCGAGGGCGTCCCGGTGGAGGCCGACGGCGGTCCCCCGCCAGCCGCCGGCGTCGAGCCGGGCCAGGGCGCTGACGGCGCCCGCCCGGTCACGCAGGCGGACCGCGGCCCGCGTGGCCATGACCCGCGCGGCGGGCGCATTGAGGCTCTCGCGCTCGGCCGGCTCCGCCTCGCGGATCGCGTCGCCGAACCGGCCCTCGGCGACGGCCACGATCGTGAGCCCGACCGCGGCCCCCGCGATGTTCTGGAGCTCTCCCGTCGACGCCGCCCATGCCCGCACGGTCTCGGCGGTCGCCTTCACATCGCGGCCGCGAACGGCCGCGATCTCCATGCGCGCGACGTCGAGCGTGGCCTGGTCTGACGGCTCCAGCTCCTCGCGGTCGATCGCGTCCAGCTCGGCCTCCAGCCACGACCAGTCGCCGACGACGAGCGAGACCTCGGCGGTGTTCAGGAGGGTCGTCAGGCGAAGCGGCCCCAGGCCGAATCGATGGGTCATCTCCAGCGTGCGACGCCCGGCTTCGACGGCGGCGCGCGGGTCCTCGTCAAGGAGCGCGAGCGAGAGCGAGAAGGCCGCCCGCGCGGTGAGCGGCCCCGCCCCCGCGCGCTCCGCGAGGCGAAGCGACGCCTCGACGAGGGCGCGCCCCTCGATCGTCCGCCCGGTCAGCCAGTACAGGAAGCCCTTGTAGCCCATGCCCTCGACGACGAGGTCGGCGAGGCGCAGACGCTCGGCGTCGGCAAGAGCGCGATCGACGAGCTGCAGGCCGGCCTCCTGCCCCTCGAGTTGGCTGTGCGCGCTCACCACCGAGAGCCAGAGCTCGACCAGGACCCGGTGCGGGGCGAGGTCCTCGACCTCCTCCGCCGCCTCCTGGGCGACGGCCATCCCCTCCACGAGGCGGCCGGACCCGGCGAGCGCCCGGCCGAGGCCGTGCGCCGCCCGCGCCTCCCCTACGCGGTCGCCGAGCGTTCGGTAGCGGGCATGCGCGTCGCGGAACGAGGACTCCGCGGCGGCGAAGTGCCCCAAGTTGCGGCTGGCCAGGCCGATCCTCTCGATGAGCTCGGCCTCCCCGGCCGCGTCGGTGGTGACCGACCGGGCGCGCTCCCAGAACGCGATCGCGCCCTCGTGGGCACCGAGGGCCGACGCCCGGTCAGCCGCGGCGCGGAGGGCGATCCGCGCCTGGGCTGCGACCGCCTCGCCCTCCGGGCCGTCGGGGGCGGCCTGATACGCGTCGACATAGTGCGTGGCAAGCACGCCGGCGACCTCCTCGTCGCCGAGCGACTCGTAGTAGCGGGCCGCGGCGAGGTGCTTCGCCCGCCGGTCGCGCTTCGCCAGGGTCGAGTACGCGACCTCCCGGACGAGCGCCTGCGTGAACCCGAACTGGCCGCGCTCCGGCGACCGGGGATCGGTGTCGAGGCTGAGGATCTCCCGGTGCACGAGCCCGCGGAGCCGCGGCTCGAGCACGTCCTCGGGCTCGCCGGCGAGCGCCGCGAGCGCCGCCACGCTGAAGGACTGCCCGAGCACCGAGCCGTCCTGCAGCAGGGTCCGGTCGGCGGGGGCGACGGCGTCGAGGCGCGCCGCGATCAGGGCGTGGAGCGTGTCCGGGACCTGGAGTGTCCCGAGGTCCCCGATCGGCCGGTAGACGCCGTCGGCCTCCTCGAGCTTGCCGTCCTCGACCAGCATCCGGATCGTCTCGACGGCGTAGAGGGGGATCCCGTCGGCGCGCTGCAGGATCGCCCGGACCGTGGCCGGCGGAAGGCCCGGGACGAGACCGCCGAGCAGCTCCCGCATCGCGGCGTCGGAGAGCGGTCCGAGGGCCAGGGCGACGAAGTTGCGGCGTCCGGCCCCCCAGTCCGGCCGCCGCTCGATGAGGTCGGGCCGGGCCAGGGTGATGACCAGGATCGGGTAGCCGATCGACCATTCGAGGAGGTGGTCGATGAACTCCAGCAGCCCCCGGTCGGCCCACTGGAGGTCCTCGAAGACGAGGACGGTCGTCCCCTGGAGCGAGATCCGCTCGAAGAACGTCCGCCAGGCGGCGAAGAGCTCCTCGCGGCCGCCGGCGGGTGCGTCGCCGACGCCGAGCAGCGAGAGCAGCGCCGGCTCCAGGCGCCCGCGCTCCGCCTCGTCGTCGACGAACTCGGCAAGGGTCGCCGCGATCCGGGCGCGGGTCGTGGCGTCGTCGTCGCCCTCGCGGAGCCCGGCACGCCGCCGGACCATCTCGCCGAGGGCCCAGAACGTCACGCCCTCGCCGAAGGACGGGGAGCGGCCCTGGTGCCAGTAGATGACCTCGCTGACCCCGTCGATGTACTTGAGAAACTCCCAGGCCAGTCGGCTCTTGCCGATGCCGCCCTGGCCGGTCACCGACAGCAGGCGCACCTTCCGCTCGCGGGCGGTCGCGTGCAGGAAGTCCTTGAGCAGGCGGAGCTCGTCGTCGCGGCCCACGAACGGCGCCTCGACGCCCTCGCTCCGGCCCAGGCCGCCGCGCTCGGCGACGACCCGGAGCGCCCGCCAGGCCGGGACGGGGGCGACCTTGCCCTTCAGGAGCTGGTCGCCGGCCGGCTCGAAGGCGATGGCGCCCGATGCCGCCCGCTTCGTCGCCTCGCCGACGAGGACCGTGCCGGGCGGGGCGGCCGCCTGCAGCCTGGAGGCGGTATTGACCAGGTCTCCCGCGACCATCCCCTGGCCGACGGCGCCGACCGCGACTGCCGCCTCCCCGGTCAGGACGCCGACCCGCATCTCGAGCGCGTCGTCGCCCGCCTGGCGGCCGAGGTGGCGGATCGCCCCGACGAGGTCGAGGGCGGTGCGGACCGCCCGCTCGGCGTCGTCTTCCTGGGCCACGGGCGTGCCCCAGACGGCCATGACCGCGTCGCCGATGAACTTCTCGACCGTGCCGCCGTACCGCTCCACGATCTCCCGGCACAGGTCGAAGTAGCGGGCGAGGAACTCGCGGACGTGCTCCGGGTCCTCTCCCTCCGAGCGCGCGGTGAAGCCCACGAGATCCGCGAAGAGGACGCTGACGAGGCGTCGCTCGGTGGCGGCCTCGGCTGTGACCGGTGCTTCGACGGCGCCGGCGGGCGCGACCGCCGACGGGCGCGCCTGGCTGCCGGCGGCCGCGAGGCTTGCCCCGGCCGGGGCCGCCGGACCCGCGAGCGCCGTGCCGCAGTCGCCGCAGAACTTCATGCCCGGCGGGTTCTGGAAGCCGCAGGTGGGGCAGCCGGCGACAAGGCGCGTGCCGCACTCGCCGCAGAACTTCATGCCGGCCGGGTTCTCGCGGCCGCAGGCAGGGCAGATCACGCGCAGGTCCTCGACGTTGGTGGGTCTCCGAGCGTAGCGGATCGGGGGCGTCGCGTGGAAGAGGTCAGCATCGCCGCCTCCGGGGCGCCCGCGTCAGCCTTGCCCGGGCCCATCCGGCACGGTCACGTCCACCAGCACCGCGGCCAGCCCGGCGACGAGGTCGCCGGGGGCCAGGTGGACGTTCACGCCGCGGGCCCCGCCGCCGATCGCCACCCGGTCCCGCCCGAGGATCGTCGCGTCGGCGATGACCGGCCATGCCCGACTGGCACCGAACGGCGTGATCGCGCCGCGCTCGTAGCCGGTGACGGCCTTCGCTTCGTCCTGGTCCGGCAGCGACAGCCGGCTCACGCCGAGGTGGGCCCGGAGCTTCGGCCAGTCGAACCGCCGGCCGGCCGGGACGAGGACGAAGACGTAGTCATCCAGGCCGCGACGGACCACGATCGTCCGCAGGAGCGAATCCAGCGTGATCCCCTGGAGGGCGGCGCTCTCCACGGCGTCCCGGGCGGGAACCGTCCGGACGACCGCGTACGCGAGCCCGGACCCGGCGAGGGCGCGCAGGGCGGGCGTGTCGACGGGCCCTGAGGCGGGGACGCTCATCGCCGAAGGGTACCCGACCCGGCCGGCGACGCCCGCGGCCATCTCTTCGGCTCGTGCCGAGGATGCTGCGCCGGTCATCCCACGCTGACGGAGACGCGATGCAGGCCCCGGGCGCCGTCCGGCGCGGGATCGGTGGGCTGCTCGGCCTGGGCATCGCCGTGCCCGTCGGTCGCCCGGACCTCCAGGACGTGGCGCCCTGGCGTGGCATCCCAGGAGAGTGCCCATTGGACCCATGTCGCGTTCGAGATCGGTCGGCTCGTCGCGGCCGCGCGCCACTCGCCCCCGTCGACCCGGACCTCGACCCGCGTCACGCCCCGGTCGGGCGCCCAGGCGACGCCGGCCACCTCGGTCGGGCCGGTCGCGATGCTCGCGCCGCTGGCCGGGACGTCGATGCGCGACTGGGTCAGGATCGGCCCGTCCTTGGCCCATCCGAGCGGAATCCAGTAGCCGTCGACCGCCTCGCGGGTCGTCAGCTCGATCGCCTGGAGCCATTTCGTCGCCGAGACGTAGCCGAAGAGCCCGGGGACGATGAGGCGCGCCGGGAAGCCGTGCTCCGCCGGCAACGGCTCCCGGTTCATCCCCACCACGATCATCGGCTCGCGCCCGGGGGCGAGCGCCCACGCGGTCGGGAAGCCGGCCGTGAACCCGTCGACTGAGCGCCCGACGATCTGCGTCGCGCCGGCCTGCACGCCGACGGCGTCGAGGACCTCCCGGAGGCGGACGCCGGTCCACAGCGCGTTGCCCACGAGGTGTCCGCCGACGGGGTTGCTCACGCAGGCGATCGTGACGTGCTGCTCGAAGAGCGGCATCTGGAGGAGCTCGTCGTAGGAGAGGACGAGGGGCCGCTCGATCATGCCCCGCACCTCGAGCTGCCACGAGGCGACCTCCACCTGCGGGACGAGGAGGGCCGTGTCGATCCGGTAGAAGTCGTCGTTGGGGACCACGATGGGGGTGATTCCCGGGACCGCGAGCTCCTGGCCGGGATCGAGGGGTGGCACGGGCTGGAGCGCCGCGGGGAGGCGCGAGACGGTGACCACCGCGTCGCCGTGGCGCGCGTCGAGGAGGCTCCGGCCGACCGTGGTCGCCGCGACTGCGGCCCCGATCGTGCCGGCGCTCGCGATGAGGAAGCGACGGCGGTCCAAGTCGGGCATCGAGGCCGTCGCGACGCGTGGGGCGGCCCTGTCCGGAGGGCCGGCCGGGTGCGGCGAGGCGGCCTCCGCCGCCGCGTCCGCCGCTCTGCCGGCCGCGCCGCCGGCGAGCGCCCACAGGCCGCGGAGCACCGCGAGGCCGGTCGCGACGGCGAGCGCCGGGCCGGTCAGCGCGAGCAGCGGCTCTGCCTGCGGTTCGCGCAGCCCGGCGACGGCGGCGACCGCGCCGAACGCCACGAACAGGAAGGCCCCGTCGCGGTACCGCCGCCGCGCAAGGATGCCGGCGCCGGCCGCGATCGCGACTGCGGCCACGACGATGGCGATCTGGAGGGCGACCTTGTCGTCGGTCCCGAAGAGGGCGACGGCGAGGTCCTTGGCGCCGGGCGGCTGGAGCCCGATGACGAGGTCGCCGACGGCGACGACGAGCGACGGCGCGCCCGCCAGGAGGCCGGCGAACAGCTCCCCGGCCGCGACGGCGGCGAGACCGGCGGTCGCCCCGGCGAGCGCCGCGGCCCAGGCCGGACGGACCCGGGGGGGACGGCTCGCGGCGGCTGGCCCGGTCATGGCAGGGGAGCGTAGCCCGGGTCCGCGACGAGCGCACGCGGGCGCCTCCGCGATCGGCGGACGGGGCTTCTACGGGGCGGACCCCACGCCCACGGCGGCGGCGATCGCGCGGACGTCGCGGAAGAACCCGGACCCGCGGAGTCGCTCGGGGCTGCCCAGGCACGCCTCGTAGCCCGCGTCGTATCCGATCACCCCCAGCAGGCGCGGGGCGCTGCCCGCCCCCAGGGCCGCGGCGCCGTGGACTGCGTCGCCAGTGCCGAGGTCGTTGCGGCGGAGGTTCTCCACAAGGCCGAGGACCGGCACCTCCAGCCGCCGGAGCAGCTCGAGCATCTTGCGCGTCGTCGCCAGGGTCAGCTCGGAGGGAGTGGTCACCACCAGGTACTCGGCGCGCGGGAGGTAGCGGGCGGAATCGAGGAGCGTGTCGCCGAAGCCCGGGGGCATGTCCACCACGAGGACGTCGAGGTCGCCCCAGATCGTGACCGCCAGCAGCTCCAGGATGGCGTTGGTGATGTCCTCGCCGCGGAGGAGGGCGGGGCGCTCGCCGACGATGCTCGCGATCGACATGAAGGCGAGCCCGGCCACGACATCCGGGACGAGGCCGCCGTCCTCGCGGAAACCCGGCCGCGGGACGCCGAGGATCACGTGGCCCGAGGCCCCCCACAGGTCCAGGTCCAGCAGGCCGACCCGGGCCCCGTCGTCCCGCAGGCCCAGCGCGAGCCCGACGGCGACCGACGTCTTGCCGATGCCGCCCTTGCCGCCAGTGACGGCGAGGACGCGCCGCACGCCCCGGAGGCGTCGGGCCACGACGGCCGGCCGAGGATCCATCCCCCTACCCGTTGATCGCGACCAGGGAGACCCCCCGCCCGCCGACGATCGCGAAGTCGGGGCTGGAGCAGGCCGGGCACGTGACGTAGAGGTGGACGACTTCCGGCAGGATGTGGATGCTCTCGCGCTCGTCCTCCGGCAGGGCGGCGACGCTGTCCCGCAGGTCCCACGCGTGCCCGCACGGGCGGCAGGCGCACCGGGCGAGGTCGGTCTCGATCGAGAAGCGGGCGCCGACAAGCTCCGGGGCATCGCGCTGGACGATGCTCAGCCCCTGCTCGAAGGCGAGCCGGTCGACGGCCTGGAGCTCGCCGAGGGCGATCACGACCTCGCCGACGGTCGCCATGCCCCGCTCGCGGGCGACCTCGGCCGCCTTCGCGACCACCGCCTCGGCCAGCGCCCACTCGTGCATCGGGTTCTCAGCCTCATCCACCCCCGCCGCGGCCATGGTACCCGGCCGCCGAGTGGCGACCGCTCCGGCCGTCGGCCCGGGCCGCTGCGCGGCCGCCGCCGCCAGCCGCGTGGCGGACGTCCCTCAGGCGGGCAGCGGCGGGTCGTACTCCACCGCGTTGAGCTCGATGTCGATGTACGGGTGCTCCGTCCCGTCGGGAAGCGCCCAGACGGCGGCGCCGCGAACCGGCAGGCGCAACCCTTCGAACTCGCCGTAGGCGTACGTCGGCGTGGACCACGGGCGAAGCTCGAAGCCCTTCCCGACGGCCGCGTGGCGCTCGGAACGGAACATGACGAGGCGCCCCTCCGCGTCGATCTCCAGGGTGCCGGTCGCCCGCCGGTCGCCGTCCGCGAGCGTGACGCGGACGGTCGCGTCGTCGATCGCCTCCCAGGTGACCCGCTCACGCAGGAAGGCGCTGGGGAACCACGGCATCTCGCTCAGGTGGCGCAGGAGGGCCGCCTGGTCCATCTCCGGGCCGGAGGCATCGACGATGGGGACCAGCGAGCCCAGCTTGATCGTCATCAGGCCGCGGCCGTCGAGGTAGCCGTCCCGGCCGCGAACGACGGGGACGCCAGCCATCGGGACGGTGGCGTCCCAGACGAACCCGGGCGGCTCGACCGCGTACCACTGCTCGGCGATGATCGGGAACGACATCCCGCCCGGGGCGGGCTGCATCCGGCAGGCCTGGCGCAGGCGCACGGTGTCGACCAGGGGCCGTCCCACGACGCCGGCGTAGCGCAGGTACCGCTGGGCCGGATCGGGAAGGCCGGCCAGCATCTCTTCGGTCACGAGCCGCGGGTGGGCCGGCCGGGGGCGGTCCAGCAGGCGCCGACGATCGGCCTCGACGAGGCGGCCGAACCGCCGGCTGGTCGCGACAAGGAGGGCGGCGACGCCGGCGACGGCCGCCGCCCCCGCGACGGCGCACCGAACCAGGGCGCGAAGCATCGAGGTGCCCTCCGTGCTGCTAGAGGTCCGCGATGCTGATGATGCCGCGGCGGATGGCGTACTTGAGGAGCTCCACCCGGTCGTGGAAGCCGAGCTTCTCCATGACGGTGGCCCGGTAGTTGTGGACCGTCTGCTCCGAGAGGTGGAGCGTCCGGGCGATCTCCCGGTTCGTGTGGCCCACGGCGGCCAGGAGCATGACTTCCCGCTCGCGGTCGCTCAACGCCTCGTAGGGGTCCTCGAGCGTCGCCTGGGGCGACTTGAGGACGTACGTGTTCACCATCCGGGTGACGATCGCCGGGCTGACGTACGTCTCCCCGCGGTTGATCGAGCGGAGCGCGGTGACGAAGTCGGAGGCCTGCGCCTCGCGCGTGAGGAACCCGTCGGCCCCGGCCTTGATGGCGAGCGAGAACTGCTCGCTGCTGCAGCGGCACTCGAGGGCGAGGATCTTGATGGAGGGCTTCATCGCCCGGATCGCCTCGATCGCCTGGAAGGACGTGCAGCCTGAACGGTCGGCCGGCAGGCACTCCGTGATGACCACGTCGGCGGGCGTCCCCATGACGTGGTCCCGCATCGAGTCGCGATCGGGCACTTCGCCGATCACCTGCATGTCCGGCTCGGCGTCGATCACCTCGCGGAGGCCGACGTTGAGCATCGGGAACTCGAAGATGGCCAGGAGGACACCGAGCCGCCTGCCGTTCCCCGGGACGTGTCCGTTCGTGCTCACCGTCACCTCACCGTCACCGGGGCACGCGGGCGCGGACCCCGGGACGTCGGTGCCATCATCCGTCGACGCCGGGGAGGTGGACGTAGGGCCATCGGTCGCGTTGCGCCGGCACGGTGGCCCCCGTCGGACGGCCCCAGTGGCCCCCCGCCGAGGCTAGGGCGTCGGCGTCGGCGTCGGGATCGTGCTGGGGATGACGCCCGGCTTCGCCGCATGGCAGAACGAGCACATCCCCTCGTAGGCCTCGAGGTCGTGTGGTGCCCGCGGCGGCTGGCTGGTGGCCGGCCCGTGGCAGGCCGTGCATTGGTTGTCCGTGCGCGTGGCATGGTCTGCGGGGAGGGCCCCCACCCTCGCGGCCACGTGGCAGGTGAGGCACGTGCCGTTGGCCGGGACCGGGTGCGGGAAGCTCGGCGCCCCCTGCGCCGTTCCCTTGTGGCACAGGAAGCAGGTGCCCTCCGACCGGCCCTTCATGCTGTCCGGCAGCGGGGCGAGCGAGCCGTGGCACGAGAGGCAGCTCGAGTTCGCCGTCAGGGAGTGCGGGCGGTCCTCTGCCGCCGGGGTGGTCGCCTTGTGGCAGATGAGGCACTGGTCCGCGTGGATCCCGGTGTGCCCTGGGGCCGTCAAGACGAGCCGCTCGTTCGCGTGGCAGGACGTGCAGGCCGTCCAGCCCTCCAGCGGGTGGCCGATCGGGGGGACCGGAACGGTCCCCACGCCGCCCTCGGGGGTGGTATGGCAGGCGAGGCAGTTGTCCCCGACGGGCATCTGGAGGGCGAGCTGGGGCGGTGCGGTCGGCGACGGCGCCTGGATCGGCGCCCCGGTGGCCGGCGCGAAGGTCGCGGCGGCCGGCGTGGGGGTCGCGGTGGCGACCGCGCCCTCGCCGGTCGGCGCGCTCGAGCCGAGGTTGATGACGGCCAGGCCGACGCCGATCCCGAGCGCCACGGCCGCCACGGCGGCAGCCAGCGCGAAGAGCGCGCCGCGGGTTCGCCTCGCCCTCACAACGCACCGCCGAGGAGGCCAGGGGTCGGGGCGGGCGGCGCGAGCGGGTCGGCTCCTTCCTCGAGGACGGTCGGGGCGAGTGCCACGGTTCCAAGGAAGGCGCCCACAAGGTGGCCCTGGTGCTCGCCCATCGGCGCGTACCGCTCGACGAGGGTGTAGACGAGGCCGAAGAAGCCGAACGCGCCGACCATGATCGCGATCTCGACGAGGCTGGGTGAGTAGGTGGCCCACGGCGAGGACACGACGCCCGCAACCGCGGTTCCGGGGGCGACCTGGCCGGCGCTGACGAAGATGATCCGGTCCACCAGGACCCCGACGAAGGCGAGGGAGGAGGCCGCGAACAGGCCGGCGGGCGTCCTCGTCCGCCGCAGCAGGACGAGGGCCAGCGGCACCGCCAGGCCAAGCGCGACGCGGACGATCCAGAAGCCCGGGGCGAGTGGTCCGATGAGCACGGCCCTGGTCGAGTCAGAGAGGCCCGGGACCACGCCGTAGAGGCCGAACATCATCTGCCACACGAGCATCAGGATGGTCACGGCGAGCGCGATCGTCAGGAGGAGCCGGATCGCCGGGATGGCCAGCGTCGTCGCGCGCTCCCAGCCTGCGAGGCGGAACCGGTGGACGAAGTAGAAGACGATCCCCAGCAGGGCGATGCCCGAGAGGAGCGCCGCCGTGACCATCGCCGGCGGGGTGAAGGCGCCATGCCAGTACGGACGCGAGGCCATCACGCCGAAGACCGCGCCGAGGGTGGTCGGGGCCAGGACGGCCGTGATCGACGAGAGCACGCAGGCGATCCGGTGGATCGACCAGTGCCCCGTGAACATGCTCCACACCTCGGTCATGAGGAAGACCAGGTAGGTGCCGTAGAAGACGCCCATCCACCACATGGGCGAGAACGGCGACGGGCTCAGGACCGCCCCGAGAACCATCCGCACCGGGTACTGCAGGTCGAGGGCGATGAGGCCGAAGGCGGTGATGAGGCTCAGCAGGGCAAGGATCGCGTGCCGCTTCTCGAGGGGCAGGAACATCTCGATGCCGAAGACGGTGCCCAGCGACGACGCGAGGCAGAGGCCGCTCGTGGTGATCGCAAAGAAGACGTAGCCGATGATGAGGAGGCCCCACTCGAACGTCGGCGTCGTGCCCATGACCTCCCAGCCGGGGGGGAGGGCGAACAGGGCACCGACCGCGCCCACGAGGCAGAGGGCGGTGAGGAACGCGAACCAGAGCTTCAGCGGCAGCGGCGTGCCGGCGACCTCCGTGCGGATCGCGCGGAATGCGACCCGGGGGTCGGTGCTCACGGTGCGGCCGGCGACGTGGACGGACATCACTCCACCTCGCCTTCGAGGCCGACGTAGGAGACCCGCGGCCGGGTGCCCAGGGCGGGCTTCATCACCCGGACACGCTTCTCGCGGACGGCCACGCTCACGGGGCTCTCCGCGTCGTTCAGGTCGCCGAACATCCGGGCGCCGACCGGGCAGACCTCGGCGCACGCCGGCAGGTTGCCGCGGGTGATCCGGTGGTAGCAGAAGGTGCACTTGTCGACGACACCGGCGACGCCCTTGGGGGTCACACCCCCGGCGGGGACCACGTACCGCGCGCCGTACGGGCAGGCGACCACGCAGGCGCCGCAGGCGATGCAGCGGTTCTCGTCGACGAGCACGACGCCGTCCTCGGTCCGGTACGTCGCGCTGACCGGGCAGACCCAGGTGCAGGGCGGGTTCTCGCACTGCATGCAGAGACGGGGCACGAAGTAGGCGTCGCGGATGCCGGCGGCGACGGCCGCGGGCAGCGTCTCCTCGGTCGGGAAGCCATGGATCCCCGCCTCGGGCGCCGAGACGTGCACCGTCCCGTCCTGGCCCAGGACGTGCAGCTCCACCCACGTCCGGTTGAACTCCGGCTCTTCGGGGACGTGGTTCTCCAGCTTGCACGCCTCCACGCAGTGGCCGCAGCCGATGCACGTCGTCGTGTCGACCGTGAAGGCCCAGCGGTGGGCTGCGGGGTCGTAGGCCGCGGCCGGCGCATCCGCCTCGGCCGCTCGCGCCGCGCCCGCGTCGGGCGCGGCGAGCGCACCGGTGGCGAGCCTCGCTCCGCAGATCGCGGGCAGCGCCGCGACGCCGAGCTGGAGGATTCGCCGCCGGGAGAGCGTCATCGACGATCCGCCCTGCTCGGTGGTGCCGGCCTTGCCGGGCTCGCTCATCGGGCGCTCCTACTGGCTGGCCGTCGGCCGCTTGTGGCAGGTCCGGCAGACCTGGTCATCGGCCTGGACGTGGCCGGACGGCACGGGCTTCAGGCCCTCGAGGGCGTGGCAGGTCACGCAGGCCGGGAGCCGCTCGAGCGAGTGGCTGATGTCCGGCGGCTTGATGGCGGTCGCCGCGTGGCTGTCGTGGCAGCCCAGGCAGAGCGCGCCGGAGTAGTGCTTCGCGAGGGCGACCTGTGCGAACGCGTCCGGCTTCGCCGGGGACTGCTCGTGGCAGACGACGCACAGGTCGTCGGCCGGCTTTGCGATGGCCAGCGACCCGGCCGGGGCCTCGAGGGGCGCCGTCGCAGCGTGCTCGGCCAGCGGCCCGTGGCAGCTCTCGCACGTCACAGAGGCATGGCGGGCGCCGACCCAGGTGGCGTACTGGGTCTCGTGGCAGCGCCGGCAGACGGTTGCGTCCGCATAGCTCGGCGCCAGGGCCGCCCACGTGCGCGCGTTCTCCGTCGGGTGGAACCCGTACTCGCCGTACACCCAGGGGACGACCACCGCCAGGGCGACGGAGACGACGACGAGGGTGGCGACGAGGGCCATTCCCACCAGGATCCCCCTTGCCAGGCCCGCCCGGCTGGTGGGCCGGAGGTGCGCGAAGGCGGTTCGCAGGCGGGTCACAGCTCGGCCGCCTGGATGACGCCGCGGCGGAGGGCGTACCGCAGGAGCTCGACGCGGTCGTGGAACCCCAGCTTCTCCATGATCGTCGCCCGGTGGCTGTGCACGGTCTGCTCCGAGAGGTGGAGGGTCCGCGCGATCTCCCGGTTGCTGTGGCCGTAGGCGGCGAGGCGGAGGACCTCCCGCGAGCGCTCGCTCAGGGTCTCGTACGGATCCCCGGGCGCGGGGTCGGCGCCGCGCAGGACGTAGGTGTTGACCATGCGGGTCACGATCGCGGGGCTGACGTACGTCTCGCCCCGGGCGATGCGGCGCACTGCATCGACCACATCGACCGGTTGGGCCTCGCGCGTCAGGAACCCGTCGGCGCCGGCCTTGAGCGCGTGCGAGAACTGGTCGGTCGCGCAGCGGCACTCGATGGCGAGGATCTTCAGCCCCGGCTTCGCTGCGCGGAGCTCCTCGACAGCCTGGAAGGAGGTGCACCCGGTGGTCGCGTAGGGCAGGCACTCGGTGATAACGACGTCGCCCGGTGTCCGCGCGACCTGGTCGCGCAGCGCGGCCCGGTCGTCGATGGCGCCCACGATTGCCATGTCGGGCTGGGCGTCGATCACCGCCCGGTATGCCGCGACGAGCATCGGGAAGTCGAAGATCGCGAGGAGGACGCCCAGTCCTCCGCCGCTGGCCGGCCCGCGCCCGGTCATGCCGCTCTCCCGCACGCCGTCTCGACCGTCAGCCGTGGGCCGGGATCCGGTGCGAGCGCCGGCGCAGGATCAGCGCCCAGGCGACCGGCGTCGCCTGCAGGACGACGAAGGCGATGACGAGGCCCACGGCGGACGCTCCCTCTCCGAGCCCGAAGAGGAGCACGTGCAGGACGACGAACGCGATGACGAACTCGGCGAACATCGTCACGACGGTGAGCGCGAGCCACGCGCCGACGAGCGACCGGCCGCTGGCCCCCGGCGCCCGCACGAGCGCGGCGCCGACGATCAGGAGCCAGACGAGAATCGCCGCCAGGATCCCGAGGCTGTCCATCTCCGTTCCCTCTTCCTACGCACGTCGTGAGGCTGCCACCGATGCGCGTCGAATCTGGGCCCACGAGGTGGTCGGAGGGAACCGCACGGCAGGGGCTATCTGGTGCGACGAGCGGCCCGAAGTTGATCGCTTGTCGTGGTCATCCCGGGGACGGTCGCGGGAAATGAGGCAACAGGTGTCGGGATGTTGGCAACGGCCGTAGGCGCGGCCACGACGGTCGTGGGCGAGGCGAGGATCGGCCCCGCCCGCTGCTTTCAGGCGGGGCCGGGTCCACCCGTCTCGCGGGAGCGGGCGCGCAGCCGCGCCAGGCCGCGCCCCGCGCCGTAGCCGGTCAGCACCGGGGGCGTGAACCAGATCGTGGCGATGACGCCCTGGACGGGATCGATGGGGACGGGGTTGCCGGCGACGGAGGCCAGGAGCGGGATGGCGACCATGCCGGCCAGGACGCCGAGGACCACGAAGGTGAGGCCGGCCCAGCCGCGCGCGAGAAGGCTCGCGCCCAGGCCCGCGGCCGCGAGGAGGATCGGCGAGGTCAGGATGCCGTCGACGGCGCAGGTGGGCGTGAGCCCCGCGGCGGCGCAGCTGACGAGGGCGCCGCCGAACAGCGCAATCGGACAGGCAAGCGCGACGACCACGAGCGCCGCGACGCGGCGCAGCAGCGTCCCGACCTCCACGTCCACGCCCGGCCTCCTCTCGGGCGCCATGATGCCCGGTGGCGATCCCCCCGGCAAGGCGCCCGTGCCGTCGGGTCGCCCGGGCGACCGCGCCGTCGGGCCGCCCGGGCGACCGCGCCGTCGGACCCCTGCGCGGCCGGCCGGACGGCTACGCTCCGCCTGCCATGTCCGCCCGAGATCGCACCCTGGCCGCCATCGTCGACGCGTTCGCCCCCGGCGGCGACGGCCTGCCCTCGGCGAGCCAGCTCGGCGTTCACCGCCGCCTCCTCGCCGAGGTCGAGGCGCTGGGCCGTCCATCCTTCAGCCGTCAGCTCGACCTCCTCCTGCGGCTCTTCGACTCGCGCGCCGGCAACCTCGTGCTGGCAGGGCGCCCGACGCGGTTCTCGTCGCTCGACCAGGAGGCCCGCGAGGCGTACCTCCGCCGTCTCGCTGATAGCCGCCTCCCGCTCATGCGAACCGCGTTCCAGGACCTCAAGCGGCTGACGCTGCTGATCCTCTACGGCATCGAGGACTCGCCGTGGCGGGCCGCGACGGGCTACGCGCCGCCGCCGGCCGATCCTCCGGCCGCGAGCCGCGTGACGGCGCGCACGCCGGCAGCCGGCGACGTCATCGACGCCGATGCCATCGTGATCGGCTCCGGCGCCGGCGGGTCGGTGGCGGCCGCGGTCCTCGCGGCGGCCGGCCGCCGCGTGGTCGTCCTGGAGCGGGCCGCCCTCGTGACGGAGGAGCGCTTCGGGGGCCCGGAGCTGGACGGCC
Source organism: uncultured Chloroflexia bacterium (assembly GCA_963762445.1). Classification (GTDB taxonomy): domain Bacteria; phylum Chloroflexota; class Limnocylindria; order Limnocylindrales; family CSP1-4; genus CTSoil-043. The sequence goes on from CAVXLA010000009.1 coordinate 523,587, forward strand.
TTGCCGACCTCTTCCTGGACCGCGGCCTGTCGGCGACGTCGGACCGCTGGATCGCCATCCGCGCCGGCAGCGCCGTGGGCGGCGGGACCGTCGTCAACTGGAGCACGTCGCTCCGGGCCCCGGCCGTCGTGCGCGACGAGTGGCGGACGGCCGGGATCGGCGACGACCTCGATGCACACTACGCGGCCGTCGAGTCGGACATGGAGGTCACCACCGACGAGAGCCCCCTGAACGGCCCGAACGCGAGGCTGGCGGCCGGCCTGGCGGCATTGGGCCTGCCTGCCGGCGTGGTGCCCCGCAACGCGCGCGACTGCGGCGACTGCGGTCCCTGCGCGGTGGGCTGCCGGCGCGGCGCCAAGCGCTCGACCCTCCGTACCTACCTGGCTTGGGCCTGCCGCGACGGCGCGGTCATCCTCGATCGCACCGAGGCGCGGCGGATCCTCGTGGAGGGCGGCCGGGCAGCCGGCGTCGTGGCCCGCGTCCCGGGCGGCGAGATCACGGTCCGGGCGCCGCTCGTCGCCCTGGCCGGGGGCAGCATCCTCTCGCCGGCCGTCCTTCTCCGCTCGGGGATCGCGCCCGCCACCGCGGGCCGCAACCTGCTGCTCCATCCCGTCGCCGCGGCCGCCGGGATCTACCCGGAGCCGCTGGCCCCGTGGTCCGGCGTCCCCCAGGGCGTGCTGGGCGAGACGTACGGCGAGGTCGACGGGCGCTGGGGCTTCCGCCTGGAAGCCGCGCCGACCCACCCCGGCCTGATCGCGAGCGGCTTCCCCTGGTGGGGGAGCGCCGGCCACCGGGCCGCGATGGCCCAGGCGGATCGGACGGCCGCCTTCATCGCCATCGTCCGCGACCGCAACGGCGGCCGCGTCCAGCTGGCCCGCGACGGCGGGGTCGACGTGCGCTACGCGCCGGGCGCACCGGAGCGCGCCCTCCTGCGACGGGGGATGCTCGAGCTGGTCCGCCTGCACCGGGCAGCCGGCGCCCGGACCGTCGTGCCCCTCCTGACGCCCCCGCTGTCCTGGGAGGACGGGATGCCGCTGGAGCCGTACCTCGCGACGCTGGCCCGGCGGCCCATCGCGCCGAACCGGATCCTCCTCTTCTCGGCCCACCAGATGGGGACCTGCCGGATCGGGACGAACCCGCGCGAGAGCGTGGCCGACCCGGAGGGGAAGGTCTGGGGCGTCGACGGCCTGTACGTGACCGACGCCAGCGCCTTCCCGACCGGATCCGGGGTCAACCCGATGCTCTCGATCATGGCCCTCGCCCGGCGCACCGCGCAGCGGATGGCGGCGCGCTAGGCAGACGGCCCGGCGATCAGGTGGCGCGCCCCTGTGAGGTCGCCCGCGGCGAGAAACGGGGCCGCCACGCCGACCGGGACCCGTCGGCGTCCGAGGCGCCGGGCCGGGCGCGCCCGCCCACGCGGCCGCTCGCGAGCGCCACGGTCGCCAGGAGCATGGACGAGCCGCCGAACCAGAGCGCCGGCAGGGCCAGCATCGAGGCGACCGGCACGGTCCAGCGCCGGTCGGTCCGGGCACCCCACGCGACGAGCCCGATCGCGAAGGGCAGGCGCAGCCACACGGGCAGCGGGACTGCCGCCCACGTGCCGACGGTCTTCGTCGCGCTTGCGCCGAGCACGTCCAGCCAGGCGGCCCACGCGCCGGGTGCCGCGGTCCAGGACACCGCCACGATCGCGGCCGTGGCGCCCAGGGCGATCCCGAGGTTCCGCCACTCCCGGCGCACCGCGAACCAAAGCAGGCCCACGCCGGGTGTCACCTTCGTCAGGAGGACGAAGGCCCACGCCGCCGGCCAGCGAAACCCGGCGACGATCGCGACGGCCAGCAGCAGGTGGATGTTGCCTCCCAGGAGCTCCAGCACGGCGACGGCGATGCCCACGGCCCACAGGCGAGGACCGACGAGGCACCGGACGGCGAGGACGAGGAGCGCCGTCCAGGCCGCCAGGAACAGCTCCCACGGCAGGGCCCTGAGCCCGGCGAGGGCCTGGAGGAACGCCGGCGAGTACACGTACGCGATCGGCTGGGTCCAGCTCACGCCGGCGTAGGGATCGGCGCCGTTCGGGAACCAGTAGCAGAACGCCTCGCGGCCGGTCGCCCACGGCGCATCGGACGGCACCCGGAACGCGAGCACGACGAGCAGGATGACGGCGGCCGCGACAAGCCCCAGGCCCTCCCGGGCGAGGAGCGCGCCGACGCGGCCTTGCATGACCCGGCTGATGGCAATCCCCCGTGGCGTGATCTCGAACAACGCTGCCGTCGATCGGCCGCCGCTCGAGCCGGACTCAAGCGTGACGTAAGACGCATGCGCAGCGTAGATCCAAAGGGACCGGACGCGCCACCCGTCACGACGTGGTGATCGACGGCCCGGTCCGGGGCGTCGGCCCGGCGTGGCGGTCACTGAGCCTTGACTGACGTGCCAGTCAGTAACATGATGTGGACTGATCATTCAGTCAGTCGAGGAGAGCCATGGCAGAGCATCCGGGCGATGGCTCGGGCGGGCGCGTGGCGGCCCGTGAACGCATCCTCGCGGCCGCGCGCACCCTCTTCGGCGAGCGAGGGTTCGCGACTTGTCGCGTGGCGGACGTCGCTCGGCAGGCGGGGATGAGCCCGGCCAACGTCTACTGGCACTTCGCCTCGAAGGAGGCGATCCTGCGGGTCATCCTCGAAGAGGGGTTCGGGAACCTCGAGGCGATGACCGCCGGCGTCGCCGCCGAGTACGGCCCCGCGCGCCGGAGGCTGGAGCTCCTCGTCGAGCGAACGCTGGCGTTCTACGACGCGAACGCGCCGTTCGCGGTCATCCTCGGCGGACTCATGGGCGAGGGCGGCCGCGAGCTCGTCCGCTCTCTCGGCCTCGACCTGCCGGAGGTCGAGCGGCGCTCGCGGGCGAACCTCCGGCGGGTCTTCGCCGAGGCGCGCTCGGAGGGGGCGGTGGCCCCGGCCGACCCTGACCTCCTCGTCGCGCTCTATCTCGCCCTCTTCGACGGCCTCCTCATCACCCGCCGCGACCTGTGGCCCACCCTGCCGCCGGACGCGCTGCGCGACGCGGCCCTGCGCCTGGTGGGGTATCGCCCGGCGGGCTGACGCCGCGCCGCGGGAGCGGCGGATCGCGCTCTTCGAGGCGGTGACCGAGCCGCGGGCCGTGCACCCGACGCAGCTCTCCGAGCTCGCCGCGGCAGTGCTCCCTGCCATTGCGGCTCGTGGGGTTGCGCGGCGGTGGGCGACGCCGGGCGTCCCCGCCCTCGTCTTCGCGGCCGGCTTCCTCGCCTTCCGGGCACAGCCAACCAGGCCGGCAATCCGCGTCCCGTCGTCCGGGACCGCCCTGCCGTCCACGGCCCTCGTGGGCATCTACCTGGCTGCCGGCCTCGCCGCGTTGTTCCTGCTCGTGCGGGCCTGGCGTGCGGGTGCCCAGCCGGCGCTCACGCGCGTTCTGGCGTCCTGAGTCCCTGACCCGCTGACCGCGAGGCCGCGCGCCGGCGCCGCGATTCCGTCCCGGCGCGGCCGACCAGGAACCAGGTGGCCGTCGGCCCCTTGCCCTTGATGTCGACGAGGCCGCGGGCCTCGAAGCGGAACGAGCGGTCAAGGCGCTCCATGACCGCGTGCGTCACCTGGATGCGGCCGGGAACGCCGACCGACTCCATCCGGCTCGCCAGGTTGACGGTGTCGCCCCAGATGTCGTAGATGAACTTCTTCTTCCCGATGACGCCGGCCACCACCGGGCCGCAGTGGATCCCGATGCGGAAACGGATGCCGAGCCGGACGGCCGCCTCGATCCGGTCGACCGCGTCGGTCAGGGCGAGCGCCATCGTCGGCCACCCGGGCGGTGTGATCGGCGGATCGCTCCGTCAGGCCGCCGACCACCATGTAGGCGTCGCCGATCGTCTTCACCTTCTCGAGGCCGTAGCGCTCGACGAGCCCGTCGAAGGCCGTGAAGACGTCGTTGAGGACGCCGACGAGCTCGGACGGCGAGAGCGTCGACGAGAGGCGGGTGAACTCGACCACGTCGGCGAACAGGAGGGTGACGTCGTCGAAGCGGTCGGCGATCAGCCGCTCGCCGTCGCGGAGGCGCTGGGCGATGGGCCCGGGCAGGATGTTGAGCAGCAGCCGTTCGTTCTCGCCGGCGAGCCGCTCTCCCTCTTTCACCGACGTCACGTCCGTGCCGTACACGTTGACGAAGCCGAACTCGGGGACGTCGACCGGCAGGAGGGCGTAGGTGCAGCCGCCGGACTCGAGCTCGAGCGTGGTGCGCTCCGCTGCCCGGGCGCGCCCCAGGAGCGCCTCGCGGAGGTCGGCGGGGAGGCGGTCCCCGGGCGCCAGGCCGAGCCCGGCGACGAGGCCGGCGCTGGCCGGGTTGGTGTAGACGAGCGTGCCGTCCCAGTCGATCCGGAAGACCGGGTTCGGGTTCTGGTCCGGGAACTTCACGATCGCCCGCTCTGCCGTCACGTCGCGGCCGTAGAGGTTGGTCACGCGCAGCTCGGGGATCGCGACGGGCCAGACGGCGTAGGTCCGGTTGTTCGCGACGAGCTCGATGAACCCGCGCGCCGGTGCCGCGGCTCCCAGGCGCGCGAGCGCGTCCGCCGGGAGCCGATCGCCGACGGCGACGCCGAGCGCCTCCAGCACGTCGGCGCTGGCCGGGTTGGCGTACATGACGTGGCCGTCGCCGTTGATCCGCAGCACCGGGTTGGGGTTGTCGTCCGGGAAGCGGTTGATCGCGCTGATCTGGGCGCCCGTCAGCAGCGCGGAGCCGGCGTGCGGCTCGCTGGCGGGGCCTCCGGGGACGCGGCGTGCCATGGCGAGGATGGTAGGCCTGCCGTCAATGCAGCCCGGCGCGGGGCGTCCGCCGCTACAGGCCGAGCCCGGGCCCGAGCAGGGCTATCCAGGCGACGATCCCGGCCATGGGGACGAAGAAGGCCAGCATCGGAGCGCGGCCGGGCTCGCGATCGCCCCGCAGGACTCCCGGCACCCGCATGATCCAGGCGACGATCGCGATTCCCGCGGCGATCGAGGCGAGGCCCAGCCAGCCCAGGGCGACAGGCGTCCCGCCGGCGGCGACGAGGAGGACCGAGGCTGCGCCGATCCAGAGCAAAACGGCAAGGAAGCCGAGGGTCATCACGGGAGCGACTCGCCTGAAGTCGAGGAGGCGGAGGGTCAACCCGAGCTCTCGAGGCCCACGACCGCGACGCCGGCCACCCCGACTGCGGTCGAGCCCGCGACCACGAGCTCGCTGCCCGCCAGGTGGCCGGCGACCGCCACGATCGTCGGGATGGCGAGCGCCGCGAACACGACGAAGCTCCACTCGGCCCCGCGGTCGAAGCGCTCGTCCTTCGACACGAAGAACGCGGCAAGCAAGGCGAGCGCCAGCCCGAAGGCCAGCCCCGCGGCTGCGGCCACCCACCCCATCAGAGCGCCCTCCCCAGCGCGGCCGGGCGGTGAGCCGGCGCCATGTCCGCCCCAGCCCGACGGCGCGAGCGTACTAGACTGGCGGCCCGCGCCCGCACGGCGTGGGTTCGGTCGAGGCGGCCAGGGGGAGGATGGAGTTGGCGCGGGCGGGCCGGGCTCGGGGCATCGTCACGTGGCTGGCGCTGGTGGCATCGCTCGGCGCCGGGCTCCTCTTCGTTGTCGTGCGCGGTTGGGCGCCCTCGGACGGCGCCCGGATCGCCTTCTACGGGGACGGCTGGTCGGCCGAGGGGGTCCGGATCGCCCCGATCGACGCGCCGGCCCAGGGCCTGGAGGGCGGCGACGTCGTGGCGGCCGTCGACGGCCGTCCGCTCGAGGCCTGGCTTCGCGACGCCGCCGACCCCTCCGTCGCCCGGCCCGCGGCTGGGCCGCCGATCTCGTACCGGCTCACCCGCGCCGGGGCGCCGCTGACGGTCGAGGCCGCCTGGTCCGTGCCCTCGATCGGCCGGACGCTGCTCGACGGCTGGAGCGTAATCCTGTTCTCGCTTGCGTTTGCGGCCATTGCGGCCTTCGTCTTCGCCCGCCGCCCGGACGAGCCGGCGGCGACCGCGCTCATGATCGCGGCCTGCGGCGCCGCCGGCAGCAGCGTCCCCTGGTTCCTGGGCGTCACGGTCAGCGACCTCGTGGCCGGCGGCCCCTTCCTCCTCCACACCCTGGTGACCGGCCCCCTCTACATGCTCCTGTGGCCGGCGGGCCTCCACCTCGCGCTCGTCTTCCCGGCACCGCTGCCGGCCGTCGCGCGACGCCGCTGGCTCGTGCCCGCGGTCTACGGCCTCGCCCTGGGCGGCTATGCGCTGGGGATGCTGGTCGGGCTGGTCGCGTCGCCGACCCGCCTCGAATGGGTTGCGACATGGCCGCTGGCCCAGGTGGTGGTGCTGGTCCCGCTGCTGGTCGCGTCGCTGGCCCTGTTCGTCCGGAGCTACGTCCGCGCGGCCGATGGCGCGGCCCGGGTCCGCCTCCGGTGGGCAACCCTCGGGGCCGTCACCAGCGCCGGGATCGGGCTCGCCGCCTTCTGGCTGCCGCAGCTCGTCCTCGGCCGGACCCTCCTGCCGGACTCCTGGCTCGGGCTGGCGGCGCTACCGCTCCCGCTCGGCCTCGCCGCCGGGATCCTGCGCGACCGCCTGTTCGACATCGACGTCGTCGTCAACCGGGCGCTCGTCTACGGCGGCCTGACGCTCGGCGTCGTCACGACCTACGTCGGGATCACGTCGGGGATGACGGCGGTGATCGGCGCCGAGCGCGGGTTCGGCGTCTCGCTCCTTGCCACCGGCATGGCGGCCGTCGCCGCGCTGCCCCTGCGTGACGCGCTGCAGCGCTCCGTGAACCGGCTGATGTACGGCCAGCGCGACGAGCCGTGGCGGGCGATGCGCCGCCTCGGCCAGCGCCTGCAGTGGGCGGCCGACCCGGACCGCGCGTTCCCCGCGATCGTCGAGACCGTGGCCGAGGCGCTCCGCCTGCCGTACGTCGCGCTGGAGGTCGTCGACGAGGCCGGGGTGATCGTGGTCGTCGCGGAGCACGGGTCGCGGCGGCGAGCCGTCACGACCCTGCCCCTGGCGCATGGGGTAGAGCCCGTGGGCAGGCTGGTTCTCGGCATCCGCTCCGGCGAACGGGGCTTCCGGGCGGACGAACGCGGGCTCCTGGAGGACCTGGCCCGCCAGGCCGGGGCGGCGATCCACGCCCTGCGCCTGCGTGCCGACCTCGCCCGCTCGCACGAACGCCTGGTGTTCGCCCGCGAGGAGGAGCGCCGCCGGCTGCGCCGCGATCTCCACGACGGGCTAGGCCCGACGCTCGCCGCGATCGGCCTGCGCGCGGAGGCCTCGGCGGAGTCGCTCGCCTCCGACCCGGCAACCGCCCGACGCCTGCTCGACGAGCTGGGAACCGAGGTCCGGGCGGCCCTGGCCGACATCCGCCGCCTCGTCGACGGCCTGCGGCCGCCGGCGCTCGACGAGCTCGGGCTCATCGGGGCCATCGAGCAGCAGGCCGGGCGGCTGGAGGGTGGTGCCGCGCTCGGTGCGGGGCCGCGGTTCGTCGTCGACCGACCTGCCGCGCCGCTCCCCGAGCTCCCGGCCGCCGTCGAGGTGGCCGCCTACCGGATCGCGGTGGAGGCTCTCACGAACGTCGTCCGCCACGCCGGGGCCCGCACCTGCCGGGTGCGGATCCGGGCGGGCGACGACCTCGTGATCGAGGTCGTCGACGACGGGCGCGGGCTCCGGCCCGAGCAGCGCCCGGGCACCGGGCTCGAGTCGATGCACGAGCGCGCGGCCGAGCTCGGCGGGACGCTCTCGATCGGCGAGCAGCCCGGCGGGGGCGTGCGGGTGACGGCCCGGCTGCCGTTGCGGCCGACGCCCGTCGCCGGTCGACCGGCCCCTTCGGCCGCGACGACTCTCCCGCCGGCCGTCCCGACGGCGTCAGCACCGACGCTCCCGGCTCCCGCGCCGGCGCCCGGGACGACCCTCCCGCCGGCGCCCGCGACCGGCCAGGCGGCGCGATGACCGACCCGGACACGACCACCCGCATCCTGCTCGTGGACGATCACGCGTCGTTCCGCTCCGGCCTGCGTGCCCTCCTCGAGACGGCCGACGGCCTGGCGGTGGCCGGCGAGGCCGGCACGGGCGACGAGGCGGTCGAGCAGGCCGTCGCGCTCCAGCCCGATGTCGTGCTCATGGACCTGAACATGCCCGGCATGGACGGCCTCGAGGCGACGCGCCGGATCGTGGACGTCGCCCCGCACGTGGCGGTGCTCGTGGTGACGATGTACGACGACGACGACTCGGTCTTCGACGCGGTCCGTGCCGGCGCCCGGGGCTATCTCCTCAAGGGGGCCCAGCGCGCCGAGATCCTCCGCGCGGTGCGCGCCGTCGCCTCGGGCGAGGCGATCTTCGGGCCGGGCGTCGCGCGCCGCCTGATGGCCTACTTCGCCCGCCCCCGCCCCGCCGTCGACGTCGCCGCCTTCCCGGAGCTCACCGGGCGCGAACGCGAGATCCTGGACCTCGTCGCGCGCGGGCGATCGAACGCGGAGATCACAGCCGGGCTCGTGCTCTCGCCGAAGACCGTCCGCAACCACGTCTCGAACATCTTCTCGAAGCTCCAGGTGCGGGACCGCGCCGAGGCGATCGTCCGGGCCCGCCAGGCGGGGATGGGCGGCGAGGGCGGCCGCCAGATCTGAGCGGCCGAGCGCCCCGCACCCCTCCGCGCCGCGCCGTTGCCGCGAATCGGGACGGAGATCGGGACACCGGTCCCATGACCGCGGGACGGGGGCTGCCGCAGGGTGGTGGCATACCGGCGCGCGGCGCACAGCAGCCACGCCGGAGCCCGGAGGTCCCGGATGCGCGCCCCCATCCACATGCCCCCTCCGCCGCCCGGGAGGGCCCGGCGATGATCGCCAGGTACGCCCGGACGGCCCACCCGATCGCGGCCGTGGCGTTCGTCGCCTGCGCCGTCGTCCAGGTCTTCCTGGCCGGGCTCGGCGTCTTCGACGACCCGAGGGCGTTCATCACCCATCGCGACTTCGGGTATGTCTTCGGCTGGCTGACCCTGGTCGTCCTCGTCCTCGCCCTGGTCGGGCGGCTGCCGCGCCGGGTCACCGGCCTGAGCGTCCTGCTCCTCGTCCTGTTCGCGCTCCAGTCGGTGCTGGTCTCGCTGCGGGCCGACTACCCGGCGGTCGCGGCGCTCCATCCGCTCAACGGGTTCGCGATCCTCGCCGTCGGCGCGCTGGCCGCGCGGGGATCCTGGCTCCTGCGTCGGGTGCCAGCGGCAAGGACGGCCGCCCCCGACGCGGCGGCGACGATCGCGTCGCCGGTGGCCGAGGCAGCCTGATGGTCACGGTCGGGCGCGCCATGTACGACCTGATGTACCGCTTCGGCGCGCCCTGGGAGGGTGCCGACCGGGTGGAGCTCCGGGCGCTCGTGGCCGACGGGCGCTGCTCGCCGGAGACCCTCCGGCGGCCCGGCGAGCCGGCCGCCCGGGCGATCGACCTCGGCTGCGGGGCGGGCGGCGTGTCGCTCGAGCTGGCCGAGGCCGGCTTCGCGGTCACCGGCGTGGACTTCTCGCCGGTCGCCCTCGCGAAGGCCCGGGCGGCCTCCGGGCGACGCGGCCTGGGGCCGGAGCGGGTCAGGTTCGTGCGCGGCGACCTGACGGCGGGGCACGTGCCCAGCGTCGAGGGCCCGTTCGACCTGCTCGTCGACTACGGCACCCTCGACGACCTCCCGGAGGCCGGCCGGGCGGCGATGGCCCGCTACGTCACCGGGCTTGCCCGGCCGGGCTCGCGATTCTTCCTCTTCGCGTTCTCGGGGCGCCGCGAGGACCTGCCGCGGATCAGCTTCAGCGGCCCGTCGAAGGCGTTCCCGGGGCTGGTCCCCGGCGAGGTGGAGCAGCGGTTCGAGCCGGCGTTCCGGGTCGAGGTCATCGAGGCCCCGACGCGGACCCGCCACCTCGCGACGTACCTTCTCGAGCGCTCGGCGACGAACGATGCCTGACGGCGTCTTCGTCGCGGCCGTGCTCCTCATCGTCAGCCCGGTCGTGGGCGCCATCGGCCTGTCGCACCCGGCCCTGTACCGCGCCTGGACCGCCCCCCGCGCCGAGCACCTGGCCATGGTGGGCGCCCACCGCCGCGCCTGGGCCATGGCCAACGCGGGGTTCACCGTCGCGACCGTCGGCACGGCCGCAGGGCTCGCCGTCCTGGCCGGAGCCGTTGATGCGGACGCAGGCCGACGGGCCGTCCTGGCCGCCGCGGTGGTCGTCTACGCGATCGGCGGGGCGCTCTGGTGCGCCGTGCTCGCGATCCGGAACGGGACCACCCCGGCCCTCGCCGACATGGTCGCCGCCGGCACGCCGACCGAGCCGGGGGAGTCCCTCCTCGGCGCCGCGATCGGCGGGCTGTACTCCGCGTTCCTGCTCGCGACTGGCGTCGCGGAGGTTGCCCTCGGGCTCGCGCTGGCGCCGGGCGGGGGCGCCGGCGCCGCCGTGGCCCTGCTCGCGACGCTGATCGCGGCGCTCGCGGTCGCCCGGTACCTCACGTCCGGCGACGTGATCCCGGCGGTCATGTACTTCCCGACGCTGCTCGTCGGGATCGCGCTTCTCCTCGGTTCGTGATGACGGGGCAACGATTGGACACTGGGGGTGATGAGGTGGTGGCAACGCGATCCGCGTCGACAACGGTGCTGCGACTCGCCGGCTGGACCGCCATGGCGGGCGGCGTCCTCGCGGCCGTCGGCATCCTGTTCCTGGCCGCGATGTTCGCTTCGTTCGGAGTCGGAGCGAGGTCGCCCGGCCTCGTCTTCGGCTGGATCAACGACGTGCTGGTGATGCTCTCGTATCTGCTGGCCGCGCCAGCCGCCGTCGCCCTGTGGGTCCTCCTTCGGCCGCTGGCCCCGGTGCTCAGCGGGCTCGCCCTCGTGCTGGGGATCGCCGCGATCGCCGCGATCGGCTTCCTGCAGCTGCTCCTCGTCGTCGGGGCCCTGACGTTCGAGGACCAGATCGGGCCGGCCTCGATCGCCTTCCTCGCCCTCACGGCCTGGTTCCTGCTGACGGGTTACCTGGGGAGCAGGAGCGTGGTCCTTCCCGGCGGTGTCAGGATGGGCCTCCTGGCTGCCACGTACGTCGCCTACCCCGTCTGGGCCGTCTGGCTGGGCCGGCGCCTGCTCCGAGTGGCCGGGGGGTCGGACCGGCATCATCCCATCGTCATCGCGGAGGAATCGCAGCGTGTATGAGCTCGTCAAGTACATCCATATCCTGTGCGCCGTCACCTGGGTCGGCGGCGCGTTCTACGCCCAGCTGCTCGCGATCCGGGTGATGCGGTCGCCGGACCCGGCCGATCTGCCGAAGCTGGGCCGGCACATCGAGTTCCTCGGGACGCGCATCTTCCTGCCCGCCTCGATCCTGCTCTTCATCGCCGGCGTGATCATGACCACGCAGCGCTGGGCGTTCCAGCAGACGTGGATCTCGATCGCGATCGTCCTGTGGCTGGTCTCGGCGCTCGTCGGGTCGCTCTATCTCGGGCCCAGCTCGAAGCGGGTCGCGCAGCTCTTCGAAGCGGAGGGCCCGCTCTCGGTGGCCGGCCGTGCGCTCCTCGGACGGCTCTTCCTCGTCTCGCGCGTCGAGCTCGTGAGCTTCCTGGTCATCATCGCCCTGATGGTCGCCAAGCCGAACATCGGCGCGGCCTGACACACGGGCCGCGGCGCGTCCGAGCCCGCCGGCCCGATCGTTGCGTCCTCGCTACACTCAACCTCCTGGGGCGACCGCCAGGGGGACGAGACGGGCGTGATCTGCGCGAGCTGCGGGACCGAGAACCGCGCCGGCGCCAAGTTCTGCATGGAGTGCGCGGCGCCGTTCGCGGCGGCCTGCCCAGCGTGCGGGGCCTCGAATCTCCCGGCCGCCAAGTTCTGCTCGGAGTGCGCCACGCCGCTTGCCGCCAGCCCGGCGCGTGCGGCTGCGGCCGCCGCCCTCGCCCCGCCCGGCGTCGCCCCTGCGGCCCGGGAGCCGACAGCCGAGCGGAGGCTGGTCTCGGTCCTCTTCGCCGACCTGGTGGGCTTCACGCCCTACGCCGAGGAGCGCGACAGCGAGGAGGTCCGCGAGACCCTGACGCGCTACTTCGACCTGGCTAACGACATCGTCGGCCAGTACGGCGGCACGGTCGAGAAGTTCATCGGCGACGCGGTCATGGCGGTCTGGGGGACGCCCTCGGCCCGCGAGGACGACGCTGAGCGCGCCGTACGCGCGGCCCTGGACCTGGTCGACGCCGTTCGTGCCGTCGGCCCCGGGATCAGCGCCCGGGCGGGGGTCCTGACCGGCGAGGCAGCGGTGACCCTCGGGGCGACGAACCAGGGGATGGTCGCCGGCGATCTCGTGAACACCGCCGCCCGGCTCCAGTCGGTCGCCCCGCCCGGGACCGTCCTCGTCGGCGAGACGACCCACCGCGCCGCGTCGTCGGCGATCGCCTTCGAGCCGGCCGGCGAGCAGATCCTCAAGGGCAAGGTTGCCCCAGTCACGGCGTTCCGCGCCCTGCGCGTCGTCGCCGAGCGCGGCGGGCGGGGCAGGTCCGACGCGCTCGAGGCCCCGTTCGTCGGCCGGGACGACGAGCTTCGGCTCGTCAAGGACCTCTTCCACGCCACCGTTCGCGAAGGCCGGACCAGGCTGGTCAGCGTCACGGGCGCGGGCGGGATCGGGAAGAGCCGGCTCGCCTGGGAGTTCGAGAAGTACCTCGACGGGATCGTCGGCGCCGTCTGGTGGCATCGGGGCCGCTCGCCGGCCTACGGCGAGGGGCTCACCTTCTGGGCGCTCGGGGAGATGGTCCGGGGCCGGGCGGGGCTCGCGGAGCACGACGACGAGCCGGCGACCCGGGCCGGCGTCGCAGCCATGCTCGCGAGTCACGTGCCCGACGAGGAGGAGCGCCGCTGGATCGAGCCGGCCCTCCTCTCGCTGCTCGGGGTCGAGACGGGGATCGGCGCCCAGCAGCTCTTCGGCGCGTGGCGGACCTTCTTCGAGCGCCTGGCCGCGAGCGGCCCCGTGGTCATGGTCTTCGAGGACCTCCACTGGGCGGACACCGGCACCCTGGACTTCATCGACCACGTGCTCGAGTGGAGCCGGAACGTCCCGCTGCTCATCGTGACGCTCGCTCGACCGGAGCTCCTCGCCCGGCGACCCGACTGGGGCGCGGGGACGCGGAGCTTCACCTCCCTCCACCTGGAGCCGCTCGGGACGGAATCCATGCGCCAGCTGCTGGCCGGGCTGGTGCCCGGCCTGCCGACGGCCGCCCGCGACGCGATCGTGGCCCGGGCCGACGGGATCCCGCTCTACGCGGTCGAGACCGTCCGCATGCTGCTCGCCCAGGGGAGGCTGATCCTCGAGGGCGGGGTCTACCGGCCGCTCGACGACCTCGCCGACCTGGCCGTGCCCGAGACGCTGACCGCGCTGATCTCGGCCCGGCTCGACGAGCTCGACGCAGCCGACCGGGCCCTGGTCGCGGACGCGGCGGTCCTCGGCCAGAGTTTCACCCTCCCGGGCCTGGCCGCCGTGTCGGGACAGGAGCCGGCCGCCCTCGAGCCCCGGCTGCGGGCCCTGGTCCGCCGCGAGCTGCTGGTCCAGGCCGTGGACCCGCGGTCGCCCGAGCGCGGCCAGTACGCCTTCGTCCAGGCGCTCATCCGGGAGGTCGCCTACAACACGCTCGCGAAGCGCGATCGGAAGACGCGCCACCTGGCCGCCGCCCGCTTCCTCGAGTCCATGGGGACCGACGAGCTGGCGGGGGCGCTGGCAGGGCACTACCTGGCGGCGCACGGCTACGCGGCCGACGGGCCGGAGGCGGACGCCCTCGCGGCCCAGGCCCGGGTCGCCCTCCGCGGAGCCGCTGAGCGGGCGGCGGCCCTCGGCTCGCACGCCCAGGCGGTCACCTTCCTCGAGCACGCCCTGGCCGTGAGCCCCGAGCCGGCGGATCGGGCCGAGCTGCACGAGCGGGCGCTGGCGTCGGCCCTGCAGGGCCTCGTCGGCGAGGTCGCGGAGCGCCACGCGATCGGCGCGGTCGAGGCCCGGCGGACGCTCGGCGACCGGCCCGGGATCGCGCTCGCGATCGCGGCGCACGCTGGAGCGATCGCGGCCTTCGCCGATGTCGGCCGGCTCCTCGAGATTCTCCTGCCCGCCTGGGAGGAGCTCTCGGATCTCGAGGGTACGGCCGCGGGGGTCGCCTTGATGCTCGAGATCGCACGCGGCTACGCGCACAGAGACGAGCACGCCGCCCTCGCGTGGGCCGAGCGCGCGCTTCCCGTCGCAGAGCGCCTCGACCTCCTGCCGCAGACGGCTGGGGGCCTGTTCCGGCTGAGCTCCGCGCTGCTCCGCGTGAACCGCCCGCGGGAGGGCCTGATCCTCATGCGCGGGACGCACGAGCTGGCGGTGGCCAACGACCTCGCGGCCGTCTCGCGGCTGACGCGGACGACACTCACGTTCCTCGAGCAGTTCGCCGATCCGGCCGCAGGCCTGGCCATGGCCCGCGACGGCCTGGAGCTGGCCCGCCGTCGAGGCTCGATGTACGACGGCTTCACGATGGTCGGCAACGCAGTCTCGTGCGCGATCCGAGTCGGGGAGTGGGCCTGGGCCGCGGCCCTGCTCGACGAGTGGCTCGCCAACGAGATCACCGGGGCGTTCTATCTCGAGCTGTACGTCGACCGGGGGGTCGTGACGGCCCTCAGCGGGGGTGACCCGTCGGCTGACCTGGCCGAGGCGGAGCGGCTGGTGGCGGACGTGACGGACACCCAGTACGCGTCCTACTGTCACTGGGGGCGCGCCTGGGAGGCGCTGGTGGCCGGGCGTCTCGACGACGCGCGGCGGGAGGCGGTCACGGCGGCCGAGGTGACCGACTTCTTCAACCCGATCAGCCTGCCCGTCGCGGCGCGGGCCGCCCTGTGGGCTCGCGACGCGGCGACCGCGGTCGCCCTCGTCGGGCGGATCGGACCGACGATCAACCGTGGTCAGGCCCTCACCCTGGACCACGTGACGCTCCGGGCGGGGATCGCGGCGCTGGAAGGCCGGCGGGGGGATGCGATCACCGGCTACCGCGACGCGCTCCGCGGCTGGCGGCAGCTCGGCCTCGCCTTCGACGAGGCCATGGCCGCGCTCGACTTGGCGATCCTCCTCGCCCCGACCGAGCGCGAGATGGCCGACGCCGCGACATCGCTCGAGACGGCTCGCGACACCTTCGGGCGGCTCGGGGCACGACCGTTCCTCGAGCGTCTCGAGGCGGCGCGCGCGGGGGCGCCCGTCTAGGCCGGCCCGTCGCGGTCGATGACCTCGAGCGCGTAGCCCAGGGCCCGGTCCGCGGACAGCGCCTCGCCGTCCGCCCAGGCTGATGCGAAGGCGGCCTCGCCGAGCTGCTGCCGCGCGGCGGCCATCTCCAGGTCGATGTTGAGGAAGAAGGTGGGCAGGTTCCCGCCGATCGTCGCCCGGAGGTGCGCCGCCGCCGCCGCGAGGCGGACTGCCTCCGGGGCCTGGCCCCGCGCGAGGACGAACGCCGCGGCCGCGTCGAGCATGATCGGCCCCCGCGACTCGTCGCCGATCCGGGCGGTGAGCTCGACGCCCTCCCTGGTGAGGCGGCGCGCCTCGGCGAGGTCGCCCAGGCGGCGGTGGATGAGGCCCAGAGCGATCGCGTTGTCGGCGGCCCGGGGCAGGACGCCGAGCTCGACCATGATCTCGTGGGAGCCCTCGAGCAGGCCCCGAGCGATCACGAAGTCACCGGCCACCACCTGCGACATCCCGAACGACGCCCGGCCTTCGGCAAGGGCGAACCTGTCGCCCACCTTCTCCAGCCAGGTGACCGCCTCGCCGAACAGCTCCTTCGCGCGCGGCACGTCGCGCGAGGCCATGGCGATGAAGCCGAGGTTCCGGAGGCCGTCGCCGATCTTCGCCGGGTCGCCCAGCTCGCGCCCGATCGCCAGGGCCCGCTCGTAGTAGCCGCCCGCGTCGGCGAACGCGCCCTGCCAGTAGGCGAGGTTGCCAGCGGCCGTGATCGCCTTCGCGTGGACCACCGGATCGACCTCGGCGTCCGCCTTCGCCAGCAGCGCCGTGATCCAGTGACGTCCTTCGCGGATGTGGGAGCGCTCCTGCCAGAAGCGCCAGATGGCGGCGGCGATGCGGAGGCCCAGGGTCGTGTCGCCCTCGGCGGCTGCCCAGCGAAGGGCGGCCCGGATGTTGTCGTGCTCGCCGGTCAGGCGATCCAGGACGGAGACGTGGTCCCTGCCCAGCAGGCGCGGCTCCGCCGCCTCCGCCAGCTCCGCCAGGTGCTCGGCGTGGCGGCGCGTGAAGCTATCCGCTTCGCCGGCCCCGACCAGCCGCTCGTGGGCGTACTCGCGGATCGTCTCGAGGAGCCCGAAGCGGGGCTCGCCGTCGTGGTCCTCGCCCTGCAGCATCAGGCTTCCGTCGACGAGGTTGGAGAGCGGCTCGAGGAGGTCGTCGCCTGCCGCGCCATCCGCGTTGCAGACGGCCCCGGCGGCCTCGATCCCCGCGCCGCCGGCGAACACCGAGAATCGCCGCAGGAGCACGCGTTCGGGCTCGGCGAGGGCCTCGTGGCTCCACTCGATGGCGCCCCGCAGCGTCCGCTGGCGGGCGGGCATGTCCCCGAAGCTCGCCGCCAGGACGTCGAGGCGGCGCTCGAGGCGGCTCAGCAGGGCCTGGGGCGACAGCAGCTTCGCCCGCGCCGCGGCAAGCTCGATGGCCAGGGGCAGGCCGTCGAGGCGGGCCGTGATGGCCGCGATGGTCCGGGCGTTGTCGGCGGTGAGGTCGAAGCCCGGGCGGGCGATCCGGGCGCGGTCGACGAAGAGGCAGACGGCGTCGTTGCGGCGCAGCTCGGCGAGGTCCGGGAGGGCGTCGAGGTCCGGGAGCGAGAGCGGCGGCACGGGATACTGCTGCTCGCCGTACACGTGCAGGGGGCTGCGGCTCGTGACGAGGATCCGCGTCTCCGGCGCCGCCTTGAGCAGGTCCTCGACGACCGCTCCCGCGCCCGCGATCTGTTCGACGTTGTCGAGGACGAGCAGCACCCGGCGCTCGCGCAGGTGCTGGCGCACGGCGTCGACCGGCGCGAGCTCCTTCGTCTCGATCAGGCCGATTGCCTGGGCGATGAGCGACGGCACCAGCCCGGCCTCGCGCACCGTGTCCAGGGCCACGAAGAAGGCTCCGTCCGGGAACCCCGAGCTCACCGCCCGGGCCACGCCGATCGCCAGGCGCGTCTTGCCGGCCCCGCCGGTTCCCGTCAGCGTCACGAGCCGGCGGTCGCCCAGCAGCTCCCGGAGCTCGGCGGTCTCCCGCTCCCGCCCGACGAAGCTCGTCAGGAGCTGGGGCAGGTTGCCGCGCGGCGCGTCGAGCGAGCGCAGCGGCGGGAAGTCGGCGGGCAGGCCGTCGATGACGAGCTGGAAGAGGCGCTCCGGCCGTTCGAGGTCCTTGAGACGGTGCTCGCCGAGGTCGCGGAGCCGGACGACTGTCGGCAGCGCCCGCTCGACGAGCACCTTCGTCTCCTCCGACAGGAGCACCTGCCCGCCGTGGGCGGCCGACGCGATCCGGGCCGCCCGGTGGACGTCGAGCCCGACGTAGTTGTCGCCGCCGCGCCGCCCCTCGCCGGTGTGGATGCCGATCCGGACCCGGACCGAGGCGTCGTCCGGCCATTCCGCGCTCGCGAGCGCCCGCTGTGCGGCCACCGCCGCGCGGACGGCCCCGGCCGGAGCCGCGAACACGGCGAAGAATGAATCGCCCTCCGTGCCGACCTCGATTCCGTCGCCGGCGGCGATCGCGGCGCGCATCAGCCTCGCCTGCTCCTCGAGCGCCGGTGGAAAGGCGTCACCCAGCGCCTGGAGCAGGCGCGTCGAACCCTCGACATCGCTGAACAGGAACGTGACGACGCCCGTCGGCAGGTCCCCTCGGCGGCCGGCGGGTGCAGCGGGGCTCATGGCGGCCCAGTCTCGCACGGGACGCAAGAAGGCGGCCGGGCCGACGATTTAGGGGTCGCAACCGCTTCTCTATCTTGTGTCGGTTGAAGGCCGTGCCCTGACACGCAAGACTCCCGGCCAGCGCCGGGAGATCCAGAGGGCGCGCCCGCGCCCCTCCCGGCCACATCGCTCCGGAGGAACCGTGGGCCAGCTCCGCCTCCATCGCTCGTTCCCAGCGCGCCTGGCGATCGCCACGGCGTTCGTCGCCCTGTCCGTCATCGGACTGGCTCCGCCCGCGCAGGCCGCCACAACTTTCTCCCTGACGGCCCCGTACCCGGCGGTCGTCGTCGCCCCGGGCGCGACCGTGTCGTTCGACGTCACGGTGACCACGCCCACCGCCGAGCGCGTGGGGTTGGCCCTCTCCGGCGTCCCGTCCGGCTGGACGGCCACGATCCATGGCGGCTCCTTCCTCGTGGACGCCGTCCAGACGAACGGGACCGACCCCGTCTCGGTCCGCGTGGACGTCGGCGTGCCGGCTTCGGCGACCGGGTCGACGAAGCTGACGCTCACCGCGACCGCCGGGGCCGATGCCCGCCAGCTTCCCCTCGAGGTCCGGGTGGAGGCGTCAGCCGCCGGGAGCGTGACGCTGACGACCGACTTCCCGAGCCTGAAGGGGCCGGCCAGCCAGACCTTCAACTTCAACCTGACGCTCGCGAACAAGTCGGCCGAGGACCTCACCTTCGCGGTCAACGCCCAGGGCCCCGACGGCTGGACGGTCAGTGCGCGGCTGACGGGCGAGTCGCAGGCCGCGAGCGCGGTCGTCAAGGCGGGTTCCGCCAGCGGGGTCACCGTCTCCGCGACGCCGCCGCCGGACGTCGCCGCCGGCACCTTCCCGATCCAGGTCGTGGCGACCGCCGGGTCCCAGCAGATCCCGGGCACGCTCGAGGTCGTCGTGACCGGCAGCTACAACCTCTCGCTCTCGACGCCCGACCAGCGCCTCAACGGCCATGGCGAGGCGGGCCGGAGCACCGACCTCGCGCTGACGCTGGCCAACGACGGCACCGCCGCGGTGACCAACGTCAAGCTCAGCCCCACCACGCCGTCGGGCTGGAAGGTCACGTTCGAGCCTGACACGATCGATTCACTCGCCGCCGGCGCGACGCAGGACGTCACCGCCCACGTCGTCCCTTCCGCCGATGCTGTGGCCGGCGACTACGTGGTCACGATGCGGGCCAGCGGCGACCAGTCGGCCGCGTCGAGCATCGACATCCGCTTCACGGTCGAGACCTCGCTCATCTGGGCCGCCGTGGGGATCGCCCTGATCGCGGCGGTCGCGGGCGGCGTCTGGTGGGTCTTCCGGGTCTACGGCCGGCGGTGACCCGGTGACCGAGGGAGGCCGCGTGCGGCCGTCGGGCCGCCTCCAGCCGAAGCGCCGGGCAGGCCGGGCGGCAGCCGAGCCGGCGGAGACGGCATCCCCGGCGGCCATCCGGACCCACGACCTCACCAAGAGGTACGGCCGGCTGGTCGCGGTCGACACGCTCGACCTCGAGGTGCGGGGTGGCGAGATCTTCGGCCTGCTCGGGCAGAACGGCGCGGGCAAGACGACGACGATCCTGATGCTCCTCGGCCTGGCGGAGCCGACGTCGGGCGAGGCGCGCGTTGTCGGGCTCGACCCGGCCCGACGGCCGCTCGAGGTGAAGCGGCGCGTCGGCTACCTGCCCGACGCCGTGGGGTTCTACGGCACGATCACCGGCAGGGAGAACCTCCGCTACTCGGCGCGCCTGAACGGCATCGCCGGCGCCAGCGCGGAACGACGGATCGACGAGGTCCTCGAGATGGTGGGCCTGGTCGATCGCGCCGGGACGAGGACGGACACGTATTCGCGGGGCATGCTCCAGCGGCTCGGCATCGCCGACGCCCTGGTGAAGGACCCGGACGTCCTGATCCTCGACGAGCCGACGACCGCCATCGACCCGATCGGCGTCGCCGAGATCCTGGGGCTCCTCCGGACGCTCGCCCACGAGCGCGGGCTGGCCGTCCTCCTCTCCAGCCACCTGCTGAACCAGGTCCAGTCGACGTGCGACAGGATCGGCATCTTCGCCTCCGGCAGGCTCATCGGCACCGGCACCGTGGACGAGCTGGCCACCGCGTTCGGCTTCCCGCCCACGGACCTCGAGGTCGTCCTCGAGGTGCCGGGGGAGCGGGCCGCGGCGGTCGAGCAGGCGCTCCGCGCCGTGGCCGGCGTCGTGGACGTGGCAGCCGACGGCGTCTCGGCGCTCGAGCGCACGTGGATCCTGGCGACCGAGCCCGGGCGGGACGTCCACGCGACGGCCCGGGCGGTCCTCGCCGCCGTCGCCGGCGAGCCCCTGGTCAGGATCGGCCGGCGGCGCGTCGCCCTCGAGTCCATCTACCGGCGCGCAGTGGAGCAGCGCGCCGCCGAGCAGCCCGCCGTCGCCGGCGAGGCCCGGGGCGCCGCATGACCGCGACACCCGGAGCATCGATGCGCGTCGCCGGCGGGCTGGACCGCCGGGCGCCCGGCTGGGTCCTGGTCGCTCGCAAGGAGCTCGCAGACCACCTCCACAGCGTCCGGTTCGCCATCCTGTTCGGCATCCTCGGCCTGGCGGCGGTCGTCCCCCTCTACTTCGCCGCCGATGCGATCCGCAACGCGGCCTCGCAGATCTCGGACGCGCGGGCAGTCTTCCTGGCCCTCTTCGTCCTGCCCCCGCGGGACCTCCCCATCCCGCCCGTCTACGGGTTCGTGGGGATCGTGGCGCCCCTGCTCGGCGTCGCCTTCTCCTTCGACGCCATCAACTCCGAGCGCTCCGACGGGACCCTGCCGCGGCTCCTGTCGCAGCCGATCTACCGCGACGACGTCATCACCGGCAAGTTCGCGGCCGGGCTGGCGATGATCATGCTGGTCCTGGTCTCGATCGTGCTGGTGATCTCCGGGTTCGGGATCACCCGGCTGGGGCTCGTGCCCTCTCTCGGCGAGATCGAGCGGGTGGTCGCCTGGCTCGTCCTCACGATCGCCTGGGTCTCGCTCTGGCTGGCGTTCGGCCTCCTCCTCTCGGTCGTCTTCCGGCGGGCGGCCACCGCCGCGCTGGCGGGCTTCGGGTCCTGGGTCCTCCTCCAGATCTTCGGCCAGCTGATCGTCGGCCTCGTCGCCGGCGTGGTGGCCCCGTATGCCAGCGCGGGGACGGCCCAGGAGGCGCTGTCCCTCAAGGCGCTCTCCGACACGATCCTCCGCTTCGTCCCGCTGACCCTCTACCAGGAGGGCTCGAGCGTGATCCTGAGCCCGTCCCAGACGGCGGTGGCGATCCCGACCACGATCGGCCAGCTGGCCCAGTACGAGCAGCAGATCCCGACCCTGCTCTCGCTCGACCAGAGCCTGCTCCTCGTCTGGCCGCACCTGGTCGCGCTCGTGGCGCTGGCCGCGGTCTGCTTCGCGCTCGCCTACGTCCGGTTCATGCGCCAGGAGGTGCGCGCCTGACGGCGCCGGACCCGCAGGGCTGCGGGTCCGGCGTAGGCAACGTGATGCGCCAGGCTCAGGCTGCCAGCGGCTCCGCCTCCCCTTCCGAATAGGTGGAGAGGAGAGCCGGCTCGGCCGTGGCCTGCACGCCGGTCCCGCGACGCGGCACGGCCAGGGCCAGCACCGCTGCCGCGGCCACCACGGCCGCCCCGCCGGCGATCGCCGGGATGATCCCGGTGACGTACAGCTGGGGGGTCGCGTACGAGCCGTTGGCCGCGAAGACCGCCGCCAGGACGGCCACGCCGAAGACGCCGCCAAGCTCGCGGATCGTGTTGTTCGCACCCGACGCCTTGCCCTCGTCCTCCTTCGGCACCGCCGAGAGGACGACGTTGGCGATCGGGGCGAAGAAGAGGCCCATGCCGACGCCGCTCACGACGAACGGCGGCAGGAGGCTTGCGTAATCGACCGTCGCGGACACGATCGCGGCCAGCCAGGCCAGCCCGGCGGCCATGAGGCCCAGCCCGGCCGCGAGGATCGGGCGGGGGCCCACGCGTACCGAGGCCACTCCGGCGAGAGGGGCGACGACGATCGGCATCGCCGTCCACGGCAGGACCCGCAGGCCCGCCTCGAGGGGATCGAGGCCCTGGACGACCTGGAAGAACTGCGAGAGCAGGAAGATCGTCCCGAACATCCCGAACGACATCAGGAACGAGATGCCGTTGGCGACGACGGAGCCGCGGCGGCGGAAGAGCCCGAGGGGGAGCATCGGCTCGGCCGCGCGGGCCTCCCAGGCGAGGAACGCGACGACGAGCGCCGCACCGACGCCGATGCTGGCCAGGATCTGCGGGTCGGTCCAGCCGAGGCCGTTGCCGTGGGTGGCGCCCCAGACGATCCCCACGAGGCCGGCGCCGGCGAGGGCGACGCCGGGCAGGTCGAGCGATTGGCCGGGCCCCCGGCTCTCCCGGAGTCGGATAGTCGAGAGGATGACGGCCAGGATGCCGATCGGGACGTTGACCCAGAAGATCCAGTGCCAGGAGATGCCCTGGGTGATGGCGCCGCCGACCACGGGGCCGATGGCGATCGCCAGGCCGGCGATGCCCCCCCAGGCGCCGAGCGCAAGGGGCCGCCGAGCGGGGGAGATGATGTCGGACAGGATCGTCAGGCTGAGTGGCGTCACGAACGCAGCGCCGATTCCCTGCGCAGCGCGGGCGAGGATGAGGAGATCGCTGCTGGGCGCGAGGGCGGCGGCAGCCGAGCCGACGGTGAAGACGGCCAGGCCGAAGGTGAACATGCGCTGCCGACCGAACCGGTCGCCGAGGGCGGCGCCGAGCAGGAGGAGGGCGGCGTAGGGGAGGGTGTAGGCATTGACGGTCCACTCGAGGTCGGCGAGCGACGCGCCCAGGTCGAGGCGGATGATCGGCAACGCCATCGTCACGACGAGGTTGTCGAGGCTGACCATGAAGAGGGCGAGTGCCGTGATGGCGAAGGTCCAGGTCGCGGATGTGCGGCGGGTCATCGGAGGTTCCTCTGGGGTCGATGGGGTTCAGTGTAAGTAACTGAGTAGTCACTAAGTTCTGCGGGCAAAAGGGGGGCGCGCGTCAGCTCTCGGTGGCGATACCTCCGAGCAGCGTGGCGTAGAACTCGTCGACCGAACGGGCATCGCCGACGCTGGCGATCACGTTGATGAGCATGCCCTGGGCGAACCAGGCGTGGAGAGCGATCGGGTCCTCGCCGGCGAGCCGGGCGACCGACCGCCACAGCGCGAAGTAGGCGTCGCGCACCGCGACCCGGATCTCGGGGTCGCCGCACGCGGCGTAGGCGTGGAGCTGGAGGCGCAGGGCGTCGCGGTCGGCGAGCAGCATGTGGATGTAGGCCATGCCCATCGCCTCGAGCATGCCGTGCGTGTCGCGCCCGGCCACGCGGGCAGAGCGGGCCGCCTCCTCGAACGTGCGACCGGCGCCCTCCAGGCAGTCCCGGACGGCGGCGAGGAACAGCTCCTTCTTCGTTCCGAACAGCTGGAAGAGGTAGGGCTGGGAGATGCCGGCCCGTCGGGCGATCGCGGTCGTCGAGGTTCCAGCGAAGCCGCCGGCCGCGAACTCGATGGCGGCGGCCGCGATCACCTCGTCGCGCCGTTCGTCGGCAGTCAATCGCGTGCTCATGCGCGTAACTTAGCGATCACTAAGTCACTTGTCAAGGGCCCGCAGGCAGGCTGCGATTCGGGCTCTTCCGGTCGTAAGGCCCGCGGCCGTCGGGGACCGCCCGCGAGCGGCCAGCCGCCTGGCGCCCAGGCCGGTCGGTACCGGGCCATCGCGATGTCGACCGCGACGCAGACAGCCGGCGGCCCGCCCGGCGCCGTCGCGACTTGCCCGGACCGCTGTCAGAGCAGGGTCCAGAAGACGCCGGTCAGCCCAAGGCCGTCGAGGATCGCCTGGTTCTGCTCGCGGCTGTGAGGCTGCCAGCCGGGGTCGAGGCGGTCGCCCCACCAGGCATGGGCGAGGTCGCACAGTGCGCGGGCGCTGATCGTCGCCCCCCGGTCGCGCCCGGCGAGCCACCGTTCGACGTGCTCTTCCGACCGGAAGAGGAGCATCGTCCCTCAGGTGTAGCCGATGTCGGCCCACCACCGGGCCGCCGGGACCAGGACGTGGAACACGAGGCTCTCGTCGTCGGGGACCGCGTCCCGGACGCTCACCCGGAGCGCCTCGCAGCAGTCCGGGCAGGCGGTCCTCGATGGCGCAGTCCACGTGGAGCGCGGCCCCGATCCCGAACGCGTCCCAGGCGCAGTTGGCGTACCAGGAGCGGCCGGCTGCCTTGACCCTGAAGGGCGTCGGCCGGGCCGCGAACGGGTTCGCCATCCGCAGCTCGGCCAGGTCCGCGTCGAGGACGAGGGCGTGGGCGTCGTGGAGTCGCCGCCAGCCTGCCAGCACGTCCTCGGCGGGGCGGTCCAGCACCGCCGCGACCTCGGCGGCGGTCGGCGCCCGGCCGAGCTCGACGAAGCGCCGGTAGGTCGCGTTGCGGAGGTCGAGGTCGGCGGCGTCCATTGCCGGCGATGCTACCCCGGGCTGTCCAGCCGCCATCGGGCGGACGCAGCCGGCGCGCCTCAGCCGTCCGCCGCGGCCAGGAAGCGCCGGACCTCGGCGTTGAACTGCGCGGGCGCGTCGACGTTGGCCAGGTGACCGACGCCCGGCAGAACGACCAGCGTCGAGCCCGGGATCGAGGCGTGGAGCTCATTCGCGATGGCGATGGGCGACCGGCGGTCCGCGTCGCCGTACAGGAGCAGGACGGGGACCCTGATCCTCGGCAGCACGTCGCGGAGGTCGGCTTCGGCCAGCGCGTGGGTCGCCGCGAGCATGCCCGACGCCCGCGCATCGCCCATGATCTCGACCACCTCCTCGACGTCGGCGGGGTCGGCGGAGTCGCCGAAGAACTCCGGCACGTAGTCGCGGACGTGGCCGGCGAGGTCGTCGCTCTCGCGTTCCCAGCGCTCGACGCGCTGGCGCACGACATCCGCGGGGAGCGAGCCCGCCCAGCCCGCGTAGGCCGAGGCAAGCACCAGGCTGCGGGGGACGTCCGGGTGGCGGCCGTACAGCGCGATGGCGAGCGCGCCGCCGAACGAGAGGCCGAGGACGTGCGGGCGGTCGAGGCCGAGGGCGGCGATGAAGCCGGCCAGGCAGTCCGCGTAGTCGGGCATCCGGAACCAGTCCGGCGGGTCCGCCGAGCGACCGAACCCCGGTGCCTCCCAGGCGATCACGGTGAAGGCGTCGGACAGCCCCTCGAGCTGGTGGCGCCACGTCCGCGCGTCGGACCAGGCTCCGTGGACCAGGACGAGGGGCGGGCCGTCGCCGGCGCGCGCGTAGGCGATCTCCAGCCCGCCGACGTCGACGGTGTCGCGCCGGATGCCCTCGCTCATGCGCCGCCGTCCCCCGAGATGGCCTCCATCGTTCGCGAGATGGTAACGACCTCAGGCAAAGCGCGCGACGGTTGACGCGCCCGGGTGGCCCCGAGGGTCGGTCGATCAGGTCGGGAGGTGCCCGGCTCCCCGGCCCCCGCCGCGGAGCGGAGCGGCGGCCAGCCCGGCCACGCGGCGAGCGACGTAGCCGGCCGATGCTCGTACACTCCGCGGCCATGGACCCCCGACACGACGCCGCTGCCATCGACTCGCTCGACCACGCCATCCGCGCCATCCTGCCGGCGCTCGAGCGGTTCCTGCGCTTCGAGGGGCTGGACCCTGCCCGCGAGCGATCCCGGTGGCGCCCTGCCCTGGACCGGGCGCTGCCGGCCACGGGCATCGGGCGCGACGCGACGCTCGCAGAGCTCGCGGACCTGGTCGTCGCGAACGGCCTGCGGGTGGCGCACCCGGGGTTCTCCGGCTGGGTGACCACGGGACCCACCGACATCGCGGCCGCCGCGGACCTCGCCCAGGCCGTGGCCGTGCCGCAGCGCTGGTGGCTGACCCCAGGCAACTTCGTGGACCACCTGGCGGTGCGCTGGCTGATCGAGCTGCTGGGCTTCCCCCCGTCGTATGTCGGCACGTTCACGTCCGGCGGCTCGACGGCGAACCTGGTCGGCATCGGTGCGGCCCGCCAGCACGCCGGTGAGCGCCTGGGGATACGGCCGTCCCTGGACGGCATCGCTGGCCTGGTCGAGCCCAGGGTCTACGCGAGCAGCGAGACCCATCACGTGGTCGGGCGCGCCCTGGGCGTGCTCGGGATGGGCCGCCGCAACCTGCGCACCATCCCGCTCGACCGCAGCGGCACGATCGACCTCGACCTCCTGCAGGCCGCGCTGGACGAAGACCTCGCGGCCGGCTGCACGCAGGTCGCGGTGGTCGGGTGTGCCGGCGACGTCAACGCCGGTCGCGTCGATCCCCTCGCGGAGCTCGCGCGGATCGCCCACGAGCGGGGCATCTGGCTGCACGTGGACGGAGCCTACGGCGGCTTCGGGCTCCTGGACGATCGAGTGCGCGAGCGCTACGGCGACGTCGCGGCGTTCGACTCGTTCGCGATCGACCCGCACAAATGGCTCGCGGCCCCGGTGGGCACGGGGGCCGCCATCGTCCGCGACGAGGGAATCCTGGGCCGCGCGTTCACCATCGAGACCGGCGACTACGACCGGGAGCGCCACGTCCCAGCCGGGGACGACGACCCCCGGTCGCCGTTCGACGAGCTGGGTCTCGGCACGCCCGACTGGGGCGTGGACTTCTCGACGCCGGCCAGGGGCCTCGCCGTCTGGGCCATCCTGCGCGAGATCGGCGCCGACGGGATCCGCGAGCGGGTCGTGCGGCACGACGACTGCGCCCGCCGGGTCGCGGACCGTGCCCGCGCGTCGAGCGAGCTGGAGCTGCTCGCGGAGCCGGTGCTCTCGATCTGCTGCTTCCGTTTCCGTCCGGCAGGCTGGCAGGACGAAGGCCGCCTCGATGCCTTGAACGACGATGTGCTGCACGGCATCCGGGCCCGCGGACGGGTCGTGACCTCCAGCACCCGCGTCGACGGCCGGCTCGCGATCCGGCCGTGCTTCATCAACCCGCGGACCACGCTCGCCGACGCTGACGCCCTCGTCGACGAGGTGCTCGCGGTCGGCCGGGAGCTTGCAGCAGGCGCCTGACGTTCAGCGGCCGGCTTCGCTCAGGCGTCGAGAGGACCGAACGACACCGCCGCCCGGGCGCTCCGATCGACGACGAGCCGGAAGACATCCGGCCGGGCGTAGTGGCCGACGATATCCAGGTCGAAGGTCCCGCGGGCGATCTGCCCGAGGTCCAGGTCGGCGGTCAGCAGCGCCTCCCCGCCTCGCGCGGGCCCCGCCAGCACCTGGCCCAGCGGATCGACGATGCAGCTCCCGCCCGCGATCAGGACCTCGTCGCCATCGGGGGCGTCGATCGGGTAGTCGGCCGGGTAGTCGGATCGGCGGGCGAAATGGTTTGCCGACAGGACGAAGCAGCGTCCTTCCAGGGCGATGTGGCGCATCGTCGGCAGCCAGGTCTCGCGGTCGTCGACGGTCGGTGCGCAGTACAGCTGGATGCCCTGCCCGTACATCGCGAGGCGGAGCTGGGGCATGTAGCTCTCCCAGCAGATGACGGCCCCGATCCGGCCGATCGGCGTGTCCAGGACTGGAATCGTGGAGCCGTCGCCAAAGCCCCAGATCAGCCGCTCCATCGCCGTCGGCATCAGCTTCCGGTGCTTCCCCAGCAGGCTGCCGTCGGGCCCGACGAACAGGGCCGTGCAGTACAGCGTGCCCCGCTCCCGCTCGATCACGCCGACCACGAGATGGAGGCTCGACCCGCGGGCGATCTCCCCGAGGCGATCGACGGCCGGGCCGGGCACCTCCATTGCGCCCTCGTGGTACCGGCGGAACCACTCCCGACCCTCGGCCGAGCGAGCCCCAACACGCGCCCCGAAATCGGCGCGCCGAGGGTAGCCGCCGACGAACGCTTCGGGAAAGACGACCAGCTCGGCGCCGTCGGCGGCAGCGCGGGCGGTCAGCTCTGCCACCCGATCGATGGACCGCTCGCGATCGAAGGCAGCCGATGCCGCCTGGACGACCGTCGCGCGGACGGTCCTTGATGGAGATGGCTGCAGCGGTTCGGTCCCCGACCCCATGGCCCCTCCCTCCCTCGGCCGGCTCGACCAGCGGTCTGGCTCGATCCCGGTCCCGCCGAACGCATCTTGCGCCGGATCGCGGCAAACCGCGGCCGGCAAATCGGCCTCGTTGCCTGCCGACTCCTCAGAGGAGCCCATCGAGTCGACGGTCGCTGGCCTCTGCCGCGACGCGTGCGCTAGCCGAATGCCACGCCCGCCTCGAGGAATGCGGCGACGTTCGCCCACGGCACGTCGGGCTCGTCGATGTCGTACGCGGGGCACAGGACGAGGCCGGCTCGGCCGAGCGTCTCGATCCGCGCGCGAACCTCGTCGCGGATCTGGCCTGGTCTCCCGAACGCGAACGTCGTCTGGCGCCCGACGGTGCCCCACAGCGCCAGCCGCGGGCCGAACCGCCGCCGGATGCGGGCCGCGTCCATGTGCTCGGGCTGCAGCGGGTTGATGCCGGACATCCCGATGTCGACGAGGTCGTCGAGGATCGGCTCGACGTGGCCGTCGCTGTGGTAGATGACGCGGACGTCGGGCTTGACGATCCGGGCAGCCTCGACGATCCCGGCCAGCCGAGGTCGGAAGAACTCGCGCCAGGTGGCCGGGCTGATCATCATCGTGCCCGGCATCCCCACATCGTCGTCGAGGGCGAGGACGTCGACCCCGGCGAGCGCGAGGGTCGTCGCATTGCGCCGAGCCAGCTCGGCCAGCCGGTCGAGCAGGAAGTGCGCCATCTCCTTGCGGGTGACGAGGTCGATCAGGAAGTTCTCGAGGCCTCGCAGGCGCCAGGCTGCCTCGAAGAGCTCGCCGCCGAGATGCGGCGTGTTCCCGCCGGCCGCCAGGCCGCGAGCGTGGAGGTCCTGCACCTGGCCGGCGAGCCCATCGACCACCCGGGGGCCGCTCAGCTCCGGGAACGGGAAGCGCTCGAGATCGGCCAGGGTCGTGGCCAGCTCCAGGGGGTTGGCGTCGTCCGGCGTCTCGGGGTGGTAGCCCCAGCGCGCGTATCTCGCGGCCTGCGACGAGCTGCCGATGCGGGCGTTGCCGGCGAACGGCAGCGCGATCCGTCGTAGCTCCTCCTCCTCGGCAGAAACGGGGAACGCGACGAAGCCGACGTCGACGAGGTCGTCGCGCCACGCTCCCGGAGGGGCCAGCGCCGCGCCGTCGACGTGGTAGAAGCTGAGCGCGAGCGGGACCCGGTCGGGCTCCTGGCCGTCGAGCGCGGCGAGGACGCGCTCGCGTCCGTTCATCGACGGCCTCCACTTCGCTGCCGAGCACCCCGGCGAGTGCCGGGCGCTCCGTTGGAGCATGCCGTGCGACGGTTCCCGCGAACACGGCCGAAGGTCCCGGTGCCGGCGGCCGGGGCGCTCATGCTGGGCGGGTGGCTTCGGCGGGAGCTGGGTAGGTCGCGGTCGGGGTGACAGGTCCGCGTTGCCGCACGCAGGTGGACGGAACGTAGAGGACCGGCCCTGACCGTCCCGGCGAGACCAGCGAGGTTCGGGCTCAGAACCTGGCGCGCCCGCTCGGGCGCGCTCGAACAGGAGGCGACGCCCGGGGGCTCAATACAGCCCGTAACTCGAGATCGCGAGCGATCGAGGCGGTTCGACCTCGTCCGACAGGAGGAGCAGGCCGGGCGGCGCGACGAGCTGCAGTCCCGCGGCGACGGAACCCGGACGAGGGATCGCGATGTCCCCGGGGTCTGGACCACCGCGTCGGGCTGTCGTGCGAGCTCCGCCTGCAGGGCGGAGGCGGCGCTCGCCTCGTCGCGACCGGCGAGCGGTCCGATCCGTCCCGTGGCCCACCGGTACGAGTAGGCCACGGGCTCGCCCGCGTGGAGCCACAAGGTCGGAGCTGCCTGGGCAGCCCAGTACACGTGGTCCAAGGAGCGATCGAAGCCGTACGCGGCGCGGTCGAGCATCGCGAGGGCCGAGGGAGTGGTCTCGGACGCGACCAGCGTCGACGGCGAGTCCACCGACGCCGGGCCGCGGAAGGCGAGGATCGGTGTCGCCGGGAGGAGGCCGTGCCTGACGTACAGGGCGTTCGAGACCGGCTGGATAGCGTCGCTGATCGTCAAGCGACGTGCCGGCGCCCCGCTCATGGCGAGCTGGAGCAGGCGCCGTCCGATGCCGATGCCCTGGTGGTTGGGGTCGATGAAGAGGCCGGCGAGGAACCACGCGTCAGCTCGCACGAAGGCGGCCGAGTAGCCGACGACCTGCCCGCCCGCCTCGGCGACGAAGCACCGCTCGCCGTCATGGCGCATGAGGTGGCGGAAGGTCGGAGCGACCGCGTCGACACCTGGCGGCGTGGACCAGCCGAAGCCATGGCGCCGGAGCAGCTCGCCCTCGGCGGCCACGAAGACTGCGTGCTGGGCTTCGACATCGGCATCGGTCGTCTTGCGGTACTCGACGCCGAGCGCCGCCCTATCGTCGCTGGTCACGGTCTGCTCCCTTCGAGCATGCTGGCCACGCGGCGACGCCGACCCTGGCCCTCGCCCCGTCCGACGACCTCGCGGACCCCACCGGGCAGCCCCGCCATGAGCGGATCCTATGGTGTCGGCAGGCCGTGCGCGGGCGTCGGGCTCCCAGGCGCTATGGCCGTCCGGGACCGGGGGGCCCGGCAGGGGTTCACAACCATCCGCGCCTTCCGCCTCGCGGCGCCCGAAGCCGCCCTTGCTCGTCGGATACCAGGTGCGCGAGGAGGAGGCGAGCCTCAAGGGCGTCTCGGGCGAGGTGCTCGTCCACAGGCTGCGACCGCCGCAGCGATCGCATCGTCAAGGCGATCGTGTCCTCTCCGTTCGTGGGCCGGAGGCGGCGCAGTAGCCGCCACCGCAGCGGGTAGCGACGGCGAACGTCTCGCCAGCCTGTCGAACCTGGTGATGGCGCCGCCGGACGAACCCCCTGCCGGCGCCCCGGCGGTTCGGCCGGGCCATCCCGCCCACCGGGCTCGCCCATTCGGCCCCGAGGCCCCCGGCCGCCCGGCACTGGCCGTCCGACGATCCGCGGCGCACGATCCGGCTGCGGGAGCCTCCCCTCGAAGTCCCGTCGCGTCCCGCGCCCGGCCGTTTGAGCCCGGCGCCCGGCGAGGGCGATCGGTCCGGCCGGGCGGGCCGGGGAGACGCGTCGGTGGCACGCCAGCTCGTCGTCCAATGACAGCACCGCAGGGCCGGCGTCGCACAGCGGGAGCGTGAGAGGGACCTTGTCCGAGCTCCGCCGTGGCCTCGCCCTTCGGTCGGAGCCCCCGATGTCGGGCCCCGGCCGGCGGCTGGTGGGGGCGACGCCGGGGAGCACCGGGTGATCCCCGCGTGAGCCGCTTCGTCAAGCTGATGGTGGCGTTCCTGGCCATCATCATCCCGCTCAGCGCGACCTTCGCAGGGGTGACCATCTTCCTCATCGGCGAGCGGGTGCTGGCCGAGGCGCAGAACCGGGTGGCCTCCGACCTCAACTCGGCCGGGGAGATGTACGGCGCCTACTCGGACCGTCTCTACGACCTGATCAGGCTCTCGGCCGATCGCTTCTACCTCCGCGATGCCCTGCTCGTCGGCGACGCCGGGGCGGCCGGCGAGGAGCTGTCCACGACGATGGCGTCCGAGCGCCTCGACTTCCTGACCGTGACCGACGCGGCGGGCGTCGTCCTCCTGCGAGTTGCGGACCCCGGTGTCGTCGGCGACTCCCTGGCGGGGCAGAGCATCGTGGCCGCCGCCCTGGGCGGGGCGACCCCGGTGGTCGGCACCGCCGTGTTCACGGCGGAGATGCTGGATCGGGAATCCCCCGGGCTGCGGGAGGCGGCCGAGGTCGAGCTAGTGGAGACGCGCGGGGCGCGACCGCGCGACGAGACGGTCGAGACCGACGGCCTGGTGCTCCTGGCCGCAGCCCCGGTGGTCGACGAGTCCAGCCACGTCGTCGGCGCTCTCTACGGCGGGTTGCTGCTCACCAGGCGCATCGAGATCGTCGACCGGATCAAGGAGGTCCTCTTCGAGGGTGCCCAGTACGAGGGCAGGGACGTCGGCAACTCCACCATCTTCCTCGACGACGTGCGGATCGCCACCAACGTCGTCGACGAGGATGGCACGCGGGCCATCGGCACTCGAGTGTCGGAAGCGGTGTACCGCTGGGTCGTCGTCGGCGGGGAGCGTTGGGTGGGCCGCGCGTACGTCGTGAACGACTGGTACATCTCCGGCTACGATCCGCTCCGGGACCACGGCGGCAGGGTGGTGGGGATGCTGTACGTGGGCACCCTCGAGCAGCCGTACGCCGATCTCAGGTTCCGGACCAGCCTGCTGTTCCTGGGCATCACGCTGACCGCGGTGCTGCTGGCGGTCGCGGTCTCCTACGTCTTCTCCCGGCGCCTGTCCACCCCGGTGCGCGCCCTGGTCGAGGCGTCTCGCCGGGTGGCCCAGGGTGACCTGGGAGCCCAGGTGCCGGTGAGGTCGAACGACGAGATCGGGGAGCTGGCCAGCTCGTTCAACAGCATGGCGGCCTCGCTCCGGGCACGGGACGAGCAGCTCAAGGAGTTCGCTCGGAGGAAGGTCATGGAGTCGGAGCGCCTGGCCGTGGTCGGCCAGCTCGCGGCCGACGTGGCTCACGAGCTGAACAACCCGCTCCAGGGGATCGTGACGTACTCGCACCTCCTGCTCGAGAAGATGCCGGCTGACGACTCCAGGAGGTCGTCGGTGGAGAAGATCGCGAACCAGGCGACCCGCTGCACCACGATCATCCGGGGTCTCCTCGACTTCTCCCGGCCGAGGAAGCCGCACACGAGGCTGGCGGACCTGCGCACCACGATCGACGAGTGCCTGGCGCTAGTGGAGGATCGCGTGCTCTTCCACAACATCGAAGTGGTCCGCGACTACCAAGAGGACCTGCCCGGGACGGTGATGGACCCGGCGCAGATGCAGCAGGTCTTCATGAACCTGATCATCAACGCCGCCGAGGCCATGGGCGGGGTGGGGCGGCTCACGGTTGCCACCCGGCTCGACGTCGAGCGAGGGGTCGTCCAGGCCAGCTTCCGCGACACGGGCCACGGCATAAGCGAGGAGAACATGGCGCGGATCTTCGATCCCTTCTTCACCACCAAGGAAGTCGGGCACGGCACCGGCCTGGGCCTGGCCATCAGCTTCGGGATCGTGAAGGAGCACGGTGGCACGATCACCGTGGAGAGCGAGGACGGCGCTGGGACGACGTTCACCATCGAGCTGCCCGTGCGCGCGACCCAGGGAGAGGGGCTGTGACCGAGCGGCGACGGCGGATCCTGCTGATCGACGACGAAGAGGTCGTGCTCGATTCCTGCCTCGCGATCCTCGAGGACGGCGAGCACGACGTGGCGCTCGCTTCGAGCGGCGCGGAGGGCCTGGGCAAGGCCCGGGCCTGGGCGCCCGACCTCGTCTTCGTCGACCTCAAGATGCCGGGCATGCCGGGTATGCAGGTGCTCGAGGAGATCCGGGCGCTGGATCCGACGGTCATCTGCATCGTGTTCACCGGGTTCGCCACGATCGGGTCGGCGGTCGAGGCGATGAAGCACGGCGCCTACGACTTCCTCCCCAAGCCCTTCACCCCCGACGAATTCCGCACGATGATCCGCCGGGGCCTGGAGCAGCGGGCCCTGGTGGTGGAGAGGGCGGCGGTGCGCCGGGAGCGGGAGGCGCTCCGGGAGAACTTCGCCGCGATCGTGTCCCACGAGCTGCGTTCGCCCCTGGCGGCCATCCAGCAGAACCTTTTCGTGACGATCAAGGAGCTCGAAGGGGTCGTCTCGGAGGATCAGCGACGGCGGCTGGAGCGGATGAGCACTCGTGTCGAGGGTCTGCTCGCCCTGGTGAACCGGTGGCTACGGGGCTTCTCCATCGATGTCGCCCCGCTCGCGGAGGGGTTCAGCTCGGTCGCGATCTCCGCGCCGGTGGCGAACGCGGTGGAGAGCGCCCAGACGGAGGCAGTGCGCAAGGCCGTCGAGGTCGTGGCCGAGGTCGACCCGGCGGCGGTGGTGCTGGGGGACGAGGGTGCGCTGACCGAGGCCCTGCTCAACGTCGTCGGCAACGCTGTCAAGTACTCCAGGGAAGGCGGCAGCGTGGTCGTCTCGGCGGTGTGTCGCGACGGGAAGGTCGTTGTCTCGGTGGCGGACACGGGAGTCGGGATACCAGCCGCGGACCTGCCGCGGATCTTCGATCCGTTCTATCGCGGGCAGGCCGGAGAGAGCGGCGTCACCGGCGCCGGGATCGGGCTGGCCCTCGCGCGGCGCATCATCGAGGCCCACGGTGGGTCGATCGCCGCGACCAGCGACCCGGGTCGGGGCAGTGTCTTCGTGATCGAGTTGCCGGCGCACCGGACGCCGGTTCCGGGTCTGGAGCGAACGCCTCCGGAGCAGGTCTCGAAAGGAGAGGCGGGATGAGCGAGCGCAAGAGAGTGCTCATCGTCGATGACGACCCCGACTTCGCTGCGGCGATCAGGGCCATCCTCGACAGCCAGTACGACACCGTGATGGTGGACAACCCCAAGGAAGGTTGGGATGCCTTGCGGAAGGACCGCTACGATCTGCTATGCCTCGACATCATGATGGGCCGCGGTGCCGAGGGCGTGACGATGGCGCGGAAGATCCGCAAGGACAAGGTGCTGCGGGAGATCCCCGTCCTCATCATCACCGGCCTGCGCGAGCAGATCGCCTTCCTCTTCCCGGGCCAGGCTCTGCACCCAGCCTTCGTGGCGGTCGACGAGCTGGTGGAGAAGCCGGTAGAGCCGGAGCTGCTGCTCCAGAAGGCCGCGGCCCTCATCGCGGCCAGCGAGGCGCGGCAGGGCAGGTAGGGACCCCGTGGCGGTCACGTCGACCGCGAGGGCAGCTCGTCCTGTCGGGAGCGACCGCGCCCCCGGGCCATCGGCCCTGCCCGTGCACGGCGTTCGGCCCGGGACGCCGGGTCCCATCGGCACTGGCACTCGACGGGTGGCGCGCGGAAGACTCGTCTGCGGAGCCCGGCGGTGGTTGGGATGTCCTTGGTTCCCCCCCGCCGGTAGAGGCAGGCGGCGTGGCGCGCCAGTTCGTCGACCAGCTCGAGAACAAGCCGGGTGAGCTCGTCGCCTGGCCCGGGCTCAGGCTGCGCGCGGTGTCGGCACCAGGAACATCGGCGCCTGCGGCGCGCGCGGCCTCGGCTGCGCGCTCGTCAGCGGCTCAGGTGACGTCCGCGGGAGCGAGGTCGAGAGCGTCGGCGTCGCCGACCGGACGGGTGCCGGACGCCGGCGGGCCACGTCCGACCCTCCCCGGCGACGGCGCGACTTCCCAGGTCATCCGCGAGCAGGTCGGCGCCTTGGCCCTGGCGCCGGCGACGCGTCCGTCTCAGCCGGGCGCGCCGCGGTCGGGCAGGTCAGTCCGGGACCCGCCGCGGGAGCGGCGGCCGGGCTCGAGCGAGCACGAGGGGGAGTGACCGATGGCGACCGTGCTGGCGACCTCCGACCTCACGCTGGACGGCCTCCTCGCCACGCCGGAGGGCCGGCCGTTGCTGAGCTGCATCCAGTGCGGCACCTGCGCCGGCACCTGCCCCTACGGCGACGTGATGCGCCACACCCCTCGCCGCCTCATCGGCCTGCTGCGGGAGGGCTTCATCGAGGAGGCGATCGCCAGCGACGACCTGCTCAGCTGCGTCACCTGCTATGCCTGCTGGACCAAGTGCCCCCGCGGGCTCCACCTCACGGACGTCCTCCTGCCCCTGGTCAGGGAGCAGGTGCTGCTGCGGCTCCGCGAGGTGCCGGCGGAGCTGCAGAGCGCGCTCTCCAACACGATGCGCTACGGCAACCCGATGGGTGAGTCGCCGCGCAAGCGGGCGGCCTGGGTCGACGGCGCCGGGGTGCCGGTTCCCGTCCTGCGCGACATGGGACGGCCGGTCGACGTGCTCTGGGCCGTCGACTGCTATGCCTCGTACCACCCGCGTGGCCAGGACAACGCCCGGGCGACGGCCCGGGTCCTGGCTGCCCTCGGGGTCGACTTCGCCATTCTCGGGAACGAGGAGAAGTGCTCCGGGGAGTGCATCCGCATGGCCGGGGAGAGCGGTCTCTTCGACACCCTGCGGGAACAGAACATGGCCACCTTCGACAAGTACGAGTTCCGGAGCTTGCTCACCTCCGATCCGCATGCCTTCGATGCCTTCTCCTTCGTGTACCCCAAGTACGGGTTCGACCGTCCGGTGCACCACACCACGCCGTTCCTGGCAGCCCGTCTCGACGCCCTCAGGCCGCGCCTCACCCGGGAGCTCGGGTACCGGGTCACCTACCACGACTCCTGCGTGCTCGGCCGGCACAACAAGATGCACGACGAGCCGCGACGCATCCTCGAGGCCCTTCCCGGCGTGCGCCTCGTGGAGATGACCCACAACCGGGACAACACGATCTGCTGCGGCGGGGGCGGGGGCGGGATGTGGCTCGACGCCTACAACAAGGCGAAGGGGTACCCCCGCCTCTCCGACCGGAGGGTCGAGGAGGCGATCGCCACCGGAGCCGACGTTCTGGCGGTGTCCTGCCCGTTCGAAGTGCCGCGATTCGAGGACTCGCTGAAGGTGCTCGGGTACGACGACCGCATGGTGGTTCGGGACGTGACGGAACTGGTCGCCGAGGCGCTTGGTGACTGAGTGGCCGCGACCGGCTGCAGGATCGAGCGAGGAGGACGCGCTGGCGCCATGAAGATCCTGGTCCTGATGAAGATGGTGCCCGACATCGTGGAAGAGCTGGAGGTCGCCGCCGACGGCAGGTCGCTGGACCAGCAGTACCTGCGCTTCATCGTGAGCGAGCGCGACGATTACGCCCTGGAGCAGGCGCTGCTCCTCAAGGATCGCCTCGAGGCAACCGTGACGGTGGTGGCGCCCGAGGCCCCCGAGATCGACGACGTCCTCCACACCGCCCTGGCCAAGGGCGCGGACCGGGTGATCAGGGTGTCGGGGATCGCTCCCGCCGCGGGCACCCGCTCCACCGTGTCCGCGCTGGCCGCCACGCTGCCCGGCATCCCCGGCGCGCTCCCCGCCGACCTGGTGCTCAGCGGGTGCCAGGCCATCGACGACCTCGACGGCTTCGTGGCGCCCCTCCTCGCGGGGGAGCTCGGCCTCCCCTACCTGGGCCTGGTGAGCCGGATCACGATCGATGCCGGTGGCGGGACGGCCGTCGTAGCCAAGGAGTACGCCGGCGGGGTGATGGGCCGCTTCGACGTCGCCCTTCCCGCCTTCTTCGGCATCCAGGGCTGTGAGAAGCCACCGCGCTACGTCCCCATCGCGAAGGTCCGAGCCGCCAAGGCCTCGGGGGGCATCGAGGTGGTCGCGGCCGCGAGCGGTCGGGCCGCTGCCCCGCTGGAGGTCATGGCCATGGCGAAGCCCGAGGCAGCAGGGCACGCGGAGATGCTGGAGGGATCGGTGCGGGACGTGGCGGAGCGGGTGGCCGACATCCTGGCCGCCCGCGGGCTGCTCTGATGGAGATGGCGATGGCAGGCAACGTCTGGATTGTCGCGGAGCACTGGAAGGGGGCGGTCACGGACGCCACCCACGAGCTGCTGGGGGTGGGGCGGAGCCTCGCCGATGCGCTCGGGGTGCGCCTCGAGGCGGTCCTGCTCGGCCACGACGTCCGCGGGTTGACCGCGTCGCTGGGCCAGGCCGACGCCGTTCTCTACGTCGACCATCCCGCCCTCGCCGATGCCAGCGGGCTGCAGGCGAGCCGCGCGGTCGCGGCGCTCGCCGCGGCGCGCGCTCCGGCGGCGATCCTCGTGCCGACCACGAACGTCAGCTGGGACCTGCTCGGGCTGCTGCCCGGCCGCATGGGCGCACCCCTGGTCAACTTCTGCCGTGAGGTCGAGGTCATCGACGGGTCGATGCAGGTCACGAGCCTGCTCTACGGGGGGAAGATGACCGTGACGGTGGCGGCCGGGTCCGGGCCGGTGGTGCTGGCCATGCTCCCGGGGGCCGGCTCCGCGACGGCAGCCCCCGGGGCAGCGGAACCGGCCGTCGAGTCCGTGCCGGTCGACCTCGCCGCCGATCCCGGCGTGCGCCTGATCGAGTACGAGGAGCCCGAGGCGGGCGACGTCGACATCACCCAGCAGGACACGCTCGTGGCGGTCGGGCGGGGCATCAACAACGAGGCCAACCTCGAGGTGGCCGAGGACCTGGCCGCCGCCCTCGGCGGGGCCGTCTGCGGGTCGCGTCCCGTGATCGACCAGGGCTGGCTGCCGCTGGCGCGCCAGGTCGGCAAGTCGGGCGTGACCGTCAAGCCACGCCTGTACGTGGCCGCGGGGGTGAGCGGCGCGCCGGAGCACGTCGAAGGCATGAAGGACGCCGAGCTGATCATCGCCGTCAACACCGACGCCGGCGCCCCGATCTTCTCCGTCGCCCACTTCGGCATCGTCGACGACGCCACCGACGTTCTCGAGGCCCTGGCGGAGGCCGTCAGGAAGCGGAAGGGGTAGCACCCATGCCCGACCCGACCAGCTGGACCCTGCTGGGCGTCCCCGCCTTCGCCTTCCTGTGGGTGCTGACGGCCGTCGCCTTCGCCCTGTTCGGCCGGCGGGTGTACCAGATCCTCTCGACCCTGGCCCGGGGGCAGGCGGAGCCGCGCTGGGACCGGCTGCCGCGCCGGCTCTGGATGGTCGTGGTCAACGTGGCGGGCCAGCGCCGGATGTTCGACCTCCCCGGGGTCGGGCTGGCCCATCTCGTGCTGTTCTGGACCTTCCTGTGCTACGCCGCCGCCTTTGCCTGGGCCATGCTGCGGGGGCTGCTCCCGTTCCTGCCGATCCCGTACCCCGACGAGGTCGCCTGGGTCGCGGTCGCCATGGTGATCCTCGGCGCGAGCACCCTGGTGGCGGTGGCCGGGGCTGCGATCCGCCGCTATGTGGTCGTGCCGCCGCGCCTGGCGCAGTCGCGCGACGCCGCGCTCATCCTCTCCCTCAT
This sequence comes from uncultured Chloroflexia bacterium, assembly GCA_963762445.1. Classification (GTDB taxonomy): domain Bacteria; phylum Chloroflexota; class Limnocylindria; order Limnocylindrales; family CSP1-4; genus CTSoil-043. Next base: position 562,388 of record CAVXLA010000009.1, read on the forward strand.
CACGCTCCTCGTGATGACCTTCCTGGTCGCCCAGGGGGCGAAAGCCGGGCTCGGCGACCTCTCGACGTCCGCCGCCGGATCGCTGTACGTGGCGATGTGGTGGGTCCACATGCTGGCGGTGCTGGCCTTCCTGGCCTACCTGCCGTACTCCAAGCACCTCCACCTGCTGGCGTCGCCGTTCAACGTCCTCACCGCGTCCCTGGACCCCGGGGGCATGCCGCCGCCGTCGGAGGGGGCCGCGCGCCTGGAGGAGTTCACCTGGCGGGAGCTCTTCAACGGCCTCTCGTGCGCCGAGTGCGGCCGCTGCGACCGCTCCTGCCCGGCGTTCGCCACCGGCCAGGTCCTGTCGCCGCAGGACCTCATCCACGATCTGAAGCTGATGGTCCTGCGCGCCGCGTCGAACGGCGGCCGCGACGGAAGCCTGCTCGATGCCGTCGGCGCGAAGGCGGTCTGGGCCTGCACCACCTGCATGGCCTGCATGGAGCGCTGCCCCGTGCTCAACGAGCACCTCCCGCTCATCGTGCAGATGCGCAGGCACCTGATCGGCCAGGGCGAGGTGGGGGCCGGCGTCCAGGACATGCTGATGGGCATGACCCGCTACGGGAACTCGTTCGGTCAGTCGCCCCGCAACAGGGCGAAGTGGACGAGGGAGCTCGAGTTCGAGGTCAGGGACGCCCGCAAGGATCCGGTGGAGTACCTCTGGTTCGTCGGCGACTACGCCTCGTTCGATCCCCGGGTCCAGGAGGTCACCCAGGCAGTGGCCCGGATGTTCCACCGGGCCGGCCTCGACTTCGGGATCCTCTACGAGGGCGAGCAGAATGCCGGCAACGACGTCCGCCGGCTCGGCGAGGAAGGCCTCTTCGAGATGCTGCGGGACAAGAACCTGGCGGCCCTCGAGTCCTCGCAGTTCCGGGCCATCGTCACGACCGATCCTCACACGTACCACGTCCTCAAGCACGAGTACGGGCTGGACGGCAGGGTGAAGCACTACACCGAGGTCGTCGAGGGCCTGATCTCGTCGGGCCGCCTGCCCGTGTCTCCCAATGGCGGCGGCCGGGTCACCTACCACGACCCGTGCTACTTGGGCCGCTACGGCGGCGTGTACGAGGCCCCGCGCCGCGTGCTGGGGAGGCTGGGCCTGGACCTGGTCGAGATGCCCCGCAACCGGTCGTCCGCGTACTGCTGTGGCGGCGGCGGCGGGCGGATCTGGATGGAGGACGCCGCCGGGGCCGGCGAGCGCCCCGCGGAGAGCCGGGTCCGCGAGGCCGCCGGCCTCCAGGGGGTCGCCACCATGGTGGTGGCCTGCCCCAAGGACCTGGTCATGTTCCGCGACGCCCTGAAGACCGCGGGGCTGGAAGGGACGCTCGGCGTGCGAGACATCGTGGAGCTGGTGGAAGACGCCACGGGGGCAACGCAGAGGAGCGGCACATGAGCCCGACCGACAGGAGCGGCAACGGCCAGCCGAGGATCGGGGTGTACGTCTGCCACTGCGGCACCAACATCGCGGCGACGGTCGATGTCGAGGCGGTGCGGAGCTACGCGGAGGGCCTCCCCGGGGTCAAGGTGGCCCGGGCCTACAAGTACATGTGCTCCGACCCCGGCCAGGAGATGATCAAGGAGGACATCCGGGCAAGCGCCCTGGAGCGGGTGGTCGTTGCCTCCTGTTCTCCCAGCCTGCACGAGGCGACCTTCCGCCGCGCCACCGCCGAGGCGGGCATCAACCCCTACTACTTCCAGATGGTGAACATCCGGGAGCAGGACTCGTGGGTGCACGCCGACCGCGGCGAAGCGACCCGCAAGGCCAACGACCTCGTCCGCGCGGCGGTGCTCCGGGTGCGGTTCCACAAGCCACTGGAGAAGGCGCGGGTCTCCGTCAACCCGGCGGTGATGGTGGTGGGCGGGGGCATCGCCGGCATCCATGCCGCCCTGACGATGGCCAACGCCGGCAAGCACGTCTACCTCGTGGAGCGGGAGCCGTCCATCGGCGGGCACATGGCCCAGTTCGACAAGACCTTCCCCACCCTCGACTGCGCCGCCTGCATCCTCACCCCGAAGATGACCGAGGTGCGCTCCAATCCCAACATCACCCTGTGGGCGATGGCCGAGGTCGACAGGGTCGATGGCTACGTGGGCGACTACAGGGTGACGGTGCGCCACAAGCCCCGCTTCATCGTCGAGGACGCCTGCGTCGGCTGCCTGGAGTGCATCGAGGCCTGCGTGTACCAGCGGGGCAAGACCCCCGACGCGTTCAACCTCGGCCTGAGCATGCGCAAGCCGGTCTACATCTCCTTCCCCCAGGCGGTGCCGCCGGTCGTGGTCATCGACCGGGAGGCCTGCATCGAGTTCCGCTCGGGCCGCTGCAAGAAGACCTGCGTCGAGGTCTGCGCCGACCGCAACGCCATCGACTTCACGCAGACCGAGACCTTCGACACGGTCGAGGTGGGGGCGGTCATCCTCGCCACCGGCTTCAAGACCTTCGACCCCAGGCGAACGCCGTTGTACGGCTACGGGGTCTTCCCGAACGTGTACACGGCCATGGAGCTCGAGCGGCTGGTCAACTCGTCGGGTCCCACCGAGGGGCACGTCACCCTGCGCGACGGGCGGACCCCGAAGACGGTCGGGATCCTCCACTGCGTCGGCAGCCGCGACGTCAACACCAACGAGTACTGCTCCCGCGTGTGCTGCATGTACTCCATGAAGCTGGCCCACCTGGTCAAGGAGAAGACCGGGGCGGAGATCTACAACTTCTACATCGACATCCGGGCCGCCGGGAAGGGCATGGAGGAGTTCTACAACCGGGTCGCCGAGGAGGGGGTCCACTTCATCCGGGGCAAGGTGGCCGACGTCTATCCGGAAGCCGGCAACAGCGGGAGGGTGATCCTCCAGGCCGAGGACACGCTGCTCGGCCGGGTGCGCAGGATCCCCGTGGACATGGTGGTCCTGGCCACCGGCCTCGAGCCCCAGGCCGACGCCGAAGCGGTGCGCCGCACCTTCAACATCACCTGCGCAGGGGGTGGGTTCTTCATGGAACGCCACCCCAAGCTGGCCCCGGTGAGCACGTTCACCGACGGCATCTTCCTGGCCGGCGCCTGCCAGGGCCCCAAGGACATCCCGGACACGGTGGCCCAGGCCGGGGCCGCCGCCGCCGAGGCGCTGGCCCTCGTCGATCGTGGCTACGTGGAGATGGAGCCGACCACCGCCTACGTGGTGCGCGAGGAGTGCTCGGGGTGCAAGACCTGCATCCCGCTCTGTCCGTACACCGCCATCACGCGGGTGGACGGGAAGGCCGAGATCAACCCGGTGCTCTGCAAGGGCTGCGGCACCTGTGTGGCTGCCTGCCCGTCCGGATCCATCCGGCAGAACCTGTTCGAGGACGACGAGATCTACGCGGAGATCCTGGGGGTGCTGGCCCATGCCTGAGCCGACCGAGAAGCTGCAGGAGAGCGCCGCCGACGGCTGGGAGCCGAAGATCGTCGCCTTCTTCTGCAACTGGTGCACCTACCTGGCGGCCGACCTGGCCGGCACCTCCCGCATGAAGTACGCACCGAACGCGCGGGTCATCCGGGTGATGTGCTCCGGCAGGGTCGATCCCCAGTTCATCATGGAGGCGTTCGCCCACGGCGCCGACGGGGTGCTCGTCGGCGGCTGCCACTTCGGCGACTGCCACTACCAGTCGGGCAACCACAAGGCGCTGCGCCGCTTCCGGCTGCTGCGCCGGGTCCTGGTGGGCATGGGGATCGCGGACGAGCGCATCCGCCTCGAGTGGATCTCGGCGGCCGAGGCCGACAAGCTGCGCGACGTGATGAACGACATGGTGGCGCACCTGAAGGCGCTGGGGCCGCTGCACCTCGAGGTGCCGGCCGAGGGATTCCCCGAGGGATCTCCCGAAGTCGCCGACCGGGAGAAGGTGACGGCATGAGCGACAAGCCCAACGTCGCCTTCTACTGGTGCTCCTCCTGCGGGGGCTGCGAGGAGGCGGTCGTGGACCTCGCCGAGAAGATCCTCGACGTGGTGGCCGCGGTGAACATCGTGTTCTGGCCGGTGGCCCTGGACTTCAAGAAGACCGACGTGGAGGCCATGGAGGACGGGTCCATCCTGGCCGCCTTCGTGAACGGGGCCATCCGTACCACCGAGCAGGAGGAGATGGCCCACCTGCTGCGGCGCAAGGCGAAGGTGCTGGTGGCCTTCGGCTCCTGCGCCTACCTGGGCGGCATCCCCGCCCTGGCCAACCTGTGGGATCGGGAGGCCGTCTTCGCCACCGTCTACCGCACGACCCCCTCGACGGTCAACCCCGACGGGGTGGTGCCCCAGGTGGCCATCCCGCACAACGGCGATTGGGTCACCCTCCCCGGCTTCTACGACACGGTCCGGGCCCTCGACCAGGTCACCTCGGTGGACTACTACATCCCGGGCTGCGCTCCCACGCCGAACGTGATCGCTGCAGCGGTGCAGACCCTGCTGAGCGGCGACCTCCCCCCTGTGGGGACGGTGCTGGCGCCGGACATCGCCCTGTGCGAGGAGTGCCCTCGCCTGGACACCAAGCCCCAGGACCTGAGCCTGGAGCGCTTCCGGCGGCCCCACGAGATCCTCATCGATGAGGGCACCTGCCTGCTGGCCCAGGGGCTGCTCTGCATGGGACCGGCCACCCGCGCGGGATGCGGCCAGCTGTGCATCAGGGGCAACATGCCCTGCACCGGCTGCTTCGGTCCCACCAGCAAGGTGCGCGACCAGGGCGGCAAGTACCTGTCGGCCGTGGCCTCCATGCTCTCGGCGCTCGACGACGACGCCATCGAGAAGGCCCTCGACAGCATCCCCGACCCCATCGGCACCTTCTACCGCTACGGCCTGGCCGGCTCGCTGCTGCGCCGGCGCACGATGCCCGCCGACGCTTGAGGAGCCCCGACCCATGTCCGACGAGATGACCGCCCAGGAGGCGTGGCGCCGGGGCTCGCAGGCCGCCCAGGCCGCCTATGCCCGCCGCCGCATCACCATCGATCCCATCACCCGCCTCGAGGGGCACGGCAAGATCG
>CAVXLA010000010.1:0-373163 GCA_963762445.1 uncultured Chloroflexia bacterium
CCCGGGGTATGTCGAGCTCATCGTCTCCGACGCCTTCACCCACCGCACCTATTACATGGGCCTCATGGACGGGCAGAACCGGCCCAACTTCTACGACGGGCGCCTCCGCGTGGTCACTCCCGAAGGAGGGGAGTGGGCCACCTTCCCGGCCGCCAACTACCTCGACTTCGTGGCGGAGCACGTCGAGCCCTGGTCATACGTCAAGTTCTGCTACCTCAAACCGCTGGGCTGGCACGGTTTCACCGACGGCGCCGAGAGCGGCATCTACTCGGTCGCTCCCCTTGCCCGGCTCAACGCCGCCGACGCCATGGCCACGCCCCTGGCCCAGGAGGCATACGAGGAGATGTACTCCGCGCTCGGGGGCAAGCCGGTGCACCACACCCTGGCCAACCACTGGGCCCGGGTCGTGGAGCTGCTCTACGCGGCGGAGCGGCTCAAGGAGCTGGCCGACGACCCGGAGCTCATCGACCCCAACGTGCGCACCCTGCCCACCGAGACACCGCGCGAAGGTGTCGGGGTGGTCGAGGCGCCGCGCGGGACGCTGTACCACCACTACGTCACCGACTCGCGCGGGATCGTGGAGCGGGCCAACCTGATCGTGGCCACCCAGAACAACTCGGCGCGCATGGCGATGAGCGTGGAGAAGGCGGCCAAGGGGCTGATCTCGAAGGGGAGGGTGTCCGAGGGCATCCTCAACAAGGTGGAGATGGCCTTCCGCGCCTACGACCCCTGCCACGGCTGCGCTACCCACTCCCTCCCCGGGAGCATGCCATTGGTGGTGGCGGTGCGCGGGTCCGACGGCGAGACGCTGTCGCTGCTGCGCCGCGACTCCGATGGCAGCCTCCACCGCGAGTAGCGGCACCGCCGCGGGGGGCGGTGTCGCCGCCGGGCCCACCCGGGTGCTCTGCCTGGGCAACGAGCTCATCTCCGACGACGCCCTGGGCATCGTCGTCGCCAGCTCGCTGTTCCGGCGCCTCGCCGTCGCCGGCACGCCGTTGCCCCACGGGCCTTCACTCGACCCGGCGGTCACGGTGCGGGCCGTCGAGCTTCCAGGGGTCGGGCCCGTCGAGGTCGTGGAGACCGCCCTCACCGGCATGTACCTGCTCGAGGCGCTGGTGGGGGCCTCCCGGCTCATCGTCGTCGACACCGTCGTCACCGGCGCAACCGACCCGGGCACGGTGCTCGAGCTCACGGAGAGCGACATCGTCGGCCCTCGCGGCGGCTCGCCCCATTCCATCGGCCTCCTGGAGACGCTCGACCTGGCCCGCGCCCTCGGCCTGGCGGTTCCCGCCGACGTGGTCATCGTCGCCGTCGAGGCCGGGGACTACGTGACCATGGGCGGGGAGATGACCGCTTCCGTGGGAGCGGCGGTGCCGGTCGTGGTGGAAAGGGTGATGGCCCTCATCCAGGGTGGGGCGGTGGTGCCGGCCTGAGGACCTACGCCCGGGCACGGATTCGGCCGGCATGCGGGCAGCCGTGGCAGCTCGAGCCCCGGCTCGATCAAGGGCGGGAGGTCGAGAGACGTCGACGACCGGGCAGTGCGCGGGCTCCCAGGCTCGTCAGTTCATGGCGCCGGGGACGTCGCGATAGAGCCCCTTCCGCCACGTGCCGTCGAGCATGTCCCCCATGGCCCGAGTGGCGAGATCGGAGAACGCCGGGTCCAGGATGTGCATGTCGACGGCGATGACGTCGAGGTGGTCGTTGGCCCGGTCCACGCGTTCGTCGAGGACGGCTCGCATGAGCGACGCCTTTCGCGACCAGGTGGGGTGCTCCGGGTCGGGCTCCCAGGACGGGCCGTCGCCGTGTCCCTCGGCCCAGCCCCGCTCACGGCTCGCGAGCGCCTCGCGCTGGTCGTAGGCCGACCAGCCCTGCATGGGGAGGAGGAAGACCGCGGGCCCCGTGGTGCGGCTGAGCCGGTCGGCGATCATCCGGGAGACGTGCTCGACCTCCTCCGGCGTCGGGATGACGATCGTGACGCTCGGGTTGTGGATGTACGGCAGCCCGGAATCCCGGTGGCTCGCCCGGCGCCCGCTCCTGGTCTCGTCGAGGTATCGCTGTGGCACCTTCTCGAGGGCCCCGAGCGCTCCCTGGTCGAGGCCGCCCGGGGCAACGACCTGCGGGATGCCCATCTCCCCGGCGGCCGTGAGGCGCTGGCCTTCCCACGTCGCCGGGGTGCCATAGACGCTGCCCAGCAGCGTGTTCATGAACTCCGCGGGCGTGAGGTCGATGACCGCGGTGATCATCCCGGAGCGGATGAGGTCCTCCATCGTGGTCCCAGGGACGCCCACGGCGTGGAAGACGGCAGCGTCCCAGCCGCGATGCTCCATGAAGGCGCCGCAGCGGAGGACCGCGGGCGTCGTCGAGCCGTACGACGTGATCGCGCAGAGCGGCCGCGACCCCGGCGGCACGTCGGGCACCCGGGCCATGGCGACGACGGCGGCGGTGGCGTTCGCGACCATCCGCCGGGTCACCACGTTGACCCCCTGCTCGGCGGTCGGGTTGACGATGAAGATGTCCTTGTTGCCGAGCCAGAGGCTGACGTCGCTCGGCGCCATGTCCGTCAGCATCACCTTCGGCACGCCGAATGGCAGCGCGCGCATCACCTGCGTCGCCGTCGTCGTCCCGACCGCCCCGGCCCACGAGATGATCCCGTCGCACCGGCCGGCCGCGTGCAGTTCCAGGATCTTGACGGCGCCGGCATGGCCAACGAGATCGATGGCCGCTGCCCGCGGGGCTGCGAAGACCTCCTCGACCGGCGTTCCGGTGGCCGCCAGGACGTCGTGGAGCGAGATGTCGGCCCAGTCGACCGCGGCACCGAGGCTGAGATCCATCACCAGCGGCGTGCCGCCGTGCTCCGCCACTTGCTGGGCGAGGAACCGGATCTCGACGCCCTTCGTGTTGCACATCCCGGTGACGACGATCGTCGGCGCGTCTCTCACGGATACCTCCACGCGGCGATCCCGGTTGCCCGTCACTCGACGGCAGCCGCTCGCCGCCGGCCCCATGATGCGACTCCCGCTCTCGTCTCGCGCGAACAGCGGTGCTGGAGGGACCGAAGTCGGATGGACTACCCTATGCCCGTCCGGGACCGGGGGGCCCGGCAGGGGTTGGGGACCATCGGCGCCTTCCGCCTCGCGGCGCGGCGCCCGTGGGGAGATGGTGATTGAGATGATGACCCCGAGGGGCCGCTTGGCAGCGGTCCTCGTTGCCGCCACTGTTCCCCACGGGCCACCTCGACTGGCGCTACGGGCGGCAGACCCTCGCGCTGGCCGTCGTCGGCGCTGTGCTCCTCGCCGTCGGCTCGGCGCTCCGCCCCGAAGGTCTCCTCTGGTATCCCACGCTGCCCAACCCACTGGCGATAGCGGCGTCGTTCGCCCCCCTCGTCAGCCTGCTGTCGCTGGCGGGTGTCGGCGCCTTCGTCGTCTCACTCGCCCTGGCTGCGGCCTCCCTGGTCTGGCGATACCAGAACGGCAGCCCCAGGCAGCGCCGCCTCCTTGCCTGGGTCGCGCTCGGCGCGACCGCCATGGCCGGCTCGGTCGCCCTCTTCTACATCGGTCGCTACGCCGGGACGGTCGCCGGTTCAGAGGGTGAACGGCTGGCGTTCGTCGCCGCGGTCGGGGCGGCGCTCCTGCCGTTCGCCATGGTCCGGTTCGCCACCGTCACGGCCTCGCAGGGGCAGGAGACCCGTGACCTGACGTTCCTGCTCACGGACCTGCAGGACTCCACGGCAATGTACGCCAGCATCGGCGACATGTTCGCCTTCGACCTCGTCCGCCTGCACTTCGACACCCTCACCGCGGTCGGCCGCCGGCGCAGGGGCGAGATCGTGAAGACCATCGGGGACGCGCTCATGGCGCGCTTCCTCGATCCGGCGGATGCGGTCCAGGCGGCGCTCGAGATGTTCGGACGCCTGGACCACTTCAACCGCTCGAACGCGACCACGCTCGTCCTCAAGGTGGGCATCCACCGCGGTGACGCCATCGTGGTGTCCGGCCGCCATGGGACCGACTACTTCGGGCAGACGGTGAACATCGCCTCGCGCATCGGCACCATCGCCATGCCTGGGGAGATCGTCCTGAGCGACGCCGTGCACCAGGCCAGCCCGGTGCCGCCCTTGCTCGCCGGATACCAGGTGCGCGAGGAGTTGGCGAGCCTCAAGGGCGTCTCGGGCGAGGTGCTCGTCCACAGGCTGCGACCGGCGCAGGGCGCCCGCGCCTGATCGGCGGCGGCGGGCCCGCGCGCCCGCAATCGCAGCTCACGCGGGAGGGTTGCGCAGAACCCCGTAGGTCACCCACTGCCGGTCCACCCACTCCTCGACGGTCAGGGTCGCGAAGCTCGGCGCCAGCGACAGGGCAAGCGTGAGCGCCGGGGAACAGTAGTCGTCGCTGTCGGCCGGGACGAGGCGCTCCGCCAGGGTGATGACCCCCCAGTCCTCCCGATAGGTGGGATCCGCGAGCGTGTAGTGGCAGCGGACTCGCAGCCCCGTCTTCGAGTCCTGGGCGACCAGGTCGAGGTCACCGCAGGTGTCGCCCTCGGCGCATTCCCGGAGGGTGATCGTCGTTGCCCACGTGTAGTGCTCGCCGACGGTCTCGAACACGTCGCCGGCCCACGTCCCGACCATGTCGTCGTACGTCGTGCCGCCGGGGGTCGGAGCGACGTCCGGAGTCGGCGATGGTGCCTGGGTGGCGGGCTCGCTGCCCCCCGGTGTTGGCGCGGGCGTGGACACGACCGTTGCCGATGGCGGTGGCGGGGTCGTCGAGGTCGCTGCGCCGCAGCCACCGATCACAAGGGCCGCCGCTACCAGGGACGCGCGCATCATAGGGAACACGGAGACCTCCCTCCCATGCCCGGCGGGTCGGTCTGGTCACGTGGCGAGCGCCACGACGTGGCGTGCACCCGAGGATGTCCGCGCTGCCGGATACGGACATGGCCCCCCACCGTTCGCGGAGTATAGGAAGTCCCTCGGGCGCGAATCAATGGGTCGGGCCATCGTCAAGGTTACCCGTGGCATCCATACTTGGCGGCCTCTCGCGAGTTCCGGAGGTCGCCGATGGGCAGGCTGATCTACATGCTCAACGTGTCACTCGACGGGTTCGTCGAGACCTCCGACAGGAGGCTGGACTGGACGGTCGTCGACGACGAGTTGCATGCCTGGTTCAACGATCAGACACGAACACTGGATGCCTCGCTGTACGGCCGGCGGATGTACGAGCTGATGGCGGCCTACTGGCCGTTCGCCGAGCTCGACCCAAAGGCCACCGGCCCGATGCGGCAGTTCGCGCGCATCTGGAACGCCATGCCAAAGGTTGTCTTCTCGACGTCCCTGTCCACCGTCGCATGGAACAGCCGGCTGGTGGCCGGCGACGTCGGTACGCGCCTCGAGGAGATCAAGTCCGAGTTTCACGGCGACTTGGACGTGGGTGGGGCGACGCTGGCGTCGGCTTTCATTCGGCGCGGGCTCGTGGACGAGTATCGCCTCGTCGTCCATCCGGTGATCCTCGGCTCGGGCACGCCGTTCTTCCCGGCACTCGAGGCTCCCATCGGCCTGCGCCTCGTCGAAACCCGCACGTTCAATTCCGGCGTGGTCTACCTCGGCTACCGGTCGGTGACGTGACCGCGCATCAGTTGGCGAATGCCGCCGCCCAGGTGGCCGCCGTCGCGGCCTCGTACTCGAGCGTGTAGCCGCACGCGTTGATGCTCGAGCCGGCCGCCGTCACGAGGTAGCGCCCGCCGATCGCGAAGTCCGGGATCGGTCCGCCGATCGCCACGCTGGTGGACGGCTTGGTGAGCGTGACACTGCCGCCCACGCCCTTCCAGGCGGTGTTGACGGCGAAGGCGACCTCGTCGCCGTCGATCGCAGTGACAGTGCCGTCGAAGACGATGTCGAAGGTCGGCAGGATGGCCGGGTCGTAGACGATGCACGAGGCCATCCCCCCGCCGGCGGCGGGGTTGGAGGACGGCGTCGGAGCGCTGCCGATCGGTTCCGGCTGCTGCCGCCCGAGGCCGGAGCCGAGCGCGACCGCGAGGGCGAGGGCGGCGGCGAGGCCGAGCCCGCCGAGAAGGACGAACGGGCGCCGGGGGCGCGAGCCAGCTGGGTTGTGCTCGACGGGGGTCATGATGTGCTCCTGGATCTTCGCCGACACGCGGGCGAGGCTCGCGTCGGGCACGTCGTCCGCACGGATCGGGTCGGCAGCGCGGAGCCGGTCGATCGGATCCGATCCGTTCGGCATGCTCATTCGGCCATTCCTTTCGATGCGGCACCGTGGGTGCCCTTCACATCAGGCGATGTCCGGCCAGGCGCTGGATCTTTCTGGTCGTCCTCGTTCGACGTCCGCGCGAGCGCATCCGTGAACCGGGCCCGGGCACGGTGGAGACGGATGGCCACCGCGTTGGGTGTGATCCCCAGGACCTCCGCGATCTGGCGATTGCCCAGGTCCTCCCACGCGACGAGGCGCAGGATCTCCTGGTCGGCGGGTGGCAGGGAGGCGAGCGCCACGAACAGGGGTCGATCGAGGTCCTCACCGGCGCGAACGGGGGTCGGGACGTCGTCCACGCGGATCAGCGCCGCGAGTCGCTCTCGCCGACCGTTGCCGCGGCGCTGATTGGCAAGGACCCGCCTCGCGACGGCGTACAGCCATGGGAGCGCTTCATGTGGGATCGAGGCGAGCTTGCGCCAGGCGATGACGAAGGTCTCGGCAGCCGCGTCCTCGGCGTCGGCGAGAGTGCAGCTCCGTCGCGTCGCGTAGGCCAGGACGTCCCGCTGGTGGGCCGCGAAGAGCGACTCGAACCGGGCGAGCGGGGAGGACGCTGTTGTGGTGTTGTTCACCGCCCCGGGACGGAGCGACGCTTCGGGCGGTTCCGCGGCGGCGACGCGCCAGGGACCCGTCAGGCGCTGGGCGCAGTGCCATACGTCTCGATTGCCGCTCGCGCCTCCCCCACGGCGTGCTCGAGATCGAGCGCGCGGCCCTCGGCCCAGCTGGCCGCGAATGCCGACTGGCCGGCAAGCCTCTCAGTCGCAGGGACGGCGGTCTCGAATGCCTCGCGCTCGAACTGCTGCATCGCGGCGCCGATCCGCTCGAACGTGGCGTCGGCGGCGGCGAACAGCCGTGCCGCCTGGGCCGGCTCTGCGGCCGCGAGGGCGAGATGGCCGAGTCCGGCGAGGCAATAGCCGATGCCCTCCGGGTAGCCGATCTCGTCGGCGATGGCAAGGCTCTCGCCGAGCAGGCGAGCGGACTTCTCAGCCGCGCCCTGGCAGAAGACAACGCGGCCGAGCGTGTACAGCGACGAGGCCACCCCGTCCCGGTCGCCAACTCGACGCTGCAGCGCCACCGCCTCCTCGAGGAGTCTCGCTGCCCGGTCGTAGTCGGCCTCCTTGAAGGCGACGTCGCCGATGTTCGCGAGGATGGTCGCCAGGCCGAGCTCGTCCCCCTCCACGCGGAGCATCGACGCGCACTCCTCGTAGAGCTTCTTCGCTCGTGCATAGTCGCCGCTCTCGGAGGCGAGATTGCCGAACTCGCCCAGCGCGTGCGCCACGCCGGTCGCGTCGCCAAGCTGGCGATAGAGGGCCAGGCTCTGGTCGACGAGCTGCCCCGTCTTCTCGAGGTCGCCCTGCCGGTACGCCATCACCGCCGCCGCGTTCAGGGCCTTTGCGCGAGCCTTGGGCGGTTGGTCGCCCGCGCGGTCGAGCGCCGCGGTCAACGCGGCGCGGCCCTCGCCGAGATGACCGCGCAATTCCCAGAACAGTCTGAGCGCTGCAGCAAGGCGCAGCTCGAGCTCGGATGTCCCGCCTCCGTGCGACCAGGCCAGCGCGGCGCGGAAGTTGTCGTGCTCGGCGGCCAGGCGGTCGAGCCACGGCCCGCAGTCCGCGCCTGCGCGCAGCTCCAGATCGGCCTGCTCGGCGAGCGCGAGGAAGTGTCCGGCGTGCCGCCCGCTGAGATCCTCGGCCTCCCCGCTCTGGGCCAGCCGCTCGTGCGCGTAGTCGCGGATCGTCTCGAGCATCTGGAAGCGATGCCCGTTGCCGTCGTGCCGCCGGACGAGCAGGTTGTGGGCGACGAGCAGAGACAGCCCTTCTCGTGTCGAGGAGGCGACCTCGTGGGCGGCTCCGGCGGTGCACCCACCGGCGAAGATGGACAGCCGGCGGAACAGGGCCTGCTCGGCCGTCGAGAGCAGGTCGTAGCTCCATCCGATCGTCGCGCGCAGCGACTGCTGGCGCGGGGGCAGGTCGCGCGGACCCGTCCCGAGGTCGAGCGGGCCGGCGAGCGACGAGAGCTCATCGCGGGAGAGGTCGCGGGTGCGGGCGGCAACGAGCTCGATTGCGAGGGGCAGGCAGTCGAGCCGCCTGCACACGGCGGCCAGGAGCTCCGCGTCCGCGTCATGGAACGTCGCCCCGCGCGCTCGCGCCCGCGCGCGGAACAGGGGGACCGCCTCCGCCAGCTTGAGCGGCGGCACGCGGAACTCGAATTCCCCGTACAGGCGCAGCGAGGTCCGGCTCGTCACCAGGCAGGACAGCCCGGGCGCTGCCGACAGCAGCTCGGCTAGCAGTGGCGCGGCTTCATCAACGTGCTCGAAGTTGTCGAGCACCAGGAGCAGTTCCTGGGTCGAGAGATGCTCGGCGAGCACTTCGCCAAGCGGCCGGCTCCCGTCGTCGTCGACGCCCAGGGCTCGGGCGATCGCGGCAGGCACCAGCGTCGCATCGGCGAGGGCAGCGAGCGGGACGAAGGCGGCACCGTCGGCGTACTCGTCGGCCAGCTCCGCCGCCACCCGCAGCGCGAGCCGCGTCTTGCCGACGCCACCAGGCTCCGTCAGCGTCACCAGGCGCGCACCCTGCTCCCTGAAGAGCCGGCAGATCTCGTCGAGCTCCTGAGCGCGGCCAACGAGGGCCGTCGCGGGCGCGGGCAGCCTGCGGCGTAGCCGGTGTTCGGCCTCGCGGTCGGCCGTGGCCGCGGCGACCTGCTCGAAGCGTTCCGTCAGGAGGATCGCCAGGTCGTTCTCGATCAGCGCCGCAGCTCGTCGGGGCTCGAGAACGGCCGGTAGGACAGGGTGTCGTCGCTCCTGATGCTTTCGAGCAGCTGCTGGAGCCGTGGCTCGCGCCCGGGTGCCGGCCGCTTCACGTAGATCAGCCGAGGTAGCGCCCCCGAAAGGCGAAACTCGTCCTCCAGCCCGGAGCTCGCCTCGCCCGGCGCCACCCTGCCGTAGCTCCGCCAGTAGATGCCGATGAAGACGTGGCTCTGGGCGAGATAGGCCCGATACAGGACGCGGGGAGGATGGGGCCGTGCCCCGAGCTCGAACATGACGGGCGCGAGGCGCAGATGCTCGATTGCTCCACGCGCCGCGCCGCGTTCCGGGGCGAGCTCCTCGAGCGTCGAGCTGACAAACACGCGCAGGCGCTGATCCGGGGTACGGATGACAGGATCGCCGGCTGGCACTGCCCGGTCCGACGAGGCATCTCGATCGGACATCCGCGACCTTCCCTCAGGAGCATGGGGTCCCACTCCTGCACGGCGAGTGTACCGCCGACCCGCGTGTCGCCCAAGGGGGTGGTGTGGCGAAGTGCCGTAGCGATTCTTGGGGTAGATGCAGCGGTCGAGGGTGAAGTCGGCGACGGCTCGGTCCGCTACGGCATCGTCGGGACGATGTCAGGCACGAGATACGTGTTGTAGCCGATCAGCAGCGGAGGCTCGGCGTCGAGCCAGTCGACGGCATGGAGCAGGACATCCTCCTCGGCCAACAGGGCAGAGGTCTGCGAGTCGACGATCAGCACGCGCCGCTCGGGGCCGCGGCTCGACTGGTCATTCGTCATCGAGACGGCCGTGCAACCGACCCATCTTGCCCGGATCTGGCGATCGGGTTCGCAGCGTGACCGGTCGGACCCGGGCGGCCGGCGGCGGTGACTCGTGACCCAGGGTCGTCGGGCGGTAGGCGCCGGCGTGCAGCGAGGATCGCGCAGCTGATCCGTCCCATCTCGAGCTGGAACTCCCAGCGTCGCGCGCGCACGGACGGCGTGCGGTAGACGATCCGCGGTCGCGCCAGGAGCGCCGCTCGATCTTCGCGGAGACCAGGACAAGGCTGTCGGCGACGCCCGTGACCGAACCGGTCCGACGGTCGTCCGGCCGTGATCAGACATCAGTCCCGATTGGGTTCGGGCACGGGCGAGCGACGCGGATCCGGGCCCTCCTCAGCGGGCCGTCGGGACTGGTCCCTCACGGAGGCCGAGCACGTTGCCAGCGGGATCCTTGAACCTTCCCCGCTCAGGGCTCTGCCGTCTTCGAGCCGGCCAGCTCGAGGGCCTCGTCGAGGCTCAGCGTTCGTCCGGCTGCATACGCGGCCTCGAAGGCTTGGTCGCCCAGGGCTGCTCGGGCCGCTGGCACAGGGTCATCCATCCGCAGGAGCTGCATGGGCGTGGCGACGTGGCCCAGCGGTTCCATCAGCACCGCGGCGGCACCGCTGAGGCGCGCAGCTCGCTCGGGCTCGCCCTCGCCGAGCGCCAGCGCCGCCGCCATGGTCAGGAGGCTGGAGACGCGCTGCATGTCGCCCGCCGCGCGGAACATGGCGAGCGCCTCGTCGAGGCTCTCATGGGCAGCCTCGAACCTCCCGTCCAGCACGTCGATCGCGGTGACGGCGCTCAGGGCGCTCGCGATCCGCAACGACTCGCCCGCGATCCGGAAGTCCGCCAGCGTCTGCTGTTCGACGGCTCGCGCCGCCGAGAGGTCCCCGGAGTGGAGGAGGATGAACACGAGCGCCTCGCGGACGTTCAGCAGGCCCCTGCGGTCCCCGATCGCCTCGTAGATCCGGATCGCCTCGTCGTACACGGCCCGAGCGCGGGGACCATCGCCGATGAGCGCATCGACGAATCCGGCGTTGTACAGCGCCTCCGCGAGCCCGGCCTGGTCATCGAGCCGGCGCTCGATGTCGACGGCTTCTGCGTAGGCGCGCCGGGCAGTGGTGGTATCTGCCTGCCAGTACGCCACGCTGCCGAGGCCGCCGAGCGCCCTGGCGCGGGCCTTCGTCGGGCTGGCCGCCGGGGGCCGGTCGAGCAGCGCCCGGAGCGTCTCCCGGGCCTCGACCAGGTGCCCACGCTGCTGCCAGAACCGCCAGAGCGCCGCGGCCGTGTCGAGGGCAACCTCGATGCGGCCATCATCAGCCGCTCGCTGGATCGCCGCCCGTAGATCGTCCTGCTCGGCATCGAGGCGGTCGAGCCACTCCGTCGGGTGGGCGCCGAGCAGCTCGGGCTCGGCCGCCCGCGCAAGAGCCACGAAGTGATCCTCGTGGCGGCGTTGGATCAGCTCGGCCTCACCGCTCTCGGTGAGCCGCTCCAGTCCGTATTCGCGAATGGTCTCCAACATCAGGAAGCGCGGCTCGCCACCCGGCGATCGGACTGGCTTCAGGAGGCTCTTGTCGACGAGCGTGCCCAGGATGTCGAGGATGTCGAAACCCAGCTCGTCGTTCGGGTCGCACACGGCCCGCGCGCCGTCGCCGGTGCAGCCGCCGACGAAGACGGCGAGCCTTCTGAAGAGCGTGCGCTCCGGCGTGTCCAGCAGGTCGTGGCTCCAGGCGATGGCCCCGCGCAGGGTGCGCTGTCGCTCGGGGACATCGCGAGCGCTGCTCGTCAGGAGCGCCAGGCTCCGGTCGAGCCGGGAGAGGATCGCCATCGGATCGAAGAGCTTGCTGCGGGCGGCAGCCAGCTCGATGGCGAGTGGGAGGCCATCGAGGCGGATGCAGATGGCGGCGACCGCCGATGCGTTCTGCGCGTCGAGCTCGAAGTCGGGGCGCACGGCACGCGCCCGCTGGATGAAGAGCGCCACGGCATCGAACCGGGTGAGCGACTCGAATGGCGGCAGGGCGCTCGAGTCCGGGACGCCTAGCGGCGGGACCGGATACTCCTGCTCGCCTCGCAGATGAAGGACCTCGCGGCTCGACGCCAGGACGGTCAGGTGAGGCGCGGTCCCGAGGAGCCGACCCACCAGGAGTGCGCCACCGACGACCTGCTCGAAGTTGTCGGCGACCAGCAGCAGGTGCAGATCGCGCAAGTGTGTCTCGAGGAGCTCGACGACCGGCCGCTGCGGGTCTTCGCGAAGGCCCATGGCCTGGGCGATGGTCGTCGGGATCAAGCCAGCGTCGCTGATCGGCGCGAGCTCCACGAAGAAGGCGCCGCCCGCATACTCCGGCCGGAGCTGCTCGGCCACGCGAAGGCTGAGCCGTGTCTTGCCGGACCCGCCGGGGCCTGTCAGCGTCACGAGCCGCGATCGCCGCACCAGTTCACAGACCTCGCCGACCTCGCGTTCGCGGCCGACGAAGCTCGTCACCTCGGCTGGCAGGTTGGACGGGGTCTCCAGCGTGCGCGGCGGCGGGAAGTCGTCGGCCAGGCCTGGCCCGGAGAGCTGTGCCAGGCGCTCGGGCGTGTCGAGATCCTTGAGCCGGAACTCGCCGAGCTCGCGCAATCGCAGATCTCCCGGCAGTGAGCCCCGCACGATGGTCGCCGTCGCCGCGGAGGCGAGGATCTGGCCGCCGTGGGCGGCAGCCGCGATCCGCGCCGCCCGATGGACGTCGAGGCCCACGTAGTCGTCCCCGCCCAGGATGCCCTCGCCCGTGTGGAGTCCCATTCGCACGCGGATTGCCCCGACCCCGGGGGCCCAGGGCTCGGCCGCGAGGGAGCGCTGTGCGGCGGCCGCCGCCTTCACTGCCGCCACGGCGCTCTGGAAGACGACGAAGAATGCGTCTCCCTCGGTCGAGACCTCGATCCCACCCGCCGCCTCGATCGCAGCGCGCAAGACAGCGTGGTGGCGTTCGATGAGCGGGCCGAACGCAGGGCCCAGGGCGGCCACGAGGCGGGTCGACCCCTCGATGTCCGTGAACAGGAATGTCAGCGTACCGACGGGGAGGGAAGCAGCGCGCGGCCGGGACACCTGGCTCGCCATTCGGCCAGCATACGGCGAGGCCGGATGGTCTCGCGCAAGCGTGTGCCCAGTGTGGCCCTACTGGCCGCGTTGGCGAGCAGGGAGGCCACTCGGACGAATGGCGATGAAGTGGTCGGGGCGAGAGGGATAGCGCCTCCGTAACTCAGCGATCGCTCAGCTTCCTGATGGTCAACGCCACGCCGCGGCCGCCGACGCCCTTCGAGCTGGTCCGGAGCGCATGATGCGACGGTCGTCGCGCCCCGAAGAGCGCGCCACCGACCGCGAGATTGCGGTCGTGGCCGCGGTCCTCGACGCCGGCTCGGAGAAGGCCGCCGCCCACCGCCTCGGCCTGTCGCACTCGACCGTGAAGCACCACCTGGCGAACGCGCGGTCGAAGGTCGGAGCGACGACGACCGCGCAGCTGGTGTGGATCTTGGCTCCGCGGCTGCCCGAGCCTGAGGGACTGGCCCACGCGGACGAGTAGCGGTCTGCTCGACGAGGCCTTGGGGCTACTGGAGTCGGGCCGACGCTCGCCGGCGCACTTCGCGACCCACGGCTCTTAGCATCCGGTTCGGAACCCTCCAGAGTTGCCTCCGTACGCGGGAGGCCATGACACGCGGCCCATACCTCGTGACGCCGGGACCGCGCCGAGCCACTGGCGAGACCGACCACACCGATGTGGCAGATCGGGGGAAGACCTGTCCCAGATCTGCCCCTGGACGCATCTATAGGGTATGAACGGTCAGGCGATGGGCGGTCCGACAATCGCCTCCACGGTCGCGCTCGCGGGGGCGGGCGACGAGGCGGCCTTCGCCCAGCTCGTCGCGACCTACCACGCCGACATGGCGCGGGTCGCCTTCGCCGTCTGCGGCGACCGCGAGCTGGCCGAGGACGCGGTCCAGTCCGCTTGGCTCGTCGCCTGGCGCAAGCTCCGCTCGCTCCGCGACCCCGGCCGGGTCCGCCCGTGGCTCCTCGCGGTGACCGCGAACGAGGCCCGCCAGCTCCTCCGTCGGCGCCACGGGCCAGTGATCGAGATCGACGTCGAGGCTCCCGGTGACGCCCTTAGCGACCCCTCGACCGGCGTCGAGCGCATCGACCTCCGCCGGGCGCTGGCCCATCTGTCGCCCGACGACCGCACCCTCCTGGCCATGCACTATGCCGTCGACCTCAGCTCGGACGAGCTCGCGACGGTGGTCGGCACCTCGCCGTCGACCGCCCGCAAGCGCCTGTCGCGGGCCATCGACCGCCTGAGGAAGGAGCTCCGCGATGGCTGAGCGCGATCCGTCTGAGCTCGACCTCGCCGCCGCCTTCCGCTTGTACCTGGAGGAGGCACCGACAGAGGTCCGGCCGACCGAGCTCGCCCGGCACTTCGCCACGGACTACCCTCAGGGGCGGACGTCGATCGGCCCGTGGCGCTTCGCTGCCGTGCCGCGCCTCGCCTGGCTGGCGCTGCTGGCGGGCCTGCTCGCCGCGCTGCTCGGCGGGGCGCTCCTCGTCGGCTCGCAGATGCAGCGGAGGCTCCCGGCCGTCGTGCCGCCGGTCGGCCAGGTGTTCGAGTGCCCGCCCGGGTCGACGCCCGACGAGCCGGGGCCGGTCGACCAGCCTCGGCCGACAGTGCTGCCGGATATGACATTCGACCGCGAGGCGGGCAGGCTGGTGGGCCTCGCGGATGGTGGAATCGGCGAGGCCGAAACGTGGACGTTCGACGTGTGCACGAACACCTGGACCCGGATGCATCCCAACCGGGAGCCTCCGACAGGCACCGGGTGGCTCGTGTACGACGTCGACTCCGACGTGACGATCGCGTCCGACGGGATCTGGACGTGGGTCTACGACCTCAAGGCCAACACGTGGACGAAGAAGGGGGACGAGCCCTCGATCGACGACGTGTCTGACATCCGGTTCTACGACCCGGTCTCGGGCCGCGTTGTCGCCCTGGGGCCCGACCCCTACGACGACACCCTCGGCTTGGAACCGTGGGGCTACGAGGTCGAGACCGACACGTGGACCCCGATCCCCCAGGCGGAGCCCCCGGTCGTCGGGGACCACAACGAGCGCTTCGCCTACGACGCCTCCGTCGACCGGCTGGTCGCCTACGCCAAGTCCTGGGGGCCCGCCGGGGATGCCGAGGCCAGGACGTGGCTCTTCGACCTCCGCACCGGCATCTGGTCGGAGACGGGCGCCGTCACGCCGGGCTTCTCCTTCGGGATCTGGGGAGTGGGCCCCTCCATCGCCTACGACGAGGCGGCGGAGCGGACGGTGATGCTGGGTCAAGGCCATTCGGCCGCCTACGACGCGACCGCGGACCGGTGGGAGACCCGGTACGGGTGGTCGACCTCGGAGGACTGGCAGGTCGCGTGTGGCACCCGCCCGGAGTGCCGCGTGCAGCCCAGCATGGTCTACGACCCGGTGAACGAGCGGCTCGTCGTCTACGGCGCCGTCGCAGAGGTGGTGCCCGACGACCTGCTGGCGTTCGACACTCGGACCGGCGAGTGGACCGTCCTGCTCGCAGCGAGCGCAGCGCGGCCCGCGCCCTGACGGCTTCCGGGCCCCGCCCCGACCGCGGGGTGACGGGGTGCGGCCCGCGACCGGGTGAGGCGGCACGGCACCGGCCCCGGCCGCTCGCCCCTTGGGCTGGCCGGGGCCGCTCCGTGTCTGCAGGCCTGAGCCGAAGTCCGCGCCCTTCCGAGCCCGAGGGCATGGCCCAAACGGCCAAGTAGTCATCGCGGGCGGCCGCCCGCACGCTTGGGTGCATGACGGCGCGCTGGTCCGATCCACACCGGCTCCCGGGCCCCCAGGCCTGTTGCGACCCCGGGTACGCCCGCGCCGTCTCCCCCGCCCGGTGAGCGGCGACGAGCCCGGCGTGATCGCGATCACGCAGCGCGAGCTCCTGCTCGAGCTGCGCGAGGACATCCGCGGCCTCAAGGCCACCGTCGACGCGATCGCCAGGGACCAGGCGCTCGGCGTGGAGCGCCGCGCCAACATGCAGCGCTCCGCCGACTCGATCTACGCTCGCCTAGACGCCCACGACCGCGATCTCGACCAGATGCAGGCGTGGCAGCACCGCGCCGACGGCGCCATGGTGCTCGCCCGCTGGGCGCTTGGCGCGTCGCTGGTCTCGTTGGTGGCCGTCGCACTCCAGGTCCTCGTCGCCGTCGGCCACGCCATGAGCGGAGGCATCCCGTGACCGACGACCTTTCCGTGTACGGCCTCGGCGCCCTGCCCGACGCGCCCGACGAGCGCGACTACCCGCTGTCCGCCCTGTACGCGTCGGAGGGCCTGGTCGCATCGGTCGTGCTCCCGGCGTCCTACGCATCTCCTGCAATGCCTCCCGTCCTGGACCAGGGCTCCTCTCCGATGTGCGTCGCCTTCTCGTCCTCCGCCATGAAGGCGTGGCAGGACCGGAGGAACCAGGAGCGCTTCTTCGACTTCGACGAGCCGACGTTCTTCGGCCAGATCGGCGGCACCCACGCGGGCGCGTACGTCCGCGATGCCATGGAGCGGATGCGAGTCTTCGGCTACCCGGTCGCGGGGTCGGGGGACGCCGGCAACCACCGGATCGCCGCGTACTACGCCGTCCCGCGCGACCTCGCCACGATCAAGGCGGCCATCCTCGACCTCGGCCCGATCGTCGTGTCCACCACGTGGTACCGCTCGTGGTTCCACCCGGTGAAAGGCGTCCTGCCAGCGGCAGACGTGGCAGTCGGCGGGCACGCCATCGTCGCCTACGGCTGGGACGCGAAGGGGCTCCGACTCCGCAACAGCTGGGGCTCCGGCTGGGGCGTCTCGGGCGACTGCTGGATGCCGGCGTACCTCGTGCCGCACCTCAACGGGGCGTGGAAGGCCGTCGACGCCATCGAGCACCCGATCCCGTACGCCCACACCGTCGACGTCCTGGCGCGTCCCAGCCTGAACGTCCGCCAGACGCCCACCACGGCGGCGGCGAGGGTCGCGTCTCTGCCCTACGGGCGCGATGTGACGACGACCCGCCTCGAGAAGCACGGCGGCAAGTACGCGGTCAACGGCGCGGTCCGGACGGACTGGCTCGGGGTCGAGGCCGGCACGCGGACGGGCTGGATCGCCCGCGGCTACACGCGTCTGGTCAGGTAGGAGGATGGCATGGACGACCTCACCCTCGCGGTCGTGCTCACCGCCGCCGGCGCCACCGCCTCGGCCGCACTGATCACGGGAATGATCGCGATCCTCAAGCAGCTCGTGGTGGTGGGGTCGTGGATCAACGCGGACCGCGAGCCCACGATCGCCTTCGCCCTGTCGGCGCTGCTGGTCACTGTCGCTGTGCTCTCGGTCGGGGTGTCCACGCCCGAGGCGCTGTTCGCCGCGTTCCTCGCCTGGTTCGGGATCGCCCAGATCGCGATGGGCGTGCACGACACCGTCAAGAGCGCGACGACTCGGGGCGCCGCGTGATCCGCACCTGCGACAACGGGCACCCGCCCACTCGCGTCCAGCAGGGCGATCCTGTGTGATCCGGCCCGAAGTGAGAGACGGCCATCTTCGCGGCTCGCTCCCGCGCACGCCGACCGACCGCCAGGTCGAGGTCCTTGCGGCCTTCGTCGCCGCCGGGGGCTCTGTTGCGGAGGCGGCCGCGCGTGTCGGCATCCGGCCGAGCACGGCGAAGCGGCACCTGGCGGACCTGCGGGCGCGATCGGGCCTGACGACCGAGCAGCTGATCTACCGCGGACGGGCTGAGGGGTGGCTTGTGGTCCCGAGTCTGGAGTCCGAGCCAGACCTTGACGTCGGCCGTGACCGCCACTGGCGCGGCCGCCGCGGCCACTTGTGTCTGGCAGGTGGCGAGCTCCCGCCCCTAGACGTGGGCCGGGGCTTCGGCCTCCACGAGCGCCTTGAACTTCGCCAGCGACTTGTCCCAGGACTCCGCGAACGACTTCTCGAAGAAGAGCTTGTTCGCGGCGTCACCGATGAAGCCGAGCGGCATCGCGTACTCGTTCTCGAGGGTGACGTCGGTGCCGCCCGCCGCCGGCTCGAAGCGCCCGCGCAACGTCGCGGCAAAGGTGCCGGTGCCCTTCGCCTCGAACGACCGCGGCCGCTCGACCGCGGTGACGCTCATGTGGCCTTCCATCGTGCGCCCGGCGAACGTCGAGACGGTGGTCCAGCCGAGGCCGACGGTGCCGGGCGTGCCCGTGATGTCCTTCACCTCGGCCGCAGGCACCTGCCACTCCCGTAACCTCGCGGGGTTCGCCATAAGATCGAACGCCTGCTCCGGCGTCGCCTCGACGTGGATCGTCCTGCTGATGTGACCCATGACTGCGCCTCCCCAGAAGGGCCGGGGCGGGTCGGTCTCGCCAGTGGCTCGGCGCGGTCCCGGCGGCCGTGGTTCGGGCCGCGCGTCGAAGCCTCCCGCTGGGGGTCACGGTAGACGCGGGTCGCGCGTCTGGCGAGAGGCGAACGGCCCCCGGGGCGCCCGGTGCACGTCCCATCACGCGAGCGGACGCCCGGTGCGGAGCCGGGGGCGAGGCGGGTTCGGGGCGACTATGCCTGCTTCACGCCGCGGACGACGAGGGGCTTGGAGAACACCGGGAGCTGGGAAACGGTGACGTCGACGAGGCCGGCTCCCTCCGCCATCCGCCTCGCGTCGGCATCGCTCCAGTACCACTGTCCTAGGGCGTCGAGCGTGCCCGACCGAGGGGTTCTCCCCATGGGGGACGTCGCCGCGTCGCTCACGGTGACCACGGTGCGCCCCCCCGGACGGAGGACCCGGACCATCTCCCGGAGCGCCGCCTGCGGGTCGGGGAAGAACTTCATGCTGTCGAGCGAGGCGACCGCGCTGAAGCGGCCGTCCTCCCACGGCAGCTTCGCCGCGTCGCCCAGGACGATCTCGGCCGTCCCCGCAGCGATGCGCTCTGCGAGAAGCCGCCGGGCCATCTCGACCTGCATCTCCGAGGCGTCCAGGCCGGCGACATGGCGGACGTGCGCGGCCTGCTCGACCAGCAGCCCAGCGGACCCGCAGCCGACGTCCAGGAGGACATCGTCGGGTTGAAGATCCAGCTCGGCGGCCATCGCCCGGTAGAACCCCCCCTTCCTCGCCCTAGCCGCCATCATCCGGACACCGATCCGCCCGAGCGGACCATGCGGTACCCCCACCATTGCGTACGCCAACGACCTTCGCAGACCCGCGTCGGTCCCTGCCTTCGACCGGCCCACGGCGACGCCGATGCCTGCCAGGGCCGCCGCCCCGGCCGCGACGAGCACCCACCGGCGCATCGCAAAACCCTCCTGCCCCAGTTCGCGGGTCGGTCTCGCCAGTGGCTCGGCGCCGTCCCGGCGGCACGATGTGGTGGGCCGCGTGTCAGAGACTCCCGCCAACCGGACACCGTACGCGGTGGTCGCGGGCCTGGCGAGGGCCGAACGGCCCCGGACGCCCGGTGCGCGTCCCATCCGGACGAACGGCGCCTATCTGCCGAACCTCGTTCAGGGTGCCGGGTATGCCCACTGGTTGATGACCTTGCCGTCCTTCAGCTCAAAGACCGCGAGGACCGGATACGTGGCTGAGCCCGCGCTGAACCGATGGAAGACGGCGACGAAGTTGTCCTGCCGTATCGAGGCCGAGGTCTGGGCGCACTTGAAGCCTGCAGACGCGTTCGCCTCAACCTTCGTCTGGATCGCCTCGAGACCCTTGTATGTCTTGCCGGCGAGCGTGTCGTAGAACGTCGCGTCGGGCGCATAGAGCGCCGTGACCTTGGCCGCGTCGTATGGACCTCCCCACACGCCGTTCACGTCGGTCATGAGGGCCTCGTCGGGGTTGGTCGTGGGCGGCGGGGTCGCGCTGGCACCGCACGCGCCCAGGAGTGTGAGGGCGATCAGAATGGCCCCGACGCGGCCGGCAACGCGATATCCGAGCATCCCGCATCTCCTCCCGAGGACGCCATCGCGGGTCGGTCTCGCCAGTGGCTCGGCGCGGTCCCGGCGGCACGATGTGGTGGGCCGCGTGTCAGAGCCTCCCGCCAACAGGTCATCGTGGGCGCGCACCAAGCGCTTGACCAGAGGCAAACGGCCCCAGACGCCCGGTGCGGTCCGAGGGTTTGCCCCGCAGGCGTAGCACCGCGAGTGAATAGACCGCTGCAGCCGCCCCGTCGACGATCTGCGCGTGAAGCTCTGCACGGTCTGCGGTGTCGTCACCAGCCGAGCGACTGGACGCTGCGGCCAGCACCCGCGCCTGTCGGGCATCGGTGCCAACCATCACGTCCATGCGGATGCACGATGGGCTCGCCTGTCGCGGCAGATGATCGCCCGCCACGTCGGCCAGCACGGCTACGTGTGCCCGGGCGTTGGTCCCGAGCATCCGGTGCATCCAACGCATGACCTGACGCTCGACCACGTCGTGGCGCTCATTGATGGTGGCGCGCCGTTCGATCCCGCCAACACCCGCGTGCTGTGCCGATCAGAGGAACTCGGCCAACGGAGCGCGCCTCGTGAACGCACGAAGGGCCGACCGGGGGTACCCACACGCGGGTTCTGCGCTCCTGGACGTCCGCGCCTCCCAATCGTGTGCACGCGGCCGAGTTTCGCCAGAAATATCCGGGGCGCGCCGCGGCCCAGGTTCGCCCACGGTCGCCACAGGGCGCCGGAGTGGCGCGATGAGCCGCCCCGTGGCCACCGGCACCACCGTGCCGACGCAGACCGCCACCTAGCGCAATCGGATCACGAGCTCCGGCGAGGAGGCACCGTCGAGTGGCTGCGCGCCCTCAACGAAGCGATGCAGGACGCAGGGCGGACCGGAGTCGGGTCCGCGCTCACAGCCTACGACATGCCCGTTGAGGGCCGAGATGAGTGGCTCGCAGCGGTCAGGCGACTGGCATGAGAGCCCAGGCTCCGAGTGCCCGAGGCCCCGCGCGCCACAGGCCATTCCGGGGCCCGCCACCGATGACCTCCCGCTGTGCCGCGCGACGGACCGGGAGGTCGGCGTCGTCGACGCGGTCCTCGTCCCCGGATCGGAGAAGGAAGCCGCACATCTGCAGGGCACGTCGCACTCGACCGTCAAGCACCGCCCGGCGAATGCGCGGTCCAAGGTGGGCGCGACGACGACCGCACAGCTTGTGTGGATCCTCCCTCCGCGGCTGCCCGAACCCCAAGGAGCAGCCCGAACACGACGCGCTGTTAGGCTCTCGCAGACCGCTACGCAGCCGGGCGCGCCAGCGCCGTCGTTCGCACAGGTTGTCGGGAGGCGCTCGATGAAGGTTGGATACGTCGTGCTCTACGTGAACGACACGGAGGCCTGCCTCAGGTTCTGGGTCGAGCAGGTCGGCATGGTGGAGAAGCGACGCGACGAGGTGGGCGCCTTCACGATCGCGCAGGTCGGGTTCGCCGACCAGCCGTTCGCATTCGAGCTCGTGCCGCTTGAGATGATGAAGGACAACCCAGACGGCCTCGATCTCGTGACGCCGTCGATCTGCTTCCACGTCGACGACCTCGAGGCTGCGCGCGCGACTCTTGTCGGCCGCGGAGTGCAGGCGACTGAGGTGGGCGAGCACCACGGGATGCGGAGCTTCGCGTTCTCGGACCCCGAGGGACGGTGGTTCGCGGTGACGCGCTGATGCGCCCGAATACCGGACACCGGTTCTTCACGATGACGGTGGCCTCGGTCTACCCGCTCTACCTCGCCAAGGTCGAGAGGAAGGGCCGCACCCGAGACGAGCTGGATGCCGTGATCTTCTGGTTGACGGGCTACGACGAGGCCGAGCTCGGGCGGCACCTTGCCGCAGGCACGACGTTCGCGGACTTCTTCGCCGGGGCCGACATGAACCCCGGCGTCCCGCTGA
The DNA here is from genome assembly GCA_963762445.1 of uncultured Chloroflexia bacterium. Classification (GTDB taxonomy): domain Bacteria; phylum Chloroflexota; class Limnocylindria; order Limnocylindrales; family CSP1-4; genus CTSoil-043. The sequence continues at coordinate 21,686 of CAVXLA010000010.1, forward strand.
TCACGGGCTTGATCTGCGGGGTCCGCGTCGAGACGATCGAGGACCCGCTCTTGCAGCAGATCCGCTACCTCGACAAGCTCGTGGACGAGCTCGCGAAGGGCCGGGCGCTGGAGAAGGTGCTGCGCAGTTGATGGCGTTCGCGAACGCGCCGGAGGGCACGTCCGCGCTGCCGATCGTCCACACCCTGGTGTCTCGACTTCGGGTACGTCCGCGCCGTCAACTCCTCGGAGGCCCGATGAGCGAGGTCCAGCTGACGTCAGCGCGACACCGAACGGATCCGGTCCGTGCTCTTCGGAATGGAGGCCTCGACCCGCTGCCGGCCACCGTCGCGCCAGACCTCGTACTCACGAAAGGCGCACGGGACCCCGCGGGCGGTCAGCGGGTCGGGGCCGTCCATGAGCTGGAAGTGGAGGTGGGGAGCTGTCGAGTTGCCCGTGTGCCCGACCCGTCCGAGCACCTGGCCGACCCGCACCTGCTGGCCAGCCTCGACCGCCACGGAGCCGGTCGTCAGGTGGGCGAACCCGGCGTAGACGTCCCCGCACCCGAGGATGACGTAGTTGCCCATGACCCGATGCAGGTAGTGTGGGGTCGGGCGGAAGGTGAGGCCGTTCGCAAGGACGAGCCCGAGCTCCCGGACGGGGTGGATCCGGCTGCGCTCCGCGAGCCCGTCGCGGGCCGCGACCACCTCGCCTTCGAGCGGGGCATGGATCGGCTCGCCCCAGCCATGACACTCGTGCGTGGGCACCCCGACAAGCAGCGCTCTCAGGCCGCCGGCGGGATGGTACCGGGCGCCCTTCTGCGGATCGAACCGCATGAGGTCGAACGCGTAGCGCTGGCCCAGCATGTCCGTGCCGTGGCTCGGGATCCTGCTCCTGGGGGTCTGTACGGCCCTCCACTCGCCGTGCAGCGGGAAGTCGACGATGCGGGCGCCCGCAAGCTCGGCGTCTACTGGTGGCGTTGCCATCAGGCTCATCGGGCGGACTCGGCCAGGATCGCAGCCAGATCGGCGAGGTGATCCTCATAGTGGGCCGTCGTCTCGGAGCGGAAGAAGCGCTGGTGATCGCCGTGCTTGAGCCAGCGGCTCTCGGGTACGACCATGAGAGCTCCGCGGAGCTCACCCGGAAGGGTGGCGAAGCGGTCGCGCAGCTCGTCCATCGACAGCGCCGCCCAGGTCGCGTCGATCTCGGCGTTGACGACCTCGCCGCCACGGGCATCCCAGTCGGCGTTGGCGCGTTCCTTGGCCGGGCTCGTCTCGCTAACCGCAAGCTCGGTCGCGACCGCGAATGCGACCTCATGCCCCGACAGCAGGTGTCCCATCAGCTGTCGGCCGGTCCAGCCGTGCGCGGCCTCGACCGGGACGGCAAGTTGCTCGTCGGTCAGGTCGGCGAGGGCCTCGAATGGACGCCACGCGTCGCACTCCTCGTCGAGGAATCCACGTGCGTTGAGGTACATCCCGAGATCGTACGCGGTCGTCGCGGCCCCAGGGTTCGGCGGGCGCGCCCGGCTTCACCACTCGCCCTCGGAGCCATGACGCTGCGCCTCCGCCGGGCGAGTCATCGGCCGTATTCGGTGGTCATCGCGGGCAGCCCAGTGTGAACAGTCCCCGAGATGTGGCGACGCATCTCGGTCATCGAGGCCGCATCTGGCGCGCTCCAACGAGCGACTGGAGCAGGGGCGCATGGTCGGGGGTGTCGGGGTGTTACGGTCAGACCGGCTGGCAGAGGCCTGAGTCCGGAGGAAGGTCGGCGATGGGCAAGGTGGTGACCGGCGCGACCGTCTCGCTCGACGGCTACATCGCCGGCCCGAACGAGACCGGCTTCGAGCACCTGTTCGAGTGGTTCGACGTCGGCGACCGGGAATTCCCGAGCGCCAACCCGGACGTCTCTTTCCACCTGACCGAGACCGACTACCGGTTCCTGGGCGAAGTGGTCGACAGTGTCGGCGTCTTCGTCGTCGGGCGCCGGCTGTTCAACATCACGGACGGCTGGGGCGGGACCCATCCGTTCGACAAGCCGGTGGTCGTGGTCACCCACTCGGTGCCCGAGGAGTGGGTCGCCGCCCACCCCGACGCGCCGTTCTCGTTCGTAACGGACGGGCTCCCCCGCGCGATCGACCACGCCCGAGAGCTCGCGCGAGGACTGAACATCAACGTGACCGCCGGCGCCCTCGCCACCCAATGCCTGGAGCTCGGCCTATTGGACGAAGTCTGGATCGATCTCGCGCCCGTGCTCCTCGGCGGCGGCGTCCCGTTCTTCGGCCCGCTCACGAAGGTCCCGCTCCTGCTCGACGGGCCGGACCCGGTCGTCCAGGGAGCTCGGGTCACGCACCTGCGGTACACCGTTCGCCGCTCCTGAGCGCCGGCTATCGAGCGCGGCGATCGTTGCCGCGCATCCGCGTGACGGCGCGCTGGTGTGATCCACACCGGCTCCCGGGCCCCCTGCCTGCTGCATCCCCGGGTAGGCCCGGCCGTCATCGAGCCCATTGAGCGGTGTCGACCCCGGCGCGGTCGGCATCACGCAGCGAGATCCTCACCCGACTCCAGGACAATCTCGATTGGCATGGACGATTGGCATACTGAAGTGAGTGCGCAAGCAGTCACTTCGGAGGACGTCGATGGCCGTACGTGTTGACCTGAACATCTCCCTGGACGGCTTCGCGACAACGACCGACCAGACGCGCGAGAACCCGTTCGGGCCCGACTGGTCGCGCCTGGTCGAGGCCTACATCGCGACCCGCACGTTCCGGGCCCGGGTCCTGCACGACACGTCCGGCGAGGGAACGACCGGCGTCGACGATCAGTACGCGCAGGCGTACTTCGCCGAGGTTGGCGCGGAGATCATGGGGGCCGGCATGTTCGGGCTCCACGCCGCCGCGGACGATCCGGACTGGCGCGGCTGGTGGGGCGACGAGCCTCCGTTCCGGGTCCCGGTGTTCGTGCTCACCCACCACCCGCGCCCGGCGCTCGAGATGGCGGGCGGCACGACCTTCCACTTCCTCGCCGCGACGCCCCGCGAGACGCTCGACCTCGCGCTGGAGGCCGCCGGCGGCAAGGACGTCCGGATCGGCGGCGGCGCGACCGTGGCGCGCGAGTTCCTCAAGGCCGGACTCGTCGACCGGCTGCACGTCGCCATCGCCCCGATCCTGCTCGGCCGCGGCATCCGGCTCTGGGACGACCTCCGCGGGTTCGAGGACGGCTACAGCGTGACGTCGGAAGTCGCCTCGAGCGGGACAACGCACCTGACCTTCTCGCGCTGAACCGTCAAGTCCCCAGCGATCGGTCAGTCGCGGGTCTGCTCTGCGCCCCCCGAGCACGTCCGCCACCAGGATCGGCGCCCACGGGTCGAGTGGATCGAACCGGGTTGCTCCCTGTCGCCCGCTCCCTCGATCGCCTCACCGTGATCGACGGCCACCATTGCCCGAACGACATCAGACTGGCGCGCCCGGAGGGTGTTCGACGCGCGAATTACCGCCGACAGCCTTCCGATCGAGGGCCGCGATGAGTGGCTCGCTGCGGTCGCGAGGCCCTTCGCGTGGAGGACGGGTACCTGCGCGACGCCCTATCGCCGCATGCGACGCAGCGCCAGATGGACGTGCTCGCTGCCTTCGTTGCCGCCGGCGGATCCGTTGCTGACGCCGCCGAGCTCGTGGGCATCCGGCCGAGCACCGTGAAGCGCCACCTCGCCGATCTGCGCGCGCGGTCGGGCCTCACGACCGAGCAGCTGATCTACCGAGGGCGGGCCGAGGGATGGCTCCTGGTGCCGAGCCTGGAGCCTTGACCTTCGCCCGCCAGAGCTCGCGGTGGCGCCACGCAGTCGGTCCACCGCCGCCGGTGTACGTCCGCTCCATCTCAGGCCTGGATGGCGCTGACGGTATCGAGGGCCGCCGCGCTCGTCGGCCCACGTCTCGATCTCGGCCCAGGGCCCGAAGTCGCCGTCGGGCAGGTGCGCCGCGCTCGTCGCGAGCTTCTCGCCGAGGCCGAGCAGGTGGAGCGTTCGAGGCAAGGCGCACCTCCGCAGACGATGTGAGCGGATCGCCGTCGCCGGACCACGGTTCAGCGGGGTGCGATCTCACGCCCGCGGCCCGCAGCCACGGTCTCGCGACCGCCCTGCCAGAGGCCGACCGGCACTGGCGCTGGCTCCATCCTCACTCGCAGCATCTCTCTGGCGAGGCGCGTTCTCGATGCGAACGCGACCGGAGGGAGGTCGTGCCCAAGGAGACGGTCCCTGCTGCCGCTTGCAACGGCCAGAGCTAGGTTCGCCATCACCGTGTGAGACCCACGTTCCCCGCGCCCGAAACGAGGCGGGGTCCGATGTCACCCACATTGACGAGGCCTGTCGGCCCTGTCCCAACGATCGGAGAGAAGGGAATGGATGCGAACCGAACGATCGCCGTCGCTGCGGGGAAGCCCGGCATGAGCGCGGATCGGAAGGCCGCCGTCTGGATCGGCGTGCTGTACATCATCGGAACCGCCGGCATGGTCCTCAGCGTGGTCGTTACGAACGCGATCCTGTCGGGCCCCGACTATCTGGCCCAGGTCGCCGCGCAGCCGAACCAGGTGGCCGTTGGGGCCCTGCTCCTCCTCGTGGCGGGCTTCGCGCTCGCGCTGGTCCCGGTCGTGTTCTGGCCGGTCGGCAAGCGGTACAACGAGACGCTGGCCTTGGGCTACGTCGTCTTCCGCGGTGCGCTCGAGACGATCCTCTACATTGTCGGCGCGCTCGGGTGGCTCCTGCTGATCGCGCTCAGCACGCACCCGGACACGGCACCGCTCGCCAGCTTCGTGCGCACAACCGAGACCGTGATCTGGGATCAGTTGCTCGCCATCCCGTTCGTTCTCGGCGCGCTGATGTTCTACGTCCTGCTGTACCAGTCGCGCCTCGTGCCCCGGTGGCTGTCGGCCTGGGGGCTCGTCGGGGCCACGCTCTACATCGTGGCGCCGCTCGGGAGCATGTTCGAGCTCTCGCTCGGCGTCCTCATGGCCCCGCTCGCCGTGCAGGAGATGGTCATGGCGGTGTGGCTGATCGCAAAGGGGTTCAGCCCCGCTGCACTCGCTGCCGAGTCTGCCGGTGAGACGTTGCTGGTGGGATCAGATCGAACCTGACGCCGCAGGGACTCGCAGGAGACTCGTCACGCCATCGACTAGCACCCGGGAGGACTTCACCCGGGCACCGCACGCTACGACCTCATCCTCGACAACGTGGAGAACCACTCTCTCGCGGACTGCCGACGAGCCCTTGCGCCCCACGGCACCCTTGTCCTCAACAGCGGTCCGGCTGATCTACACCGGGCGGGCTGTTGGCTGGTTGGTCGTGCCGAGTCTGGAGCCCCTCTAGGTCACTCACCGTTCGCCACGACGATGATGACCTTGCCTCGAGCGTGACCCTGGTCCAGGTACCGGAAGGCCTCAGCGGTCTCTCTGAGCGGATACGTTCGGTCGATGACAGGAGTAACCCGTCCGGACTCGACCAGCTCCTTGAGAGTGATCAAGTCGCCCTGGTTCGGTGTCGAGACGAACGGGCGCTCCACCTGGCGCACGAACAGCGGCAGCAGGAACGCCTTGATGACGTAGCCCATGCCGGCATGCCCGCTGTTGGGCATGAGAGTTCCCCTGGGCTCGAGCACGCGCCTGTACTCCGCGAACGAGTGACTCGCAACGTTGTCGAGGATCAGGTCGTAGCGCGGCGCGCCCCGCGTGAAGTCCTCCTTGGTGTAGTCGATGACATGGTCGGCTCCGATCGATCGGACAGAGTCCACGTTCGCCGTGCTGCACACGCCGGTCACTTCTGCCCCGAGGGCCTTGGCGATCTGCACGGCGAAGGTTCCCACGCCCCCCGACGCGCCGTTGACCAGGACCTTCTGCCCGGGCTGCACCTTGCCGTGATCGCGAAGCGCCTGCAGAGCGGCCAGGGCCGACGTGGGCACGGCCGCGGCCTGCTCGAACGTCAGGTTGTGCGGTTTGGGAACGAGCTGGTCCTCCTTGGCACACGTGTATTCGGCGCATGCGCGGCTGCACCCGCCGAACACCTCGTCGCCCGGCTTGAAGCGCGTCACGTTCTTGCCGACGGCCTCGACGCGCCCCGCCAGATCGACCCCGACGACGAAGTCCTTCTTCGGCCTGGGGAACCCGACGTACATCCTGATGGGGAAGGGCGCGCCCCGCATGGCGAAGTAGTCACCGGCGGCAAGCGATGCCGCGTGGACGCGCACCAGCACCTCGTCATCGGCGGCAGCCGGCCTGTCGATCTCCTTGAACTCGAGCACGTCCGCCGAGCCGTAGCCGACTTGGACAACTGCCTTCATGGCGCTCTCCCGATCCCGTTCATGCCTCCCCGGAGGCTGCGATCGCGGCCGCACCTACGCGACGACGACGACGATGTTCCCCAGCTTGTGGCCGGTCTCGGCGTACCTGTGAGCTTCGACGATCTGCTCCAGCGGGAAGGTCCGGTCGACGACCGGGCGCACCTGTCCCGCTTCGATCAGGCCGCGCAAGTAGGCGAGGTCCTCGCCCGTCGAGCGCGATGGAATGAACGACACCCTTTTCCTGCTTCCCCTCGCCGCCCACCTGGCGCGAACGATCTGCAGGAAGCCCGGATTGGCCATCAGCAGGCATCCGTTCTCGGTCAGCGACCTCACCATGCGAGCGGACGGGTGCCGCGGACCACGTCGAAGATGACGTCGTAGGTCTCAGGGCCGTCGGTGAAGTCCTCCTGCGCGTAGTCGATGACGCGATCCGCACCGATCGTGCGCAGCATCTCCAGCTTCGGCGCACTGTCCACCGCGGTCACGTGGGCCCCGAGGAGCTTGGCGAGCTGGACCGCGAACGTGCCGAAGCTCCCTCCCGCGCCGTTGACCAGGACCCTCTGTCCGCTCCGGACGTCCGCCTTGCGCAGGAACGACAGGGCCTCGCCTCCTCCGTAGGGGACGGCGGCAGCCTCCGCGTAGTCCAGGTTCGCGGGCATCGTCGCGATCGCCCCGGTCTGGGGGTTCTCGCGCAGGCAGATGTACTCCGCGTAGGCTCGCAGCCCGATGCCCGTCGCCGCGAAGACCCGGTCGCCCTTCTTGAGCGACCCGACCTTCTTGCCCACCGACTCGACGTCACCGGCGAGCTCCTGCCCGAGCACGCGTCGTCTAGGTCTGCGGATGCCAAACCCCAGCCGCATGGGCACCCAGATCCAGGGGGCGAAGTCGAACCGCCGCAGCTCGCAATCGGCCGCGCTGACCGTCGTGGCGCGGATTCGAACCAGCACCTCGTCGTCCTTCGGAACGGGCTTCCGCACGTCTCTGAGTCGAAGGACATCCGGCGGTCCGTAGTCCGTGCACACGATTGCTCTCATGGGTCTCCGACTCTTGCAGGGCCCGCCGTCGCTGCCTAGGGGCAATGGGCCCGATCGGCCCCCGGACGCCCAGCTGACCAGGACCCGCGGGGTGCACAGTGACCGGGTCGCTCGTCACTCATCGCTCCCTCGTGACCGGACAGCCTGATCAAGCGTCGTCTACGACGGACCCATTTCCGGGTCGTCCGGCACTAACTCGACGGACCTCGCCCTTCCACGCTCCGATCGAAGGGGAGGATGGCCGCAACGGGAAGGCGAGAGCCCTCCGCGCACCTGCCGTCGCGCTGGTTCGTGCGCTCGTCCTGCGGTTCTGGTTCCCTCGCCCGTCTCGAAACCCGTCGCCCCGTCCCTATAGTGGATCGGTGCCCGCGCCTATCCTGGCCACCAAGCTCTACATCCCACCTTCGCGGCGAAGGGTCGTCCTCCGTCCGCGACTGGCGGAGCGGCTGGACGAGGGCCTCGCTGCCGGCAACAAGCTGACCCTGGTCTCCGCTCCTGCCGGCTTTGGCAAGACCACCCTGATCGGCGAATGGGTCGTGGGCTGCGGGCGACCGACGGCGTGGCTGTCGCTCGACGAAGGCGACAGCGACCTCAGCCGCTTTCTGACCTACCTGATCGCGGCGCTGCAGACGGTGGCGCCCGGGATCGGAGAAGGGATATCGACCGTTCTCCAGTCGCCGGAACCCCCGCCACCCGAACCGACGCTGACGGCACTGCTCAACGACATCGCCGCCATCCCGAGCGATGTCGTCCTTGTCCTCGACGACTACCACGTCCTCGACGCCAGGCCGGTCGACGATGCCCTGGCCTTCCTGGTCGAGCACCTGCCGCCCCGGATGCACCTGGTCATTGCGACACGTGAAGATCCTGCTCTACCCCTGGCCCGATTGCGCGCCCGGGGCCAGTTGACCGAGCTGCGCGCCGCCGACCTTCGCTTCGCCCCGTCCGAGGCCGCCGACTTTCTCAACCAGGTGATGGGCCTGAACCTCACGGCCGACGACATCGCCGCTCTGGAAACTCGTACCGAAGGTTGGATCGCGGGCCTGCAGCTGGCCGCGATCTCACTCCAGGGCCGTGCAGACGCTGCCGGCTTCATCGCGTCGTTCGCCGGTAGCCACCACTTCGTGCTCGACTATCTGCTCGAAGAAGTCCTCCAGCGGCAGCCCGAATCCATCCGGACCTTCCTGCTGCGGACGTCCATCCTCGATCGGCTCTGCGGCCCCCTCTGTGATGCCGTGATGTCCGAATCCGTAGCTTCCGGCCAGGAGACCCTGGAGTATCTCGAGCGAGCCAACCTGTTCATCGTCCCCCTGGACAACGAGCGGCGCTGGTACCGCTATCACCACCTGTTTGGGGATCTGCTGCGGCAGCGGTTGCACCAGAGTGCATCTCCAGGGAGTGACGATGGAGGCGTAGCCGAATACCACATCCGTGCCAGCCAGTGGTACGAAGACAATGGCCTGGACATTGAAGCCTTCCATCATGCGGCTGCCGCCAATGATGTCGAGCGCGCCGATCGGATGATCATTGGTGGGCGGATCCCCCAGCACTCACGTGCCGCCGTGACAGCCCTATTCGACTGGCTGGATGCGCTACCAAGGACCGTATTGGATGCCAGGCCATCGCTGTGGGTGAGGTCTGCCGCGGTGGCGCTCAATGCGGGGCGGACAACCGGTGTCGAAGAGAAGCTGCAAGCGGCGGAAGAAGCTCTGCAGAATGCCGATCTCGATGACGACACCCGCGACCTGCTTGGGCAAGTTGCCGCCGTGAGAGCCATTCTGGCGCTCGCCAACTACCAGCCGGAAGCCATGATCAGCCAAGCGCACCGCGCCTTGGAGTACCTGCATCCTGACAACCTGCCTGGCCGCAGTAGAGCTTTCCGGGCGCTGGGGTATGCCCACCAGATCCAGGGGGACCGCGCCGCGGCCCGTCAGGCCTATACCGAAGCCAAAGGTATGAGACAAGCGTCCGGGAATATTCACCTCACGGTGTCAGCTACAACCGGCTTGGGCAATGTACAGGAGTCTGAAAACCAGCTCTATCAGGCGGCCGAAACCTACCGATGTTCCTTGCAACTCCTTGGCGATCAATCATCTTCGAATGCTGATCAAGAGTTCATTGGCCTGGCTCGCATCTTGTATGAATGGAACGAATTGGATGCCGCTGAACAGTACGGGCAGCAGAGCCTTCAACTAGCGCGGCAGTATGTTGGCGTGATTGATCGAGTCGTCATCTGTGAAGTGTTCCTGGCTCGCCTGAAGCTGGCCCGGGGAGATGTGGCCGGCGCGGCCGCCATGTTGGCGGAGACCGAGCAGTCTGTGCGCCAAAACAGCTTCGTCCATCGCATGCCTGAGGTCGCTGCTGTCCAGGTGCTGACGTTGCTGCAGCAGGGCAACCTGGCGGGTGCCGCGCACCTGGCGCAGACGCACGACCTTCCGCTCACCCGGGCTCGGGTCCACCTCGCCCAGGGAGATCCCTCCATGGCGGTGGCGGTGCTGGAGCCGTACCGCCGGCGGGTGGAGGAACGGGCCTGGGCGGATGAGCAGCTCAAGACCATGATCCTGCAGGCTGTCGCCTTCGATGCCCTCGGCGAGCGGAGCAGGGCCGTGGAGCTGCTGGACGCGGCACTTGGAGTGGCCGAGCCGGGCGGCTTCGTCCGCATCTTCCTCGATGAAGGTCCGCCGATGGCTCGCCTGCTCCGCGAGGCGTCGTCTCGAGGGGTTCGTCCGGAGTACGTGCGGCGGTTGCTGGCGGCGTTTCCCGTCGATGACGCGGGACGGGACGCATCACCCGCGACGAGAGTCGCTGGTAGCCGTCTCGCCGAACCTCTCAGCAGCCGCGAGCTCGAAGTGCTCGCCCTCATCGCCGAGGGGCTGACCAACCAGGAGATCGCGGCGCGACTCTACCTGTCGCTGCACACGGTGAAGGCGCACGCCCGCACCATCTACGCCAAGCTCGGTGTCAGCGGCCGCACGCAGGCCGTCGCCAGGGGACGAGCCCTGGGCTACCTGTCCGAGGACCGCCGCCCCGACGGCTGAGTTGGACGGCGTCGGCGACGATGCCAGGTCGCGCCCCCAGTACGCAGGCTCGACCCTGTCCGCCCTCCAGGACGCCCGCGATCAGTCCTGCGATTAGTCCCCCGAATACCTCCTGGGAGCGATGACGCTCATCCCATCGCGGGAAGACGCTGCCCGTGCACTCCACCGCTGGGTGGGTGGTGACGATCGGATGCGACGGGCAGGAGGACACGATGAGGGCGATCGCCCAGGACAGGTACGGCGCGGCAGATGCGCTCGGTGTCGAGACAAGGCCGGCGGCAAGCCGGCGAGATCGGAGAGAAACGGTGAAGACAATCGTTCGGAGCATCACTGGGCAGCAGAAGGCAGGCGGTCTTGCGGCGCTCTTCCTGGCGCTCGCCTACCTGCTGGCGATGCCCTTCTTCCTTCTCGTGGTCGACTACCAGAGCGTGGTGGACCCGGCCGCCAAGGTCGCCTCGCTCGCGGCCAACCACGGCGCCATGCAGGTCATGTACCTCATCACCTACGTGGTCTTCGGAATAGTCCTCTCCATCCTTGCGCTGGCCCTGTACGAGCGCCTGAAGCCGGCGGCTCCGGCCCTGATGCGGGCCGCGACCGCGGTCGGGCTGATCTGGGCGGTGATGCTCATCGCGAGCGGCCTCGTGTGGAATGCCGGCATGGGCGCGGTCGTGGCCCTCTACCCGGCGAACCCGGCCCAGGCGGTGTCCATGTGGCAGGTGATCGAGCCGGTCTCGGATGGGCTCAGCAGCTCCGACGGCGAGATCCTCGGCGGCCTGTGGGTTCTGCTGGTGAGCATCGCGGGCCTTCGGGTGGGCGGGTTCTCTCGGGCATTCGGCTGGTTCGGCGTGGTCGTCGGCGCGATCGGGCTCGCCTCGGTGATCCCGCCGCTCACGGACTTGGCGATCCTCTTCGGACTCGCCCAGATCGGCTGGTTCGTGTGGCTGGGGTTCAGCATGCTGCGCCAGACCGAGCGCTCAGAGCAGCCGCTTCAGATCAAGGGGAACTTCGCATGAGCCTGCTTCGCAACCTCGCCCGACGGCGGCTTCGGACCGCCCTGACCGTCACCGGCATCACGATCGGCATCTGGGCCCTCGTCGTGTTTGGCTCGATGGCCAACAAGATCAGCGCGATCGTCGCCATCGGCAGCGACTACTACGCGGGCAAGATCGTCGTGACCGACAAGTCCGGTGGCGCGTTCGCCGGCAGCCCGATGGAGATCGGCCTGGTCGACGACATCGCCGCGATCGGAGGGGTGGCCGCGGCCGTTCCGGGCGTCAGCACCCTCCTCGATCCCGAGTCGAAGGGCGGGATGAGCATGCCCGACATGATCGTCGGAGACCCGCCCGGTGCCGATCAAGGTCACAAGATGTACGACGTCCAGGTCGCCCAGGGCCGCGCGCTCACTGCTGAAGACGCCGATACACACGTGGCCGTCCTCGGCTCCGACCTCGCCCGCAAGCGCGGCAAGGACGTCGGCGACACGCTCGAGATCCGGGGCATGACGTTCGACGTCGTCGGGATCCTCGAGCCGACCCTGACCGCCCCGGATACCACCGTCCTGGTGCCGCTCGCGGCCGCCCAGGAGATCTTCTTCGGGGACCTCCCGCCGGTCGTCCGCCAGAACCTGGAGGCGGACCAGCTCGCCACCGACATCACGGTCTACCCCGACGAAGGAACCGACATCGAACCCCTGGCCGCGCGGATCGAGGCCGACATCCCGAGCGCATCGACGATGACCGCCGCCGAGTTCGACGAGGTCGTGGGCTCATCGGTTGCGATCTTCAACGCGATCATCGTCGGCGTGGCCCTGATCAGCCTGATCGTCGGCGGCCTGTCGGTGATCAACACGATGGCCATGACGGTCGCCGAGCGGACCCGGGAGATCGGGATCAAGCGCGCGATCGGCGGCTCGCGGGCGCGCGTCATCCGTGAGCTCGTCAGCGAGGCCGGCCTGATCGGCCTGCTCGGTGGCCTGCTCGGACTGGGCCTCGGCGCCGTGGTCGTCTACCTCGCCAACGAGCTCGGCCGGAGCTCGGGGACGATCCTCTTCCAGCTCACTCCGCAGACGGCGATCTTCGCCGTCCTCTTCTCGACCATCCTCGGCGTCGTCGCCGGGACTATCCCCGCCTGGAACGCGGCGCGCCTCGACCCGGTCGCGGCCCTCCGCTACGAATAGGAGCAACCGACAATGGCACTTCTCGAAGGGCGCAACCTGCGCAAGACCTACAAGCTCAGCCGCAGGAACGAGGTCCAGGCCCTGCGCGGGGTCGCGGTCTCGATCGAGGCCGGCGAGCTGGTCGCGCTCATGGGCCCGTCCGGCTCCGGCAAGAGCACCCTGATGCACGTGCTCGGGCTGCTCCACAGCCCGGACCAGAACCACGGCCCGGCGCCGGAGCTGTCGTTCGGCGGGCGCGACGCGACGCGCATGTCGGACGGCGAGCGGACCCGGATCCGGGCCCGCGAGATGGGCTTCGTGTTCCAGCAGTTCAACCTCGTCCCGACGCTGACCGCGGTCGAGAACGTCATGCTTGCCGGCGAATATGCCGGTCTCGGCCGGCGTGAGGCACGCGAGCGGGCGATCGCCCGCCTGGACATGGTCGGCCTGGCCGAGCGCGCGACGCACCGCCCGTCCGAGCTGTCCGGCGGCGAGCAGCAGCGCGTCGCCATCGCCCGGGCGCTCGTCAACGACCCGGCGCTCGTCCTGGCCGACGAGCCGACCGGCAACCTCGACTCACGCAGGTCCGCGGAGCTTCTCGGCCTGATCCGGAAGCTCAACCGCGAGCACGGTCAGACGTTCGTGCTCGTCACCCACGACGCGGAGGTCGGGGCGGCCTGCGACCGGATCATCCGGATGCGTGACGGCCTCGTCCGGGCCGTGGAGCTGGTCAATGACCCCACCCCGGGCGACGTCGGCGAGGCCGCGGCGTGAGCTGGCGATGATCAGCCGCAACGGGCACGGTAGCGATGTCCAGCGAATCTCGACCCGCACGCCGACTCGAGCCGACCGATGGCCTATCAGATCCGGATCACAGGCCAGCTCGACTCTCGATGGGCGGACTGGTTCGAGGGCCTGACGATCACGCTCGACGGCGGCGACACGCTCATCACCGGGCCGGTCGTCGACCAGGCCGCGTTGCATGGGCTGCTCAAGAGAGTGCGTGATCTGGGAATGCCCTTGGTCTCGGTCAGTCCTGTCGAACCCGACCCCCCGACGCTCGGGACAGGCCAGGCAGATGTGGCAGATGCCAAATCGGACATCGGCGTGGGCGGCTTGTCCACGTCAACGTCAACCACAACAGGGAGATAGAGCATGAACACGAACCGAACGATCGCCGCAGCTCCGGGGAAGCCCGGCATGAGCGCGGATCGGAAGGCCGCCGTCTGGATCGGCGTGCTGTACATCATCGGAACGGTTGCCCTGGTCCTCAGCGCGGTCGTCACGGGCGCGGTCCTGGCAGGTCCCGCCTACCTGGCCCAGGTCGCCGCGCAGCCGAACCAGCTGGCCGTCGGAGCCCTGCTCGTCCTGCTGGCGGGCTTCGCGCTCGCGATGGTCCCGGTCGTGTTCTGGCCGGTCGGCAAGCGGTACAACGAGACGCTGGCCATGGGCTACGTCGTCTTCCGCGGTGCGCTCGAGACGGTCATCTACATCGTCGGCGCGCTCGGGTGGCTGCTGCTGATCGCGCTCAGCACGCAGCCGGATGCGGCGACCGCTCGCCGGCTTCGTGCGCACGGCCGTGGCCGTGATCTGGGACCAGGTGGTCGCCATCCCGTTCGTTCTCGGCGCGCTCATGTTCTACGTCCTGCTCTACCAGTCGCGGCTCGTGCCCCGGTGGCTGTCCACCTGGGGGCTCGTTGGGGCCGCGCTCTACATCGTGCCGCCGCTGGGGAGCATGTTCGGGCTCTCGCTCGGCGTCCTCATGGCCCCGCTCGCCGTGCAGGAGATGGTCATGGCGGTGTGGCTGATCGCCAAGGGCTTCAATCCGCGGGCGGTCGCCTCAGCACCGGCGATCGCGACGGCGCCTGCAATCGAGCCCTCGCGGGCAGCGGCGGGTGCACTGTGACCGCGGAGCCGCAGCGACCTGCGTCGCTCCAGCCGCGCTGGTTCATCCGCTCGTTCTGGGTGGTGCAGCGTGCCGTCTACTCGGTCACCCGCGGCCGGTTCGGCCTCCGGACCGCGACCGCCGACGCTGGGGCATGATGCGCCTGCGGACGGTCGGGCGCCGCACCGGCGAGGAGCGCATGGCCATCCTCGGCTACTTCGAGGACGGTCCCGACCTGGTCACCATGGCCATGAACGGCTGGGCCGATCCCGAGCCCGCCTGGTGGCTCAACCTGCAGGCGCAGCCCGACGTGACCGTCGATCTGCCCGGCGGGTCGCGCGCCGTCCACGGACGTGCAGCGGACCCGGACGAGCGGCCACGCCTGTGGGCCAGGTGGGCCGCATTCAACCAGGATGTGGATCTCGACGCCTAGCGGCTCGGCGGTCACGGGAGACCGCGGTCGTGATCCTGGAGCCACGGTCCGATGCCCAACTCGCGGGAACCGGTCCGTGCCTCCGTCATCGTGGGCCGTGCCAACACAACAGATCGATCAGGGCAGCGTCCCGGCCGCTGGTCAACCAGGGGAGAAACGGAGACCATGACTCACAACAGGATCCCGGGAGCGCGTCGACCACTGCTCGGCCTGCTCGTCGTCGGGCTCGGTCGCCACCGGCTGCACATGTCGGCCACGGCCAAGGCCGCCGAGATGGGCGTGGGCTGCGACCAGTTCGGCGCCCAGACGAGCATCACCCAGACGACTGAGATGTCCGTCGGCGACCAGGTCAAGGTGACGCTCTGCTCCAACCCGACGACCGGGCTTCTCCTGGCAGGAGCCCGAGATCTCGGACGCCGCCGTGGTGAGCCTTGCCGACAAGAGCTTCGGCGCACCGGTCGCGGGCGCGGCGCTGGTCGTCGGCGCTGCGGGCACCGACTACATCACCCTCAAGGCGACCGCCAAGGGCACGAGCACCGTCGTCCTGCGCTACAGCCAGCCGTGGGTCGGCGGAACTTCCAGCGAGTGGACCTACACCCTGACGGTGACGGTCCGGTAGCCCCGGTTGACGCTCGGCGGCGTTTCACCGCCCGGAGCGTCCACCTTCCCCAACGAGCTTGGGCGCGTTGGGCCCACTACGACAAGGATCTCGACGCCTTCGCCGCCCGGCGCTCGCTAGAGACCGCGGTCGTCATCCTGTCGCCCCGACCCCGCTTCGGACCAAGCGCAAGCACCGAAACGGGGTCCTTCCTAGTTCGGGCGAGAGGGCTTGGCCCCGCCGAGCCGCGTGGCCGAAGGGGGCTCGACCGCGGAGCCGCTCCGCACGCGAGCCTACGACGGCTTGGTCCCGCAGGCGTAGCACCCCGGACGGATAGACCCCAGCTACGGCCTCGGCCACGCTCTTCTTGATGACCAAGGACCCGCAATCGAGCGTCACCAGCGTCAGACGCGGCACAGCCGCGGCGTTCTCGCTCTTCGTGCGGGCGTCGACCCGAGCTATGAAGCTCTGCACGGTCTGCGGCGTCGTCACGAGCCGATCGACTGGACGCTGCGGCGAGCATCCGCGCCTGTCGGGCATCGGTGCCAACCATCACGTCCATGCCGATGCACGATGGGCTCGCCTGTCCAAGCGGATGATCGCGCGCCACGTCGGCCAGTACGGCTACGTCTGCCCGGGCGATGGTCCCGAGCATCCGGCGCACCCAACGCGTGACCTGACGCTCGACCACGTCGTGGCACTCATCGACGGTGGCGCGCCATTCGACCCTGCCAACACGCGTGTGCTGTGCCGCTCGAGGAACTCGGCCAACGGAGCGCGCCTCGTGAACGCACGAAGGGCCGACCGGGGGTCCCCACACGAGGCCGCTGCGGTCCTGGACATCCGCCACCTCGCCGACCTGCGTGCGCGGTCCGGCCTCACCACCGAGCAACTGATCTACCGCGGACGTGCGGAGGGTTGGCTGGTTGTGCCGAGCCTCGAACCTGGGAGTTGAGACAGCCGCAGTTGTGCGCGGGACACTAGCCGAGCTTCCCCGCAACCGTGGCGATTAGAAGCGTGGTGCTCATGACGTTGAGAAGAATGTGCACAGCCATCCCAAGGTAGACGTTGCGCTTCCACCAGACGGCGTAGGCAAAAGGCGTCACGCCTACGATCCGCGAAAGCAGGCCCCAGGGGCTCCAGAAGTGGTAGAGCGAGAAGAGGACCGAGTTGACGACGGGAGCCCATCGCCCCAGCTGTGACATGCGGGGTAGTAGGTACCCTCGGAAGTAGAGCTCTTCCACGGCGGGAACAACGAAGACATTCATCGCGACATAGACGATCAGAGTCACCGTCCAGGCGCCGGAGGAGTACTCCGCAACGTCGTCGGGCTGGAACGGATCTACGAACCAAGACGGCAACCAGCCGAGGATGGCGTCCAGGATTCCGGGCTCGAGCAGCGATAGGGCCAGGAAGCCGACCAAGGAGACCGCCAGCAAAGACGGGAGAAGGGTCACCCACTCACGCGGGGACAGCGGCTCACGGTAGGGGATCGCCGCGAGCCAGCTCCCGCCGGCTCGTCGACCTGCCCACAGAACAAACCCGAGCTCCCATGGGACGACGATCGCCAGCATGGCAATGATGTATGCGAGGGCTGGCGGATAGCCGGCGGCCTCGACCGGTGAGGCGGTCAACACGAACAGGAGCGTGGCCAGAGCTCCCGGAGCGAGATGCAGGGCAACCAGGCGCGGGATCGAGAGTCCGGGGATGCTGTCTTGTTCGGGACTACCTGGCGACACCGTGCGCCTCGTCCTCCGGTGAGCGAGGGCCGGGGCCCGTTGAGTGGCCGGCGGTGTCCAGGAGCCGTTCGAGGCCGTCGAGGATCAGATCCAGTCCGAACTCGAAGTCGACCGGGACGCCGTGCGGGGCCGTCGCCGCCATCTCGGCCATCGCCACGAGGCTCGGGTAGTCGCCCGCGGGAAGACCTCGCGCGAAGGTCGCCGCCATCTCCGGAGCGTTCTCGACGTCGAACGGCCAGGCCAGCTCCTGGAGCACGAAACCATAGGTGTGGCTGTCCAGCGCCATGACCGCGCGGATGACGATCGGCATCGGGAACCCGGCGGCCGAGAGGACGCCGATCACCGCGTCGAGGTAGCGCAGCCTCGCGGGACCGGCGTTGAGGCGCGACTCGATGAGGCTGCCGGCCCAGGGGTGGCCCAGGAGGACCTGGTGGGCTGAGATCGTGCTCCGCCGGATGGAGGTCTTCCAGTCGACGTCCCCGGACGGCACCTCGAAGTCGCCCATGACGAGGTCGGCGATGCCGTCGAGGATGTCGTCCTTGTTGGCCACGTGCTTGTACAGCGACATCGCCTCGACCCGGAGGGCCTGGCCGAGCCTGCGCATCGAGACCGACTCGAGGCCGCCTTCGTCCGCCAGGCGGACGGCCGCCCGCAGGACACGGTCCCGGCTGAGCGGTCTCCGGCGAGCCGCGGTTCGAGCGGGCTTCGTCATCCGATTCTCCCCTCTTGACAGGCTTACGGTGTAGTCGTAGGCTGACACCGTCAGCTTACAGTGTAGCAGGCCGCGACGGATTGATGAAGCCGGGAGAAGTGACCACACATGCGGCCGAACAAGCGGATCGAGATGGCGGGAAGAGGACCACGATGAACGACTTCACCCTCAGGCTACTGGCAACTTATCGAACGTCGGCCTTCGAGCGCGAGGCGGAAGGCCATCGGCTCGCCGCCCAGGCCAAGCGATCGGACAGAAGGGTTTCCGGAACGCCAGCCGCTTCGGCACGGCGGCCCGGCATCCGCGACATCGTCCGGCAGCTGTTCCTCCTCCGCCAAGCGTCAGCAGCTTCGTCATCCGTTTCCTCACCACGCGACAGGCTGACGGTGTAGTGGGGACATATCCACGCGCTTACAGCGTAGTCGAGATATCAGCAGCCAAGGAGGCACCGATGCTGGTTCAACTGGCGGTCCTCGCGGGCGCCCTGTTCGTGGGGCTCGCCGCGATCGCGCTCCTCTACGTGCTGGGGATGCGAGCGAAGTCCCCGCTCGTGCAGGGCCCCCTCATCCGGCTCCAGCGCGCCATCCTCAATCCGCGACAGATGCGATCGGCGGGCACGCCCGGAGCGTACGCATCCGTGATCCGGCATCGCGGCCGGGTGTCGGGCCAACCCTACGAGACGCCGGTCGGGGCGGTGGCTGACGGAGACGGCTTCCTGATCGCGCTCGTGTACGGGTCACGCACCCAATGGCTCCGGAACGTGCTGGCGGCCGGGTCCGCCACCATCGTCCACGAGGGGCAGGCGTACGCGGTCGACCAGCCCGAAATCGTCCCGATGCGGGCGGTCGCTTCTCAGTTCACGGCCGGCGACCAGCGGGGTCTTGGCTGGCTCGGCGTCGATCAGGCGCTCCGGGTCCGGCGGGTGCAGAAGGAAGGAGCCAGGGAGCGGTTCGCCGACGCGCCGCTAGGTGAAGCCGCGAGTGGTCCCATCGTCGTGACTTCCACACCTGCCGGGGAGGGAGTGCGTTGAACACGGTGGAAGCGATCAGGGGCGCGTTCTCGAGACTCGTAGAGAAGGAGGTGGAATACGCCGACCCGTATGAAGACCGTGGCTTGTCCATCGCTACAGTCGTCGCGGGCGTACTGATCGGGTCGTACTTCGTCGCCCATCAAGCGCAGGCAACAGGGTTCTTCACTTCGACATTCGGCACGCCAGAGATGCTCCTGCTCTATGGAACCCTGCTCTACATGGTGGTCGCATCAGCCTTGATCATCGTTGGCCGAAAGAACCTCTCGCGTGACCTTGACCTTGGTGGACTCTTCTTCTCCGCATTCGCCATCGCCTGGCTTCTTGCGGTCTTCCCCTTCGAGTTCGCCCATGTCGCAGGCATCCTGCCGGACCCCCTCAGGTTCCTGGTGCAATGGATCTCCAACGACATCGCCCGAGTGCTGATGGTGCTTGGGCTCGTCGTGCAGGTGAGTCTGGCCGTCTATTCAGCGATCCTGCGCCTGTCCGTCTACAGGGCGCGTGCGCGGCGGGTCGGGCCGGCAGGAGCCAGGGAACAGGTCATCGACGCGCCGCAGGGTGAAGGCGCCACGGGTAGACCGACCGGCGCTGGTGAGGCCCAAATCGTCATCAGGGACTACCGCCCCGAGGATCGTGAGGCGGCCATCGCGGTGCTGGCCGCGTCCTTCCAGGGTTTCGGCCCGGCGGACCAGGTGGTCGGCGTTGACGACAAGGCGCCAGGCAGACGTCGCCGCATGTTCGAGATGACGATCAAGATGGGCGCGACGCAGAACGTCATCGTCGCGGAACGTGACGGCCGGATCGAGGGCGTCCTCACCTACGCGGACCGGCCCGACTGCATCCCCAGCGCCCGCGACAGTCTTGCCGCCGTGCGCATCGCGGGCCCGAGGCTGTGGACTCAGCTCCGTGACTTCCGCGCGGTCGACAAGGCCCACCCCAGGACGCCACATCGCCACCTGCCCTTGCTGGGCGTGCGGCCCGAGGCGCAGGGCCGGGGTATCGGCGGGCTCCTGATGAGCGAGTATGCCCGCCGCTGTGACGAGGCCGGCCTCGAGGGCTACCTCGAGACCACTCGCTGGACCGACGCGTCGATACGCGCCCAGGAGCGCCTGTACGAGCGCCACGGCTTTTGCGTGGCCGAGGTGGTGCCGATGACCGACGACTGGTCGATGGTGACCATGAAGCGGCCAGCGGCCACGACGGTCGGGTGCTGAGTCGGGTCTGGGATCGCAACATCAGGAGGGACCCGGACCGGTGGTGAGATACCTGGCCCGACCTCTCGACTTCCTAGGCGTCACGGGGCATCGTAACGGCGTGACGGAGGACGGCGATGCGGTCTGACCTTCGCGTCGAGCTTCCTGACGGGACCCAAGTCGGGTACGCGGAGGCCGGTGACCCTGCGGGGCCCCCCGTGATGTACCTGCACGGGAGTCCAAGCTCCCGCCTGGAGGTAGGATTCCCGGGGATTCGTGAGGCAGCCGAGAACCTCGGCATCCGGGTGCTTGCCCCGGACCGCCCGGGCATCGGTTTCTCGACGTTCCGCAGCTACACGGTCGCGGACTACCCCCGACTCGTTCGGAGCTTCGCCGACGCCTTGGGTCTTGGGCGGTTCGCCGTCATCGGCGTGTCCGGTGGAGGCAAATACGCCTGCGCCTGTGCCTGGGGGTTGACCGACCGGGTGGCTCGGGTCGCACTCGTCTCGTCGACCTGCTCGTTTGATCTGCCGGGTGCTCGGGCGACGTGGAGCGCGGACGACCGCCGGCTGTACCGGCTCGCGGACTGGGCGCCGTGGCTGGTCCATCTCTTCCTCGCCAAGGTCGCTCGAGACGTCAGGCGTGACCGGGACGCGCTGTTCCCCGCCGTGGAGCGCACCGTCGGGGGCGCCGACAAGGAAGTCCTGGCCGCACAGGGGTTCCGTGAAGCGCTCGACCGGGATGCCGGCGAGGCGTTTCGGCAGGGAGGACGCGGTCCAGCGCACGATCTGACCCTTGAGGCCAGGCCGTGGGGTGTGCCGTTCGAGCAGATCCAGATGCTGATCGAGATCTGGCATGGCGAAGAGGACCACGTCGTGTCGCCTGAGCAGAGCCGCATCCTGGTCCGGACGCTGCCACTCGCAGCCGGTCACTTCGTGCCGGGAGAAGGCCACTTCACGCTGGTCGCCCGCCATGCTCGAGCCATCATGCGGTCCGTCGTCGGCGAAGCGGGCGAGAACCCGAGCCCTGTCAGCGTCTAGCGGCGGTTGGCGAACGCGCAAGGCCGGTCTGCAAGGAGCGGGCGAACGCCGGACACGCAATGGCTCCAGAGACGTAGCACCGTAGGCGAATAGACCGCCTCGCCCTTCTCGCTCACGCTCGTCGCGATGTCGAAGGGCGTGCAATCCAGCGTCACCAGCGTCAGACACGGCACGGTACGCAGGCAGGGCAGGCGGTGAAGCTCTGCACGATCTGCGGCGTGGTGACCAGCCGATCGACTGGACGCTGCGGCGAGCATCCACGCCTGTCGGGCCTCGGTGCCAACCACCACGTCCATGCGGATGCACGATGGGCTCGCCTGTCCAAGCGGATGATCGCGCGCCACGTCGGCCAGTCGGGCTACGTGTGCCCGGGCGATGGTCCCGAGCATCCGGCGCACCCGACGCGCGACCTGACGCTCGACCACGTCGTGGCGCTCATCGATGGTGGCGCGCCATTCGACCCACCAACACGCGCGTGCTGTGCCGATCGAGGAACTCGGCCAACGGAGCGCGCCTCGTGAACGCACGAAGGGCCGACCGGGGGTCCCCACACGCGGGTTCTGCGCTCCTGGACGTCCGCGCCTCCCAATCGTGTGCACGCGGCCGAGTTTCGCGAAAAATCCCGGCGGCCGCTGATCGGGGATCTGCGCCCGGTTCGCCCACGGGCGCCACGGCTGGCCCACGATGGCGCGATGACCATGGCCGTGGCCAATCACGCGACCGAACGTGGAAGGGCCCCGGGTTCGCGCCCGGGGCCCGAGGGTCGACTGGTCGCGGTCGGCCTATCCGGCGTCGCCCTGGGAGCCGGCCTCCGGCACGACCGTCTTGCGCCCGCGCTTGGCCCGCGTCCGGATCGGCTCGGGCGTCGCGACGGGCTCCGCGTCGCTGGCGCGACCTCGCTCGCCGTCCCGCCCTCGGCCGCCTTGCGGGCCAGGGCCGCCTTGCGCAGCGCGCTCGTGTACTGGTTCCAGTGGGGCTTGCACATCCGGCCGAGGCCGTCCTTCTGGCTCGGCTGGGCCGGGAACTCCTCGGGCGGCGCCTCGTGCGCCTCGATCCCGAACTTCGTCGACCCGATGCACTTCCGCAGGTCCGTCATCTCGCTGCGTCCTCTCGCTCGCCACCGCCCATCTGGCGTTCGGCCGCCCATCCATCACGCTGCCGGCGCGACGATGCAAGGCCGAAGATCGCGAGTCGCCGCATGACGGCGAAGACGCCCGTCGCCGCGGCCCCGACCACGGCCTGGCGCAACCGGATCACCGGCTCCGGACGAGGAGGCACCCGACCAGCTGCTCGCCAACCCGGCGAACTGGCGGATCCACCCCAAGGCGCAGCAGGACGCCCTCGCCGGGGCGCTCGACCAGGTCGGCTGGGTCCAGCAGGTCCTCGTCAATCAGCGCTACCGGCTTCGTCGTCGACGGCCATGCCCGGGTCGCGCTGGCCCTGTCCCGCGGCGAGCCGAGCGTGCCTGTCCTGTACGTCGACCTCGACCCCGAGGAAGAGGAGGCGCTCGGTCGGAAGGCGTGCCGCAGCGGCGACAATCCCGAGTCACGATGTTCGGCTGGGTCGGGCCCGCTCCGCCGGGTTGTGTCTGAGGACGGTGATCCCCGACCTCGTAGCCGCTACCAGCGGCCCTCGTCTGGCCCGTGGGGGCTCCAGCCGTCGAGGTAGGGCTTGAGGTCGTCCGGCTTGGGCGCCCGGACCCTCGGCAGCAGCAGGTCGGGATTCCCGAGCGGGTCGGCCGCGTCGAGCCTGCGCTCGGCGAAGTCGAGGTGCGCCACGAGCTCGTCGCGGCGCGGGCCGTCGAGCGCGCCCGCGGCCTCCCGGGCGGCCGCGAGGAACGCGCGGTGGCGCCGGATCGCGTGCCACTCCCTGGACGACCCCTCGAACGCCTCCCAGCGGGCCTGCTCGTCGTACCTGGCCCTCGCCGCCGCCATGGCGGCCTCCCACCGGCGCCGGCGCTCCGCGGCCGCCCGCTCCCGCTCCTGCGCCAGGTGCTCGGCCTCGAGCCGGTGCACCTCGATCCGCCGGAAGACGCGGGGCAGCCGCTCGTCGAGGGTCATCGTGGCCGAGTCGCGGATGCGGTAGCCGCCGCTGTACCCCATCCCGGGGCCCTCGACGACCAGCTCGAGGACCCCGCTGCTCACGAACTCGAACTGGCGGCCGTCGAGCCACGCCGCGCGGGCGGAGCGCTGGTTCCAGGAGCGCCGCGGCACGGGCGTCTTGCTCGGCGCCGAGACCTCCTGGATCCGGATGGAGTAGGTCCCCGCGGGTGCGCGCAGGGTGAGGTGGGAGCGGCCGGGATCGCGCGTGCCGTACGCGTCGACCAGCCGCGGCAGTCCGGCCGACCCGGGCGAGACCACCTCGACGCCGCGCCGGGGCGCCTCGTCGGCGATCGCCTGGAGGATTCGGCCCGCGCGCGCCACGTGCTCCCTGCTGACCATCTGCCTGTCCCGGTCGTCGAGGTACGCCTTCACGCTGGGGTGGTAGCGCGTGACGCGCTCGGGCACCGGCACCGGGCGCTCCTCGACGAGGTCCTCGAAGTGCCGGACGAGCACGACCTCGTATGCGGGCTCGGCCCAGGAGCCGGCGTTCTTCACCTCGAGGCGCCAGCCCCTCGGCCGGCTGGCGGCGTGGTGGCTGAGGCGCACCAGCTCCTCGTGGGCAGCCTTGGCCTCCGCGTCGCCGCCGATGGCCAGGTGGCCCTCTGCGGCGAGCACGCGCGCGATCAGGCCGTCCGGCCCGCCGACAGCCTCGGCGACCGTCGTCGGGTGCGCCTCCAGCCACGCGCGCCCTGCCGGCGTGATCGACGCCTTCCAGGTGGCGCCGGCGCCCTTGACGGTCGCGAGGCCCCGGCCGTGCAGCGACGCGGCGCTGATCTTGCGGCTGACCTCGGTCTCGCCGTCGACGGCCGGGCAGCCGTCCCGGATCCACTCGAGCGTCGCGACCTGCTTCTCGCTGAGCGCGTCTGCCTTCCTGCCCATGCGTCACCCCACGCCACGGCCTAGAGCTCCGAGCGTACCCCCGGCCTGCTCGAGCACGGGCAGATGGGCGACGCGGGTGAGCGCGCGATGAACGACGCGGATAGAGCGGCTCGCTCAGGCTCCGCGCCCGCCGGACCGATCACGCAGGGCCGCTCAGACTGGCCCGCGTCCAGCTCGCGGCGGGGCGACTGGGCCTGGCCCATCAGAATCTCCTGTGGTTGAGCCCGCCTGAAAAGCGTTGAGCACCTTCTTGCGAGGGGCTACTTCTTCGCCCTCTTCTTGCCCTTGCCCTTCTTGGTCTTCTTGTCCTGCTGGGCCTCGCTCCGGTCCATGCGCTTGCCGAGTTTGGCGAACGGCGACTTGTCCGGACGGGGCTCCCGCTTCGAGGCGAAGACCCAATAGGGCTCCCCGTCGATCGTCCGGGTCCTGACGTCGCACAGGTCATCGGGCTCGTAGCTCATCAGGGTCCCGACCATCATCCTGGCCCCGCCTCTGTACGGCATCAGGCGCAGCGGGACCAGCCAGAGGTGGAACCCGAGCAGCCGCCGCCCGCGCAGGTACTCCATCGGGTTCCGGCCCTGGTGCATCGCCTCGTCGAGGAGCGGCGGCGTGGGCATCGGCTGCCTGTACCCGCCCTCAGGCGGCTGCTCGTCGTCCATCGGTGACCCCATCGGTAGAGCTACGTGAAGACGGCGGCGAACCGGTCTGGCCAGGCGAGCACGACCCCGACGGCGGTGCAGACCTCGACCCAGCGGAGGTCGGAGGGCTCCTGCTCGATCACGAGCGCGGCCCGGATCGGCAGCTCCGGGGTGGCGATCGCCTGCCGGTAGTCCAGGACCTGGCCGAGGCCCAGCCGAAGCTGCTGCGACTCGCTCGTCCGGGCGAGGCTCTTGACCTCCGCGATCCAGATCGCGCCGTGCTGGTCCCGCCAGCCAAGGTCGAAGAGCGCCGCCTTCCCGGGCTCGCGCGGCTCCCCGCCGTTGGCGCTGATGAAATCCGCCAGCGCCTTGCCGGTCGCCTCGTGGCGCTGGGTCCCCTCCTCGAGCGCGTCCAGGTCGATCCGGAGCTCCATGGGCGGGTTCGCCGGCTCGCGGCCCGGCAGAGGTCGGAACGGGCCGCCGAACGGGTCGGGAGGCGTCCACATGAGGCGGACCAGGCGCATCTGGCGAGCGACGAAGGCGGGGTCGTCCTCGCCGAGCTCGACCAGCCGGACGCCGCACTTGCACTCGGTTCCGCCCTTGTCGTGGAGAACCGCGAGGTCGAACAGGCCGTGGCTGGCCTTGCCGGTCGTCTTGCTGACCCCCACAACGGACAGCAGCGGCCGGCCCGCGATGTGCTCGATCAGGGAGATCTCCCCGAGATCGCGGCTGGCGCGGGCGTGGGCGAGGTACCGGTCGCCGTACAGGTCGGTGTACGTGATCGTGTCACCGGCCTTCGCGACAGCGACGAGTCGGTCTCGCACCTCAGCGAGCGTTGGTCCAGGCATCTGGCTCCCCTGTTTGGCGCACCGATGAGGTCAAACCTCGTCAGCCGTGACCGCGACGGCGAACGGCACGCCGAGCGCCTCGAAGTGCGTCTGCCCGCAGCGCACCTTGTCGGCCTCGCTGGTGCGCAGCTTCAGGAAGTCGCGGGTGCCCTTGGTCTCGCGGACCAGGTAGAGCGCTTGCCCGTCGTGCTTGAGGATGGCCCAGTCGGGGTTGTACTTGCCGACCGGCGTGTCGATCTCGAACCAGCCGGGCAGCTTCACGAAGAGCTTGATGTCCTCGCGCTCGTCGAGGCGCTTCGCGAACTCCCGCTCGACCTCGGAGTCGTAGACGACGTACTCGTAGACCGAGTGGTTCACCTGCGATGGCGGTCAGGTAGTTGATCAGCTCCTCGTTCTTGAAGAGCAGCATCTCCCACTCGGCCTCCGCGCCGCGTCCTCGACGCGCTCGTACTTGATGCCGTCCACCAGCAGGCGGTGCAGCTCGTACTTGAGGATGGCGGCGACCGCGTCCATGAAGCGCTGCGGGTTGTTGAAGAACTCACCGAGCCGGCCGGATTCCTTGAGGATGCGCACGAGCGTCGAGCGGGTCAGCTCGGTCTCGTTCTGCAGGTAGGCCAGGAGGTCAGGGACGGGACGCTTCCCATACTCGACCCGCTCCTCGGCGACGCTCATCGGCGGTCGCGGTGACGCCGCCCTGCTCGACGTCGATGCGGCCGGCCGCTGACGCGGATCGTCGGCGCCTCGATGTGCTCCATGCGCTTCATGCGCGTCCACGGCGCGTCGGACCAGCTCTTCGGTCGTCGAACTCGACGCGGTACGTCGTCCTGGGCTTGATGCGATCCCAGAGCGCCTTGAACTCCGGCGCTGAGCGTCACTTCCTTCTTGAGCCGGTTCGGCCCCTCGTCCCGCTCCCTGCGGATGTGGCGCTCGATCTGGTACGACGCCAGCAGGTCGATCACCGCCGGCGCCAGGTCGCGCTGCGCCTCGGGCAGGTCGAGCTTGAAGCCGGCCGCTTCGGGATCGAAGGCGGGCTGGATGCGGCCGTCGGCGTCGAGCATCTTCTGCTCGACCAAGCGCCGCGCGGATCGTCTCGGCGGCCTCGCGCCCGATCGGCTGCTCCTCGCCGATCCACGACGCGCGTGAGCTTGGCGAGGGCCGTGAGCGGCACCTTGCCGAAGGTGACGCCGCAGTCTTCTTCGTACTCGGTCTGCAGGGCGCGGGCGAAGTCCTCGTAGCTCTCGTTGGCCATCACGTAGAGCTTGTTCACCGATTCGTCGAAGACGCGCACGCCGTTCTGGTCGACCGGCAGGCGCAGGCCGCGCCCGATCTCCTGCCGCTTCTTCATCGGCGCTCCGCGTCTCGTTGAGCGTGCAGATCTGGAAGACGTTCGGGTTGTCCCAGCCTTCGCGCAGCGCCGAGTGGCTGAAGATGAAGCGCAGCGGCTCGTCGACCGAGAGCAGCCGCTCCTTCTCCTTCATGATCAGGTTGTAGACGTCGTCGTCGGCCTGGGTGTCGCCCACGCGTGTCCTTGAGCACGCCCTTCTTGTCCTGCGGCGAAGTAGCCGTTGTGGAGCCGCTCGACCGGCTCCTTGAGCCATGCCGAGCTCGCGGATAGCGCTCGTCCTCGGCCAGCTCCGCGAGCTCCGCCTCGAAGGCCTCGGCGAACTTGCCCTTCACCGGCTTGCCCGCACTCGTCGTAGTCGCGGTAGTTGGCCACGCGGTCGATGAAGAACAGGCTCAAGCACCTTGATGCCGCGCTCGCGGAGCTGCAGCTCCTTCTCCAGGTGCCGCTTGACCGTGTGCTTGATCTGCGCCCGCCAGACGTCGTCGCGCATGCCGCCCGATCTCCTCGCCGAGGCGCAGGGTGCGGCCGTTGTTGAAGCGGATGAACTCGCTGCCCGGCTCGGCGTTGATCTCGGCGACTGAGAAGCCCTGCGCGTAGTCGGCGCGCTCGTCCGGACAGCGCGAACAGGTCGGCGCCCTTCTTGACGGTGACCGACTTCTCCTTCGGCCCCTCGGCCGTCTGCACGTGGATGCGGAGCTTGGCCTTGATGCCGTTCTTGTAGTCGATCTGCTCGACGCGGACGAAGGCGTCGTTGGCGCCGCCTTCCGCGGCGGCGCTCGCCACGACGATCTGCTTGACGAGCTTCAGCTCGAAGGCGCGGACCGGGTCGAGCCGGTAGACGAGGTTGTAGGGGTTCCGGTGCGTGGCCGAGTAGCGCAGCGTGCAGAGCGGGTTGAGCGCCTTGATCGCCTCCTGCGCCTTCTCGGTCGAGTCCACGCTCTGCGGCTCGTCGATGATGACGATCGGGCGCGCCGCCTGGACGAACTCGATCGGCTGGCGGCCGGAGAGCTTGTCGCTCTCCTTGTAGATGACGTTGCTCTTCTGCTCTTCCTCGGTGCCGGTGAAGTTCTTCCGGAAGGCGTCGATGTTGATGACCAGGATCTGCAGCGTGTTGCTGGTGGCGAACTGCCGGAGCCGGTTGACCTTCTTGGCGTCGTAGACGAAGTGCTCGAACGGCAGGTTGTTGTAGAGCGCCCGGAAGTGCTCCGCGGTGATCTCGATGTTCTTGAGCACGCCCTCGCGGATCGCGACGCTCGGCACGACGATGATGAACTTCTGAAAGCCGTAGCGCCGCGACAGCTCGAAGATCGTGCGCAGGTAGACGTAGGTCTTGCCGGTGCCCGTCTCCATCTCGACCGAGAAGTGCGGGCAGCCTCGGGACTGCGTTGGCCGGAGCATCGAAGAGGTCCCATGCCTCCAGCGACGCCGCCGGATCGGCGACCTCGATGTCGTTTCGCGCCTGAATGGCCCGCGCGTTCGACTTCAGCGCGTCGGTCGGCTAGCAGCAGGCGGTTGCCGACTCCGAGCTCGGTGCGCGTCCTGGCCAGCGAACAGCCCATCCGTCGTCGCCGAGGTGGATGACGCAGTAGTCCGGGGCGCCCTGCGGCTGGCCCTCGAACAGGTCGGTGACCGCCGACACGGCGTCGAGCTGGAACTGTTGGTTGGCATCGAATTGCAGCTTCATCGCGAGGCCGTCACGACGGTCCTGAAGCTGGTGACACCCTGCGTCTTGAAGATCTGGACGGCGTTCGCCTTGAGCTGGTCGTTGCCCGCGAAGCCCTCGTCCAGGCAGACCACGCGCTCGGGCTTGCGCTCTGCAATGGCTCGGATCAGGTCAAGCGTGAGCTCGCGCTCAAGACAGACGAGGAGAGCTCCACTCGACACGCTATGCACGGTCATCCCGGCAAGCTGAAGCGCTTCGACCGGCGCGGTGAGCTCGTAGCCGCTCTTCAACGACGACGTCGGACGCGAACATCACCGAGCGCCGCTGGCTGCCGATCGACATCGACCCGCAGCGACCGTCCGACATCAGCGCGAGCGAGGCCGAGCGCGAGGCCGCCCTCGAGGTCACGCGCAGGGTCTGGATGTACCTTGCCGGCCTCGGCTGGCCCGAGCCCGTCACCGCCATGAGCGGCAACGGCTACTGGCTCCTGTACCCGGTCGACCTGCCGAACGACCCGGAGTCGAAGCGCCTGGTCGACGGCGTGCTCGCCCACCTCGCGGACCGCTTCGACACCGACGCGGGTCTCGATCGACACGACCGTCTCGAACGCCGCGCGCATCGTGGCCCTGATCGGGACGCTCAAGGTCAAGGGCGACGCGACGACGGATCGTCCGCACCGGCGCTCCGGGCTGCTCCGGCAGCCCGGCCGAGCTCGTGCCGGTCCCCGTGCACCTGCTCGCCGAGCTCGCGCCGCCCACGCCGCCTGCCGCCGCTCCTGGTCCGATCGTCGTGACGGGCGACCGGATGCCCGCCGGCTGGGTCGGCGCGCTGCTCGACGCCGCTGCCATCGCGTACCGCCCCGGCACGCGCGGCGAGCAGACCTGGTACCGCCTCGCCCGCTGCCCGTTCCACCCCGACGACGACCAGGGCGGCGACTGCGGCGTCGGCGAGGATGCCGGGGGCAAGGGACTCGGGCACTGCTTCCACAACCGTGGCGCGGGCAAGGGCTGGCAGGACTTCAAGGCGGCGCTCGGGCTCGTGACCGCAGCGGCCGCCCACGGCGGCCGGTGCGGCGACGGCGAAGCCGCCCAGGGCCGCCGGCCCCCGGATGGACGCGGCCGACCTGCTCGCGCTCGACCTCGCGCCCATCCGCTGGATCGTGCCCGGGCTCATCCCCGAGGGGACCACGATCCTCGCCGCCCCGCCGAAGGTCGGCAAGTCCTGCCTCGTCTACCAGATCGCCGTCGAGGCGTCGATCGGGGGCGACGTCCTGGGGCGTCGCGTGACCCCGGGCAGCGTGCTGTACCTCGCGCTCGAGGACGGCAAGCGGCGTGGGCAGCAGCGGCTCCTCGCGGCCCTCGCGGGCCGGACGATGCCGCGCGGCCGGCTCGAGGTGCAGTGGGACGCGCGGGCCATCGGGGCGGGGCTCGAGGAGGACATCCGCGAGTGGCTCGACGGCCACCCCGACGCCGTCATGGTCGCGGTCGACACCCTGGGCAAGGTGCGCCCGGCCGGCGACGGGCGGCGCAACGCCTACGAGGTGGACGTGGCCGCGATGAACGAGCTCCAGAACCTGTTCCGCGACCGCCCGGTCGGCCTCGTCATCGTCCACCACGCGCGCAAGGAGTCGACCGACGACTTCCTGCGCCAGCGTGTCGGGCACGTACGGCATCACCGGGTCGGCTGACACGGTCGTCGTCATCCGGCGCAAGCGCAACGAGGCGTTCGGGACGATCCACGTGACCGGGCGCGACGTCGCCGACGAGCAGATCCCGGCCCGGTTCGACGAGCTGACCTGGACCGCGGCCCCGGGTGCGCTGTCCGCCGCCTCGTTCGAGCGGACCGAGGTCTACCGCGTCATCGAGGATCGGGGGCCGGTGTTCGCCAAGGGCGTGGCCGACGAGCTCGGGATGGAGCGCACGGCGGTCCAGCACGTCATCGGCGGCCTCGTCGAGAAGGGCGCCGTGGCCCGGGTCCGCGGCGGCTACGTGGTCGCCGGCGTGATCCTCGAGAGTGACGATCCTCACTCCGGACTTCACTCCGATCGCCCGATTCCCCTTTCTCTCCCCCTTCACTCCACTCACTCACAGAGTGAAGAGAGTGAGGGGAGTGAAGAGAGTGAGGGGGGACACGCACGCGAGGACGTCCAGCGGGCCCAGGACCTCTTCGTCGACTGCGACGCCTACCGCGACCACCAGACCAGGCACTTCTACACCAAGGCCGGCTGGCGCTGCGGCATCTGCTCGCCGGAGGACCCAGCGTGACCGCCATCGGCCGCAAGGCGGCGCCGAGGCCGCTGAACCGGATCTCCCGCGACGTCTGGTCCGCCCTCGCGATCGCGGTCACCTACGCGCTCCGCGACGGGAGCGTCGACGCGGCATGACCGAGCAGGCGCGGCCGACCGTGGAGCGCGATCCGCTCGTCGCCGCCCTCGCCCGCTACGTCGAGGCCCTACATCGCCGCTATCCCGACGGTCCCGACCAGATGCGGAGGGAGGGCCTTGACGGCAGAGCAACCATCACCGGGATGCACCCTCGAAAGAAGGACACCGCGGCGTGAAGCGCCTGCCGCGCTCGCTCGACGACATCCGCGGGCTCCGCGTCGCGCGCTGGATCCGCGAGTCGACCGCCGGCCAGTACGACCGCTACGGCCCGGCCAGCCAGCGCGAGCAGCAGGACCGCTTCATCGAGCGCCACGGCCTCGTCGACACCGGCCTGGTGTTCCAGGTCGCCCAGAGCGGCACCACGGTCTGGCGCTCGCCGACGATGAACGAGATGCTCGCCGGGGCCAAGGCCGGCGCCTTCGACCTGATCCTCGCCGGGTACTCCGACCGCTGGCAGCGCAACCTGCGCCGGACGCTCGAGCTCCTCGAAGATCACCTCCATCCGGCGGGGGTGGCGCTCGTCATGTGCGACCGGCGCATCCTCTCGTCCGATCCCCACGACCGGGACGAGCTCGTCGCCGAGTCGGCGGCCGCTGAGCGGTACACCCTCCGCCTCGCCGAGCGAGTGACCGATGGCTACGCGGCGAAGTTCGACCGCCACGACGACCAGGCCGGCAATCCGCCGCTGGGCTTCCGGCGGCTGGCGGAGCCGCCGTACACGTTGGAGGTCGATCCGGCGACGATCAGCAGCGCGGTCGCGCTCTTCGAGCGCTATGCGATCGGCACGGTCAGCATCGAGCAGGTCGGCCGCGAGACGGGCCTCGAGCCCGACCGCATCCGCTACATCCTGCGCAACCCCCTCTACAACGGCTGGATCCGCCGTCACCGCGGGGCAGCCGAGACGCGGCGTGCCGCGGCCTGGCGCGCCAACCCGCCTGTGTCCGACGAGCTGTGGGCACGCGTGGAGGATGTCCGACGCTCGAAGACGCAGGGTGGGGGACCACGCCGGAGCGGGCACATCGATCTGCTGGCAGGCCTGCTCGAGTGTGTCTGCGGACGACGGCTGCGCAGCGACGGGACGTTTGGCGACGGGCGCCACCGCAAGCTCCACCTCAACCCCTGCGACGCATGGGGACCGCAGGCGCGCTACGGCGACGAGACGTGGGAGGTACCGGTGCTCGCGCAGGTCGCCGGACTGACCATCGACGACGGGGTCATCGCCCGGGTCGTGGCCGCGCTGGGTTCACCCGACCGACCGGTCGGTCTCGACCGGGCCCGGATCGAGCGCCAGATGCGCGACCTGGCCCTGGACCACGTCGCGGAACGGATCGACGACTCGGCCTACCTCGAACGCCTCGGGCAGTTCCGCACGGACCTTGCGACGATGGACACGACCCCGCGCGGTGAGCTGGCCGCGAAACGGGCGGTGGAGTGGCTGCGGGTGCTGGCGGACACGTGGGTCAACGCCGACGTCCCGGAGGCCAGGGCGGACCTGCTGCACGCGATCTACGACCGCATCGTCGTCAAGGGTCGGTCGATCGTCGCGGCACGCCTGACGCCGGCGGCCTATTCGAACGGCCTGGCCCTCGCTCTGCCTCAGGTTGTCATGGCGCGCCCGGAGGGATTCGAACCCCCGACCATCTGATCCGAAGTCAGATGCTCTGTCCGCTGAGCTACGGGCGCGTGGCCGCATCGTAGCGCAGCCCGCGGCTCCACCCGGGCGAGTGGGCGGCGTACGATCGCCGGGTGACGAACCTCGAGACCGGCCGCCTCTCCGACCGCCATCCCCCGTACCGCTACGCCGCCCTGGCCCGGGTCTGGTTCTCGGACACCGATGCCCAGGGTGTCGTGTACTACGGCCGCTACCTGCCGTACTTCGACAACTCGCGGCTGGAGTACCTCCGCCACCTGGGCCTCGCCGGCTACTGGACGGGCGAGCGGGAGTTCGTGATGCGGGCCCTGGAGGTGGAGTACGAGGCGCCGGCGCGCTTCGACGACCTCCTGGAGGTGTTCGTGCGCACGACCCGGATCGGGCGCACCAGCGTCCAGACGGACGGCGCTGCCTACCGGGTCGACGACGACCGGCTCATGTGCACGGCGCGAGCGACGCTGGTCCTGGTCGACGGCGCCACGCGGCGACCCATCCCGATCCCCGAGGAGTACCGGTCCGCGATCGCCGTCTTCGAGGGCGACGGAGTCGAGATCGCGCCGGCTGGTGGCGGCTGACCGGCCTTGCGTCGCGCGGGCCCATGTCGGCACGTCTCGGGCCGGCACCCGGTGGTCGCCGTATCAGCCACATCGTTACGAGGCGCATTCGGCCGGTTTCCGCCGGCGCCGCGAGGGCACCGGGAGGGCACCGGGCCTACGAGCCGGGGGTCGTGATCGCCCGCCTCGATCAGACTTCCCCGGATCGACGCCCGAGATGGCCTCGCGGGCGCCCGGGAGTACTCCCCGCAGCGGCTGGGGGCCCGAAACCCTGCCCGTTACTGGTGTGGCTGATATTCCGCCCGGGCTTCGCGCCCCGCGCCCGTTGACCGCCATTCCGCCCGGGCGCCGGCCCGCGCCGTCGCCCGCCATTCGGCCCGGGCACCGCCGCCGCGCCATTCGGCACTGGCCCGAGGATGGCGCCGGGAGCAGGATCGCGCTGCAATGGCCCGGCAGTTCGTCGTCCAGCTCGACAACCGGCCCGGTGAGCTCGCCCACCTCGCCCGCGGCCTCGCGGCCCGCGGCATCGACATCCGCCACATCGGCGGGGCGGGGGCGGGGGACCTGGGCTGCGCTTTCATCACGACCTCCGATGACGATGCCACCCGCGAGGTCCTGCACGGCCTCGGCCACGCTTTCGTCGAGGGCGCCCCGGTCCTCGTCGAGGTGCGGGACGGGCCGGGTGGCTTGGCGGAGGCAGCGGAGCTCCTCGCGGCGGCGGGCGTCAACATCTGCGGGACCCTCGAGGTCGGTCGCAAGCCGGGCGTGGTCGAGATGATCTTCTGCGTGGACGACGAGGCGAAGGCGCACGCCGCGCTCCACCAGACCGAGGTCGACGAGGTGGGCGTCGCCGGCTGACGGCACGCAGCGTCAGGGCTGACGGCGCCTCGCCGGCTCCGCGCTGGTGCGGCTGCGCGGGTGCCGCCGCGCCACCAGGGGGCGGGCGCGCCGCAGCGGAACCGTCAGGCGCCGGTGGGCGCCGCTCAGTAGGGGTGGTCGTCCAGCCGGACCTTGCCCCGGAAGGCGCGGTAGACCCACGCCGTGTAGGCCACGACGAGCGGCATCCCCACGAGCGCCACGACGAGCATCACCGTCAGCGTGAGGTCGGAGGAGGCGGTTGCGGCGACCGTCAGCGATTCGCCACTCCCCCGAGCCGGGACGAGGTTCGGCCAGAGGCCCAGCCCGAGGGTGACCACCATCGCGGCGATCGCGGACGACGACCCGAGGAACGCCAGGCCGGGCCGGCCCGCTCGCACGGCGAAGGCAGCCGCCGCGATGCCCGCCACGAAGAGCGCCGGCGCGACCCACGGCACGATCCCGCTGAAGGCGTCCCAGAGGCCGGGCGCCTCGGCCCGCGACCAGAGCGTCACCACGACCCAGAGGGCGGCCGTCATCGCGAGGCCGACGACCGCCGCGCGCCGGGCCCGGGCCGCGACCGGGCCCTCGGTCTTGAGCATGAGCCACGCCGAGCCCTGGGCGAGGAACGCCGACGCCGAGAGGAGGCCGACGGCGAGCGCGAACGGCGAGAGGAGCTCCGCGAAGGTCCCGGCGTAGTCGCCGTTCCCGTCGAGCGGGATGCCCCGCATGACGTTCCCGATTGCCACGCCGAAGAGGACGGCAGGCACGAGGGAGCCCACGGAGAACGCGACGTCCCACGCGGCCCGCCAGCGGCGCCCCTCGACCTTGGACCGGAACTCGATGGAGACAGCCCGCAGGATCAGGCCGGCCAGGACCAGCATGATGGCGAGGTAGAAGCCCGAGAAGGTCGAGGCGTAGACCTTCGGGAACGCCGCGAAGAGGGCGCCGCCGGCGGTGACGAGCCAGACCTCGTTGCCGTCCCAGACCGGGCCGATGCTGTTCATGAGGAGCCGCCGCTCGCCGTCGGTCCGGGCGGTCACGAGGTGCTGCATGCCGACCCCGAGGTCGAAGCCGTCGAGGACGGCGTAGCCGGCGAGGAGGATCCCGACGAGGAGGAACCAGGCGGCCTGCAGGGAGTCGTTCTCGGCCATCGGATCCCCCCTACGCCGTTGTCGTGCCCGGCGGAAGCGCAGGCGCGCGCAGGGGCAGCTCGTCGAGCGCCGACTCGCCGGCCGGGTCGGGCGCCGGCGCCGGCCCGTGCCCCAGCTCCCGGCGCAGGAGGTAGAGCCAGACCGCGCCGAGGAGCACGTACAGGCCCACGAGAAGCCCGAGCGAGAGCGCCACCTGCTCGGCCGGCACGACGCGGCTCAGGCCCTCCGCCGTGCGCATCACGTCGTAGACGATCCACGGCTGGCGCCCCACCTCCGCGGTCGCCCAGCCCAGCTGGATCGCGATGATCGGGAGCGGCGTGGCGAGCACGGCCGCCCACAGCCAGAAGGGGCGCCGGAAGACCGTTCGCCGCCACAGGTAGTACGCGCCGAAGGCCATCACGAGGAGCATCACCACCCCGAGCAGGACCATGTTGTGGTAGGAGAGGAAGCTGATCGCGATCGGCGGCCAGTCCTGCCGGGGGAACTCGTCGAGACCGCGGATCGCGGCGTTCCAGTCGCCGTACGTCATGAACGAGAGCAGGCGAGCCACCTGGATCTCGGGGCCCTGCGGGAGGTCGCCCGGGTCCTGCGTGGGCGGCAGCGCCCACAGCGTCATCGGCACGCCGGACGCGGTCGTGTAGATCGCCATGATCCCGGCGAACTTGGCAGGCTGGGTGCGGGCCACCTGCTTGGCGCTCATGTCGCCCGTGGCAAACATCCCGCCGGCGCCGACGAAGGCCATGACGAGCGCAACCGGCAGCACGGCCCGCGCCACGGAGAGGTGCCGGCGCCGCAGGACGTACCACGCCGAGACGCCCAGGGCGACGAACGCCCCGGCGGTGAGCGCCGCGGCCACCGTGTGGAGGTAGCGCGGGATCGTGGAGGCGTTGAGGGCGGCCGCGAAGAAGTCGGTCAGGCGGGCGCGGCCGCCGACGATCTCGAAGCCGGCGGGCGTCTGCATCCAGCTGTTGGCGATGATGATCCAGACCGCCGAGAGGAGTGTCCCGAGGCAGACCATGAGGGCCGCGAACCAGCGGACGCGCGAGCCGAGCCGGTCGCGACCGAAGAGGAGGACGCCGAGGAAGGTCGACTCGAGGAAGAAGGCCATGATCCCCTCGGCGGCGAGGGGCGCCCCGAAGATGTCGCCGACGAACGTGGAGTACTCGGCCCAGTTCGTCCCGAACTGGAACTCCATCACGAGTCCGGTGGCGACGCCGACCGCGAACGTGAGGGCGAAGATCCGGGTCCAGAACGCGGCCGCCCGGTCGTAGGTCTCGCCACGCCCACCGACGTTGCGGACCCGCAACGTCTCGAGGATGACGATCAGGGCCCCGAGCCCGATCGAGATGCTCGGGAACAGGAAGTGGAAGGCGATGGTCACGGCGAACTGGAGCCGGGCCAGCTGTTCGACGTCCAACGGGGATCCTCCGGGCGGCCGGACTCCAGTTTCAGGTCACGGCCGCCCGCGCGCCAGCGTCGGGCGTCCCGAGCGCCGCGTGCCGTTCGTCCCCGCAGTTGAGACCGGGTCGCGCCTGCCTCAGGGCTCCTAGCGAACCACCGTCTTCACCGTCCACGACGCCAGGTCGTCGATCGTGTCGCCGGCGGGCCCGCGATAGGCGCGGACCTCGATCTCGTACGTCCCGGCGCGGGAGGGCTTCAGCTGCACCGTGTACGAGCGGCTCTTGCCGGGGGCCGGCGCGGTCCACTCGACGTAGGTGATCCCCTCGGCCCCGGTCGAGGTCCGGCAGTCGGGGACGCAGCCGACCATCGGCGTCCGGCTCTTCAGCGCGTAGCCGACGCCCTCTACCTGGAGGCTCACCTTGCCGGCCTTGAGGGGACCCGGGTTGTTGACCGTGATCGTCAGCTCGACGAGCCTGCCGACGGAGGTCCTGCTCGTGTAGTTGATCGTGTCGTCGACCGCCAGCTCCGGAGTCGGCTCCGGCTCCGCCGTCGGCGTGGGGGCGGCGGTCGGCTCGGGTGTGCGCGGTGCCGGCGAAGGCGACGGGTTGCTTGATGGAGCGGTGCCGGCGCGGCCGAAGGCGTCGGCGCAGGCCTCGGCCCACTCCGGTGTCGTCGACCAGGTCCCCATCGCCTGCGCCACGGCGCGCTGGGCGGGGAAGGCCGTCTCGGTCTGCCAGGCGAGGTAGGCGGCCCGCGCCTTCTCGATGGCGGCCGCGTCCCCCGTGGCCTCCGCCGTCACGGCGGCCTGGATGAGCGGGGCGGCCTCCGCGTAGATGCCGTCCAGGTCGTGGAGGGCGTTCTCGACCTCGGGCGACGCGATCCCCAGGCGACGCGCCGAAGCGGCGACGGACGGGGCACCGTCAGGGTCGGGGAGCTGGTGCTCCAGGCACCACGCCCGCGCGCTCGCAGAGAGCTCCGGGCCGGCGACAGCCGAGCATCCGGCGAAGACAAGGCCGACGGCGGCCACGAGCGCGACGACCGGACCAGCGCGATGACGCATGTGACACCTCGCGTCCCCCCGGCCGCCCGATCTTCGGATCCCGGCCGACCGCGCTGCCAGAGCAGTTCGGCACGTTCGTCGCAGTGCACCGGGCCGGTCGGCCCTTGCCCGGCTCGGGCGGGCCTGCGGACGATCGCGACGGTCGGTCGTTCCGAAGCGCCCGGTGCGGGCGCCTCCGGACGGCCGGTGGGCTGGAGGGCGATGCGTGGGTCCCGCGAGGGTCCCGGTTCGGCAGCGTCGTGCGTCCCTCGCCGCCGCGCGCGCGACGCGCGCCCTTCTGGCGGTCCTCGTCACGATGCTCATGGCGCGGGCGCTCCTGGCCCCGGCCCCCGTGGCGGCCGCGGGGCCGTCGCCGGAGCCGGTCCGGCTTCCGCCGATCCAGCAGCTCACGGTCGGCTCCCAGCACGCGTGCGTGATCGCGGAGGGGGGCGAGGTCTGGTGCTGGGGCTTCGCGACGGACGGGGCCCTCGGCGCCGGCCCCGAGGTGACCAGCAGCGACCTGCCCGTGCGCGCCCCGCTGCCGCGTCCGGCGATCGCCATCGACGCTGGCTTCGAGGGCACCTGCGCCATCACCGACGACGGCGCCGCCTGGTGCTGGGGTCGCAACGGGTCGGGCGAGGTGGGCGACGGGACGACCGAGGACCGCTTCGAGCCGACCCGGGTGACGGGGCTCGCCGGCCCCGCGATCTCGGTCTCCCGGGGCCATGACCACGCGTGCGCCGTCCTCGACGACGGCAGCGGCTGGTGCTGGGGGGACAACCTGGTGGGTGAGCTCGGCATCGGCCGCCCGGCGGGAGCCGCAACGTCGGAGTCGCGGCCCGTCCGGATCGCTGGCGTGCCGGGCCTGGTCGCCGTGAGCGCCGGGGCCGGGTTCACCTGCGCGCTGACCGACGGCGGCGCCGCCTGGTGCTGGGGCAGCGACCTCTACGGCGAGCTGGGTCGCACCGGCGACTACGACTCGCGGACCCCGGGCCCCGTCATCGGGCTCGACGCCGGCGTGGATGTCCTCGAGGCGGGGGACGACCAGGCCTGCGCGATCCGCGCCGGCAGCCTCCTCTGCTGGGGCCTCATGGACGAGGCGAAGGTGGCGACGGATCCACAGGCCGCCTTGTGGCCGACGCCCCGGACGATCGAGCTGGGGGCGGCCGTCACGCAGGTCTCCCTGGCGAATGGCTACCACCGCTGTGCCCGCGACGAGAAGGGCGCGACCTGGTGCTGGGGCAACGCCGAGGCACGCCAGCTGGGCCCGGCCGTGGGGGAGGACGTCACGTGGGTCCTGGCCCCGGTACACCAGGAGGTGCCGGCGGCGAGCCTGATCGGGACCGGATACGACTTCACCTGCGGTCTCTTCGGCGCCGCCGACGTGCGCTGCTGGGGTGACGGGGATCCGGTGGCGCGCAACCCCTGGACAGGCGAGGCCGGCACCTCGGAGGGCGGCTTCCGATCAGCGGGGCCCCTCGTGCCGACCCTGACGACGTACATCCCGACGCCGCGCGACATCTCGACCGACCCCCCGGTCGTCGGGGCCAACCTGCTCCTCGCGGCGCTGGTCATGATCCTGTTCACGATCGCCGGCGAGCTGCTGAACCGGACGCTCGCCGAGAACGAGGACGCCCTGGCGGCGCGGGGCGGCCTCGTCGCGCGCCTTCGCGCCGGACGCCTGCGCATGGACACCGCGGTCGCGCGCCGGCTCGGCAGCGGCCGCCTCCTGACCATCGTCCGGCTCGCCGGGATCGCCGTGATCTACGGGCTCGTCTTCTCGCTCCTCGACCGGACGTGGAACCCGCTCAGCGTGACCGGCGCGTGGCTCTTCCTGTCGATGGCGATCGCCTTCGGAATCGTGGGGATCGCCGACGACCTCGCCTGCTGGAGCCTGGCGAGGCGCTGGGGCGTGGCCGCGGACCTGGACCTGCGCGCCGGGAACCTCGTGGTCGCGGTGGCATCGACGCTGGCGTCGCGGGTGGCCACGCTCATCCCCGGGGTGATGATCGGGATGCCGGAGGCGCTGGACGTCGACGAGGACGCGCTCGACGCGCGCCGCCGGGCGCGGCTGGCCGCGGCGGGTCTCGGGACTCTCGTGGTCGTGGGAGGGGTGGCCTGGGGCGTGACCCTCGCCACGTCCTTCCTCGCGCCGGAAGGCGGGGAGGGCGCGGCGGCGCTCGTCGGCGGGATCGAGGCGTTCTTCCTCGTGGTCTTCGCCGTGACCGTCCAGAACGGCTTCGCCCAGCTGCTCGCGTTCCGGGGCTCGCCGGGTCGGATTCTGCGCACGTCGCACCGCTGGCTGTGGCTCCTCGGCCTCCTGGCCGTCACGTTCCTGTTCTGGCACACGCTCGTGAACCCGCGCGGCGACCTCGCGGCGGCGCTCCGGGCGACGAACGTCCTCGCCTTCGTGGCCACGGCGCTCGGGTTCGTGCTCGTGGCCGGCCTGGCCTGGCTCTGGTTCGCCGTCCAACGGCGGCGGGCCGGGGCCGGGGTGGTGGCGCCCGTGGCGGCCGTGCCCTCGGAGCCGGAGCTCGCGCAGGCGGAGCCGGCCCTCGCGGCGGCGGCGCCATCGCCCACCGCTCCGCTGCCGGCGCCCGCGCCCACCGCACCCCCGGCGGGGCCTGCGCTCGCGGCCTCCGTGGCGGACACGCCCGAGACGAAGGCGCCCTGGTGGATGGCGCCCTCGGCGGCGGCCGCGCCCGCCGCACCGTTGATCCCGGCGGCCGCGCCCGCCTTCTCGCCCGCCGCCCGGCCCATCCCCGCGACCGGAACGCGCCCCGTCCTCGAGTTCGAGCTCGCCTCGATCGGCGACCGGCGGCTGCACGGCCGGGTGCGCCTCCTCGTGCGTCCCGACAGCGTCGGCGTCGTTGGGTCCTGGGTCTCGGCGCGAGCCGACCGCCTGGACCGCGTCGCCGGCGCGGCCGCCTCGGTCGTGCTGGTGCTCGGGCTCGTCGGCATCCTCGTCCTGACCACGATCCCGGGCTTCCGCTTCTACCGCGTCCCCTGGCTCATCCCGACGGCCGTCGTGGCGGCGATCGTCCTCGCCGTCGCCGTGGTCCTGCTCCGCCTGTGGTGCTCCCGGCAGCGCTGGTCGGGGGAGGTTGCGGCTCCCGCAGAGCTGCTGGTCGGCGTGCGCCCGGCGTTCGACCGCGGCCGCCTCGTCGCGGCCTGCATCTTGCTGACACCGCTCGGTGGGGCGCTCTACGCGGCCCTCGTCGGCCGGACGGTCGTCCGTCTCCGGGGCCCCTTCGACCCTGAGCGGACCGCCGTCGTCGAGGTCCGCCTGCGGTGCCGCGACCGCGAGGAGGCAAGCGTCGTGGCCGCCCGCGTGGCGGCGACTCGTGGCGCGGCTGCCGCGCCGACTGGAGGCCCGCAATGAAGCGTCTGGTGGCCCTCGCGGTGGCGGTCGTGCTGACAGGCGCGGCGTGCTCGGAGGCGTTCGAGCCGCCGCCCGACGGGTCCGGGGCGACTGTCGAGCCGACGGCCACCGATCGGGAGACGCCGTCGCCGGCGCCCACGCCGGAGCCCTCCCCGGTGGAGATGGCAGTGCGCGACCTCCCGACCGAGGGCGAGGACCTCCTGCCCGTGCGCGCTCTCGGCTGGATCAAGACCGGCGGGTCGGTGCTCTGCGGCGCCGACACCTGCACCATCGACTTCGTCGACCCCGCCGATCCCCACGGAAGGGCCTCCCTCAAGGTCGCGACCGACGGCGGCGGGGCGCCGGGGACCATGAAGCCGCTGGGATCCGGCTACTCGGAGGCGGACCTGGTCCTCGTGCCCGACGTCGGCGCCGTCATGTACGCCGGCGACTACGCGTGGATCACCGGCGGCTGGCATCCCGGGCGCCAGACGCTCTACCCGTCCGTCATCGAGCGCGCCAGCGCCCCGGCCCTCAAGATCACCGCGTCGACGCTCGCCCAGCTGGGCACGCGCGCGCCGGGCACGCTCGTGAAGGTCAGCGGACGGCTCGACACGCCGTTCATGCTCAACTGCTTCGGCGGCACCTGCAACCTCTACCTCCAGGACACCAAGGACTCCTCGCGCACCGTCCGGATCGAGGTGGCGATAGGCCCCGAGACCGGGGCCCGGCCGAACACGATGCGACCCCTGGGCGACAACTTCACGAACGGCCAGTTGCGCGTCTTCGATGCGAAGAAGGCGGTCTGCCGCTACGGCGAGCGGGTCTGGGTCGTCGGCTGGGTCTACCAGAACGACGACGGGACGTCGTACATCGACCCGGTGCGCTCGATCACGCGCATCGGGCCCTAGCAGCGGGTCGTCAGCTCGCCCCGGGTCGCCGGCGCCGGGGGCGCCGGCCCGGTCCGCGGCGCCCCCCTCGACCGGCGACCTCAGCCGATCCCGCGCGCGTCGAGGAAGGCGGCGAGGCGGTCCAGGGCGGCCGGGAGATCCTCCCGGCCGAGCCCGACCCGCACGTGGTTGCCGGGGTGGCCGAAGGCACTGCCCGGCAGGAGGAGCACGCCCTCGGCCTCGACGAGGTCGGCGGCGAAGCGATCGACGGGGAGGCCGGCCGCCAGCCGCGGGAAGCCGACCGAACCGCCCCCCGGTCGGACCCAGGTGGCGAACCCGGGCCGCTCCTCGAGGAAGGCGTCGAACCGGGCCAGGTTGGCGCCGACCAGGGCCCGGGACCGGGCGAGGACGGCCTCGCGCGCCCGGAGGGCGACGATCCCCAGGATCTCCGACGGCGCCGCGGCGCAGATCGTCGTGTAGTCCTTGAAGGCCGCGCAGCGGGCGAGCAGGTCGCGGTCGCGCGAGGCGAGCCAGCCGATCCGGAGGCCGGCCAGGGCGAATGACTTGGAGAGGACGCCGATCGAGACGAAGGCCTCGTCGAGGTCGGCGCCGGCCGGCAGGGGCGAGCGGCCGTCGTGCTCGAGGAACCGGTACACCTCGTCGGCGACCAGGCGGACGCCGGCGGCCGCGCAGGCGTCTCCGAGGGCCCGCCACTCGGCGACGGTCGGGAGCATCCCCGTCGGGTTGTGCGGGGCGTTGACCACGATCGCTCGCGTCGCGGGCCGGATCGCGCCGAGCAGACGCTCCACGTCCAGGGCCCAGCCGTCGGCCTCGTGGAGCTCGTGGAGCGTCACCTCCGCCCCCGCGGCGCGGGCCACCTCGTACAGGCTCTGGTAGCCGGGCCAGGTCACGATCGCGTGGTCGCCCGGGCCCAGGAGCACGTTGAAGAGGCAGAAGATCGCCTCCTCGGCGCCCGAGAAGACCAGGACGTCGTCGGCTGTCAGCCCCTCGTAGAGGCCCGCGATCTCGGACCGCAGCAGCGGATGGCCGGGCGATTCCGCGTACCCGAGCCGGAGGCCGTCCCAGGCGGCCCGCGTCTCGTCGTCGGCGAGGGCCAGCAACCCGGCCAGCGGCCAGCCCTCCACGTCGGAGGCGCAGAGGAGGTGCCGGACGGCGAACTCCCAGCGGGCGAAGTAGCGCTCCAGGGCGAAGTCGGCGAGGCGCACGGGCCAAGGATGGCACCCGGTGACGGGCCGTGCGTCGCGCCGGCCGCGGCCAGCGCATCTCCGGCGCCACGCGGTGGCGCGTGACGCCCGCCCGAGGTCAGCGCGTCCGCGTCACCTTCGTCAGGCCCGGCGGGGCGTCCGGGTCGCGCCCGCGGGCCCGTGCGGTCGCCTCCGCGAGGAGGAAGCCCGGCAGGACGTAGGCGAGCGGCGTGAGCGGCTCCGGCAGCGTCTCCGCGACGACCAGGGCGTGATGCCGTCCGGCCACCTCGCGGCCGCCCACGGTCCACGGGTGGGTGCCGCTGCGGCGGGCGACGGCCAGCGCCTCGTCGACGGCGATCCCGGCCGGGCCGTCGGGCCGGAAGGCAAGGGTGGGCAGCATCGGGCCGGCGACGGCCACGGGCCCGTGGAGGAGGTCGGCGGTGGAGTAGCCGTCGGCGAAGATCCGGCCGGTCTCCTTCAGCTTGAGGGCGACCTCCAGGGCCGTCGCGAAGTTGTGGCCGCGCGACACGACCAGCGCCTCGTCGGCGCCGGCCAGCTCGCCCACGCAGGAGACCCCCGGGCCGCGCACCCAGGCACCGGCGGCCTCCAGGGTCCGGGCCAGCTCGTCCGGCAGGCCCTCGACCGCAGGTGCCCAGGGCGCCCCGCCGGCCAGGAGGGCCGCGAGGCGCGCGACCAGCCCGGCGACCACCGCGAGCGACGCGGCATATGTCTTCGTCGCGGCCACGGCCCGCTCGTCGCCCGCGCGCAGGGGCAGGACCAGCTCGGCGGCCGCGGCCAGCGCCGACGACGGCTCGTTCGTGATCGCGAGCGTGGGCGCGCCCGCTGCGCGGGCCGCCTCCACGACGGCGGCCACGTCCGGCCCGGCCCCCGACTGCGAGACCGCCACGAGGAGGACGCCGTCCCAGCGGAGCGGTGCCCGGTAGATGGTGGTGACGGACGCCGCCGCCAGGCCGACCGGGATGCCGAGCGTGGTTTCGATGAGGTACCGGGCGTAGATGCCGGCGTGGTCGGAGGTTCCGCGGGCCGCCACCAGGACGAAGCGGGGAGCCCGCCGGGCGATCGCGCGGGCGACGCCGTCCAGGTCGGCGGCGCCCTCCCGGAGCGTCCGTTCGACGACCGCCGGGATCTCTGCGATCTCCCGGGCCATGAGCGTGGGGCCGCGGCGGCTACTCCCCATCGACCCGGACATAGCGGCGCCCGATGAGGGCGTAGGCCGGCAGCCGTCCGAGCGCCTCCGCCAGCGGCCGCGGCGTCCGGCCGTCGCGCCCGGCGATGGCGAGGAGCGCGTCGGCGTCGGCAGCGCTCGGGCGCGCGTCGACGACGGCCAGGTCGATGACCACCCGCCCGGGCTCCGCCGCGCCGAGGGTCGCGACCGCGTCCGCGGGCGGCGGCCCGGTCTCGAACTCGGCCCGCACCTCGGCCTCGGCGCGCCAGCGGGGCCGGCGGAGCAGGATCCGGCGCCAGATCCCGGCCACCTGCGGCACGACCCGCCCGTCGCCCGTGGCCGGCGTCAGGACCACGTCCTCCCCCCGCCCCCAGCGGGCCGCCTGGTGGAGGAGCGCGTACTCGTCCAGGTCGGCGTAGCTGCGCAGGTCGTCGGCCGGCGAAGCGTCGCCGAAGATCGCCCGGATCGAGGGGGCGAAGACCTCGCCGAGGTCGAGGTCGATCCCGCGCACCGTCCGGTGGAAGTAGACCTGCTGGTACATGAAGAGCCGCGCCGTCAGGAACATCTCGAGGGCGGCCAGCCCGGGCTC
Source organism: uncultured Chloroflexia bacterium (assembly GCA_963762445.1). Taxonomy (GTDB): domain Bacteria; phylum Chloroflexota; class Limnocylindria; order Limnocylindrales; family CSP1-4; genus CTSoil-043. The sequence continues at coordinate 66,580 of CAVXLA010000010.1, forward strand.
GTAGAGGGTGAGGCCGCGCTCCGAGATGAACGCATAGCGGCGCAGCCGCTCGGCATCCACCGGCCCCGCCGAGACGCCGGTGAAGTACGCGTCGCGCCGGACGTAGTCCAGGTTGTCGACCGTGAAGACGCCCGACAGGAGGGGCTGGAGCCAGCGGACCCAGCGCGGCATGGCCGGGTCGTCGAGCCGCGGCTTGGCCACCAGGTAGGCCACCCAGGCCGGGTCGATCGCCTCGCCGTCGGCGAACACGTCGCGTCCCTGGATCCCGTCGCCGGGGGCGCGCCGAAGCCGGCGGATGAGCGGGCCGAGCTCGCGCTCGATGATGAGCTGGGAGAGGTCCTCGTGGGTCAGCGCCTTGTCCCCGGGCCGCCGTCCGTCGGCCGGCGCCGCGAAGGCCGCCAGGACGTGCTCGTCGAAGAAGTGGGCGAACGGGCCGTGCCCCACGTCGTGGAGGAGCCCGGCGATGCGCAGCGTCTCCACGACGAGGCCCTCCGACGGGGGCCGCATCCCAGCCTCGGTCGCCGCCAGCGCCTCCACCAGCGAGGGGTACAGCTGGCGTCCCCAGAGCCCGCCCTCGTGCATGACGCCCAGCCCGTGGGTGAAGCGCGAGTGCTCGGCCGTCGGGAAGACCCAGCGCGCGCTCTGGAGCTGGCTGATCCGGCGCAGGCGCTGCAGCCACGCGGTGTCGAGGATGTCCTCCTCGGCGGCGTCCTCCGGCGGCAGCCCGGCCGCGCGGGCGTCGCCCGGGGCGAGCCGCTTCGTCAGCTCGATGTAGCCGTGGATCGGGTCGCTGATGAGGTTGACGGCGGCGAAGCGGGCCGGGCGCATGGCGCCATTGTGGGCATCCAGCCCGGACCCGGAAGGGCCGACCGTCAGGGAACGCGGAAGGGAACGCGGACCGAAACGCGGAAGGGAACGCGGACCGGGACCGGCCGCTCCCGGCCGGCGGTACCCGTCAGCGGTAGCGGGCGGCGGCTGCCGCCACGAGATCGGCCACCTCGGCCCGCAGCGCGGCGGGGGCCAGCACCTCCACCTCCGGGCCCCAGGAGAGGATCCAGGCCCGGATCTCGATCGTGCCAGAGACGGTGGCCCACCAGACCAGCGACCCGTCGGCCTCGCGCTCGACGACCTGTGTCGGGTGCCAGGTGGTCTCGGCGGCGCGCTGGGCGACCGCCGGGGCGAAGCGGAGCCGCACTTCCACGAGCTCCTGGTCGGAGATGACCCCCCACGCCCGGTCCAGCGCCTCCTCGATCACGCCGTCCGGCGGGGCGTCGAAGTGGTCGGGCGTCAGGGTCAGGAGGCGGATCCGCTCGAGCTTGAAGGTGCGGGCGGCGCCCCGGGTCTCGTCCCACCCGATCAGGTAGAGGGCGTGGGTCTCGGTCGAGGGCTCGATGAGCCAGGGCCGGACACGGGCGGTCCGCGCGGGGCGGGTCCGGTCATAGGTGCTGGTGTCGTAGGTGAGCTCCACGACGCGCCGCTCTGCCCAGGCCTGGGTCAGCGCGCGGAGCCGTCGGGTGCCCTCTGGGTCGGGCCGGCGCTGGGCCATGACGTCCAGGGTCCGGTGGACGTGGCGACCCAGCACCTCCGGCAACGCCTCGCCGAGCTTCTGGAAGGCGGAGGCGAGCTCGGGATCGTACGCGTCGGCGTACTTGGCCATCAGGCGGGCGGCCACGAAGACGGCCATCGCCTCGCCCTGGGTCAGGTGGAACGCCGGGAGGAGCGCGGCCTGGGCCAGCCCCCACCGGCCGCCCTCGGCCCAGACCGGGACCCCGAGCTCCTCGTCGAGCGCCTTCAGGTCGCGGTAGGCGTTCCGGCGCGACATGCCCAGGAAGCGGGCGAGCTCGGAGGGGGTGACGCCGTCCGGATGCGACGCGAGGTACGTCGCGACGCGGTAGAAGCGGGCCACCCGGTCGCGTTTGCGGCCGGAGAGCGTGTCGCCTCCGGGCAGGTCCCAGCGATCCATGCTCCCTCCGCGGCTCAGTGGACGGGTGGGGCGATGAGCACCGGGTCCCCCCGGTGGGTGGCGCTCATCGTCGCCGTGAGCTCGCCCCGGATGGCGCCCGTCGCGATGGCGAACCCCGGTCCTCCCAGGCGTCCCTCGGCGCGACCCAGCTGCCCGTCGCCGAAGATCCAGGCGTCGATCTCCCCCCGCCAGGCCGCGAGGTCGGTCGCGCCCACCAGCCAGCGGACCTGGGGAAACGCGGCGCGGAAGACGGTGCCGTCCACGGCGACCCGGCAGCCGCGGGCCCGCGCCCCCTCGACGTAGACGAGCCCGAGGTCCTCCGCCGCGGTGCGCTGCGCCGGGTCGAGGGCGGCCTCGAGGACCGCGAGGTCGAGCGACTCGCCTTCGGCCGCCGCGGCGGGGACGGTCGCCCAGCGCGTCCCGGCCCGGCGGACCCAGCTGCGGCTCCCGATGACGGCGGCGCCGTCGAGGCCGATCTCGCGGGTGGTCGTCACCTCGGCCAGCCAGCGGAAGTCGCGTCCCGATCGCTCGCCCCGGACGCGGGCGACGCCGAGCGAGCGGCCGTCGACCGTCCCCGAGAGGTCGAGCGCCAGCTCGGCGGTGGCCCCGCCGGCGAGCGGCGCGTCGCAGGTGGGCGGGACCAGCTCCGGGTCGGTGGGCCCGTAGCGGGAGGCGGCCGCAGGTCGATCCCGCAGGGCGAGCTCGTTCGCGATCGTTGCCCCGGCGAGGACGGTCCCCGAGACGGCGGCGAGCCCGAGCCCCAGGGCGATCGCCGCGCCGAGCCGGCCGGGGCGCCCGCTCGCCGCCCCGAGGAGCCGGCGAGCGATGCCGAGGCCGGAGAAGAGTGACGTCCCCAGGATGGCGAGGGCCCACGGGTACGCCGCCTCGGGCGACGGCAGCAGCGTCTGGAGACCGCCCTCGACGAGCTGGCGCGCGAGCCCCGCCAGCGTCGGAAGCAGGACGATGGCAGTCCCGACGCCGAGTGCCGCGATCGTGCGGAAGGTCAGGCCGCCGCGCGCGGCCGGCGGCCAGGCGACGGCGGCGCCGGCCACCACGAGCGGCGCCAGGGCGGCCGCACCCACGAGGAGGTCGGCCGGCCCGCCCGGCCGGTACCCCGCGAGGAGCAGGCCGGCGACCGTCGCCCACAGGGCGGCTAGCCCCACGGCGAGGAGGCGGAGCTCGAGGAGGCGGACGCGCACGACACCCAGTCTAGACCCGCCGTCGGCCGCCCCCGGCGGTCCGTCGCGGGGGGCCCGCGCTACACTCACGCCGGTTACCGACACGAGGAGAATGCCCCAGATGCGAACACCCATCCGCTTTGCGACCGCCCTGGTCCTGGCCGCCGCGGTCGTGGCCGCGTGCTCGGGCGGCGCGACGCCCACGCCGGCCCCGACCGCCGCCCCGACCGCCGCCCCGACCGCGGCCCCCACCGCGGCCCCCACCGCGGCTCCCAAGGCCACGCCGAATGCGTGCGCTCCCGAGAACCTTGCGACCCTGACGGCCGGGACGCTCACGATCGGCGCCGACAACCCGGCCTATCCGCCCTACTTCGCCCACCGCGCCGGCGGCAACACGCCGCCGTGGGAAGAATCGGACTTCACGGGCGATCCGACCACCGGCGAGGGATTCGAGGGCGCGACCGCCTACGCCGTCGCCGCCGAGCTCGGCTTCCCCAGGGACAAGGTCGCCTGGGTCGTCGTGCCCTTCAACAACTCGTTCGCGCCGGGACCCAAGACGTTCGACTTCTACATCACCCAGGTCTCTTACAAGCCCGAGCGCGCCGCGACCGCGGACCTCTCCGACGGCTACTACAACGTCCAGCAGGCGGTCGTCGCCCTCAAGGGCTCAAGGATCGCGGGCGCGACCACGCTTCTCGAGCTCGCCGGCTACAAGCTCGGCGCGCAGGTCGGGACGACGAGCTACGACGCGATCGTGGACACGATCGGGATCGACCCCCAGAAGGTGGGCGTGTTCGACACGAACGACGCCGCCATCGAGGCGCTGAAGAACAAGCAGATCGACGGCATCGTGGTGGACCTGCCGACCGCGGACTTCATCACCAACGTCCAGGTCGAGGACTCGGTCGCGGTCGGCAAGTTCGACGCCGGGATCGCCGAGCACTTCAGCCTCGTGCTGGCCAAGGGCAGCCCCCTGACGACCTGCGTCAACGCGGCGATCAAGAAGCTGACCGACGACGGCACGCTCAAGGACCTCGCCAAGCTGTGGCTCCCCTTCCAGGAAGGCGTTCCGGCGTTCAAGCCCTGAGCAGCCCCCCGGGCCCGACGTGAACCCGAGCGGCGGCCCGCTCGACCCGGGTGACGCGTCTCACCCGCGGCCGGACGGGCCGCGCCGCGCCGGCGACGGGGGCGCGCTGCGCTCGACGGCGGTCGCGCTCGCGAGCACGGCCGTCTTCTTCGGCGTCGTCGGCTGGATCGTCGTCAACGCGCCCGGCTGGCCGGCGGTCCAGGAGTCGTTCCTCAACGGAAGGGTCTTCGCCGAGACCTTCGGCTTCATCAGGGGCTCGTTCGTCTGGGAGCGCTCGATCCTGCGGGCGTTCCTGGTCAACGTCCAGCTCTTCCTCATCGCCGAGGCGCTCATCCTGGTCTTCGGCCTGGTCCTGGCGATCCTGCGCAGCCTGCCGGGACCGGTCCTCTTCCCGCTGCGCGCGTTCGCGACGGTCTACGCCGACGTCTTCCGCGCCCTGCCCGGGATCCTCGTCATCTACCTCCTCGGCTTCGGGATCCCCGGCCTGGGGATCGCCGGGGTCCCGGTGGATCCGTTCATCTGGGCGGTGGCCGCGCTGACGCTCATCTACTCGGCCTACGTCTCGGAGGTCTACCGGGCCGGCATCGACTCGGTCCACCCGAGCCAGGAGGCGGCGGCCCGCTCGCTCGGGCTCTCGCGATTCCAGGCCCTGCGCCACGTGATCCTGCCCCAGGCCGTGCGCCGGGTGATCCCGCCCCTCCTGAACGACTTCATCGGCCTCCAGAAGGACACCGTCCTCGTCTCGTACGTCGGCGTCGTCGAGATCTTCCGGCAGTCCCAGATCAAGCAGGCCGCCACCTTCAACTTCACGCCCTACGTGGCGACGGCGCTCGTCTTCATCGTCATGACGATCCCGCTCGCGCGTCTCACCGACTGGCTCGTCGCCCGCGACCGGCGCCGGGCCGCGGCAGGCACCCGATGAACGACCCCGGGCGGGCCCTCGTCATCGAGGGGCTCCACAAGTCCTTCGGCAGGCTGGAGGTGCTCCGCGGCATCGACCTGGCGGTGGCCGAGCACGAGGTGATCTGCCTCATCGGGGCGTCCGGGAGCGGCAAGTCGACGCTCCTGCGCTGCATCAACCTCCTGGAGCCGATCGGCGCCGGCCGGATCATCGTGGAGGGCGAGGAGATCACTGCCCCGAAGGTCGACGTCAACCGGATCCGGCGCCGGATCGGGATCGTCTTCCAGGCCTTCAACCTCTTCCCCCACATGAACGTCCTTGACAACGTGACCCTGGGACCTCGCAAGGCGCTCCGGATGACGCCCGCGGATGCCGCGGAGCGGGGGCAGGCCCTCCTGCACCGGTTCGGCCTCGAGGAGAAGGCCCTCGACTTCCCCGACCGGCTCTCGGGCGGCCAGCAGCAGCGCGTGGCGATCGTGCGGGCCCTGGCAATGGAGCCGGATCTCCTGCTCCTCGACGAGGTGACGAGCGCTCTCGACCCGGAGCTCGTGGCCGAGGTGCTCAACGTGATCCGCGAGCTGGCGGCCGGGGGCATGACGATGCTCATCGCGACCCACGAGATGGGATTCGCCCGCGACATCGCCGATCGGGTCTGCTTCCTCGATGCCGGCCGGATCCTCGAGGAGGGGCCGCCCGAACGGATCTTCGGGGCGCCCCGCGAGGAGCGGACCCAGCAGTTCCTGCGCCGGATCGTGGAGGCCGGCCGCCTCTAGCCGCCCAGGGCCGCCCCGTCCGGCGTCGTGGCCCGCGGGTCGAACGGGGTCGGCGCCTGGAGGGTCAGCTCGCCGGCGAGGGCCAGGCCTTCCTCGGCCGTCGCGACCTGGTCGCCCCCGCGGCGCTTCGCCACGAAGCAGGCGCGGTCCGCCGCGAGGAGGATCTCGTCGGCGGTCGGCCCGAACTCGGGATAGGTGGCGACGCCGATCGAGGCTGACACGTGGCCGGCGGCGCGCCGCCGGCCCCAGTCGAGGGCGATCGCGCTGAGCCCAGCCCGGATGCGCCCGGCGAGGGTGACGGTCCCCGCGTGGTCCGTGGCCGGGCAGATGATCGTGAACTCGTCGCCGCCGTAGCGGAAGACGCGATCGGAGTCGCGGCAGGCACCGCGGATGGCGGCGGCGACCGACCGCAGGAGGTCGTCCCCGGCCTGGTGGCCCAGCCGGTCGTTCACCGCCTTGAACTCGTCGAGGTCGAGCATGAGCATCCCGAAGTGCTCCCGGGTCTCGACGCTGCGGGCCAGCCACTCGACGAACGTCCCCTGGTTCAGGAGGCCGGTCAGGTCGTCGGTCTGGGCCTCGATCTCCATCGCCCGGTAGGCCTCCGCGTTGCGGATGGCGATCGAGGCCTGCGCGGCGAAGAGCTGGACCAGCTCGAAGTCGTCCTCGTCGAGGCGCTCCTCCGTGCCCAGGCGCTCGAGCGAGACCACGCCGCGCACCCCTTCGCGGCCGCGGAGCGGCACGCAGATCATGCTGCCCTCAACGTCGCCGGTCGAGCGGAACTGGCGGATGCGCGGGTCGCGCAGCTCGTCGGTCACCAGCTGCGGCTCGCCGTGGGCGATGACCCACGTCGCCAACCCTTCCTCGCCGGGCTCCCAGGGCTTGATGTACTCGTCGGCGTGGATACCCCGGGCCATGAGCGGGGTCAGCATCCCGGTCCCCGGGTCGACCCACTCGATGGAGATGTTGTCCCAGCGCACGATCACCGACAGGCGGTCCGCCACCTCGTCGAGGACCCGGGGCAGGTCGAGGGTGCCCAGGATCGAGCTGGTGATCTCGAGGAGGGCCCGCTGGCCGGCGAGCCGGCGCTCGAGGCGGATCGACTGCTGGCGCAGCTGCTCGGTCGCGTCGGCGTTGGCGATGGCCTGGGCGGCGATGGCGGCATAGATGACCAGCAGCCGGAGGTCGTGCTCGCTGAACTGGCCCAGCCCGAGCTTCGAGAGGACGATGACGCCGAGGACATGCTCCTCGAAGACCAGGGGCGCGAGGAGCATCGACTCGTCGAGGTCCGGGTCGGTTCCCGGGATCGTCATCGCCCGCGGATCGCGGGCCGCGTCGGCGATCACAAGGGGGACGCCGTGCTCGGCGACCCACCCGGTGATGCCCTTGCCGATCTGCGTGCGGAGCTGGTCGGGCGTCTCGTCGTGGAACTCCCCGACGAGCCCCCGCATGGCGACGGGGATCAAGCCGCCATCGGGCCGAAGCCGGTAGACCCGGACGTTGTGGTACTCGATCAGCTGGTCCAGCTCGTTCGCGATCGCGGAGCCGATCTCGCTCTCGGTCGTGAGGCGGGCCAGGCGCGCCCCCAGCTGCTGGATCGACTGGAGGTGGGCGGCCCAGGTCGCCATCTGCTCGTAGTTCTGGGCGTTCTTGATGGCGGTCGCGGCCTGGGCGGCGAACCCGGCCAGGGTGGCCAGCTCCTCGTCGGCCCAGGCGTGCGGTCGGTCGTGGTAGACGATGAGCAGGCCGAGCAGGTCGGCCCCGTCGTGGAGGGGGGCGGCGCAGATGGTGTCGAATCCCTCCTGCACCACGGCCGAGCGGGCATCCACCGCGCGCGGATCGTCCCGGTAGCCGGTCGCGAAGAGGGGCCGGCGAGCCGCTGCCGCCTCGGCCGGGAGCGAGGGAGCGGCGTAGCCGCGGACGGCATCGAGATAGGCGTCCGACAGGCCGCGGGCGACCTCGGCTGTCACCTGCCCGTCGGGGCGGCGCAGGAAGACGGCGGCCCGGTCGCCGCCGAACAGGACCCGGGCGTGATCCACGACGCCGGCGAGGATCTGCCCGAGGTCGAGCTTGCTCCCGATGTCGGTCGCGATCCGCCGGAGCGCCTCGGTACGGTGGAGCTGGGTGGACGTCTCGGCCCGCAGGCGGTCCGCGTGACCGGCGACTCCGAGCTGCCGGGCGACCGCCACGAGGAAGGTCTCCAGCTCGCCGATGGCGGCAGGGGGTGCCTCGTCGGCGGTGGCCAGGACCCCCCACGGGCGCCCGAGCCCCCCGGGATCGCGACGGCGAGGCGCGTCGGCAGGCGGTGGCCGAGCGGGAGCCAGTCGTGCCCCACGTTCCCGTTCTCGACGACCGGGCCGGGCGCTGCGAGAGCGCGGCCGGGAAGGCCCGCCGTGTCCGCCGTCCAGCTCAGGCGATCGGCGCCCTCACCTCGGGCGGCGACAGGAACCAGGCGGCCTTCGCGCCGTTCGAGCACGGCGGCGAGATCGTGGCCGGCGCGGCCATGAAGGAGGTCGACGGCCACCCCCGCGATCTCGACGAGGCCGCGCCCCGACGCGATCAGGTCGGCCAGGCGCCCCAGCAGGTCCAGCTCGATCAGGCGGCGCTCGACCTCGAGCGGGGAGGTGAGCGGCGGGGCGAAGGGAGATGGCTCGTCCGCCAGGCCGACCGGGGCCACGAGGCGGAGCGAGCGTCCCGGGGCGGGCGCGCCGGAGTCGATGGAGCCGTCTGCCGGGACCGGCCGCTCGGTCGGGCGGGTCCGCAGCTCGACGAGCTGGGCGCCGATCGACGGGATCGGCCGCGCGGCGGCGCCGGCATGCCCGCGGCCGCGTCCGGTCGCGGGGGCGGGCTGCTCCGCGGCCGCCAGGAAGCGCTGCAGGTCGCCCAGCCGGTAGCGTCGATCACCGCGCTGGTTGATGCGGTAGAAGCGGACCCGCCCCTGGTCGCTCCACGCCCGGATCGTGTTGGGGTGGACACCGAGAAGCCGGGCCGCCTTCGTGACCGTGAGGGTCGCATCGGAGGGACGAGGGGCGAGCTGCGTGATCGGATTCTCTCCCGCTTGGCCGGTCCTCCCGGTCGTGCGCCGGCCCGCCCGGGCCCCGGCGAATGGAGGATCGGTGAAGTTGCTGAAGCAAATCTCCATGACTTCACAGTTCTTGCCAATAGCCAAAAGGTCCCGGGGCCCGGTGAGCCTCACGACGGGGGGTTGCGCGGGCGTGCGGGGCGGAGCGGCGCGCCCGGTCCTAGCGGTCCGCGGTCAGGCGAACCGCCGCCAGGGTGACGACCACGGCGAGGAGGCCGACCACGGCCACGCCGAGCAACGCGAACAGGGGATCGCCGGCGAGCCCCGGCGCCGCCGGAGTCGTGCGCACGTCGCCGCCCGCCGGCGACGGCGAGGGATCGGCGGCATGGGCGACCGCGGCCGTCGCCACGAGCACCGCCAGGGCCAGCGAAGCGGCCAGCGTGCGGGCCGCCTTCCGCCCCCGGGCGCCGGGGTTCGCGCGCATCAGCCGAGCCCGCCCGCGACGAGCGCCCACGCAAGGCCGATCGCGAGCCCCAGCAGCCCGCCGCCCAGCGCGATCGCCGCGGCGAGCGGGCGCGCGCGGCCGCCGCCGGCGAGGACTCGCATCGCCTCGTCCCGCTCGAGCGTGCAGACGACGAGGGGACGTCCCGTGCCCGCGGTCATCGCGACCCGTCCGTCGGGCGTCGTCACGGGCACGCCGAGGACCGTCGCGTGCTCGACGGAGGAGAGCTGCTCGATCCGCAGCCGGACCGCCGTGCGTGCAGGAAGGGTTTCGAGCAGCCCCGGCGCGAGCGCCCCCTGGGCCTCGGCCGCCGTCCCGACCGACTCGCGGACCAGCGTCACGAGCCCCACGTCGAGGGACCCGGCGTCGACGTCGATCTCCGCGAGGCCCGCGCCGACGCGGAACGGGACCGCCTCCAGGCGCTCGTCGAGGAGCTGCCAGCCGCGCCCGCGACGCGCCTCGAGGCGGCGCCGCCGGAAGACCAGGGGGCGTTCGTTCTCGTCCGGGAACTGCTCGTCTGCGTCGAGGCGCCCGTCCACGCGCACGTAGCGGCGCATGCCGGCGGCCGCCAGGGCGCGGGCCTCTTCGACGTCGACCGACGGCGTCACGGCAAGGAGGCGGCCGACCCGCACGCTGGGCCCGTAGGTCCGCAGCAGGAGCGTCCCGGCCGCGAGCGCGGCGAGGCTCGCGACGATCATGACGAGGGGGGTCACGGCGGGCGATGGTAGCAGTGCCGGGCAGCACGCGACCCGGAGGAACCTCCGCGTCGCGTGGGCATCGGCCGGGGCCTCCGCCATTAGCGAGCTCATGACCCCTCCGGGTCGCCGTCCACGCTAGCGGCCAGCGGACCTCGCGGTCAACGGGGCGCCTCCACGGAATCGAGGGATGCGGTGCGTGTTGTCCACACTCCGTCCACCCGACGCGACGGAGGCGGTCCGCCAGGCGCGCACGCGGTGCCGCGGCGCCCGGCGGTCAGCCGACCGGGCGCCCCGTCTCCGGGTCCAGCGCGCTCACCAGGCCGCCGTAGCTCGAGAGGACGAGCCGGCCACCGACGAGCTCTGCCGCGGCCACCACGTCCGAGTGCGCGACGCGCCAGCGGACGGCGCCGTCGGCCTCCAGGGCGAAGGTCTCGATCTCGGCCTGGACGATGACATGCTCCAGGCGAGACGAGCCGAGCACGGCCACCAGCGGCGACCCCGAGCGATGGAGCCAGCGAAGGTCGCCGGTCCGCGCCTCCAGGCCGTAGGTCGCGAAGCCGTAGACGACGACGAGCAGGCCGGCCGAATCCCAGGCCAGGCCCGCCGGCGCGTCGAAGATCGGCGATGCCAGCCGGGCCGCCCACGTCCCGCCCGGGCTCTCGACGCGCAGCTCGGCCCGGCAGAGGCGCGCGAAGGCCGGGGAGATCCGCGCTCCGTAGTCGTGGAGCGTGCCGCCCGCCTCGCTGAGGGCGAAGACGGCGTCTCCCTGCCCCGTGCCGGCCCAGCGGAAGCGGGCCCGGATCCCGCCCGGGAAGGCGACGACCTCCTGGCGGGCCTCGGCCGTCACGCCGAGGGGCCGCTGCCCGGCCCGCGCCCGCCCTGGGCGGCCGCCTCGCCCGCGGCCGGCTCACCCGCGCCCGCCCTGCCCGGCTCCATCGTGGCGACGCCCGGCTCGCCCGGCACCAGCTCGACCGCGATCGGCGCCACCACCGCGTTCGTCAGGGCCCGCAGCGCAGCCGGGGCGACCGGGAAGACCGCGCGGTCGACCCCCGCGGCGGCCCAGACCTCGCGATGCCGGCCCAGGTCGGGGTCCATCACGACCCGCACCGCGTGCTCGTGGCCGACCGGCGGGATGCCGCCGATCGCGAAGCCGGTCAGGTCGCGAGCCTCGCGCGCCGTCGCGCGCCGGATCGCCGGCTCTCCCACGACGGCCGCCAGGCGCCCGACGTCGACCCGGTTCGTGCCGGAGACCAGGCAGAGGATGGGCTCGTGGCCGGCGTCGTCGCGGGGCGCGAGGAAGACGAGCGACTTCACGATCTGGCCCAGCTCGACGCCGAGCGCCCGCGCCGCGTCCTCGGCCGTGTGCGTGGTGGCGTCGAGGACGACGACGCGCAGGGCGACGCCCTTGCGGGCCGCGGCCTCGACGACGCGGCGGACGGCGGGATCCAGGCCGGCGGGTTCGGGGGCGGAGGGATCGGCGGGATCGCGCACGGCCGGGAGTCTAGCATCGGCAACCGGCGCGACCGGCGCGACCGGGGCGGCCCGGTCTACGATTCCCGCGATGCGGGCCATCGTCTTCGACTGGGACGGCACCCTGGCCGACACCCTCCACCTGATGTTCGAGGCCACCGAGGAGGTGGTCGCGGGCTTCGGGCTGCGCCTGACGTGGGACGACTACTGCCGCCTCTGGACGCCGGACTGGCGTGCGCTCTACGGCGCGATCGGCCTGCCGGCGGGGTTCGTCGAGGAGGCGGGCCGCCGCTGGTGGGCCGCGTATCGTGGCCGCGACGAGGGCGACCTGCTGCCCGGGGCGGCCGACGCGCTGGAGCGGCTGCATCGCGCCGGCTACCCCCTGGCCCTGGTGACGGCCGGCCACCGCGACAACGTGGGGGCCCAGCTGCGCCGGCACGGGCTGGAGCGGCTGCTGCCCGTCCGGGTCCACGGCGACGACCTCGCGCAGGCGAAGCCGCATCCTGCGCCCCTCCTGCGGGCCGTCCGGGAGCTCGGTCTCGGTCGGGGCGCCGCGGGCACCGCGTACGTCGGCGATGCGCTCGACGACATGCGGATGGCGCGGGCGGCGGGCGCCCATGGGGTCGGCATCGATTCCGTCCTCGGCGATGCCGCGGCCCTTCGGGCCGCCGGGGCCACGGAGACGGCGCCGTCCGTGGCGGCATGGGTCGATCGGTTCCTCGGGGCGCGGGTGTAGACTCGGGGCGCGCCGGGCGGAGTCCGGCTGAACAGAACACGTGGGACAGGGGAGCGCCGCTTCGGCGCTGAGAGTGCGGGAACCACCCGCAGACCCTCGGAACCTGATCCGGGTCATGCCGGCGAAGGGAGTCCAGGCGACGCCTCCGTCCCATCCAGCGGAGGCGTCTCGATTCCGTGAGCGGCAACCAGGGCCTGCACGCCATCCTCGTGGGCGATGGCGACGTGCCCGCCCGGACCGTCCTCGACACGGCGTGGCCGGCCTGGGACGCGGGCGCCGGCCTGGTCGTGGCTGCCGACGGCGGAGCGACGAAGGCCCTCGCCGCCGGCCTGGCGCCGGACCTCGTGGTCGGCGACGCGGACTCGCTCGGGGCTGCCGGCCTGGCGGCCGTTCGGGCGGCCGGGATCCCGGTTGAGCTCGCCGCGGCGGCGAAGGACGAGTCCGACCTCGAGCTCGCGGTCCTCGCCGCGGTCGCCCGCGGGGCGACCCGCCTCACTGTCCTCGGCGCTCTCGGCGGGCCGCGTTTCGACCACGCCCTGGCGAACGCCTGGCTGCTCGCCCACCCGGCCCTCGCCGGGCGGGCCGCCGTCCTCCTGGACGGGGCGACCCGGGTGCGGCTCCTCGACGCCAGCGCGTCGCCCGCGTCCGCCGTCCTCGCCGGCCGCGCCGGTGACCTCGTCTCGCTCTTCCCGTTCGGGGCCGACGCCGCCCGCATCGTGACGGACGGCCTCGCCTACCCGCTCCGCGACGAGCCCCTCCGGCTCGGGCCGGCCCGAGGGCTCTCCAACGTCCGATCCGGCCCCGAAGCTCGCGTCTCGCTTCGAGCCGGCCGCCTGCTCGTCATCGAGACGCACTCGACAGGAGGAGACCGATGAGCTCGTACGCACCCCTCGCCCCGGCCGCGCCCGACACCCCGTGGCGCACCCGGGACATCGTCGTCACGGCCGTCATCGGCGTCGCGTTCGGCGTGGTCTTCTGGGCCTGGGGGCTCGCCTGGGCACCGATCGAGACCGCCCTGGGCCCGGGCCGCTTCCTCTTCTACGCCGTCTGGCTCGTCCCGGCTGTGCTCGCCCCGCTCATCGTGCGCAAGCCCGGGGCCGCGCTCTTCGCCGAGATGCTGGCGGCCGCGGTCTCGACGCTGATCGGCAGCCAATGGGGCCCGGACACGCTCCTCTCCGGCTTCGTCCAGGGGGCGGCCGCGGAGCTCATCTTCGCCTTCACGCTCTACCGGGCCTGGTCGTTCCCGATCCTCGCCGTGGCCGCGATCGCCTCGGCGGCGGCGGCCTGGGTGCACGACTGGGTGCTCTACTTCCCCGAGGTCGACATGGCGACCATGGCCCTCTTCGGCGTCCTGATGGCCGTCTCGGCCGTCGTCATCGTCGGTGTGGGATCGCTCTTCCTCGTCCGCGCGCTGCGCCAGGCTGGCGTCCTCGAGGGCTTCCCGGGCGGCGCCGCCTGAGCAGGCGCGTCGCGCCGGCATCCGCGCGCCGCGCCGCGCCCGTCGCGGGGGGCTTCGCAGTTCCCGTCGCCGAGGGCTTCGCCGCGCCCGTCGCCGGGGGTCACCAGGTCCCGATCGGCGTCGTCGGCCGCGACGTCGCGGTCGCCTACCCGGGCCGACCTGCGCCCGCCGTGGCCGGCGTCTCCTTCGACCTGTCTCCCGGCGCCTGCCTCCTGATCGTCGGGCCGTCCGGCTCCGGGAAGAGCACGCTCGCCCGGGCGATCGCGGGGCTGGTGCCGTGGGCCGCGCCCGGGCGGCTCGACGGGGACCTGCGCCTCGACGGTCGCCGTGTCGGCGCCGCCGGTCTCGCGGGTCCCGCCGGTACCGCGGGTCCCACCGGCATCGCGGAGCTGACCGCCCGGGTGGGGGTCGTCTTCCAGGATCCCTCGAGCCAGCTCGTCATGGAGCGGGTCGAGGACGACGTGGCGTTCGGGCTCGAGGGCCGCGGCTGGTCGCGACCGGCGATGCTGGCGCGCGTGCCGGCCGCGCTCGCGGAGGCCGGCCTCGCGGGCTTCGAGCGGCACGGGACGGCGCGGCTCTCGGGCGGCGAGCAACAGCGCCTGGCCCTGGCCGGCGCCTTCGCCCCGCTTCCGGGCCTGCTGGTCCTCGACGAGCCGACGGCGAACCTTGACCCGGCCGGGGCCGTGGCGTTCGCCGAACGGCTGGCCGCGGTCCGGGAGGCCGGGGCGGCGACGATCGTCCTGGTGGAGCACCGGGCGGACCTGGCGTGGCCCCTGGCCGACCTGGTCCTCGCCCTTGCCGCGGACGGGTCGCCGCTGGCGCTGGGCACGCCGGCGGAGCTGCTCGCCCGGCACCACCATGCGCTCGTCGCCGCCGGCGTCTGGCTGCCCGACGAGCCGCCGCCGCTCCTGCCGGCCCCGGCGCCCGCCCCTCCCTGGCCCCGGCTGGCCGAGGCCTGGGGCGTCGACTTCGCCTTCGAGCCCGGCGTTCGCGTCCTGGCCGGACTGGACCTGGCGATCGAGCCGGGCGCCCGGGTCGCGCTCCTCGGCCCGAACGGCAGCGGCAAGTCGACCGTCGCCCGGCTCCTCGTCGGCCTCCTGCGCCCCGGCCGGGGGACGGTACGGGTGGCCGGCCACGACCCGGCCCGGATTGCCCCCCGGGACCTCGCCCGCCTGGCCGGGTACGTGACGCAGGACCCGGAGCGGTCGTTCCTGGGCGCCACGGTGGAGGCCGACCTCGTCCTCGGCCTGACGCTCGACGAGCGGTCCCGGGCCGGCGACGTCGCCGCGGCGCTGGGCCTCCCGCTGGACCGCTTCGGATCCCGGAACCCGTTCACCCTGTCCGGCGGCGAGCAACGCCGCCTCTCGCTCGCCTCGCAGCTGGTGCGCCGGCCGCGCCTCCTCGTGCTCGACGAACCGACCTTCGGCCAGGACCGGCGGGGCTACGAGAGCCTCCTGGCCCTCCTCCGTGCCCGGGTCGAGGCCGGGACGGCCATCGTCGCGGCCACCCACGACCTCCGGTTCGCGGCCGACCTGGCCGGGCGCGTTGTGCGCCTCTCGGGCGGCCGGATTGCGGAGGATGCCGCGTGATCGCGATCGCGACCCGGGCGGATCGCGTCGCGGCGAGCCCGCTCGGGAGGGCCAACCCGCTGGTCACCCTGGCGATCGCCCTCGCCTGGCTCCTGGCCCTCGCCACGACCAGCGACCCGCGGCCGCCGCTCCTCGTGACTGGCGCCGCGCTCGTCGCCGCCCTCGTCTTCGGCCGGGTCCCACCCGTCCGGCTGGCGCGCGGGCTGGCTCCGCTCTGGCTGGCCGCCCTCTCCGTCGGCTTCTTCAACGCCGTCCTGTCCCCGGCGAACGCCGACCCGGCCACCTCGACTGTCCTCGCCCTCGGCCCTCTCCGCCTGGGCGAGCAGGGTCTGCAGGCCGGCCTGGCCCTCGCCCTGCGGGTGGTGGCGATCGTCGCCACCGGCGTCGCGTGGGGCCGGGTCACCGACCCCACCCATCTCGTCGACGCCCTCGTGCAGCAGGGCCGCCTGTCCGACCGCTTCGCCTACGGCGCGCTGGCCGCCCTGCAGGCGATCCCGTGGCTGGCGGAGGACCTCGTGGCCCTTCGCGAGGCGCGCCGGATGCGCGGGCTCCGGGCCAGCTGGCATCCACGCGTCCTGGTCGGGCTCCTCGTCCTCGCGATCCGCCGGGGAGACCGGCTTGCGCTGGCCATGGACGCGCGGGGCTTCGCGGCGGGCGGCCGCACCCGCTACCGGGTCGTGCGCTGGCGGCCGCTGGACGCCGCGGTGCTGCTCGGGGGCATCGCGGTTCTCGCGGGGATCGTCGCACTGCGGTAGCCTCACCGCATGTCGACGCCCGTGGCCGGCGACCCGGCCCCCGACTTCGCCCTCCCCGACGAGACGGGCGCCGTCCACCGCCTCTCCGATCAGCGCGGCTGGACGGTCGTCTACTTCTATCCCAAGGACGACACCCCTGGCTGCACCGTGGAGGCCTGCGACTTCCGCGACCTCGGCGATGCGCTGGTCGCGGGCGGGGCCACGGTCTGGGGCATCAGCCCTGACGGCGCGGCAAGCCACCGCCGCTTCCGGACCAAGTTCCAGCTCACCTTCCCGCTCCTCTCCGACGTGGACCACGCGACCGCCGAGGCCTACGGGGCCTGGGTCGAGAAGTCCAAGTACGGCCGGACGTACATGGGGGTCCAGCGGTCGACCTACCTCGTGGCGCCGGACGGCCGCATCGCCCACGCCTGGCCGAAGGTGACGGCCGAGGGGCACGCGGCGGAGGTGCTGCGGACGCTGGCGGCAGCCCGTGCCGAGCGGGGGGCATGAGCGGCCCCCCATGGATGACAGCGTCCCGGATCGCCCGCCGCGCCGCGTGCGCGGACGCGACCGCCGCGCCATGACGCCGGCGCCCCCGGCCGCGGGCGAGCGCCCGGCCGCCCACGGGTGGCGGCCCGCGCGCTTCCTCGTGATCGCGGCGCACCCCGACGACGCTGAGTTCGGCCCGGCGGCGACCGCCGCCGCCTGGATCGACCGCGGCTCGATCGGCCGGCTCGTCTGCTGCACGTCGGGCGACCAGGGCGGCGAGGACCCGGCCGCGGACCCGCTCGTCCTCGCCGCGACCCGCGAGGAAGAGCAGCGCCGGGCCGCCGCCATCGTCGGCTACGACGAGGTCGTCTTCCTCCACCAGCCGGACGGGGCCCTCGTCAACGAGCTTCCGCTGCGCGAGCTCCTCGTCCGCGAGATCCGGCGCTTCCGGCCCGACGCGGTCCTCACCCACGATCCCGAGGTCCTCTTCTACGCCGGCGCCGGCGTCAACCACGCCGACCACCGCGCCGCGGGGATCGCCGCGATCGACGCGGTCTTCCCGGCGGCGCGCAACCCGATGGCCTTCCCCGGTCTGGCCCGGGCCGGGCTCGCCGCCCACGCGGTGCGGCGGCTCTACCTCTTCTGGCCGAACGCCCCGACCGCCTGGGTGGACGTCGAGGCCACGCTCGATCGCAAGGTCGCCGCCCTGCGCTGCCATGCCAGCCAGGTGGCCGACCCGGACGGGCTCGAAGCGCGCATCCGGGCCTGGGCGGCCGAGGAGGGCGAGCCGATCGGTACCGCCGCCGCCGAGGCCTTCCGGGTCATCGTGATCGACGACGATCCCGCCGAGGGGCCGCACGAGGGCGCCTCGACCTGAGGTCGTCCGGGTCGCGCCTCAGCCCGAGGCCCGGGCGGTTCGCGCCTCAGCCGGGGCCGAGGAGCAGTGGCCGGACGCGGCCCCAGGCGTTCCAGAGGTCGCTCAGCTCCTCGGCGCGCCGCCCCAGGAGATCGATCATGTCGCCGAGGGTCAGCTCGCCCGCGGCCTCGGCCACGAAGTGCCCGGCATCGACCTCGACGCCGGCGAAGAGGTGGGGCAGCTCCGCCTCCGTGGGCCAGATCCGGACCCGCATCGGGTCGAGGCCGGCGTAGCCGATGGCGAGGGAGAGCTCCCGCTGGCCGGGCACGCGCCCGTCGGCGAAGCCATCGCGCCCGTCGAAGCGGTACCCGAGCGCGGCCAGGGCCGCGGCGATCTCGCGCCCCTGGAGCTGCGTGTAGGGGGCCCAGAAGCCGTCCTCGGGGAAGGTCAGGGCCGCGCCGTCGATTGCCCGCGCGCGAACGGCCTCGACGAGGGCCGTCAGCCGGACCTGCCAATGCCGCTCCGCCTCCGCGTCACCGCCCGCGAGCGTCGCCGCGATCCGGTGCATGGCGTCGCGATCCCCGGCCAGGAGCGCCAGGAAGGCGGGCTCGGCCCCGGGGCCCGCGCCGGCGGCGTCGGCCGCGGCGGCCGCGACATCCGGGCCGGGCGGCGCGGCTGCTCCGCCTGGCGCCGGGACCGCGGGCGGAGGCGTGCTGACGCGGGCGATCACCGAGGCCGGGGTGAGGAGCTCCTGCTCGGCCGGCGCGACAACCCCCAGGCGCCCGGACTCCTCGCAGGCGGCGAGCGCGATCCGGGCGTTGCGGCAGGCCTCGGCGGCGCTCTCGGCCGCGATGCGGGCGCCGTCGGCCTCGAGGCCCAGCCGCTCGACGGACCTGAGGAGGCCTGCCTCCGCCGCGGCCTCGCGGACGAGGAGGTGGGCCGCGACCCGCGTCCGGGCGTTGATCCGGTCGATCTCGCGGAGCCACTCGCGGGCGCTCGCCTCGATATCGCCCCGCTCGCGGGCCCCCAGGCGCGCCGTCCGGAACGCCGCCTGGGCCTCGTCCTTGGCGGCCCGGACGGTTCGCGGATCCGTCGCGGCGGCAGCCCGTGCGCGGCGGTCCACGTGCTGGTCGTACGCGTGGCGCGCCTCGCGCAGGCGCTCCTGCGACGCGAGCGCGAGGGCCTGCATGCGGTCGGCGAGGGAGCAGGCGTCGTCGACCGCGGCCCGCGACGGCCCGCACGGGTCTCCGGGATCGCCGCCCGCCGCCCCGGGGCCGCCGGCCGCCAGCGTGCCGGAAGCGGGCGTCGTGCCGCCGGGGGCGGCGGCCGGGGGCGAGGGATGCCGCCGACGCGCGGCCGCCGGCGTTGCGCGCGCGCGCCGGCGGTCGAGAAGCGCCGCGATGCGTTGCGTCAGGCGCACGGGGAGACTCCGCCACCGGGCCCAGGTCCGGCGCCCGTGGGCGCCTGGATGCGGGCCGCGACGAGCGTAGGCTCGCCCGGAGCCCGGCGTCAATCTCGCCGCGTCGACCGGCGCGCCGGCCCGTTCCCGCCTGCGGCACGCGCCATCCTGGGGCGTGCATCCGTGGACACCGTCGTGTAGCATCCGCCCCGCGTCGATCCCCGGGCGGTGGGGGCGCCCGGCACGTCATCGTGAGCCCACCCCCAGAGGACCCAGGCGACCGAATCGTGGCCATCGACCCGAACCAGGAGTTCCTCGTCCAGCCGGTCGACGCCTCCTGGCTCCAGTGCAACATCGAGTGCCAGGAGGCGTGCCCGGTCGGGACGAACTGCCGGGGCTACCTCAACCTCGCCGCCGAGGGCCGCTTCGAGGAGGGGTACATCCTCTCCCGCGACCCGAACCCGGTGGCCGCGATGTGCGCCTACGTCTGCTCCGCCCCCTGCGAGCGCGCCTGTCGCCGCGGCGACATCGACCGCCCCCTCGCGATCCGGGCCATGAAGCGGTTCCTCGTCGAATGGCACGAGGCATCGGGCATCCCCGACGTGATCCCCGAGATCTCGCCCCGCGAAGAGCGTGTCGCGGTCATCGGCTCCGGGCCGGCCGGGCTCGCCGTGAGCCGCGAGCTGGCCGTCAAGGGCTACCGGGTCACGGTCTTCGACAGCCTGCCCTACGGCGGGGGCACGATGCTCATCGGCGTGCCGGCCTTCCGCCTGCCGCGCGAGGCCATCGAGATGGACGTCCGGCTGGTGGAGCGCCTCGGCGTCACGTTCCACTACAACGCGACGGTCGGGAAGGACGTCCTCTTCGACGACCTCCGGCGCGATTACGACGCGATCGCCATCTGCGCCGGGGCGATGGACGCGGTGGGCCTCGACGTCCCCGGCTCGGACCTGGCGGGCGTCCAGTACGGCGTGGACTTCATGAAGAAGGCGAACCTGGGCGAGCCGCTCGAGGTGGGTCGCAACGTAGTCGTCATCGGCGGCGGCTACACGGCCATGGACTGCTCGCGGACGAGCCTCCGCCACGGCGCCCAGAACGTGACGATCGCCTACCGGCGCACCCGCTCCGAGCTGGTCGTCGACGAGGAAGAGCTGGGCGAGACCGAGCGCGAGGGGGTCCGCATGGAGTTCCTCGTCAGCCCGATCGAGCTCGTCGGCGAGGACGGCCGGCTCACCGGCGTGAAGTTCATCCGCAACAAGCTCGGCGAGCCCGACGCCTCCGGGCGCCGCTCCCCGGTGCCGATCCCCGGATCCGAGTTCGTGGTCGCGGCGGACACGGTCATCCCCGCCGTCTCCCAGGCGGCCGACCTCAGCTTCCTCCCGGTCGAGTCGAGCTTCGAGGTCGGGCGCGGCCGGGTCCGGGTGGACCCCGCCACCTACGCCACGAACGTCCGCGGCGTCTTCGCCTGCGGCGACTTCGTCACGGGGCCGACCACCCTCATCGAGTCGGCCGGCCACGGCAAGAAGTGCGCCTACGCGATCGACCGTTACCTCGCCGGCCACGCGGACGTGTCGGTCGCGGCGAACGTGAAGATCACGAGCTCGTGGCGCCACGACATGCCCGAGTTCTACGATGTCCTCCCGCGCCAGCACATCCCGTCCGCGCCGGTCGAGGTCCGGATGCCGTCGGGCGACCCCCGGGTCAACTTCACGACCCCGGTCGAGCTCGGCTACGCGACCACGCAGGCCGTCGCCGAGTCGACGCGCTGCCTCATGTGCAACTACAACATCTGGTTCGACCCGTTCCGCTGCGTCCTCTGCGGTGCCTGCGCCGACGTCTGCCCCGAGGGCGTCATCCACATGGTCGACGTCAACCAGGTGAAGGCGGAGGGCCTCCTGCCGGAGCTCGAGGAGGCCTACGGCTGGGACCAGGGCGCGGCGATGATCCTCGACGAGGAGCGCTGCATCCGCTGCGCCCTGTGCGTGAAGCGGTGCCCGTTCGACGCCATTACGATGGAGCGGTTCGAACTCCAGGAGATCTCGACCGACGGTCGGCTCTACAAGGAGTCGTACCGTGACGCGCAGCTTGCCGGCACGCCCGGCGTCGCAGGAGGGGCCAGGTAGGTGAGCTTCCTGGAGCGGGTGGACCAGACGATTCGGCGGAGTCCCGTCTTCCGGTCCATCTTCCGGAACCCGTACCCCAACGACGAGCGGTCGCGGGCCTACGCGGTCATGAACAACGTGTTCCTGCACCTGCACCCGGTGCGGGTCCGCCAGCACGCCGTGAAGTTCGCCTACACGTTCTGCCTGGGCGGGCTCTCGTTCTTCCTGTTCCTCGTGCTGACCGTCACCGGCGTCTACCTGATGTTCTTCTACGCCCCGTCGGCCACCCAGGCGTACTCCGACATTCTGCGGATCCAGTCGGAGGTTCCCTTCGGCCTCCTGACGCGAAACATCCACCGGTGGGCCGCCCACCTGATGGTCTTCTTCGTGTTCCTGCACATGATGCGGGTCTTCTACCACGGGGCCTACAAGCCGCCCCGCGAGTTCAACTGGGTGGTCGGGGTCGTCCTCCTCTTCCTGACCATCATGCTGAGCTTCACCGGCTACCTGCTGCCGTGGGACCAGATCGCCTACTGGGCGATCACCATCGGCGGGAACATGGCCGGCTACGCGCCGCTCTTCAACACGCCGGGCAAGCTCCTCCTGCTGGCCGGCCTGGAGGTGAGCGGCAACACTCTCCTCCGCTTCTACGTCCTCCACATCATGGTCTTCCCCCTCGTCGCCGCCATCTTCCTCGCGGTCCACTTCTGGCGTATCCGGAAAGACGGGGGGATCTCGGGGCCGCTATGAACGACCCATGCCTGGGCCGTACCTAACGGCCCGCAGGAGCGACCATGACCGACCAGAAGAGCCCGCCCGAGCGCCGCGTCGTCCTCCCCGTCGATCCCACGCGGCGGACGGAGATCGACAAGCAGCGCGTCCCGATGTCGGCCCGCCCCTACCGGCTCCTGGCGCTCGTCAAGCAGGACGCCGTCGTCCGGGTCCAGAAGGAGCCCGACGACACGGTCATGACGTGGCCGCACCTGCTGGCCATCGAGTTCCTGGCCGCGGCCGCCATGAGCGTCTTCCTCCTCGTCGCTGGGGCTCATCGTGAATGCCCCCCTCGAGGAGCTGGCCAACCCGAACGTCACGCCCGAGATCGCCAAGGCGCCCTGGTACTTCCTGGGCCTGCAGGAGCTGCTGGCCTACTTCCATCCGTCGGTCGCAGGCGCCCTCGCGCCGGTCTTCGTGCTCATCGGCGCGGCCCTGATCCCCTTCGTGGACCGCGGCAACCTGGCCGCCGTCCGCCCCTCGGACCGCAAGACGACGGTCGTGCTCTTCACCCTCTTCTGCGGCCTCGGCCTGGTCGTCACCTTCCTCGGCATCTTCTTCCGGGGTCCCGGCTACGCGTTCACCCTGCCGTGGGTGGACGGCTTCTTCTTCACCCTGTGACCGGCGCAGCGAACGAACGGGATCGGATCGCATGAGCAACTACCACGTCGAACCGGCGAGCAAGCCCCAGGCCCTCACGGCCGAGGCCCTGAAATCGCTGCGCAACGAGGCCCCCAAGGGCCTCTCGCGCCGCCAGCTCCTGCGGACCTCGCTGGGCGCCGCCGTCGGCCTCTGGCTCCTGGAGGTCTCCGCCGGCTCGCTCAACTTCCTGTGGCCGAACCTCTCGGGCGGCTTCGGGGGCAAGGTGCCGATCGGGAAGTACGGGGACATCAAGAACGCGAACGCCGTCCTCCCGATCGCGGACGGGTTCCCGGCCTACTACCAGGAGGCCCGGGCGTTCGTCATGCTCGTCGACCCGTCGCGGCAGGAGTTCATCGCGGGCGAGGACCGGACGGGCGACGGCACCGCCCTCAACGTGCGGGCCCTCTACCAGCGCTGCCCGCATCTCGGCTGCAAGCCGAATCCCTGCCTCAAGTCGTTCTGGCTGGAGTGCGCCTGCCACGGCTCGCGCTACGACCGCCTCGGCACCAAGGTGAAGGAGCTCGGGCCGGCCCCCCGGAGCATGGATCGCTTCGCGGTGATCGTGGAGGCGGACGGGACGCTCGTCCTCGACACGAGCAAGATCACCCTCGGCCCGCTCCCGGTCGCCCTCGGCCAGCCCGGCCTCGAGCCGTCCAAGAGCCCCACCGGGTGCATCTGATGCCGGCCCCCGCCCCCGCCACGCGAGGACCCCGATGACCGACCAGCCCGGCCAGGGCCCCGAGCGGCGCCTCCCGGCCCGCCGCGAGCCGGCCGAGCCCGTCACGCCCGCGCGCTTCAGCGCGCCCCTGCAGGCGCACTCGGTCGACCTCACGCCGGAGCGCGCCGCGAAGATCGTCCGCCAGAGCGGCAGCGCCCGCTGGGTGGCCTTCCTGGCCGTCACGCTGGTGGCGGTCTTCGTCATCGGCTACTACTTCTACGAGCTCGGCGTGCCCGGGATCAAGGACTCGAGCCGCCTGGCGAAGGAGGTCGCCGCCCAGCAGGTGACCGACGTGGAGCGCGGGGCGAAGCTGTTCCAGGCCAACTGCGCCCGCTGCCACGGCGACGTGGGCCAGGGCGGGATCGGGCCCGTCCTCAACGACCAGGCCAAGCTCCTCACCCACCTCACGCCGGCCTACCTGGAGGCCGTCCTCACCGTTGGGGGCCGCTACGTCTGCGGCAACCCGAGCTCGCTCATGCTCGCCTGGCTGGAGCCGAAGGGCCCCCTCAACTACCGCGGCGTCGAGGAGCTGATCGCCTTCCTGCGGGCCCCGTCGACGCTCACCTACACCGTGAAGGACGCGACGACGGGCGCGACCGTCGAGAGGACGGGCTGGCGCGACCCGGCCTACGTCGTGCCGGCCGGGGCCACTCCCGTACCGGATTGCTGGTCGGCCGGCCTGGGCGGCGGCGCCGCGCCGGCCCCCTCCGGAGCCGCCACCCCGGCTCCGTCCGGCGCTCCCTCGGCCGCCCCGTCCGGCAGCGGCGCGGCGGTGAGCCTGACCCTGACGGCCCAGGGGATCGCCTTCGACACGGACACCCTGGCGGTCCCGGCCAACACCCCGTTTGCGATCGTCTTCACCAACAACGACGCCGGGATCCCCCACAACGTGGCCATCCACGAGGGCAGCCCCACCGGGACCCTCGTCTGGGCCGGCGACATCTTCAGCGGGGTCGAGACGCGGACCTACCAGGTCCCGGCCCTGGCGGCCGGCACCTACGGCTTCGTCTGCTCGGTCCACCCCAACATGACAGGCACCCTCACCGCGAAGTAGGCAGGGCGTCCCGGCGCGGGTGGCCGCGACCGGGGCAGGCACAGGAGGCACGATGGCGGCTCAGGCGCTCGGTCCCGGCACGACGATCGTCCGACGGCGGGCCTTCTTCGGCCTGCTCGACGCGGGCGGCTGGGCCTGGGCGACCCTCAAGGCGGCCTTCTGGTTCGTCGTCATCATCATGATGATGGCCTACCTCCCGGACCGTGCCCTGTACGCCACCGTGCAGCCGACGATCGAGCTCGGCGTCCCGCTCAAGACCTTCAGCAAGACCCTCAACGTCACGCCGGTCAACCTCTGCCCGGCATCGATCGAGACGCTGCCGTGCCCGGCCCCGATCGGGGCCGTCCTTCCCTGGCAGCCGAACCCGCCCGAGCTCGGCCTCCCGCAGCCGCGGACGGACGCGGCGATCGTGCCCGCCGGCCTCCAGACCCTGCTCATCGGGGGCTCGGACGGGAAGGCCGCCCAGGCGAGCGTCCTGGCGACCGTGATTCGGCCGGACGGCAACATCAACGGCTGGACCGAGGGGCCTCCGCTCCCGGCGCCCCGGGCCGGGGCGGCCGCGGTCTTCTTCTCCGGGGCGGCCTACGTGCTCGGCGGCGCCGACGCCACCGGCGCCCCGACCGACACCGTCTTCGTCGGCACGCCCGACGCGGCCACCGGGAAGATCAGCACGTGGAGCGAGTCCACCGACCTCAAGCTCCCCGCTCCGCGCGCCGACACGGCCGTGGTCGTCGCCGGCGACGGGATCTTCCTCGTCGGCGGGCGCGACGCGAGCGGCCCGGTCGTCACGGTCTGGAAGGCGCCCCTCAACGCCAAGACCGGCAAGCTCAAGGCCTGGGTCGCCACCGGCCCGCTCCCCGCCCCGCGGGCGAGCGCGACGGCCGTGCTGCAGGGCACGCACCTCTTCGTCTACGGCGGCAACGATGCGACTGGCCCGGCGGCCGCCGTCCTCCGGGGCGAGATCGGCACCGTGGGCCAGGACGCCGGGATGGTGACCGGCTGGTCGTCCCCGCTCGATGCCGCCGCGGCCAGGACGAACCTCCCGCAGGCCCGGAAGGGCGCGATGGGCTTCGTCTCGAACGGGGTCTTCTACTACGTGGGCGGCGAGGGGGGCGCCGGCGACCTCTACTGGACGATCCCCGATGCCGACGGCAACATCGACGGCTGGAAGACGCTCGCCCAGAGCGCCCTGCCGGCCGACCTCCAGCTCGCGGACGCGGCCCCGATCGTCTCCGGGTCGCACGCGTTCCTCATCGGGGGGACGTCCGCCGGGGTCCCGACGGAGGGCGTCGCCCGGACGAGCCTCTCCCCGCCCCAGCCGTTCTTCCAGCTGGGCCTCTTCTACGTCGTGGTGCCGGCCCTCGGCATCGGCGGCGAGGTGGGCCAGCAGCTCTCCTACCTGGTGGCGGCGGGGGTCGCGACTACCGACTTCGTGCTCCTGCTCCTCATCGGGTACGCCTTCAACCACCGGGAGCAGACGAGGGCGTTCTTCGAGCGGCTTCGCAACCGGCGGCGCCACGCGGCGTAGGTCCCGGGTGCGCGGGATCGGCGGCGTCAGACGCCGCCCGTGACGCCGTACCGCGCCAGCTGGTCGCCGGAGCCCGGTCCGAGCGTGGAAACGCGGCGAACGTGCGAGTTGGCGGCGTTTCCAAGCGTGAGATGCCCCGATCTGACCGGCTGGGGCGGTACGCGGGCCCACCATCGGGCCCCGGGAGCGGTCCGCTCAGGGGCGGGCCGTTCCGCCGCCAGCGCCGCGCGTCAGACCAGGTCGCCCTCGCCGGGCGCAAGCGGCCCGCGCCGGACCTCGAGGCCGGCCCGCACCCAGGCGACCATTCCGCCGGCCACGTCGTGGACGTCGCTCCAGCCGTTGCGCAGGAGCCAGGCCGTGACGGCCGCGGACCGGTTGCCGCTGTTGCAGATCACGTGGAGCGGGCGGTCGCGGGGCAGCTCCTCGAAGCGGAGCAGGAACGACGAGGTCGGGTAGAGGACCGCGCCGGGCGCCCGGACGTTGACGAACTCGGTGCGCTCCCGGACGTCGACCAGGAGAGGCGTCGCCGGACCGTCGTCGTCTCGCCCCGCACCGTTGCCACCCGCACCGTCCGCGTCGCCGTCCGCCCCGCTTCCACCCGCGTCGCGGGTGACCCCGTCGCTGGCGGCGGCGGCCGCCGCGTGCACGTCTATCTGCGGAATCGAGCGCCGACCGGGAAGCGTCACGCGGGCGACTTCCGGGCGATGGCAGGGGGCTCGAGGACGAGGGGCGGCCGGTGCGCTCGGCCCGGCGGCCCGGCCACGTCGTGGGGTGGATCGATGACGGGGGCGCGAGGATCCCCGGAAGCGCGTGCCTCGTCTGCGGTCGTCCCGGACAGCGCGTCCAGCTGCGCCAGCCGGTCGTCGACAGCCGCCAGCAGCGCCGACAGGTCGAGCCCACCGTCGTGGCCCGCCCCCGTCGCGCCGGCAAGGCGCTCGCGAGCCCCGCGCAGGTTCGTCCGGGCACCGGCCGGGTTGCCGCGGCTGGCATGCACGAACGCGGCCGCCACCTTGATGAGGCCGCCGAGCAGCTCCCGCTCCCCGACGTCGGCTGCAGCCATCCAGGCCGGCTCCAGCTCCTCGTGGGCCAGGTAGAAGTCGCCCCGCGCGTACGCCGCGAGCCCGCGCGCCACCGCCGCCTCGCGCGCCGCGGCCGGCAGGGGCCGCAGGACCTTGGCCCGGCCGCGCGGGTCGACGATCCGGGCGGGCGCGAGAACGCCACCCGGCCGCCGCCCGGTTCGAGCCGTCACACCAGCTCCGCCAGCGACCGCCGACCGGCCACCCCGGCCGAGAGCTCGTGCCACCAGGCGACGTCGCCCTCGCCGAGGCGCCAGCAGAGCCAGACCTGGCGCCCGGCGACGAGCGCCGGGAAGTCGATCAGGCCCGTCTCGATGTCGCGCAGGGTCACGTCCCAGGCGTCGAGGCGTTCGACGGCGGCCTGCATCTGGTCGATCACCGCCTGGATCCGCGCGGCCAGGACGCGGCCCGACCCGGGCCCGGGCGCACCTGCCGCATCGGTCAGGGCATCGTCCACGAGGGAGCCGTTCGCCCCGTCGGGCACCTCCGCGAGGGTCGCCGCATGCAGCCGGTCCCGGAGAGCGACGAGCTCGCCGCGACGCGCCTGGAGGTCCTCGAGGATCGGGCGGACCTCGCGGAGCCGCTCGTTGGCCCGATCGAGAGTGTAGAAGGTCGTCACCCCCGGCATTCTACCGGGGTGGCCGCTGGGGGCCCTCGCGCGTCCCCTGGGCCGTGGTGCGGCCCGCGGCCAACGTCCTCGGGCATGGAGGGGCGGTTTCGTCAGCTCCCCACAGGCGCGACGGGGCGGCGCTGCGCGCCGATCTCGGCGACCACCTTGTGCCACCCGTCGAGGAACGCGTCCCGGAAGTGCTGGACGGGGCCGAAGCCCTCGAACTCCTCCGGGGCGAGGCTGCCCAGGGTCAGGCCCCGCCGGAAGTCCGCGAAGCCGCCTGACAGGGCCCGCAGGACGGCCGGGTCCACCGGGTCGCCGACGGTGTGGGCCACCGGCGGGTCGAGGGCGATGATCTCCTCGACCGTGGAGTAGTTGATGGTGGCCGCCGTCCACTCCCCGACGAGGCCGGTGAAGTCGATGGGGAGGCGGGCGCCGCCGAAGAGCAGCATCACCGGGTAGGCGCGCTCGCGGACGAGCGCCCGGCAGGCGCGTCCCAGGGCCACGCCCGCCCAGTCGATGACCGCGGCGTCGACAGCGATGCCATCGCGCTTCGCCACCTTCTTGAGGTGGTCGGCGAGGATGCCCGTGATGGGGCTCATGAAGAAGGGCGGCTTCAGGCCCGTCCGGGCCGTCGTCCGCTCGTACAGCTCGCAGGCGTAGACGACCTGGTCGAGGCTGAAGACCTCGGTGACGATGGTCTGGCTGCCGGCGGCCACCATCTCCTCGAAGGCGACGAACCCGGGCAGGGTGGCCGGGATCTTGGGGGTGGCGTTGGGCCCCAGCGCGCGGGCCCGGTGCGCCTCGTGGGTGATGAGCGCGCCGTCGGTGTCCGTCTCGGGCGAGCCCTGGATGGAGACGAAGCCCTCGTTGCCGCCCGAGGCGTCCCAGAGCGGGCGAAACGCGGCCAGGACCCGGCCGACCAGCCGCTCCTGGACCCGGTCCGCGACCGCGAGGTCGTCATCGCCGGGGGAGGCCTCGGCCACGACCCCCGCGATGATCGGCTTCACGTCCTCCGGGACGCGCTTGAGGAGGTTCCCGCCGTAGGCCGGGTTGGTGGTGCAGCCCATGGCGCCCTGGGCCAGGGCCAGGCCGCACTCCTCCATGGTCGGGTTGTTGATCCAGAGGCGGGTCGGCGTGCGGGCGCGCACCTGCTGGAAGTAGCTCGCCGTCATCTCAGTCCACCTGCCTGCATCGCTATCTCCGGTCTCGGACGGGGTCATCGTCGGTCGTGCGGATTTGGGGGCGGCCGGCGTCGCCCGGCAGGGGTCTCATCACCACTCCAGCGGGAAGTGGCATGCCCAGTCGTGGGGCGCGCCCGCCGGTTCGCGCGACGGTTCGACCCTGGCGCAGAGTTCCTGGGCGCGCGGGCAGCGCGTATGGAAGCGGCACCCGCTGGGCGGCGCCAGCGGCGACGGCGGGTCGCCAGTGAGGATGATCCGGCCATCGTTCGCCGCGGGTCCCAGGGTGAGGACGGCCGAGACCAGTGCGCCGGTGTACGGATGTCGGGGCCGACTGTAGACCTCATCGCTCGGACCGTGCTCGACGACCTTGCCCAGGAACATGACGGCGATGTTCGTGCTCAGGTGCCGCACCAGGCGGACGTCGTGGCTGATGAAGACCAGGGTCAGATCCAGGCGCCGCTGGAGATCCTTGAGCAAGTTGATGATCTGGGCCTGGACCGAGACGTCAAGCGACGAGATCGGCTCATCGGCGACGATCAGCTCAGGCTGAAGCACCAGGGCCCGGGCGATGCCGACTCGCTGCCGCTGCCCGCCGGACATCTGATGCGGGAAGCGCTTCGCGTAGCGGGGACCCAGCCCCACCAGCTCCAGGACTTCGCCGACTCTCTGCAGCGCCTCGCGCTTTGGGACTCCATGCGCGAGCAGGGGCTCCGCGACCGCGTCCTCGACCCGGGCGCTGGGGTTGAGCGACGCGTAGGGGTCCTGGAAGACGGGTTGCATGTGCCTGCGCAGGAGGCGCAGCTCCTCGCCCCGCAGCCTGGTGACGTCGCGTGCCCGATAGGTGATCGACCCCCTGTCAACGTCGATCAGGCGCAGCATGCAGCGGGCCAGGGTCGACTTGCCGCAGCCCGACTCGCCCACGATTCCCAGCGTCTCGCCCGGGTGGACGTCGAGGGACACCCCGTCGAGGGCGTGGACTGCCCCGCCCCTCCGGAAGGGGGTGCCGCTCGGGACCGGGAAGTGCTTGACCACATCCCGGACCTGCAGCAGCGGCTCGCCGGCGTCAAGCCGCGCGACAGCGCCTACCTCGGGCGCGCGGTGCGGGGCCACGTCGGACCCCAGGGGCGGAAGGGGCTGCCTCTGGGCCACCCAGCAGGCACTCTCCGAGCCCGCTGCGACCGGCAGAAGAGGCGGCTCCTCCAGCCTGCAGCGCTCCTCCGCGAGGGGACAGCGAGGATGGAATGGGCAGCCAGGGGGGAGCGCCTCGGGTGACGGCGGCTCTCCAAGGATTGCCTTCAGATCATCGGTCTTGGCCAGCGAAGCACGCGGCATCGACTCCAGGAGCGCCTTGGTGTAGGGGTTCTGGGGCGTGGCGAGCAGCTGCTGGGTCGGCCCGAACTCGACAATCCGGCCGGCGTACATCACCGCCAGCGTGGTGGCCAGCTCGCTCATGACGCCCAGGTCGTGACTGATCACGATGAGCGCGACGTCAAGCTCGCGATTCAGGCGCTTGCAGATGTCGAGGATCTGGGCCTGGACCGTGACGTCGAGCGCGGTGGTGGGCTCGTCCGCGATGATCAACGTCGGCGATGCGATCAGCGCGGTCGCGATCATGGCCCGCTGGCGCATGCCGCCCGAGAACTCATGGGGGTAGCGGCGCATCGCGCGGTCCGGGTCGGGGATGCCGACCGAATGGAGCCGTTCCTTCGCCGCGGTTCGAGCCTCGCCGCTGCTGGCCATGCGATGCAGGAGGAGCGGTTCCTGGACCTGGACGCCGATCCTCATGACGGGGTTGAGCGAGGTCAGCGAGTCCTGGAAGACCATGGCGATCTCCCGACCGCGGATCTCCGACAGGCGGTGCCGCGAGGCCGCACGCAGATCCTCGCCCCTGAAGTGGACGGAGCCGCCGCCGATGCGAACGCCACGCGGCAGCAATCCTGCGATGGCCGAGACGGTGAGGGTCTTGCCGGAACCGGACTCGCCGACGATTCCGAGCACCTCGCCCGGGGCAATCCGGAAGGATACGCCGCGCACGGCCTCGCGAGCGGCACCGACGGAGTCGATGGCGACGCGCAGGTCCTGGACTTCGAGCAGCACGTTGCCTGCTGGCATTGTTACCTGCGACCTCTCACCCAGGGATCCAGCGCGTCGCGGATGGAATCCCCGAGAAGGTTGAACGCAAAGACAAGGACGAGAATGGCCAGGCCCGGGAAGGTCGACACCCACCACTGCTCCATGACGGTCGCGCCACTGGCGACCATGGAGCCCCACTCCGGCTCAGGCGGCTTGGCCCCGAGGCCGAGAAAGCTGAGCATGGCGAACATGAGGACGGCTCGGCCGACGTCGAGGGCCGCCATGACGAGCAGGGCAGGGAGCACGTTGGGCATGATCACGTGCGCCAGGATGCCGAACCGACGGCGGCCAGCCGCCCGGGACGCGACGACGTAGTCCCTGTTCTTCAGGTCAAGGACCATGCCCCGGCTGACGCGCATGTAGGACATCCACCAGACCACGGCCAGCGCGACCACGCCGTTGACGAGGCTGGCGCCCAGGGCCGCGGCGACCGCCATCGCCAGCACCAGGACGGGGAAGGCAAAGAACATGTCGGTCACGCGTGACAGCACCTGATCGACAGCGCCGCCCAGGAAGCCGGCCACGGCACCCACCAGTGTTCCCACCGTGAATCCGATCGCAACGACGGCGATCGCGGCAGGCAGCGACGTGCGGCCGCCGAACACGACACGGCTGAAGACGTCACGGCCAAGTTGGTCCGTGCCGAAGAGGTGGGCTGGGCTTGGAGGCAGCAGGCGGTTCTCCAAGTGTTGGTGGATCGGGTCCGGCAGCCCCAGCAGCGGCAAGAGCACGATGAGGGCAGCGAAGAGGACGATGATGACCAGGGCCACCGCGAGCTCGACGCCTCGCAGCTGCCCCACCACGCGACGCGCCGCCAGCGTCCGCGCGAGTACCTTCGAAACGGGACCTGCGACCGCACCGCGGGCCCCACCCTCCTCAGGCTGGATCACGTCTGCCTGACCGTCATCAGGGTGCGAACGCGTGGGTCGAGCAGCCCATACGCAAGGTCCACTGCCAGGTTGAGGAGCGTGTAGATGACTCCGAAGACCAGAGTCACACCCATGATGGCGGGGAAGTCGGCGAAGATGGCCGCCTTGTAGGCGTAGTGGCCGATTCCCGGCCAGCCAAAGATCGTCTCCACCAGGATGGCGCCGGTCAGGAGGTCGCCATAGGCGAGCCCGGCGATCGTGACCACGGGGATCTGGGCGTTGGGCCAGGCGTGGCGCCAGATGACCCGCCGTTCCTCGGCCCCCTTGGCGCGAGCTGTCTGGAGGAAGTCCTGGTGCAGGACCGAGAGCATGCTGGTCCGGGTGATACGCGTCAGCAGCCCGATGCTCCAGCTCGCCATGATCAGCGACGGGAGGGCCAGGTGCGCGAGGGCATCCGCGAACGTACCGAATTGCCCCGCGAGCAGGCTGTCCACCGTGTACATCCCGGTCATGGTCGGTGGCGGAGGTACACCAGTACTCAAGCGGCCGGGCGCCTGCGCGATCCCCAGGCGCAGGTAGAAGATGTCGAGCGCCACGAGCGCCAGCCAGAACAGCGGCATGGCCACGCCGATCAGGGTTACCAGCCTGACGGCCAGGTCAACGATCCCACCGCGCCGGATCGCCGCGAGGATGCCCAGCGGGATCGAGATGGCAGCGCTGAGCAGGATCGTCATTGTCGCCAGCTCTATGGTCGCGGGCATGTAGTCGCGCAGGTCGTCGGCCACCGGTCGGTGGGAGTAGATCCCTTGCCCCATGTCGCCCTGGAGCAGGTTGGCCAAGTAGCTCAGGTACTGGACCGGCAGCGGCTGGTCGAGACCCCACCGCTCGCGGAAGGCAGCGACGACCGCCGGATGGTCGGCCGCCTGCTGGCCGATCGCAGCCACGACGGGGTCGACCGGCATGGCGCGACTGACGACGAAGGCGATCACCGTCATCCCGAGCAGGAGCGGGATCATCAGGATCAGGCGGCGGACCGCGTAGAGGATCACGACTCAAGCCCGTGGGGATCGCGAAAAGGGCCGGCGGGCGCGCATCGCTGCTGCGCCCGCCGGCCCGTGGACGCTTCTATCACACCAGCTCGGTGGTGCCCACGTCGATGAACCAGACGGGGTTGGTCTGAATGGACTTGATCACATCCTTGCGGTATGCGACCTGGTAGTTGGACTCGAAGAGGAAGGCCATCGGGGAGTAGTCGTTCATGAGGCGCTGCGCATTGATGCAGAGCTCGTTCTGGGTGGCGGGATCGAGGGTCTGCTGGGCCTCGGCGGCCATGTCCGCGATCTGCTTCGACTCCGGTGAGAACTCGGGCAGCCAGCCGTGCCGCGGTCCGCCGACGTGACCTCCGGGACCGAAGACGGGGAGAAAGTCGGTCCAGCCGAGGTAGTCCGCACCCCAGTAATGGAGTGCCGCTTCCAACTCGCCGGCCCGGAACTCCGTCGACTCCTGGGTCGCGGGAACCGGGCGCAGGTTGGCCTGGATCCCGATGGCCTGAAGGTCGGCGGCAACCTTCTGGGCGATGTCCGTGGACGCGATGTTCCCGTACAGGTTGTCCTGGGCGTAGGTGAGTACGAATGTGAACCCGTCGGGGTTGCCCGCTGCCTGGAGCGCGGCCTTGGCGCGCGTGACGTCCTGCTTGATGCGCTCCTCGACCGGAAGTGCGTTGGTCACGCCGGGCGGGATGACGCCACCGACGAACTGGCCGCCGCCCTTGTAGATCAGGGCCATGCCGTCGTAGTCGATTGCGTACTTCACGGCCTCCCAGTTCTTGGGGATCGCGAGGTATTTGTTGTTGCTGACGTGCATGCCCAGCCAGGCGAATCCGAGCGACGGGATGGTGAGGACGCCGATCGTCGGGTCGCCCTCCAGGCCAGCGGCCAGATCGGGCGTCATGTTGACCGCGATGTGGGCGTCGCCGCGTACCAGCAGGTCCTTCTGCACCTTCTGGTCCGCGACGAACTTGAAGATCACGTTCTCGAACGGCGGCGGCGTGCCCCAGTAGTTGGGGTTGCGCTTCATCGTGATCTGCGAGCCGTGCGTCCACGCCTCGAGCACGAAGGGCCCGCTCCCAACCGAATGCTGATCAAGCCACTGCTGGGCGGTATCGGTCTTGTCGGCACCGACAGCGTCGGTGGCGCCATTCGCCTTCATGACGGCTGCTTCGCCAACGCTCACGAAGGGCGACGTCAGGATGTTGAGGATGTCAACGTTCATGACGCTGAGCTTCAGGGTCACCTGCATGTCACCGGTCTTCTCGACCGAGGCAACGCTGTCCTGGAACCACGAGGTGTTGCCCTTGTAGTTCTTGTGGCGCTGAAGGGCGAAGACCAGGTCATCGGCGGTCGCGGGCTTCCCGTCCCAGAATTTGATGGCGGGGTTCACGTTGAAGACGTAGGTGAGGCCGTCAGGGCTGACGGTCCAATCCTTGGCGTAGGCCGGGACGACCTTGTCGAACGTGGAGCCGGGGAACGTCACCAGCTGGTCGTAGAGCACCTTGAGGAACATCGGGACCGTGAGCTCGTTCGCGCTCTGCGGGTCGAGCGTCCGCGTGTCCCCTTCCTGGACCGCGACGACCAGCGTGTCCAGCTTGGCTCCCGCGGAGGGTTGTGCTGTGCCGCCCGCGGGCGTCGCAGTGGCGCCGGTGGAGCAGGCCTCGAGGGTGGTCAGCACCGCGGCGGATCCCGCCACCGCGGCGCCGGCGCGCGTCAGGAATGTGCGCCTGGAAAGCGGTCGACGAAGAAGACCCTCATCCAAGTCGGGACGTTCGGTCATCGATTCCTTCCTCCATACGCCGTGGTCCGGCGGACGGAGGGCTCCGCCTCGACGCGTCAGGCCTGCCGTCACTCTCCCAAGGGCCACGTCCCAAGGGCCACATCGGCCGGCTCGATTGTAGTTCAGTGGCGCTGGGCGATGTCAAGTGTCTTGCTGTGACAAGTGCAATGTCTACAAGAAACAACAACTTGACATCACGCCACGAGGTGACATAGCGTGTGTCCCGGTCGACCGCTTCGTCGCATGCGGCGAGGTCGTCGAGTCACGGTTGTCGAGCCGACGGTCCGAGGCGCCCGCCATGGTGATGCGGACGTCGAACCTCGCGCGCATCAACACTTGAGAACGGGACATGACGACACACCACCTCCTCCCGCGAATCTTCGGGCACAAGTACCCGCTCATCACGCGTGCCGAGGGCATCCGCCTGTGGGACGCTGAGGGCCACGAGTACATCGACAGCATCTCGGGCGCCACCTCGGTCTCCAGCGTCGGCTACGGCCGGCGCGAGGTAGCCGACGCGATGCATGACCAGGTCATGCGGATGACCTATGCGCACGACATGGAGTTCCACAACGAACCGGCACTCCAGCTCGCTGCGAAGGTCACGGCGCTCGCGGGGGGCGACTTCTCTCGAGCCGTCTTCTTCTCGAGCGGCTCAGACGCGATCGAGAGCGCCATCAAGCTCGCCAACAGCTACCACGCCCTGAACGGTGCGCCCGAGCGCCGGGTGGTCATCTCCCGCAAGCGCAGCTTCCACGGTGTCACGCTGTTCGCCCTCGGCGCGGGCGACGTCGCCGCCCGCAAGTCGGCCTACCAGGGATACATGCCGTCCCAGGTCGCCAAGATCCCTGCGCCCTACTGCTATCGCTGCCCGCTCGGACTGAAGTATCCCGACTGCGGGCTCGCCTGCGCGCAGGAGCTCGAGCAGGTGATCATCGAGCTCGGGCCGCAGAACGTGTCAGCGTTCATTGCCGAGCCGGTCGTGGCTGCGGGCGCGCCCGCCCTCTCGGCGCCGGCGGGCTACTTCGAGGCGATCCGCCGGATCTGCGACCGGTATGGCGTCGTCTGGATCGCCGACGAGATCATCACCGGGTTCGGCCGAACCGGCCGGGACTTCGGCTACCAGCACTGGGACGCGCAGCCGGACATTCTTGTCGTTGCGAAGGGTATTTCGGGGGGCTACGTTCCCCTGTCGGGCATTGTCGTGTCCGAGCGCCTTGTCCGCCCGTTCCAGGAGCAGAACGCGCGCTTCTTCCACGGGTTCACCTACCAGAATCACCCGGTGGCGTGTGCCGCCGCGCTCGCCGTGCTCGGCATCATCGAGCGGGAGGGCCTCGTCGAGAACGCTGCCGTCCAGGGTGCCTACCTCGAGTCCCAGATGCGCGCGCTCGCCGCCCGTCTGCCGATGGTCGGCGAGCTGCGCGGCAAGGGCCTGCTGTGGGGCATGGAGCTCGTCCGTGACCGCAGCACGAAGGCTCCATTCGAGAAGTCGCTGGGCGTCGGCCGCCGCGTCTGTGAGCGCGGGCAGCGCAACGGACTCATCATCTACCAGAGCGGCGGCAGCGCCTACGCGAGCGACGAAGTCTTCATCAGCCCGCCGCTGATCGTCACCCGCGACGACATCGACGAGATCATGGCTCGTTTCGCCAAGACGCTCGAGGAGGTGCAGGCAGAGGTTCTGCCCATCAGGACCGCGGATGTCGAGAGCGCGCCGCTGTCCGTCTGACGCCGACAGGGCAGCCCCTTCACAGGTCCATCTGAGCGACGGAGGGAACATCGATGGAATACCGTTCGGTGGGGGCGAGTGGCCTCATGGTCTCGCCGATCTGCCTGGGCACCATGAACTTCGGTGAGCGGACCGATCTTGCCGAGGCGGGCCGGATCGTAGCGTCGGCTCGCGATGCGGGCATCAACTTCATCGACACGGCCGACATGTACGCCCAGGGGGAGTCCGAGCGGATCGTCGGCGAGCTCATCTCGTCCGACCGCGACCGCTGGGTGCTCGCGACCAAGGTCGGCAACAAGATGGGAGACGACCCAAACCGCCGCGGCGTTTCCAAGCGTTGGATCACCCAGGCCGCTCACGAGAGCCTCCGCCGCCTCCGCACGGACCGCATTGACATCTACTACACGCACTTCGACGAGGAGACGACGCCACTCGAGGAAACCCTGCGCGCGTTGGACGACCTCGTGCGCGCTGGCGACATCCTCTACATCGGCCTCAGCAACTTCCGCAGCTGGCGCATCGCGGAGGCCGTTCACCTGTGCCGCGAGATGGGCGTCCCGCGCCCGATCGTCTGCCAGCCCTACTACCACGCATTCACTCGCCAGCCGGAGGTTGAGCTGCTTCCCGCCTGCGCGCACTACGGCCTGGGCGTCGTTCCGTACAGCCCGCTCGCACGCGGCATCCTCACCGGCAAGTACCTCCCCGATGCCGAGCCGCCCGCCGACACGCGGGCAGGCCGCGGGGACGCGATGAGCGTTCGGGTCAAGGTGACCGAGTGGCGCCGGGAGTCCCTCGTCCTGGCCCAGGAGGTCAAGGCGCACGCCGAGGCGAAGGGGATGACGGCCGGACAGTTCGCCCTCAACTGGGTGCTGAACAACGCGCTCATCACGGCAGCCCTTCCCGGACCGCGGACGCTGGAGCAGTGGCAGGAGTACCTCGGCGCGCTCGAGTACCGGCTCGATGCCGAGGACGAGGCCTTCGTCGACCGGCTGGTCACACCAGGGCATCCGTCCACGCCGGGCTACAACGACCCGCTGTACCCGCTCCGCGGCAGGATCCCGAGGTAGTGGCCGCAGGTCGGCCGGGTCGTCCCGCCCGCCGAGGGGGGCAACGATCCAGCACCGCCGTTCGGGAGCAGGGGGGTCCGAAGCCCTTGGATTCCGGCCGCATCCTCCGGGAGGGACTCTGGCAGCAGGTGGCCCGCCTTCTCCGCGAGGACATCTCCGCGGGGAGGCTCGTTCCGGGCGAGCGATTGCTGGAGATCGACCTCGCGGATCGCTTTGGCGTGAGCCGCGGCCCGATCCGCGAAGCATTCCGGGAGTTGGCCCGGTCGGGGCTGGTGGTTTCACGACCCCACCAGGGAGTCGTCGTCAGCAGGCCGTCCGACGCGGAGCTCGAGGAGATCTTCGTGTTCCGGGAGGTGCTCGAGACCGCGGCAGCGAGAATCGCCCAGGCGAAGGTGCTGCCCGAGGACCTCGATCGGCTTGCCGGCATCCTGGAAGCCATGGAGGCGGCGCGCGCGCGGAACGAGTCGGCCGCTCGGAAGGAGCTCGACCTCAGGTTCCACCGCGAGGTCTTCGTCATCGCCGAGAGCGCGCGCCTGCTGGCCGCGCACGATGACCTCACCACCCAGCTGCTGCTTTCGGCGACCCTCAACGAGGCCATGGACGACGACGTCTATCCACCTGCGGCACTCCACCGGGGGATCCTCAGGGCCCTGGCGACGGACGACGAGGAGAGACTCGTCGCGGCGGTCAAGGCGCACTACCTGTGGGCAGGAGACCGGCTGTTCGGCCGCAACAAAGGGCACAGCAACAAGCGCGCGTCGAAGGCCCCGACACGCGGTGGCCGACAGGCTGCTGCGCCCGCCGGCTGACCTCAACCACGTCCCGGCGGGGCTCCGAGGGTGCATCCCGGCGGGTCGCCCCACACCGAGCCACAGCCGACGGTCGGCTCGCAGCTGAACGTCGGCAGGCAACGCCGGCGTCGGTCGTGACGACCTCGAGTCGGCATGGAGGACAGGCAATGGTCGAGGATGTGAAAGCGCTGGAAGACATGGCGCGCCAGATCCGCGTGGACGTCGTGTCGATGATCCACGACGCAGGTGACGGACATCCGGGACCGGCGCTGTCGATCGTCGACATCCTCGTGGCGCTGTACTTCGGGACGATGCGCGTCGACCCCCGGGACCCCAGCTGGCCCGATCGCGATCGGTTCATCCTCTCGAAGGGGCACGGCTGTGTCGCCCTGTACGCGACGCTCGCCCGCAAGGGCTACTTCTCGACAGACCTTCTGCCCACGCTCCGGACGCTGGGATCGATCCTGCAGGGCCATCCGGACGTCAACAAGACGCCCGGCCTGGATGCAACCTCGGGCTCACTGGGTCATGGCCTGTCGATCGGCATGGGAATGGCCATCGCAGCCCGCCTCCAGGGCCGCGACTACTCGGTCTTCGTTCTCACCGGTGACGGCGAGCTCCAGGAGGGGATTGTCTGGGAGGCCGCGATGTGCGCCCGGACGTTCGATGTAGGGAAGCTCATCGCGATCGTCGACTTCAACCAGTTCCAGAGTGGCTGCGCCATCGAGAGCAACAACGGGCTGCTGCCCATCCTGCCCAAGTGGCAGGCGTTCGGCTGGCACTGCCAGGAAGTTGACGGTCACAACATCGAGCACATCCTCGAGGCTGTCCGCATTGCCCAACGTGAGACCGAGGCACCGTCGATGATCCTCGCTCACACGATCAAGGGTAAGGGCGTGCCGTTCATGGAAGGTAACAACTCATGGCACAAAAGGGTGCCGACAACGGCCGAGCTGAGCGAAGCGCTCGCAGCCCTGGCAGGCAGGGCCTGATGGAAACGCAGGCAAGCACGCGCGTGGCGGTCACCGAGGGCTTGATGGAGCTCGCGGCCGCGGATCCACGCGTGGTCCTCGTGTGCATGGACACCGTGCAGATCCTCAAGGCGGACCCGTTCCGGGAGGCGTATCCCGACCGGTTGATGGACGTGGGAATCGCCGAGCAGCACGCCGTCGCCTTTGCCTCTGGCCTGGCTGCCTGCGGCATGATGCCCTGGGTTGCGGCCTTTGCTGGATTCATCACGATGCGGGCGTGCGAACAGGTCCGGACGTTCGTGGCCTATCCACACCTGAACGTGAAGCTGGTCGGCGCGAACGGCGGCATCGCCGGCGGCGAGAGGGACGGCGCAACGCATCAGTTCATCGAGGATCTCGGCATCCTGCGGACGATGCCGGGCATGACCATCCTCGTTCCGGCCGATGCCAACCAGGTGAGAGAAGCAGTCCTGGTTGCCGGCCGGACCGCCGATCCCACCTACATCAGGGTTGGCAGCGGCCGCGATCCCGTTGTCTTCTCGCGTGGCGAGCCGTTCGAGATCGGCAGGATCCGGGTCCTCGAACGGAAGGGCGACGACGTGGCGGTGTTCGCGAACGGCTACATGCTGACCCGAGCGCTCGAAGCCGTACGCGTCCTGGCCACGATGGACATCCACGCAACGGCAGTCGAGGTCCACACGCTCAAGCCGCTGGACGTGGACGGCATTGCCGAGGTGCTGAGGCGAACGCGGGCCGCCGTGACCGTGGAGGACCACAACATCATCGGGGGGTTGGGCAGCGCGATCGCCGAAGTGATCGCAGAGGAAGCGCCGGCAGCGCTGGCGCGGATTGGAGTCCGGGACGTCTTCGCCGAGTCCGGTCCTGCCGGTCCACTCCTGGACAAGTACCACCTCGGCGTCGACGACATCGTCGAGGCCGCCCGCCGGGTTGTCGCGAAGAAGGGTCGGTAGATGAAGGTCGCGGTCTACGGCGCTGGTGCGCTCGGCGGTTACTTCGGTGCGCGTTTGGCGGCGGGGGGCGCGGACGTCACGCTCATCGCCCGCGGGGCGCAGCTCGTGGCGCTGCGGGCCGAGGGCCTCCGGGTTCGGAGCCCCCTCGGCGACCTCCAGCTCCGGCTCGCCGCCGTCTCCGACCCATCGGAGGTGGGACCCGTCGACCTCGTCCTGTTCTGCGTCAAGTCGTACGACACGGAGGAGGCGGCCGGCCAGCTCGGCCCACTCCTTGGCCCCGAGACGGCGGTCCTCTCGCTCCAGAACGGGATCGACAACGAGGACCAGATCGCGGCCGTCATCGGCCGGGATCACGTGGTGGGCGGGGTGGCATTCATCTTCGTCGCCCTCGCCGCGCCAGGCGTAGTCGAACACACCGGAACCACGAGCCGGATCGTGTTCGGCGAGCTCGACGGCCGCCCGAGCGACCGCGCGCAGCGGATTCTCGACGCCCTCGTCGCGGGTGGGGTCAACGCCGAGATGACCGCGGACATCCGTGCCCAGCTCTGGACGAAGTTCTCGTTCATCTGCGCGGTTGCCGGGATGACGGCGGCCGTCCGGCTGCCGTTGGGGCCGATCCGCGACGATCCCGCATCGTGGGGGATGTTCCGCTCGATCCTGGAAGAGGTGACGGCGCTGGCGGGAGCCGAGGGCGTGGACCTCGCGCCCGACCTCGTCGATCGACAGATCGCGCTCGCGTCCGGGCTCGCCGCCGACTCCTACTCGTCGCTCTACCACGACCTCGTGAACGGACGACGGATGGAGCTCGAGGCGATCCACGGGACCGTCGTCAGCCGCGCCCGAGCCATCGGCCTCGCGGCCCCGGCCTGCCAGGCGACGTACGCGATCCTGCGGCCGTGGGCGGACCGGAACCGGCCGACGGCCGACCAATGACTCGGTGACGCACGACGAACAGGGCGATCGAAGCGACCCGAACGATA
This sequence comes from uncultured Chloroflexia bacterium, assembly GCA_963762445.1. Classification (GTDB taxonomy): domain Bacteria; phylum Chloroflexota; class Limnocylindria; order Limnocylindrales; family CSP1-4; genus CTSoil-043. Next base: position 107,458 of record CAVXLA010000010.1, read on the forward strand.
GTCGTCACGCGGGCGGAAAGCGGATCCCAGCTCTGATGAGCCCGCCATCGATCGAGACCACCGCCCCGGTCACGTAGGAGGCATCCGCGGAAGCCAGGAAGGCGACCACCGACGCGACTTCGTCGGCACTCCCCAGCCTGGCGAGCGGGATTCGTCGGATCCGCTCGGCGACGGCGTCGCTCGGCAGGTTGCCGACTGAGAACGCCGTGTCGATCGTTCCGGGGGCGACGGCATTGACGGTGATCCCGAACGGCGCCAGCTCGAAGGCCATCGATCGCGTCATCGCCTCGACGCCCGCCTTCGTCACGCCGTAGATCGTCTGATCGCTGTGCGCCATGTGGGCAGCGGCGGACGACATGTTCACGATCCGCCCTGACCGTCTCTGCGCCATGTGACGTGCCGTTTCCTGGCCGACGATGAACATGCCCGTGAGATTGACGCGGAGCAGGTCGCTCCACGTCTCGTCGGACATCTCCAGGAACGGTGCGCTCTTGACGATACCGGCGTTGTTGACCAGGACGGTGATCTTGCCGAAATGGTCGACCACGGCGTTGATGGCCGACCGCACTTGATCCCGCTCGACGACGTCGCAGGGAACCCCCAGCGCCTCCTTCCCGGACGCCAGCAGATCGGCTGTTGCGGTTTCGACCTTGCCCTTGTGGCGGGCGAGAATGGCGACGGCGGCGCCTTCATTCGCCAGCCGGTGGGCAATCGCCAGGCCGATCCCCTGGGAGCCCCCGGTGACGATCGCAACCTCCCCTGCCAGGCGTGCAGTCAGATCGACACGAGAGGATGCAGTCGCGCGGATCATTCTTCTCCCACTCCTCGGCGGCCCCGATGCCGGCGCGAGCCGCTCACTTCGGTCAAACCCATCCGAATCGATGAGCCGGGCGGCCGCCTGGCCCCGGCCTGCAGACGAACAAGCCGCCGGCGTGCGTCTGCCGGACGCGTTCCTGCGGTGTGAGTCGATGTCGAGCCGTCGTGATGTACAGGTCCGACAGGTCGGCGCCGCCGAAGGCGACGCTGGTCACGAGGGTCACCGGCAGCCTGACGACACGATCGATGCGGCCGCTGGGCGAGTATCGCCGCACGGCGCCTGCGCCGAACAGTGCGACCCAGACACATCCGTCGCCGTCGACCGCGATCCCGTCGGGCAGCCCGTCCGCCGCGGGAATCTCGACAAAGGGCCGACGACCGACGAGCGCGCCGGAGACCGCGTCGAAGTCGAAGACGTCAACGCGCTGCGTCTGGCTATCCACGAAGTACATCAGGTCGTCTCGAGGGCTCCAGTCGATCCCGTTCGAGATCGTGACGCCCGTGATGACCCGGGTCACCGCGAGCGTGCCGCTGGCCGCGTCCAGGCGGTAGAGAGAACCCGCGTGGGGGCGGTGATCGCGGTCCATGGTGCCCGCCCAGAACCGCCCTGCGACGTCGCACCGCCCGTCGTTCATGCGATTGCCCGTGAGCTCACGCTCCACGTCCACCGTGGCGGCGACACGCTCAGCGCCGCGCGGAACCAGGGCGAAGCCGTCGCGGACCGCGAGCACGATGCCCCCCTGCGCCCCCAACGCGAGCGATCCGACAGGCTGCCCCACATCAAGGACGCGGTCATCGCCGCCCTGGGGCGACCAGCGGTGGACGATCCCAGCTGCGATGTCAACCCAGCACAGGCGCCCGGCGCGCTCGTCCCACACCGGTCCTTCGCCGATGGTGGCCCGAGCGTCCTGGGCCAGGTCGATCTTCACCCGTTCGTCTGCCAGTACACCCGCCGCACGGAGTCGCGAACCGCGCTCGCCATTCGTGCGGGCTGCTCCATCGAGAGATGGCGGAGGACGTCATCGGGCGTGATCTCGAGCTCCCCCTGGGTGCCGACGAAGACGACCTCGGCGCCGACCTCAGCGTCCGGGACATCGGTGAGGTCGAGGCGCGTGTGTTCCAGCGACGGGCTGGCGAGCAGGGGCGCCCGGCATCCGCGCACCAGGGCGAATCCACAGTTCAGCGAATCGAGCCCGTCGGCATAGCCAATCGGAGCGATGCCGATCCGCAGGCCGGGTCTGAACGCGAACGGGGCCTCGCGCAGGTACTCGGTTCGGGATGCCTGCCGGCACTGGATGAGACGGCTGCGCAACGCCTTGAACGCGCTGCGGATGTGCATCGTGCTCGTCGCATCACGATCAGCCCGAAGGCTCCCATAGACGAGCCGGCCGACGTCGATGCCATTCAGCCCGGCAGCGCCGAAGTAGGGGAGAACGGGCGTGCTCGCTGCTGTCGCAACCGGAAGCCTGACCCCCGCCGCACGCACTTCCTCCACGATGCGGGTGAAGCGGGCGAGCTGCCAGCGCAGATAGTCGGGAGGCCCCCCAGGGCTGGGCGCATGGAGATGCGTGTAGACGCCCTCGAGCTCGATGCGGGGCAGGCCGGCGACGGTGCAGATTCCTGACACCGCATGCTCGGCCGGAATCCCGAGCCGCTCAAGGCCCACGTCGACCTTGGCGAGGACCCGGACTCCCTTCCGGGCCAGGGTCGAGTAGCGGCGCGCCACGTCGAGATCGGTGACCGTGGCGAGGAAGTCCCGTTCCTCCACGGTACGCACGAGCGCCTCGTCGACGAGGTTGCCCGCGTACAGCAGGATCGGGGTGCGGATGCCACGGTCGCGCAAGCGGACCGCGTCCGACAGGTCCGCGACGCAGATCGTGTCGACTCCGGCTCCTGCGAGGACGGGCGCCACTTCGAGCAGCCCGAAGCCGTAGGCGTTGGCCTTCATCGCGGCGAAGATGCGAACGTCTGGACCCACGAAGCGCCGTATCTCGGCGACATTCGCGGCGACCGCGTCGAGGTCGATCTCGAAGGTGTTCGGCCGACGCAGGTCGTCCGTGTCTGGCATCGATCCTCTCGTCTGCTCCGCGACCACGCGTGCACTCTCGATTGCGCTGCACGACGCGTCGTTGACGGCGGGTCTCGTCCCGGGCCTTGCCGGTCAAACGCGGCGGCACAGGCACGCTGGCACGGGTAGGGTACGCGATCCTGCCGGGCACTCAGCGGGAGCCGCCGGGCGCCGATGCGGCGGCGATCGCCTGACGATCGGCCAGCGTGAGCGTCAGGCCGCGATCCCCTACGTCGCGTCCGCTCAGAACACCGACCCCGTCGAGGCTACACTGAGGGTCTGGGGCCGGTGCCTGACGACGACGCAGCCCTCGACGGATACCTGATCTGCCCGGAGGGCTACGCCACGGCGTTCCTGAAGGTCGACTGGGGCAGCGCTCTTGACGCGCGCCTGGCGAGTCCGACGGCGGAGTGACGATGCGCCTCGCTGCGAACCTCTCGATCCTCTTCCCAGGCCTGCCCTTCCTCGAGCGGTTCGGCGCGGCCGCTCGCGCAGGCTTCGACGCTGTCGAATTCTGGTGGCCGAGCCGCGAATTCGGTGCCGGCATGGCCGAGGAGGCGGTCGTCGCCGCGGCCCAGCAGGCGAACACGTCCGTCATCATGATCAACTTCGACGGCGGTGACCTCCAGTCGGGCGACCGCGGCCTTGCGGGTGATCCGGCGCGTGTCGATGCCTTTCGGGAGAACGTCCCGCGGGCGCTCGAGCTCGCGCAGCGCCTCGGCTGCCGGAAGCTCAATGCGCTCGCCGGGCGCGTCACCACGGACTTCCCGCTCGAGCGGCATCAAGGCGTGCTCGCCGAGAGCATCGCGTTCGCGGCAAGCCGGGCGGCGGCGCTCGGGGCAATCGTGCTGCTGGAGCCCCTCAACCTGATCGAGTCACCCGGGTACCTCATTCCCGACGTCCCCTCAGCGCTCGCCCTGATCGAGCACATTGGCCATCCGAATGTGCGGGTGCAGGTCGACGTGTATCACATCGCGATGGCTGGCGCCGACCCCGTCGCGATGATCCGCCGTGCCGCAGGCCGGATCGGCCACGTTCAGCTGGCCGACGTGCCTGGTCGCCATGAGCCCGGAACCGGGCGCCTCCCGTTCGCCGACATCGTGACGGCGCTCCGCGAGGTCGGCTACGACGATACCCTCGCGCTCGAATACGTCCCGACGCTCCTTGAAGCTCCCGACTTCGCGTTCCTCGCCGGGCTGCGGAGGCTCCTGCCGAGGGACACGCCCGCGACCCCACCAGTGGCGGGAGGATGACCACGATGACGGAGAGCCGCCCTGGCACGATGCCAGGCGGCACGACCGGCGAGACAAGGGAGACAGACAAGGCATGAACGATATCGGCCGGATCGCCGGGGTCCTTGTCGAAGCAGAGAAGACCCGAATGCCCGTTGGCCCGGTCTCCGACCTCCTGCCGGGCGGCCTGACGGCCGACCTTGCGCACGCCGTCTGCGAGGCCAACATCCAGGCGCGCATCGCGGACGGCGAGCGCATTGCCGGGTACAAGGTGGGTTCCACGAACATGCAGGTTCGCCTCGCGATGGGCCTGCCCGACGCGACCTATGGCTATCTCATGGACACCATGATCCTGCCGACCGGTGGCGAGCTGCGCATGGACGAGTTCATCGATCCCAGGCTCGAGTGCGAGATCTGCTTTCGGCTGGCGACAGATCTCAGCGGCTCGGACCTGACGATCGAACAGGTGCTCAACGCGACCGAAGCCGTCTCCGCCTCCTTTGAGCTGTGCGACTCGCGGATCAAGGGCTGGAAGTGCCCGTACCCGGACTGGCTGGCTGACAACGGTTTCGCGGCCCGGATCGTGCTTCCAGATCGCTGGCTGCCCGTCGGTGACATCGACCTGCTCGAGGAGGCCGTGGTCCTCACGCAGGGCGGCCAGAAGATCGCCGAGGGCAAGGGCGAGATGGCGCTTGGGCACCCGGCGAACGCCGTGGCGTGGTTGGCGCGCAAGCTCCATGAACGCGGCAGGGGCCTGTCCGCCGGCATGGTGGTCATGACCGGGTCGTTGACACCGGTCATCCCGGTCGAGCACGCGTCCCAGTACGTCGCCGCCTTCTCGACGCTCGGCACGGTCGAGAAGAGATTCGTCTGACGCCCGGGCGGCGTCGTCCGAGCGATGCGGTCAGCGCGTCGTCGCCGCCTCCATCGATACTCGCAGGCGCTCCCGGCGGGTCCCGCGTTCGCGCACGAACCGCTCGATCGCCGCGCAGATGTGGCTCGCCGAGAGGTGCGCCTCGTCCATCACCTCGTCGACCGTGCCGCCCGTGCGCCAGCGATCGTCCCAGTCCGCGGCGAGGGAGTACTCGGCCACCAGCGGGCCAGCCGCCCAGTGGCTCATCAGGCGGAACGCCCCGTTGGTGATCACCATCGCGTCCAGGCGGTCGGCGTCCGTCACGGTCGCGGCGCGGTACGCGGCGTCCTGGAGGCGGAAGAGCTGAGGGCTGATCGCCGCAATCACCTTGACGTTGAGCCCGGCGCGGTCGAGCTCGGGCAGGAGCCCGACGAGATTCGCCGTGGGCATCGTGCCCCGGACGAAGACCGTTCCGTGGCGTGGCTGGCCCGGCCGGAACTCGCGCATGACGTACGCGCCCCGGGCCGCCTCGAAGTGCGACGGGATGCCGAGCGCCGCGCGGTCAGGCAGGGTGATCGCCGGGCGGGTCAGGTGCAGGGCGACGATCGGGGCAGCCTGGGCGAGGGCAGCGCCGAGCACCACCGGCACCTCGTTGTGCTCCCATGGATGGAGGTCGATCACCGCTCCTTCCGGGAAGAGCTGGGTCACGCCCGTCTCGACGATCCCGAAGTGCGACCGCGAGTCGTCCGCGGTCTCCGGCCCGGAATGGCCGGCGACCCAGAGGATCTTGCCGAGCTTCAGCTCAGTGTCCTGGGCCATCTGGCTGAAGAGGCGCAGCGGCCCGTACTTCAGGTACGAGAACGAGGCGTACGTGGAGCAGGCGCCCCAGAAGCCGTCGAATGACTCCCGTGGGTCCGCGGCGAAGCTGACCGAGGCCATGCCGGCGAGGATGCCGGCGTTCGCCATCTCCGTGATCTCCTGGGGCAGGATGGCGCCTCGCGGATTCGCCTCGCGCTCGTACCAGCCCCAGCCGGGCATGTCGCCCCAGTCCTTGGCGAAGCCGGCGATGTTGGTGGATTCGGCCAGGTCGGCGGAGCAGACCACGAAGAGCGGGCGGCCGTACGTGGCCCGCGCGTACGCGTTCACCCACGAGCCCCATGCCGCCAGGCCAGCGCGATTCGGCTGCATCTCGCCGGGGCTCCGGTACATCTCGGCCGGGTAGGAGCGGAAGTCGGTGATGCGCGGGTCGTCGAAGATCCGCCCCGTGACCCCGGTCCCGAGGGTGCACGCCGGGATTTCCTCCGGAACCTGCGCGGCGATCGCGAGCAGGCGGTCCGAGAGCCAGCGGACGAGGTCGGAATCCCGGCGGATGACGGACAGCGCCACCTGGAAGTTGGCCGCCGCCTGGGCACGACGGGCCTCCGCGCCGTCCGGGGCCGCCTCGTCGACGCCCTCGTACGTGACACCGTGGCGGGTCATGAACTCCCGCCGGACGGCCCAGAACGGGGCGCTGTTGAGGGCGTGCGGCAGCCCGTGCGACTTCGCATCCTGCTTGCCGTAGCCGCGACCCTTCCGGGTCCGGAACCACGCCATCGTCGGCAGGCGGTCGGGGTTGGCGCCGCGCGCGGCCTCCAGGACGGTACGGGTGACCGCATCCCAGGCCATCCCGTCGGCCGTGCCGAGCGTCCGCCAGCCGTGAGGTGCGAACCAGTCCTCCGGGCCCCCGCGGACAACCGTCGACAACGCGCGCTCGTCGATGCCGAAGTCGTTCCAGTCGACAAGGAAGACGAGGTTCGCCAGGCCGAGCCCCCAGGCCGAGTTCAGCGTCTCGTGCGTCGCGCCGGGCGTGAGGCCCCCCTCGCCCTCCACGACGAAGACCTTGACCTCCTCGCAGCCCGCCATCTTGAGGGCGAGCGCCTCGCCGGCGGCGATCGGCATGCCGTGCCCGGACGCCCCCGTGTTCGCCTTGATGAAGAGCGACTTGCCGGCCATCTCGGCGTGCCCGGGGAGACCGCCGCGGCGCCGGAACGCGAGGAGGTCCTCCCAGGTGAGGGCCCAGCGACCCCCATCGGGGAACGCGAATCGCGGATCGCCATCGAGCTCCAGGCGGGCCCGCAGGCCCTCGTTGCAGGCGGCCAGGATCGCGTAGACAAGAGGCACCGCGTGGCCGGCGGAGAGGACGAAGCGGTCGCTGAAGCGGCTCCAGGGCCGCTGGACGTCCCAGCGCATCGCCCCCGAGAAGAGCGTCGCAAGGACCACGTGCGCCTTGGAGCGCGACCCGCCGGGGTGACCGGACTGGCGGTAGTTCAGCATGAGATCGAGCAGCTCGTCGACGACGTCCTTGACGACCTCGTACCGCTCGAAGTCAGGGGCAGCGGCCGCATGCAGCTCATCGACCGTTGCGCGCGTCATGTCGTTCAACCCTCGTCCCGGCGGGCCCACGGCTCGTATGGCCGCATGTGTGGGCGGGACGGGTCTCGCACGCGCGGCGGCGACGTCCCTCGCCCGGCGGGCAGGGGATCCGGCTCTGCCGGCCTCAGTGTAGAGGACCGGGGGCGCGTCCCTCCCGGTGCATGGTCGCGATGAATCGAGGCAACCCCACGCCGCGCGCAGCCATCCCCGGGCCCGCTATCGTTGCGACCGCGTGGGCCCGTAGCTCAGTGGCAGAGCGAGGGACTTTTAATCCCTGCGTCCTGGGTTCGAATCCCAGCGGGCTCACCAAGTCTCACGCACCGCCATCACCGTCGAGATGACGCCCGGGACGACGTCCACGGGCAGGGACAGCGTTCGGCATCGCGACGGCCGCGCTGCCGCTCCTCGTCATGTTCCCCTCGATGGGCTACGGCTGGTTCGGTCTCCGGTCCGGCGACGCGGCGCGGCTCAACCGGATCATGCTCCTCGGCCACACCGCGTTCGGCGTCGGGATCGGCCTGTGGGCGCCGCGCTTCGCGGAGCGCCGGCCGCTTCCGTGACCTGAGGGAGCCCGCGGACAGCGGGTGAGTGACGCGCGTCCGTTCTAGCTCCCTCCGCCGTCGGGCCGACGCGGCGCGACGAGATCCAGGAAGGCAAACGCCCGTCGCTCCATCTCCGGCCGGCGATATGAGTCCCCCTCCTCCACGCGCTGGAGAACGAGGCCGTCGAGCAGGGCGGTGAAGCCTCGCGCCATCGCCTCGATGTCGAAGTCGCCCGGGAGTTCGCCCGCCTCGACGCCGTCCCGGCCGATGAGCGCGGCGACGGTCACGGTCCGCTCGCGGCGCCGGACGAGGAGGTCGCGGACGAGCGGCTTCTGCGACGCCAACGCCCAGCACTGGACGAGGAAGGCGGCGGCGCCGGGTGCGTCGATCGAGAAGTCGACGTACCCCCGGATCGCCCGCTCCATCTTGGCGCGGGCGTTGCCCACCGATCGGGTGTCCGCGAGGACGGCGTCCGCCTCGACGTTGATCGCGGCCAGGATGCTCTCGTGGATCAGCTCGTCCTTGCCCCCGTAGTAGTTGTAGATAGCGCCCACGGAGACGCCGCTCTCGGCGACGACGTCGTCGATGCTCGCCTCGTGAAAGCCCTTCGCGACGAACACCCGGCGCGCGGCAGCGAGGATGTGCTGGCGCCTCTCTGCCTCGTGGGCTGCCGTGATCCGTGGCATTCGGGGCCTCCATTGGTTCTTACATAGAACGCACGCTCAGCGCATTGTGGGCGTCCGGAGCCACATCAGAATAGGGCCGAATGGCACATGCAAAGCGAGCGCTCGTTCTACTAGGCTCCGTGGTGGCAGCCCGAGCGAGGCCCGACGAACACGAGGCGTGGCTCGGCCACGGGAGACAGATCGATGGGAATGGCAACGAACATGGCACACCGCGACATCCCCAGGCGGATCGACGCGATCGGTTGGGGACTCCTCTTCCTCATGACGGGCGCGCTGGCCCTCATCCCCGGCCTGCCCGACGGGACATGGCTCGCCGGTCTGGGCGTCCTCCTGCTCGGCCTGGGCGCTGCCCGGCGGGCGCTCGGCATCTCGCCCGAGTGGTTCACGGTGATCCTCGGGTCGGTGGTCCTCCTCGCCGGGCTCGGCGAGATGGTCGGCGTGGCCTTCCCCGGATTCGAGCTGCTGCTCGTCCTCTGCGGCCTCGCGATCGTCGCGGGGCAGGTCGTGCGGGGACGGTAGGACGATGATCTCGACGAAAGGGCGCACCGGCGCCATCAGCCGTGTCCACCTGCCGGACCTCGGCCGGCGCGGCGAGGGCTGGGTCGTCCTCCAGGGCGTCCTGTTCGTCGCCATCATCGGCGCCGGGTTCATCGGACCGCTGTGGGGCGGCTCGGCTCGGGTTGTCGGGGCGATTGGCGGAGCGGCGCTGATCGCCGCCGGCATCGGCTTCGTCACCGCCGGCATCCTCAGACTAAGACAGCAGCTCACCGCGTTTCCAAGGCCGGTGCCCGGCGGTCGACTCATCGAGAATGGTGCCTTCGGGCTCGTCCGCCACCCGATGTATGGCGGCGGCGTGATCGCCGCCCTCGGCTGGGGCCTCGCCATGGCCTCGCCCATGGCGCTGGCGGGCGCCCTCGTCCTCGGGGTCTTCTTCGATCTCAAGTCCCGCCGCGAAGAGGCATGGCTCGACGAGCAGTTCAATGGGTATGCGGCCTACCGGCGGCGCACCCGCCGGCTGGTCCCGTGGCTCTACTGACCGATCGAGGACCCGCGACCCGGCGCGGCGGTCAGGCGTTGAGGCGAGCCGCGATGTGGCGAGGCGAGAGCACGCGTCCCGCGCTCGCGAGCCGCCCGTCGATGACCAGCCCGGGGGTGCTCCCATGCGCCTCGCCGCCCGTTTCGGTCCGATCGGCACTGGCAGCTACGGGGCGGCGCGGCACCCTTTCCGGCAGCCGGGTCCCGCGCGACGACCGGCGGCGGGTCGGCGCGGTTTCGGGCTCGAGGCGTCCCATCCACCGGCCAGCGTGCGAGGACGATGCGTGAACGCCCAGGCTGTGGCGCCCGTCGCGGGCGTCGAGATCCCCGAGGCATTCCTGGACCTGGTCGAGTGCCCGCCCGTCGCGGCGCTGACGACCGTCACGTCGGAGGGCTACCCGCAGACCTCGGTCGTCTGGTGCGACTTCGATGGCGAATGTGTCCGGGTCAACACGATGCGGGGGTTCGCCAAGGAGCGGAACATGCGCCGGAACCCCCGCGTGACGCTCCTGTGCTACGACCCACGCGAGCCGCTGCGCTATATGGAGGTTCGCGGGACCGTGATCGAGATGACCGAGGAGGGCGCCCTCGAGCACCTCGACCACCTCTCCTCGAAGTACGCCGGCCGGGACGTGCGCTACTTCGGCGACATGATCCCCGCCCGGTTCGCGGAGACCGAGGTCCCGGTGCTGTGCCGCATCCGGCCCACGTTCGTCTTCGCCGGCGACTGGAGGCCGGGCCACGACGCCACCTGCCGGGAGAGAGCCCGATGACCGCCGAAGCCGGCCCGCCCGCGATCCCCGCCTCCCATGTCGACCTGCTGACCCGCCCGATCTGCGGGGTCTTCACGACGATGCTGCCCGACGGCCAGCCGCAGTCGAGCCTGGTCTGGGTCGACTACGACGGCGAGCTCGCCAGCGTGAACACGACGCTCGAGCGCCAGAAGGGCCGCAACCTGGCCCGCGACCCGCGCGTCAGCCTGCTCGTGGTCGATCCCGACAACACGAGCCGCTTCATCCAGGTCCGGGGCGATGCCGAGCTCGTCTTCGACGGCGCGATCGAGCACCTCGATCGGCTCACCAGGCAGTACACGAGCCGGCCGTGCTTCTACGGCCACGTCTACCCGCTCGAGCAGCAGGCGAAGGAGACCCGGGTGATCTGCCGGATCCGTCCGCGCCGCATCACGCTCGACGCGATTCACAAATAGGGCCGCCGCCCGACGATCACCCCCCGGCTGCGGCGCCGAGCACGAAGGCCGCGACCCGGTCCAGCACGTCCTCCAGCACGGGCGCGAGGGTGTGCCCGAGGCGCGGGTAGGTCACCAGCTCGGCGGCCGGCAGGCGCTCGGCGACGGCGCGTTCCAGCAACGCCGGCGTGGCGAACGGGTCCGACGCACCGGAGAGCAGGATCACCGGGCAGGTGAGCCGCGGCCAGTGGGCGGTCCGGGCGTCCCAGTCGTCCGGCCGGCCCGGCGGGTGGAGCGGGTACGACAGGAGCACCAGGGCGAGCGGCGGCCGGCCGGCGTCGCAGGCGTCCGCCGCGGCCAGGCTGGCCACCCGACCGCCGAACGAGTGCCCGCCGACGGCGATCGGCCTGACGGGCCTGGTGGCGCCCGCCGCGGGTCCGCCGCCCGCCGAGGTGACGCCCGCCGCCGCCAGCAGCTCGCCGAAGACCGGGATCGCCCGCTCCGCGCGTCCCTTCGGGAGGTCGACCGCCCGGGCCTCGATCCCTCGCGCGCGCAGGCCCGCGACGTGGGGGGCCATCGTGGCGGCGCTCCCCGATGCCCCGTGGCCGAGGACGAGAACGGGGGCCGGTCGCTCCATGACCGCACGATACCGGACCCCGTCCGGTGGGGACGCCGCGGGTGGCCGCCCTACGGGCTCGCGCGCGGGACCCCGAAGAACGTCGCGCGCACCACCACGCGGATCGCGATGACGATCGCCGCTGCCATCTCGGCCTCAGCTGGCTGGCGGGTCGTCCGGCCCGACGTCGCGCCCGGGCCCCGATCCGACGTTCCTGGGCGGCCGGCGGCCGCGCCAGAGCAGGCGGGCCGTCGTGCCCGGACCCACGACGAGCGGCGCGACGTAGAGGACGACGAGGAACGGGACGAGATAGCGGCCCGGCCCCCGCGCCGCGACGACAGCTACGCCAAGGACGACCAGCGCCAGGAGGTAGGCCCACAGCCAGGCCGGCCGGATCCCCGCCAGGAAGAGCCGCCGCGTCGGGATCGCTGCCAGCACGAAGCAGCCAAGGACGAGGGCGATGAGCCAGGGCGCGGGCAACCCCATCGCTCGATGATACGGCCCGCGTGGCCCGACTCGAGCGTCGCTGCTCTTCCGCCCGGGGCGTGGCCGTCGGTTCCGCCTGGCCGACGTGGTATATTCGAAGCTCGTCGCCCCGCGCGGCGAAGCGTCGCGTGGTCGATCACCCTTCTCGAACGGACCGTGCGTTCCGCCCTCCCTGTTCGGGAAGAGTGTGGAGGTCCCTCGTGACCACCGGTACCATCAAGAAAGTCGTTGCCGATCGCGGCTTCGGCTTCATCGCCGCCGAGGATGCGAAGGAATACTTCTTCCATCGCGACGGCCTCGACTCCTCGCTCAACTTCGATCGCCTCGCCGGTGGCGAGCGCGTCGAGTTCGAGATCGAGCAGAGCCCCAAGGGCCCTCGCGCCTCGCGCGTGCGCTCCGCCTAGCCGGAATTGCGGCCCGTCCAGCCGGACGGGCCGCACCCGCACCTGGCACACGCCGGCCTCGCCCGCCGCGCGGAGCCGAAGCGGCCCGCACCCTCGCGACACCGGCGGTGCCGGCGCCCCGGAAGGAGCGACGCCATCGCCCGCACCGTGTTCGCCTCGACCTACCCGCCCCGGCGCTGTGGCATCGCCACGTTCACGCAGGCCCTCTCCAGCGCGACCGGGGAGCGCGAGGTCGTCGCCCTTCACGAACCGGGTCCCAACCTCCTCTACCCCGCCGAGGTCCACCACCGGATCCGGCGCGACGAGCCCGGCGATTACGCTCGGACGGGCCGCGACCTCTCCCGGTGCGCCGACGTCGTCTCCATCCAGCACGAGTACGGCATCTGGGGCGGTGACGACGGGGCCGGCGTCCTCGACTTCGTCCACGCCCTGGACGCGCCGGCGGTGGCCACCCTGCACACGATCCCTCGGCACCCGACCCCGAACCAGCGCGCGATCCTTGTCGAGCTCATCCAGGCGGCCGCCGCCACCGTGGTCATGTCGCGCTCCGCGGCGCACGTCCTGGCCGGGACGTACGGCGTGGCCGCCACCAGCCTCGATGTCATCCCTCACGGCGTGCCGAACCTTCCGCTCGTCGACTCGGAGACCATCAAGCCCGCCCTCGACCTTGCCGGGCGCGAGGTGATCCTGAGCTTCGGCCTCATCGGCCCCGGCAAAGGCCTCGAGCTCGTGATCGACGCACTTCCGGCCGTGGTCGCGGCACGTCCGACGGCCTGCTACGTGGTGCTCGGCGCGACTCACCCGAACCTGCTGGCGGTCGAGGGCGAGAAGTACCGCCGTTCGTTGGAAGAACGCGTCGCACGGCTCGGGATGGGCCGCTACGTCCGCTTCATTGATCGTTTCGTAGGTCGCGTCGAGCTCACCCGCTGGCTCGAGGGCGCCGACGTCTTCGTGACGCCCTACGCGAACCTCGACCAGATCGCCTCCGGGACCCTCTCGTACGCGATGGGAGCCGGCCGAGCGATTGTTTCCACCCCCTACGCCTGCGCTACGGAGCTCCTCGACGGAGGTCGGGGGGTGCTGGCGCCGCCCGGCCTTCCCGGGGCGTGGGCCGACGCCATCATCGGGCTGCTCGAGAACGACGAGCTTCGGGCTGCGCTGGGCCGGCGCGCCCACGAGCACAGCCGGGCGATGGTCTGGTCGCAGGTGGCGACCCAGTACCGCAGCCTGTTCGCGCGCGTCGTCGCCGGCGCCCGGATCCCTGTCCCGCTGCGGGGGTCACGGTTCCTCGGATCCTCCGCTATCGTGGATGGCCGCTGACCCATCCATCGCGGCCCCCGCCGTGCCGCGGAGGGCCGGCCGCCGGGGTGGCGAGGATCGCGTCCCGGCTCGCAGCGGTCCGGACAGGAGCCTGCACATGGCGACATGGGATGCACGAGACTGGCTGGCTGGCCTCGTGGGCTGCGCGCGGGAAGAGCTGTCCGTGCTCAGCACCGATCGGTACGGCGAGCGCGAGACCCAGGTCCGGTACGAGCGCGGCGGCCAGTCGGTCGCCCGCGTGATCGTCACGGGGCCGATCCGCGACATGGGCGATCGCGAGGGCGGCGGCCACTGGCTCGTCTCCGCGCAGGTCGGCTGGGAGGCGAAGGGCGCCCAGAGCGTCCGCGTCCCCGAGTCCGAGGAGATCGTCTACTAGCTACGATGTCCGGCGTGATCGACGCCCGCCCGGGGAGTGTCCGCCGGCGGCTCGCCGGGATGCTCCCGATCCTTCCCGTCCTCCTTGCCGAGGCGATCCTCTGGCTCGGCTTCGGCGCCCTCCTGCCGGTCCTCCCGCTCTACATCACGGAGCAGGGGATCGACACGGTGACGCTGGGCTGGATCGTCGCGGCGTGGCCGGCCGCGCGCCTGCTCGGCGAGCCGCTCTTCGGCTGGCTCGCGGATCGCGGCGACCGGCGGTTCCTGATGCTGGCGGGCCTCGTCGCCACGGCGGTCGTCGTCCCGATGCCCCTCGTCTTCACGGGAACGCCCGCCTTCCTCCTGGCGCGGGCGCTGGCCGGCCTCGCGACAGCCGCGTACGGCCCCGCGGCCCGGGCGTACATCCTGGACGCGACGGCGCCGGAGGAGCGCGGGGCGGCGTTCGGCTGGTACAGCTCGGCCCAGATGGGCGGCCTGCTGCTTGGACCCGCCTTCGGGGGCGTCGGCGCCGCCCTCGGGGGCGGGTATGCCTTCCCCTTCGCCTTCTGCAGCGTCGCGCTCGTCGGGGCCGCCGTGCTCCTCGGGCTGACGATCTGCCGCCGGCCGGCGCCCCTGCACGTCGCCGATGAGGCAGCGGCCGCGCTGGCGCTCGCCGGCGCGCCGGCGACGCTCTGGAACCGGCTCCTCCTGGCGGCCATCGCCGTCAACGTCGGGAGCTACTTCGCCTCCGGCACCTACGAGGTCATCTGGAGCCTCTGGATGACGCAGCTGGGGGCGGACATCGGGCTCATCGGCCTGACCTTCGCGACCTTCGGGCTCGGCGTCCTCGTCGTGTCGCCGGTCGCCGGCCGCTGGGCCGATCGGCGCGGCCCGGTGCCCTTCGTCGTGCTCGGCAGCCTCGGTGCCGCGCTCGCCGGGGTCCTGTACGCCCTGCTGGACGATCCGCTGCTCGTCGTGCCGATCGTCTTCTTCGAGGGTGTCTCGTTCGCGCTCCTCGGCCCCGCCCTGTTCGCGATCGTCGCGCGGGCGACGCCGGCCGGCCGCTCGGCGACGACGCAGGGCGTCTTCGGCGCGGCGGGCACGCTCGGCACGATCGTGGCCTCGATCCTCGCGGGCGGCCTGTTCGGCCTCGATCGCCACCTCCCGTTCTACACGTTCGCGGCGGTGATGGTCACCTCGCTCGTGGTCGGGCTCGCGATCGGCCGAGGCGCCTTCCATCGACCGGCCGGCGCTCCGGAGCGGGCGGAGCCGGCGCCAGCCGCGGCCGACGTCGCGGTGGCGATCGCTGCGGCAGAGGAGCCGACATGAGCACCGGCAAATGGGCGGGCGTCGATCCGGCCGACCTCGCCCCCGTGGTCCTGGTCGTCGGCGGCTTCCTGACACCGCCCGGCCTGTACCGGTCCATGGCGGCCGAGCTTCGCGCCCGTGGCGCGGCCGAGGTCGCCATCGCTCCGGTCTACCCGCCCGACTGGGTCCTCTGCGCCGTGCGCGGGCTGGGTCCGGTCACCACGCGCGTCGGCCGGGCGCTGATGCGCGCCGGCGAGGCGAGCGCCGCGAGCCCCGCCAGCCGCGGGGCGCCGATCCTGTACGTCGGCCACAGCGCCGGCGGGGTCGTGGGGCGGATCCTCACCTCGCCGGAGCCGTTCGAGGGCCGCCGCCAGGGCGCCAGCGGCCGGATCGGCGCCCTGGTGACGCTGGGGTCGCCGCACCTCGTCGGCGACGACGCCCGCTGGGGAGGCCGCGTCGCGACGGCGGGTGCGCGCTTCGCCAACCGGCACGTGCCCGGGGCCTTCTTCGCTCCCACGACCGGGTACCTGACCGTCGCCTCGCGCCGCGTGGTCGGCCGGGACGACGCGGAGGACGACCGATCCCGCTTCATGCGCCGGCTCTACGATGACCTCCACCCCGTCCCGGACCAGCCGGTCGTCGCGGGCGACGGGCTCGTGCCGGTCGATGCGGCGCTCCTGCCCGGGGCGCGCCAGCTCGTCCTCGACGAGGCGGTCCACGGGCCGGGCGTCCGCGCCCCGTGGTACGGCCAGGGAGGCCAGATCGACACGTGGTGGCCGGTCGCCCTCGAGGTGTGGCGCGACGCTCTGCGGGCGCGGCAGGCCGTGCTGGCCCGGGCGCGATAGGACCGCGGGCGGAGGCGGGCAGGCGGGCGTCGGCGCGGCCGTCAGCTGCCCGTCGACCCTGCCTCGCCGAAGGCGATCTCCAGCGCCGTCCGCATGATCGTCACGACCCGCTCGGCAGCCAGCTCGTCGCGCGTGAACCAGGCGGCGCGGTCGGTCGAGCCGTGGGGCTCGTCGCGCAGCGTGCCGCCGACGACCGTCACCCGGTAGAGGAGCGCGATCGCGTGCATCTCCCGCCGCCGCCCGTCGGCGAGCCGCCCGGGGAAGACCCGCGACCGGACCGCGGCGATGCCGTCCACGCGGCCGGCGAGGCCGGTCTCCTCCTCCAGCTCGCGAACCACGGCATCCTCCGGGCGTTCGCCGAAGTCGATGCCGCCCCCCGGGAGCGTCCACGCCCCCGGTGACGGCTCGCCGGGCGCCAGGCGGCAGCAGAGGATCCGCTCGCCGTCGCGGCAGACTGCATACGCGGCGACGCGCACGAGGCGAACCATCCCGTCGGCATCCGCGGGTGCACCGTCGCGCTCGGACCAGGGCGTCATCCGGCGCAGTATCGCGGGTTCGTCGGCGGCAGTCGATCAGAAGGCGACGTGGAGCAGCCAGATGGCAGCCGCGAGCCGCGAGTCAAGCGGAGACTCAACCTTCACGCGCACGTGAAGGTTGTGGGATCATCGGGCGATGACCGACGCGACCACCGCGGACCAGCCTGCCCTGGTCTCGCCGCGGCTGCTCCGGATCCAGGAGGTAGCCGCCGGCACCGGCCTGACGCCGCGCTCGATCCGCTACTACGAGGAGCTCGGGCTGCTGCGACCGGCCGCCCGTTCGCAGGGCGACTACCGCCTCTACGACGCGTCGGACGTCGAGCGCCTCCAATTCATCCGCGACCTGCGCGACGACGCGGGCTTCAGCCTCGCCGAGATCGCCCTCCTCCTCGAGGACGAGGACGCCCGCATCCGCGACAGCGAGCGGTTCCGGGCGACCGGCGAGCCTGAAGAACGGCGGGCGATCCTGCGCGACCTGATCGCCCGGATGGACCGCCAGGTGGCGAGCCTCGAGGCGAAGTCGGACCGCCTCCGGGCGATGCTCGAGGCGGCCGAATCGCGACGGGCGCACCTGCGTGCGCACCTGGCCGAGGTGGACGGCGGCGCGCCTGCCCACGTGGCTGGCGGGCCCGCCCACGTCCCCGCAGGCCCGGAGGCGCGCCGATGACCGGCCGCGCCGTCACGAACCTGAATGCCCTGCGGGCCCTGCGCCACCGCAACTTCCGCCTCTTCTTCGGCGGCCAGGCGATCTCGCTCGCCGGCTCGTGGATGCAGTCGGTCGCCCAGGCCTGGCTCGTCCTCACCCTGACGAACGACCCCCTCATCCTCGGCGTCGTCGCGGCCGCGCAATGGACGCCTGTCCTCCTCCTGGGGCTGTTCGGCGGCCTCATCGCCGACGCCCTGCCCAAGCGCCCGACCCTTGTCGCCCTGGAAGCGGCCATGGCGGCGCTGGCCGTCGCCCTCGGCGTCCTCACCCTGGCGGGCGTCGTCGAGGTCTGGATGATTCTGGTCCTGGCCGTCCTCCTAGGCTGCGTCAACGCCATCGAGATGCCGGTCCGCCAGGCCTTCGCGGTGGAGATGGTCGGGCGGGCCGACGTCGTCAACGCGATCGCCCTCAACTCGGCCACCTTCAATGCCGCCCGCGTGGTGGGGCCCGCGGTGGCCGGCATCACGATCGCCGCCTTCGATATCTCGATTGCCTTCTTCATCAACGGCGCCAGCTTCCTGGCGGTGATCGTCGGCCTGCTCCTGATGCGCCAGGAGGAGCTCCACGCCCGGCCGCCGATCCCGCGCCCGCGCACGATCCGGGCCGTGCTCGCGTCGGTCGGGGAGGGGGTCGCGTATGCGCGACGCACGCCGTCGGTGGCCCTGCCGACCATCGTCGTCGGGCTCGCGGCGACGATCGGCATGAACTTCCAGGTCACGATCCCCCCGTTCGCCCGCGACGTCCTCGCCGGCGACGCTGCCGCCTTCGGGTTCCTCATGACCGCGAGCGGCCTGGGGTCGATCACCGCCGCCCTCTACCTCGCGACGCGCCGCCACCCGAGCGCCTGGGCGATCGCGGTCGGGGCGACCCTGCTGGGGGCCGGCCTGCTGCTGGCGGCGGCGCTGCCCGCCTACGCGGTCGCGGTGCCCGCGCTGGCGATCGCCGGCTTCGGCGCCATCTGGATGGCCGCGAACGGCAACACCCTCATCCAGTCGACGGTGCCGGACGCGCTGCGCGGCCGTGTCATCAGCGTCTACACGACTGTGTTCGCCGGTTCCACCCCGTTCGGGGCGCTGTTCGCCGGGTTCATCGCGTCGCGCTGGGGAGCAGTGGCGGCGCTGACCGTCGGGGGCGCGCTCACCGTCGTCGTCGGCCTGGCCGCGATGGCCTGGCTCCGCCGGCACCGGACGGTCGTCGTCGGGCCGGGCGAGCCCGTCACGGTCGCCGCAGAGAACGCGCCGGGTCGGCTGTAGCGGCGATCCATCGCCGCGCGTGCAGGGCGCCCGGACCTGCGCTCGTCCCGCCCGCGGCGTGCAAGGAATCCCGGTCGAGCTCGCACCGCTTCCCGCCGGCGAGGCCGGCGCTCAGCCCGGATCCGCCACCGAGCGCAGCGTGGTCAGCTGGGAAACCGTGCACGGGCCCGCGAGGAATCGCGCCGGCCGGTCCCAGGCGGCTCGGGTCAAGGTGCCCCATTGACAGCCGCCCGGTGCCGGGCGTACCGTGTGCAACACATGAGCAGCATGGTGCACATCTGAGCATGACGATCAGCGCGGCGCCGCCACGGCAGGGCGAGCCCCTCTCGGGCGAGACGCGCCTGATGCTGCGCGCCGCCCAGCTCTACTACCGCCTCAGTCTCACCCAGGACCAGGTCGGCGACCGACTGGGCGTCAGTCGCTTCAAGGTCGGGCGGCTCCTCGACCGCGCCCTGCGCGAATCGGCAGTCCGGATCGAGATCGTCCACCCCGCCGCTCGCCTCGTCGAGCTCGAGGACGCCCTGGGCGGCCGCTTCGGGCTGCGCGCCGCCGTCGTCGTGGACGTGCCCGCGTCGGGGTCGGCGCCGGACGACGAGCTGCTGGCACGCGAGCGCGTCGCCACCGCGGCCGCCGCGCAGCTGGCCGCCCTCCGGCCGGAGGGCGTGATCGGCGTCTCGTGGGGCCGAACGATGCTCGAGCTCGCCGCGCACCTGCGTCCCGGCTGGACCGTCGCCACCGAGATCGTCCAGCTCAACGGGGCGACCTCGCGTTCGGCGCGCCCGACGCGCGCCCACGAGATCGTGGAGCGGTTCGGGGCGACGAGCGGCGCCGCCATCCGGCTCATGGCCGCCCCGGCGATCGTGGGCTCGTCCGAGCTCCGCGACGCGCTCGAGGACGACCCCTCGGTCGGCGAGACGCTCGCCGCCGCGCGCGCTGCCTCCACCGCAGTCTTCGGCATGGGCGTGCTGGGGCCGGACAGCGTGCACGTCGCCTCCGGCTACCTCGGCGACGCCGATCTCGCGGCGCTCGCGGGCGCCGGCGCCGTCGGCGACATCCTGGGCCGGTTCCTCTCCCTCGACGGCCGGATCGCGCTGCCGTCGCTCGACCGGCGGACGATCGGGCTGCCGCTCGAGGAGCTCCGCGCCAAGGAGCTGGCCGTCGGACTCGCCGCCGGCGCCGGGCGCGGCCCGATCGCCCTGGCTGCCCTGCGCGCGGGATGCGTCAGCGTCTTCGTGACCGACGAGGCCACCGCCACCTGGGTGCTCGACCATGCGTGACCGGCCGCCATCTGCCGACGAGGTCCGGGCGCTGGTCCGGCAGGTCGTCGAGGCGACGATCGGCGGCGGGGCCGCTGCGGGCGGCATCCCCGGCGGTACGTCGGCGGCCACGCCCTCGACTGCGGCCACGCCCTCGACTGCACCCGCGCCCTCTGCCGCACCCGCGCCCGCCCCGGAGCGCGTCGGCATCGCGATCGGCGCCGACCACGGCGGGGTCGCCCTCAAGGACGCCATCGGGCGCGTTCTCGCCGAGGCCGGCTTCGCGGTCACCGACTGCGGCACCCACGGCAGCGAGCCCGTGGACTACCCCGACATCGCCCACGCGGTCGCCCGCCTCGTCGCTGACGGGACGTGCCGCTGGGGCGTCATCGTCGACGGGGCGGGGATCGGCTCGTGCATGGTCGCCAACAAGGTGCCCGGCGTCCGCGCGGCCCTGTGCCACGACCTCTCGTCCGCCCGCAACAGCCGCGAGCACAACCACGCCAACGTCCTCACCCTGGGGGCGCGCTTCACCGGGGAGGGCCTGGCCATCGAGATCGTGCGGGCGTGGCTGGGGACCGCCTGGGGACCGGGCCGCCACGCGGCACGGGTCGAGAAGATCACGGACGTCGAGCGCCGCTACATGCGACCAGCGGGTGAGGGCCGAGCAGGATGACCGAGACGAGCAGCCAACGAGACGAGCTGGTGGAGGCGATCACCCGGGAGGTGCTCGCCGCCTTCGGGGCCGCAGGCGCGGGCGGGGCGAGCAACCCCGGCGCGGTCAACCCCGGTACAGCCGGCGCGGGCGTCCCGGTCGACCCCTGCGCCTCCTGCCAGCGTGCATGCGCCGCGCAATGCGCCCCCAAGGTCCGCGACGTGGTCGCCAGCGGCGCCTCGCGCGTCGAGTACCACGGCCGCGCCTCCGACGTCCCCCGCGACCTCGCCCGCTACATCGACCACACGCTCCTGAAGCCGGACGCCGTGGCCGCCGACATCGACAGGCTCTGCGCCGAGGCCGCCGAGCATCGCTTCGCCGCCGTCTGCATCAACCCGACCTGGGTCCGCCGCGCGGCCGACAATCTGCGCGGCACGGACGTCACGGTCGCCTCCGTCATCGGCTTCCCGTTCGGGGCCGCCACGACCGAGGTCAAGGCCGCCGAGGCGCGGCGGGCGATCCGCGACGGGGCCCGGGAGATCGACATGGTGATCAACATCGGCGCCCTCAAGAGCGGGATGCTCGACGCGGTGCGCGAGGACATCGCCCGGGTCTCGGACGCCTGCCGCGAGGCCGGCGCGGCGAACAAGGTGATCATCGAGACGGCCCTCCTCACCGACGAGGAGAAGGTCATCGCCTGCCAGCTCGCCCGACAGGCCAAGGCCGACATGGTGAAGACCTCGACCGGGTACGCGTCGGGCGGGGCGACGGTCTTCGACGTCGCCCTGATGCGCGAGACGGTCGGCCCGAAGATGGGCGTCAAGGCCTCGGGCGGCATCCGGACCGCCGAGGACGTGCAGGACATGATCGCGGCCGGGGCCACCCGCATCGGTGCCTCGGCCGGCGTCAAGATCGTGACGGGAGAGAAGGGCACGCATGAGCGGTATTGATCTTCGGGCGTACGTCTTCCTCGACAGCCTCCAGGCCCAGTACGCGGCCTTCCTCGGCACGGTCGCCCAGGGCTTCCTGCCCCTCGCCGGCGACGCGTCGCTCTCGATCGAGGTGTCGCCGGGGATCGAGATCAACCGGCTGACCGACATCGCCCTCAAGACGACCTCCGTCAAGCCGGGCATGCAGATCATCGAGCGCTACTACGGGATGCTCGAGATCCACTCCCCGTCGCAGGCGGAGGTCCGCGCCGCCGGGGCCGCGATCCTGGCCGAGATCGGCGTGGCCGAGACGGACCGGATCAAGCCGCGGATCCTGTCGAGCCAGATCATCCGCCGCATCGACGACCACCAGGCGCAGCTCATCAACCGGACGCGGCACGGCCAGATGCTCATCCCCGGCGAGACGCTGTACGTCCTGGAGCTGGAGCCGGCCGCCTATGCCGCGCTCGCCGCCAACGAGGCGGAGAAGGCGGCCCACATCAACATCCTGGAGGTGCGGGCTTTCGGCTCGATGGGCCGCATCTACCTCGGCGGAGAGGAGCGGGACATCGACGTCGGCTGGCGGGCCGCGCTGGCGGCGATCGAGGGGCTCGAGGGGCGGGAAGCCAAGGCGTAGGAGCGCGCCGGCCGCGGGTCGGCTGGTAAGCACGAACGAACCAACAACGGTCGCACGGGACTGACGGAAGAGACAAGGTCGCAAAGGAGAAGGGATCGATGGCAGAAGCGCTCGGGATGATCGAGGCCCGCGGGTTCGCGGCGGTGGTCGAGGCCGCCGACGCGATGGTGAAGGCGGCCAAGGTCGAGCTCGTCGGCTACGAGAAGACCGGCGGCGGGTACGTGACCGCGGTCGTCCGCGGCGACGTGGCGGCGGTGAAGGCCGCGGTCGAGGCCGGCGTGCGCAACGCGGCCAAGGTCGGCGAGGTCGTCGCCAGCCACGTGATCGCCCGGCCCCACGTCAACGTCGACCTCGTGCTGCCGCTCGGGCGGCTCGAGGAGGCGAAGGCCGAGGGTGGCCAGGGCTAGGAAGCGGGACCGGGCGCGCCGGCCGTCGGCCGGCGCGCCGCTCCCCCAGCAGGCGGTGGAGACATGCTCCTCGGACGAGTGACCGGGACCGTGGTCGCGAGCCAGAAAGAGCCGCTCATGGAGGGCTGGAAGCTCCTCGTGGTGCGCCAGCTCGACGCCCAGAACCGCGAGTCCGGTGGCTACGTGGTGGCCGCGGACGCGGTCGGGGCGGGTGTCGGCGAGGTCGTCCTGTACGCCACCGGCAGCTCCGCCCGCCAGACGGCGATGACGAAGGACCGGCCCTGCGACGCCGTGATCATGGCGATCGTCGACACGTGGGAAGTCGGCGGGACGGAGGTCTACCGCAAGTAGCGGGCAGAGGCCATGAGCGAGCTCGACGGGCGCGAGATAGCGGAGATCATCGAGCGGGTCCGCCGCCGCGTGGCCGCGGCCGGCGGCGAGCGGCCGGGCGCCGGCCTGCGCGCGGAGGCGGAGCTCTCTGCGGCCGCCGCGGCGGAGCTTGGCGACGGCATCCATGCCACCATCGACGAGGCGGTCGCCGCGGCGGGGCAGGCGTTCCGCGCCTTCGGGGCCCAGGGCCTGGCGGCCCGCAAGGTCATCATCGACGCGGTCCGCCGGACCATGCTCGACCACGCCGAGCAGCTGGCCCGGATGGCCCACCAGGAGACCCACATCGGGCGGGTCGAGGACAAGGTCGTCAAGAACCGCCTCGTCGCCTCCAAGGCGCCCGGCCCCGAGGACCTCGAGGTCCAGGCGGTCTCCGGCGACGCCGGGATGATGGTCACCGAGTTCGCCCCGTTCGGCGTCGTGGCCGCCATCACCCCGGTCACGAACCCGACCTCCACCATCATCAACAACACGATCAGCATCGTCTCGGCCGGGAACGCGGTGGTGTTCAACGCCCACCCGAGCGCGCGGCGCTGCTCGGCGGAGGCGATCCGGCTCATCAACCGGGCCATCGTCGGGGCCGGCGGGCCGCCGAACCTGGTCGCGGCCGTCGCGACCCCCACGATCGAGACGGCCCGGGCGCTCATGAACCACCCCGGGGTCCGGGTCCTCCTCGTGACCGGCGGCCCCGCCGTGGTGCGCGAGGCGCTCAGAGTCGACAAGCGGGCCATCACGGCGGGGCCCGGCAACCCGCCGGCGGTCGTCGACCAGACGGCCGACATCGAGCGGGCCGCCCGCGACATCGTCCGCGGCGCCTCGTTCGACAACAACCTCGTCTGCATCGACGAGAAGGTCGTCCTCGTCGTCGACACCGTCGCCGACCGGCTCATCCGGGCGATGACCCAGAACGGCGCCTACCTGCTCAAGGAGCACGAGCTGCGCCGCCTGGAGCGGGTGATCTTCAAGGAGCTCGGCCAGCCGGGCAAGCCCGGGGTCATGAACCCGCCCTGGATCGGCCAGGACGCGACGAAGATCCTGGCCGAGATCGGTGTCCAGGTGGAGCCCGCGCCCCGCCTGCTGATCGCCGACGTGCCGCGCGACCACAGCCTCGCTTGGACCGAGCAGATGATGCCCGTCCTCCCGGTCGTCCGGGTCGGGACGGTGGACCAGGCGATCGACCTCGCGGTGCGGATGGAGCACGGCTTCCGCCACACGGCTTCCATCCACTCCACGAACGTCGAGACCATCACGAAGATGGCCCGGGCGATGAACTGCAGCATCTTCGTGACCAACGGGCCGAACTACGCCGGTCTGGGCGAGGGCGGCGAGGGCTTCACCTCCTTCTCCATCGCCAGCCCGTCCGGCGACGGCCTGACCCGGCCCCGAACCTTCTCGCGCGAGCGGCGGATCACCGTCGTCGGCGCGCTGCGGATCGTGTGAACGTGGCGCCCCTCGTCCTTGAGCCGGCCCTGGCGCTCCTCGAGCTCGATTCGATCGCGGCCGGCATCGAGGCGGGCGACGCGATGGCGAAGCGGGCCCCGATCGACGTGATCCGGGCCGGCACGGTGCACCCGGGGAGATACCTCGTCCTGGTCGGCGGCGCGGTGGCCGACGTCGAGGAGGCGCTCGTGGCCGGCCGCGAGGTCGGAGCCGCGTCCGTCCTCGACGCCGTCCTCATCCCGCACGTGCACCCGGAGCTCGTGGCCGGCATCCGCGGCGAGCGTCGGACGGCGGCGGGAGAGGCGCTCGGCGTCATCGAGACGGCCACCGTGGCGGCGATCCTCGAGGCCGCCGACGCCGGGCTCAAGGGCGCCCGGGTCCGGCTCCTCGAGATCCGCCTCGCCGACGACCTCGGCGGCAAGGGCTACCTCCTCTTCGACGGCTCGGTGGCCGACGTGGAGGCGGCGGTTGAGATCGGCACCGGCCGGATCGCCGGATCGCCCGGCCTCGCCCGTCGCGTCATCGCCCGGCTCCACGCCGAGATGGCCGGGAACCTGGCGGCGGACGCCCGCTTCGCCGCGCGGGTCCGGGGGTAGGGCGCGATGCAGCTCGCGCGCGTCATCGGCACCGTCGTCGCCACCGTGAAGTCGCCTGGTCTCGAGGGCGTGAAGCTCCTCGTCATCCAGCCGCTCGACCGCCATCTCGCGCCTGTGGGCGGGCAGCTCGTCGCCGCGGACGCCGTCCACATGGCCGGCCCGGGCGAGCTCGTCTACTTCGTGGCCGCCCGCGAGGCCGCCCAGGCCATGCCCGACCCGTTCGTCCCGGTGGATCACGCGATCGTGGGGATCGTGGACGCCGTCCGGCTGCTGTCGGGCAGCGCGCCGACGGGACCCGCGCCCGCGGCGCCCGCCGTCCGGCCGGCCGGCGCGCCGGCGCCGCGGCGGCCGAGGTCCCGACGATGAAGCTGGCCCGGGTCGTCGGCACGGTGGTCTCGACCATCAATGCCCCCGCCTTCGACGACCGGACGCTGCTCCTCTGCGACCTGCTGGACCCGTCCGGCAAGCCCGCCGGCGGCTACCTCATCGCGGTCGACGCCGTGGGTGCCGGCGCCGGCGAGACCGTCCTCCTCCTCGACGAGGGCAACTCCGCTCGCCAGGTGCTGGCTGCCCCGGGGGCGCCGATCCGCACGGTCGTCGTGGGGATCGTGGACGAGGTGACGGGCGAAGCGTCGTCGTCGTCGACCCCGGTCAGCGCGTCGCCGACCGCCCGGGGTGGGGGATCGCGACCACGGCCAACCCCTCGATCCCGGTGAAGTCGGCCGGATTGCAGGTGAAGAGCGGCAGCTCGTTGGCAACGGCGACGGCCGCGATCATCGCGTCGTAGGCCCGGACGGAGGCCTTTCGCCCCGAGCGTCGCAATGAGGCGGCGACCTGGCCGAACGCACGGGCCGCGTCCGCGTCGAACGGAAGCGGATCGAAGTCGGCCTCGGCCTGCTGGAGATGCGCCAACCGGGCGGCGCGCTCCGTCTCGTCCGTGGCAACCAGCGGTCCGCCAGAGAGCTCGGCCAGCGTGATTGCGCTGATGAGGGCGCGGCCGGGGAGCAGCGACGAGTCCCGCAGCCGAGGCAGCAGGATCAACGTGCTCGTGTCGAGGAGGCCGGCCTCTGCCTGGGTCACAGCGCAGGATCGAGGATGGCATCCACGTCACGCCGAAACGCGTCGGCGTCGATCGCGGGCAGTCGCCGCCATCGCAGCAGGAGTGCCGCGGACGTAAGCCTTCCGGCGTGAACCGGGCGCAGCTCGGCCACCGGCCGGCCGCTCCGCGTGACGATCAGCCGCTCGCCGGCAGCGACGCGGTCCACCACCTCGCCGCCGTGGTTGCGGAGCTCGCGGATCGTGACCTCGGCCATGCCGGCAGTGTATCACCTGTGAGACACGTCCCGCAATCTGACGCTTCCGCGACCGCGATGCGTCTCCGGCGCGGCAGCGGGCGCATCGTCGTGGCCGATACTGGACGCCATGCGCGCACCTGGCGAGATGGACGCGGTCTCCACGTCGCGGGCCGGCCACTTCGGCGGACCGCGCTTCTCGGCCGTGGCCGCGGCCGTCGTCGCCTACGCGATCGCGATGGCCTTCCTGGAGTCCGCGGTCGTGGTCTACCTCCAGCGGGCGGTCGGGATCGACCCGCGGGCGCTCTTCCCGGTTCGCGAGCCGGCCCTCGCGGGCGATCTCGCGCTCATCGAGGTGGGCCGCGAGGCCGCGACCGTGGTGATGCTGGGAGCCGTCGGCTGGCTCGCCGGCCGGAGCGGCCTCGAACGCCTGGCGTGGACCGCGGTCGCGTTCGGGACGTGGGACATCCTCTACTACGCGTGGCTCTGGGCGCTCGTCGGCTGGCCGCCGGGGCTCGGCACGTGGGACCTGCTGTTCCTGGTACCCGTGCCCTGGACCGGACCGGTCTGGTCGCCGGTGGCGATCAGCCTCGCGCTCATCGGGTTCGGCCTCGCCGCCGCGGGGCGCCTTCGCGAGGGCCGGCCCGTGCGCGCGGGTCGCCCGCAGGTCGCAGCGGGCGTCGCCGGCGGGCTGATCGTGGTCGCCAGCTTCTGCTGGAACGCCAGGCTTGTCCTCGATGGCGGCGTCCCGACGAACTTCCCGTTACCGGTCTTCGCCGCCGGCCTGGCCCTCGCGACGTGGGGCGCGACGACGTCGCTCTGGCGGCCCGGCGCGCCGGGCGGCTCGCGCAGCTGAAGGGCGACCGAGGGCCGCCACGGGGGCGGTCCGCGCGGCGGAGAGCCTACTCGGCGATCCGCTCCAGCACGACCGGGCCAGCCGGCGGCGGCTCGTCGGCGATCGTGACGGCTGCCCGGACAGCGGCGGCGGCCGTCTCTGCCTGAGCGATCGATCGCCCGTGCACCAGGCAGAGCGGGCGCTCCGGCCCGACCGCCGCCCCGACGGGTGCCACCCGGGTGAAGCCGACCGCATGGTCGATCGCCTGGTCGGCCCGCACCCGCCCGCCGCCCATCGCCACGATCGTGAGGCCGATCGCCCGGGCATCCTCGGCGGCGACATACCCGGGGCGGGTCGGGAAGGCCGGCAGCGTCACCTCGGGGAGCGGCAGGTACGCGTCGGGGCGCTCCAACAGGTCGGCCGGCCCGCCGAGGGCTGCCACCATGCGGGCGAACCGCTCGGCGGCAGCGCCCGAGGCCAGCGCCCGCTCGCAGGCGGCGCGCGCGTCAGCGGCGGTGGCGAAGAGCCCGCCGATGACGAGCAGCTCGGCCGAGAGGGCCATCGTGACCTCGTGCAGGCGCGGCTCGCGGCCGTCGGGTCCGCCCTCGCCGACCAGGTAGGCGATCGCCTCGCGGACCTCGACGGCGTTCCCGGCCGTGGTGCCCAGCACCTCGTTCATGTCGGTCAGGATCGCCGTCGTGTGGCAGCCGGCCCCGTTCGCGACCGCCACGATGCTCTCGGCGAGCGCCCGGGCGCCCTCCTCGGTCGTCATGAAGGCGCCGGTGCCGTACGTCACGTCCTGCACGAGGCCGACGAGGCCGGCGGCCAGCTTCTTCGACAGGATGGACGACGTGATCAGGGGGATGCTCTCCACCGTCGCGGTCACGTCGCGGATGGCGTAGAGCCGCCGGTCCGCCGGGGCGAGCTCGCCTGTCTGGCCGATGATCGCGCAGCCGACCTCGCGCACGACCCGACGGAAGTGGGCGTTGTTGGGCGCCGTCGTGTAGCCGTCGATCGCTTCCATCTTGTCGAGCGTGCCGCCGGAGTGGCCGAGGCCCCGCCCGGAGATCATCGGGATGGCGGCTCCACAGGCCGCCACGATCGGGGCCAGCATGAGCGAGACCTTGTCGCCGACGCCGCCGGTGGAGTGCTTGTCGAGCGGCGGTCCCGGGAGGTCCGCGTGGGACCAGTCCAGGACCGTGCCGGAATCGCGCATCGCCCGGGTGAAGGCCACGAGCTCGGCGCGGGTCATCCCCCGGAAGAAGACCGCCATCGCGAAGGCGGCGGCCTGGCCCTCGGTGATCGTCCCGTCGGTCAGCCCGCCGACGAAGAAGGCGATCTCGCCGTCGGTGAGCGCGCGGCCGTCGCGCTTGGCCCGAACGATTTCCTGCGGCAGCACGGCTCAGGCTCCCGCGCCGGCGAACGAGCCGACGAATGCCCGCACGAGGCGCGTCAGATCGGCGGCGGCCAGCGCTGCGCCGCGGAGCGTCTGCTCGTGGTCGATCGGCTCGGTGCTCAGCCCGACGGCGAGGTTCGTGATCGCGCTGATGGCCGCCACCCGGAGCCCGGCGTGGCGGGCCACGATGACCTCGGGCACGGTGGACATCCCGACGGCGTCCGCGCCGAGCGTCCGGTACGCGCGGATCTCGGCCGGCGTCTCGAAGAGCGGCCCGAGCAGCGAGCAGTAGACGCCCTCGTGGAGACGGATCCCCAGCTTCGCTGCGATCCGCCGGAGGCGCGCCCGCAGCTCCGGGTCGTAGGCGTCCTCGAGCCCCACGAAGCGCTCGCCCCAGGCATCGTCGTTCGGCCCCAGGAGCGGGTTCGTCCACGTGAAGTTGAGGTGGTCGGTGATGAGCATCAGGCTGCCGGGCGCGGCCTCGGCCCGCAGGGAGCCGGCCGCGTTCGTGAGGAGGAGGGCCTGGACGCCGAGCGCCGCGAAGGTCCGGATCGGGAGCTTGATGACGGCCGGCGGATGGCCCTCGTAGAGGTGGAAGCGACCCTGCATGCAGGCGATCGGGACGCCGTCGAGGCTGCCCAGCACGAACCGCCCGGCGTGGCCGGCGACGGTCGAGGACGGGAAGCCTGGGATCCCGGCGTAGGGCACCGCGACGGCGTCGTCGAGGGCGTCGGCGAGGCCGCCGAGGCCCGACCCCAGCACGATCCCGAGGCGCGGCCGGAAGCCGGGTGCGTGCTCGCGGAGGACGTCGGCCGCCAGCGTCGCGGGATCGATCGAGGGGTGCGTCACCGGACCGCTTCCCGGCCGAGGTACTCGGGCCCGAAGCTCAACGGGAGGAGCTCGCCGAGCGTCACCGTGCGGATGACGCCGTCGAGGCCGGCGAGGTGGACCGGCACTCCGGGCGCGGCGAGCTCGCGGAGCCGCTGCCGGCAGGCGCCGCACGGGGAGGGGAGCCCGAGCGACCCGTCGGCCATCACGAGCACCTCGGTGATCCGGCGGCCACCGGCGGCGACCAGGGCGCCGATGGCCGACGCCTCGGCGCACTGGCTCTGGGGGTACGCCGCGTTCTCCACGTTCGCGCCGGCATGGACGCGGCCGTGCTCGTCGCGCAGGGCGGCCCCGACGAGATACGTCGAGTAGGGGGCGTAGGCCCGCTCGCGGGCGACGCGGGCGGCAGCGTACAGGTCGTCGGCGGACATCGGCTGGTCGGCTCCGGGTTCGCTCGCGGCGCATCGGCCCGGCGAGGGTCTATCACTGTAGCGCGGCGACCCGTGGGCGCGCCGCGCCGTCGCGCCTCGGGCGGCGGGGAGGCGTCCGTACGCCCGGGCGCGTGGACGCCGGTTTGACGACTTGGCCTACTGGGCTCATACTTCGCGAGCGGGGTGGAGCAGCGGCAGCTCGTCGGGCTCATAACCCGAAGGTCAAGGGTTCGAATCCCTTCCCCGCAACCACGTCGCATACCGACGTCGAGAACCCCGGCCCGCCCGCCGGGGTTCTTGCTTTTCGGGACGCCGAGGTCCGCGTCGTGCTCGCGGCCCCGGCGCTGCGCGGTCCCCCGGTCGCCGGCGTGTATCCTCTCCGTCTCGGCGGGTGGGGCTGCCGGGCAGCGACGAACCGAGGGGGGTCACGAGATGGCACAGGTCGCCGAGCGGGGCGCCGACGCGCCCGCGCGCCTGGAGCGCGTCCATCACTGGATCGACGGGCAGCGCGTGCCAGGAGCGTCCGGCCGCGTCGGGCCCGTCTACAACCCGGCCACCGGCGCGCTCGCGCGCGAGGTGGACTTCGCCTCGGCCGAGGAGGTCGGCGCGGCCGTGGCGGCGGCGGCGGCTGCCTTCCCGCGCTGGCGCGCGACCTCGCTCAGCCGGCGCTCCGAGGTCCTGTTCCGGATCCGGAACCTCGTCGAGGCGAACCGCAGGGAGCTGGCGGCGTTCCTGACGGCCGAGCACGGCAAGGTCCCCTCCGACGCCCTCGGCGAGATCGCCCGCGGGCTCGAGAACCTGGAGTTCGCCTGCGGCATCCCCAGCCTCCTCAAGGGCGGCTTCAGCGAGCAGGCGTCGACGGGCATCGACGTCTACCAGATCCGCCAGCCGCTCGGGGTGGTGGCCGGCATCACGCCCTTCAACTTCCCGGCGATGGTTCCCATGTGGATGTTCGCCACCGCGATCGCCTGCGGCAACACGTTCGTCCTCAAGCCCTCGGAGAAGGACCCCTCCGCCGCCCTGTTCCTCGCCGAGCTGCTGGCCGAGGCCGGCGTGCCGGCGGGGGTCTTCAACGTCGTGCAGGGCGACAAGGTCGCCGTCGACGCGATCCTCGAGCACCCCGGCATCGCCGCCGTCAGCTTCGTCGGGAGCACCCCGATCGCGCGCTACATCTACGAGACGGGGACGAGGCTGGGCAAGCGCGTCCAGGCCCTGGGCGGGGCGAAGAACCACATGGTCGTGCTGCCCGACGCCGACGTGAACATGGCGGCCGACGCCGCCATCTCGTCCGGCTACGGGAGCGCGGGCGAGCGCTGCATGGCGGTCGCCACCGTGCTCGCCGTCGGCGACATCGCCGATCCGCTCGTGGCCGCGATTCGCGAGCGCCTGCCCCGGGTGAAGGTGGGCCCGGGCACGGACCCCACTGCCGAGATGGGCCCGCTCGTCACCCGCCAGCACCGCGACAAGGTCGCTTCGTACCTGGACTCCGCGCCGGCCCAGGGGGCCACGGTCGTCGTCGACGGCCGGGAGCACCCGCTCTACAGGGAGAGCGACGGCTTCTTCCTGGGCCTGAGCCTCATCGACCACGTCGGGACCGCCATGGACTGCTACCGCGACGAGATCTTCGGCCCGGTCCTGACCGTGATGCGCGTGGACAGCTACGAGGAGGCGGTCCGCCTCATCGACGAGAACCCGTACGGCAACGGAACCGCCATCTTCACCCGCGACGGCGGCGCGGCCCGGCGGTTCCAGTTCGAGGTCAACGCCGGGATGGTCGGGATCAACGTCCCGGTCCCGGTGCCGGTCGCGTACTACAGCTTCGGCGGCTGGAAGCAGAGCCTCTTCGGCGACCTGCACATGTACGGCCCGGAGGGGATCCAGTTCTACACGCGAGCCAAGATCGTCACCGCGCGCTGGCCCGACCCCGCCACGTCGACCGTGGACCTCGGCTTCCCTCGGACGCGATAGGGGCAGGCCCGGGCAGGCCCCGGGGGCGGCACCGTCCGGCGGGCCGTCGCCGTCGTCACTCCCAGCGGAACCGGCGCGCCGTCAGGGCTCCCACGCCGATCGCCCATGCCCCGAGCAGGAGGAGCGGCTCCACCAGGTCGCCCGAGCTCGCGCCGAGGCCCACGCGCAGCGTGTCGGCAAGGGCGGCCGTCGGCAGCAGCGAGGCGAGGGCGCCGAGCAGCCCCGGCAGCTGGTGGGCCGGCACGAGGAGGCCGCCGAGGAGGAGGGCGAGCAGGAAGAGCGCGTTCGTCCCGGCCATCGTCGCCTCGGCGCGCAGCGTGCCGGCGAAGAGGAGCCCGAGCGAGCTGAAGGCCGCCGTCCCGAGGGCGACGCCCGCGACGACCGCGAGGGGGTTCCAGCCCGGCCCCGGGGCCCAGCCGAAGAGGCCCACGGCCAGGCCGACGAGCAGGATCGCCTGCACGGCCTCGACGACCAGGATCGTCCCGACCTTGCCGGCCAGCAGCTGGCCCCGCGTGAGCGGCGAAGCCCCCAGGCGCTTGAGCACGCCGTAGGAGCGCTCGAAGCCGGTCGAGATGCCCAGGTTCACGAAGCCGGCCGCCACGATCGCCGTGGCCAGGATCGCCGGCAGCGTCCCGTCGATCGGCCTCGCGCCGGTCGCTGCTGTCGCGGCGTCGGGCAGGATCTCGACCGCGCCGAAGAAGACGAGCAGGACGGCCGGCAGGCCCAGGGTGACGAACAGGTTCTCGAGGCGGCGCGAGGTCAGGCGGAGCTCCATCTCGAGCATCGCCCCGACGCGGGCGAGCGTCGACGACGGCCGCCCGTCGCCGGGGCGCAGGACGTCCGAGCCTGCCCGACCGTTCACGCAACGTCACCGGCGCGGCCCGCGCCCGTCGTCCCCGCGCCCGCGTCAACGGCGCCGCCGGCACCCGTGTCGCCCGCGCCGTCCGGGCCGTTCGCGCCCGGTTCGGCGATGAGCTCCAGGAAGCGCTCCTCCAGCGTCCCGCCGGTCGTCCGCAGCTCGGCCAGCAGGAGCCCCCGCTCGGCGCACCAGTCGGCGAGGACGGCCACTGCGCGCGGGTCGGGCTCGCGCCCGGCGAGCCGGTGGCGGCCCGCCTGCCCGTCGTCCTCGATCGTCCCGCCCAGCGCCGCGCCGAGTCCCGCGAGCACGTCCGGGTCGAGGGCCGGGTCGCGGCCGTCGGTCGTCGCGAGGCGGAAGCGGAGCGCGGGCGTCGACTCGGCGACCAGCTCGGCCGGCGTCCCGGACGCGAGGACGCGCCCGCGGTCGATGACGACCACGTGGTCGGCCAGGCGCTCGACGTCGGCGAGCTCGTGGGTCGTCAGGAGGATCGTCCGGCCGGCGGTCCGCAGGTCGCCGATGAGCGACCGCACGGTCGCCTTCGCCGCGGGGTCCATGCCCGCCGTCGGTTCGTCGAGCACCAGCAGCTCCGGCCGTCCCACGAGGGCCAGGGCGAGGGCGAGGCGCTGCTTCTCGCCGCCGGAGAGCAGCTTGTAGCGCCGCGTCGCGGCGTGCGCAAGGCCGAGCAGCTCCATGAGGCCGTCGGGGTCGGCCGGGTTTGCGAACAGGCGGGCGTGGAGGCGGACGAGCTCGCGCGGGAGGGCGGCCGGCATGATCCCGCCCTGCTGGAGCATCACGCCCACCCGCGGGCGCAGGGCGCTGCCGTCGCGGCGCGGGTCCAGCCCCAGGACGCGGACCTCGCCTCCGTCGGCGCGCCGGTAGCCCTCGAGGATCTCCACGGTGGTGGTCTTGCCGGCGCCGTTCGGGCCGAGCAGCGCGACGAGCTGGCCGCGCCCGACGTCGAGGTCGAGCCCGTCGAGGACGGTCAGGTCGCCGTACCGCTTGCGCAGGCCGCGGACGGAGATCGCCATGTCCGGGTCGGGCGCCGCGCTGGCCGCGCCGGCAGCCGCGGCGGCTGCGCGGGCCACGGCGGCACCTCCCTCGGGCGCCGGCGCCGCGGTCACGGCAGGATCTCGGCGATGAGGCGGTCCAGCTCGGCGGCGTCCCGGACCTGGCCCACCTGGACGTCGCGGATGATGCCGTCGCGGTCGACGAAGAAGGTCTGGGGCGGCCCGAGCACCTTCCAGGCGCCCCCGATCGAGCGGTCCGGGTCCGTCACGGTCGGCCAGGTCGCCCCCTGCTCGGTGACGAAGGCGCGAGCCGGGTCTGCGTCGTCCTTGTACAGGGCGCCGACGACCACGAGGCCGCTGCCCGCGTGGCGCTTCACAGCCGCCTCCAGGAGCGGGAACTCCTCTCGGCACGGCCCGCACCAGCTGGCCCAGAAGTTGACCAGGACCGGCGACCCCTTCTGGGCCGCGAGGTCGAAGGCGGCGCCGTCGAGCGTCGTGCCCTTGAAAGCGGGCGCCGGCTTGCCGATCAGCGGCGACCCGATGGTGACCACGCTCGAGCCGGGGCTACCGGCAGGGCTCGCGCCCGTCGATGCGCCGCAGGCGGCCAGGCCGATGCCTGCCAGGGCGAGGCACAGCGCGAGCACGGCGGCGCGGCGGAGGGATCGGCTCATCGGGCGTGCATTCTAGGGTGCTTGCGGGATTTGGCCCGGGGACGCCCTGCCTACTTCGCGGTGAGGGTGCCCGTCATGTTGGGGTGGACCGAGCAGACGAAGCCGTAGGTGCCGGCGGGGAGGGCCGGGACCCCGTAGGTCCGGGTCTCGACCCCGCTGAAGATGTCGCCGGCCCAGACGAGGGCCCCGGTGGGGCTGCCCTCGTGGATGGCCACGTTGTGGGGGATCCCGGCGTCGTTGTTGGTGAAGACGATCGCGAAGGGCGTGTTGGCCGGGACCGCCAGGGTGTCCGTGTCGAAGGCGATCCCCTGGGCGGTCAGGGTCAGGCTCACCGCCGCGCCGCCGCCGGACGGGGCCGCCGAGGGAGCGCCGGAGGGAGCCGGGGCGGCGGCTCCGGAGGGGGCCGCGGACGGCGCGGCGGAGGGAGCGGGAGACGATGCGCCGGCCCCACCGGACGTCCCACCGCGCGGCGGGAGGACCCCGCCCGCGATCAGCAGCGAGCCGACGAACAGCACCCCGAAGACGATGAGGGTGCCGGTGGGAAAGCGCGGCGCGGGAATGTTCTCCAGGTGGCCCGTGATGTCGGCCTTCTCGACCTCGCGGTACTCCTTGCGCGCGTCGTTCAGCCAGCCGAGCAGGCCGATGATGGTCATGAGGACGCCGGCGACGAAGACCACCGGGTCGATGACGAGCCCGAGGAGCAGGGCCGCCGCGGAGATCGCGGCGAGGAAGGGCCGGAACGAGGGGCCGGGAACGTGGACGCCGGGCGGGGCTTCCGCTCCAGCAACCGCGGGCAGGGCGGGCAGGGCGGGCAGGGCGGGCGGCGCCTCCAGCGCGCGGTAGTCGCGGTTCGCCTCCCGGCCCCAGTAGAGGAGCGACCCGATCAGCGCCGCGAGCCCGACGACGAGGGCAACCACGCCGAGCGGCTCGATCACCACCGTCGACGAGTCCGGGATCGGCAGCTTCGTCGCGGGATCCGTGGTCGGCTTGATCCGGATGAAGAGCGTCGCGAGGAGGAACGAGAAGGCGCCTCCCGCCGCCAGGAACGGCGCGAGGCTCGGTCCGGGCATGTGGACGCCCGGCGGCGTGGGGGCCGTGGGGAGCCGCCGCGACACCGTCGGACCCGCCGTCGCGAAGCGCCGGATCACCCACAGGAGGTAGA
The DNA here is from genome assembly GCA_963762445.1 of uncultured Chloroflexia bacterium. Classification (GTDB taxonomy): domain Bacteria; phylum Chloroflexota; class Limnocylindria; order Limnocylindrales; family CSP1-4; genus CTSoil-043. Next base: position 142,872 of record CAVXLA010000010.1, read on the forward strand.
CCGCGACCAGCGCGAGGATCGCGAGGGGGACCAGCAGGACCAGGGAGCCCCAGTCCGGCGAAAGGATCGGGCCGAGGATCTCGAGGACCTTGTCCCAGGGCGACATGAGACGGGACCGGCCTTCGCCTACTGCTCGTCGCCGCGGGGCGAGCCGGCCACGAGCACGTAGGCCATCAGCGCCATCGCCACCCCCAGCGCGCCCAGCATCGTGACGCCGCCCCAGTCGTGGCTGAGGAAGCCGTAGACCACGGCGATCGTGATGAACAGGGCACCGGCGAGGAGGGTGAAGCGCGGCTTGATGATCATCGGGCTCCTCCGGGCGCTACAGGAGGTAGAGCGTGGAGAACAGGGCGATCCAGACCACGTCCACGAAGTGCCAGTAGAGCGACGTCGCCTCGACCGCGTCGTGGTGCCGGGCCGAGAACTGCCCCGCGAGGCCGCGATAGAGGACCACCGAGAGCATGACCGCCCCGCCCAGGACGTGCGCTCCGTGGAAGCCGGTCAGCGTGTAGAAGGTGCTCCCGAAGGCGGTGTCGGTGATGCCGAACTCCAGCTGCGTGTAGTCCCAGAGCTGCCCGCCGAGGAAGACCACGCCCAGGAGGAGGGTCACCGCGGTCGCCCGCAGGAACGCCCTCCGGTCGCCGCGCCGGATGGCCCAGACGCCCAGCTGCATCGTGACCGAGCTGAGGACCAGGACGGCCGTCAGGGACCCGGCCACCACCAGGTGCTCCGGCGTATGCAGGCTGAACGGCTCGAACGGCGCCTCGTTGACGAACGGCGGCCAGTGGGCGGCGGTGAGCCGGACGTTGAAGTACGCCGCGAACAGCCCGGCGAAGAACATCACCTCCGAGGCGATGAACAGGACCATCCCGAGGATCGGGTTGCTGATCCCCCGCCGGGCCTGGCCGTGGGCCTCGGCGGCTCCCGCGTGGGGTGCCATCGCGGACGACTGCACGGCCACCTCAGTGCCCTCCGGTCAGGCGGGGCGCGTCGGCGGCGTGGCGCTGGTCGAAGACCGGGCGCTCCGACCGGATCGGGGGCAGGTGGTCGAAGTTGTAGGCGGGGGGTGGCGACGAGGTCGCCCACTCCAGGGTGCTGCCCTCCCAGGGGTCGTCGCCGGCCGGCCGCCCGCCGCGGAGCGAGGCAAAGATGTTCCACAGGAAGGGCAGCATCGCGGTCGCGATCGTGAAGCCGCCGATCGTCGCCAGCAGGTTGAGGTCATTCCAGCCCGCCGTCGGGCTGTAGTCGGCGATCCGGCGGACCATCCCGTCGGTGCCCAGCAGATGCATCGGGAAGAAGGTCAGGTTCATGCCGATGAAGATGCCCACGAAGTGGATCTTGCCGAGGGTCTCGTTGAGCATCCGGCCGAACATCTTGGGGAACCAGTAGTAGATCCCCGCGAAGATGCCCATGACCGAGCCGCCGAAGAGGACGTAGTGGATGTGGGCCACGATCCAGTACGTGGCGTGGACGTGGTAGTCCACCGGCACGGAGGCCAGGAAGGCACCGTTGATGCCGCCGATCAGGAACATCGACAGGAAGCCCACCGCGAAGAGCATCGAGGTGGTGAACGAGATCTTGCCCCGGAACATCGTGGCCACCCAGTTGAACATCTTGACCCCGGTGGGCACCGCGATCAGGAACGTCATCAGGCTGAAGAACGGCAGGTAGACCGATCCCGTCGTGAACATGTGGTGGGCCCAGACCGAGAAGCCGAGGGCGCCGATCCCGGCGGTGGCGAAGACGAACGCCTTGTAGCCGAACAGGGGCTTGCGGCTGAACGTCGGGAGGACCTCGCTGATGATCCCCATCGCCGGCAGGATCATGATGTAGACGGCCGGGTGGCTGTAGAACCAGAAGACGTTCTGCCAGAGGATGGCGTTGCCGCCCTCGAGCGCCGTGTTGAAGAAGGCGCCCCCGAAGTTGCGGTCGATGTACAGCATGATCAGGGCCGCGGTGAGGACGGGCGTCCCCATCAGCACCAGGACGCTCGTCACCAGCATCGTCCAGACGAAGATCGGCATCCGGAAGAGGGTCATCCCCGGGGCCCGCATCTTGAAGATCGTGACCAGGAAGTTCACCGCTCCCAGGATCGAGCTCGTGCCCACGAGCAGGAGGGCGATGATCCAGAGGTCGGTGCCCAGGCCCGCGGCGTACTTGTCCTGGGCAAGGGGGCTGTAGCTCGTCCATCCGTTGGCGGCCGCCCCGCCGAGCGGGAAGCCGAGGATGGCGATCAGCGCCGACAGGGGGAGCAGCCAGAACGACAGGGCGTTGATGCGCGGGAAGGCCATGTCGGGCGCCCCGATCATGAGCGGGGTCAGGTAGTTCCCGAAGCCCGCCAGGAAAGGGATGACCACCCAGAAGATCATCACCGACGCGTGCATCGTGAACATCTGGTTGTAGGTCGACTCGTTCATGACCTGGAGGCCGGGCTGGGCGAGCTCGGTCCGGACAGCGAGGGCGAGGACGCCGCCGACGAGGAAGAGCAGGAGCGAGTTGAAGAAGTAGAGGATCCCGATCTTCTTGTGGTCGGTGGTCGTCAGCCACTCGTAGAGCCCGGTGCGGTGCATCGCCGCGGGGCGGAGCGCGGTGGTCGCCATCGGGGCTCTCCTACCTGACCGTGAGCGTGCCGGTCATGTTCGGATGGACCGAGCAGACGAAGCTGTACGTGCCCGCCGCGAGCGCCGGGACGTCGTAGGTCCGGGTACCCACACCGGAGAAGATGTCGCCCGCCCAGGCGAGGGGGCCGGTGGGGCTGTCCCTGTGGATGCTCACGTTGTGGGGGACACCCGCGTCGTTGTTGGCGAACTGGATCTTGAACGGCGTGTCCGCCGGGGCCTCCAGGGCGTCCGTGTCGTAGGCGATTCCCTGGGCAGAGAGGTCCAGGGTGACCGACTGCCCGGGCGCCTGGCTGGCGGCCGGCGCCGAGCTGGTGGTGGGCGCCGGGGTGGGAGCCGGCGTGGGGGCCGAAGAGGGCGCGGTCCCCGGCGCGAGGGCGTTCTGGAGGAACGCGTTGAAGGCCTCCCGGCTCTCGACGACGACCTCGAACTCCATCGCCTGGTGGAGGAGGCCGCAGAACTGCGTGCACTGGCCCCGGTAGGTCCCCTCGCGGTCCGCCAGGAACTGGATGACCTGGTCCTTCCGCGGCGTGATGTCGCGCTGGTAGAGGAACGCCGGGACGTAGAACGAGTGGATCACGTCGTTCGAGTGCATCTGCAGCTCGACCGTCTCGCCGACGGGAACATGCATCTGGGGCGGCGTCCAGCCGGTCCGGTTGCCGCCGGGCGGCGGCACGCCGAAGACGGTGACGCACCTGCCCTTGTTCTGGGGTGCCCCGCAGTCCTCCCAGCGGATGTCGGGCGGCGCGTAGACGAACTGCCACTGCCACTGGTAGGCGACGACGCCGATGCGGACCGGCGGATCCTTCTGGCGGGCGTCGATCGTGTTGAGCGTCTGCCAGGAGACGACGAAGAGGGCCAGGACGATCGCGATCGGGATCGCGGTCCAGAGGATCTCGAGCTTGTTGTTGCCGTGGATCTGCGGTGGCAGCTCGTCGTCGCCTTTGCGCCGCCGGTAGCGGAGCACGGCGAAGAGGATCAGGCCCTCCACGAGGAGGAAGATCGCGATCCCGATCAGGAAGACGACGTCGTAGAGGTTCCGGACGAGCTGGCCCTGCGCCGACGCCGCGTCGGGCGGGAAGGCCGAACGGACGTTGAAGTCGGTGCAACCCGCCACGAGGAGGGCGGCGACGGCCAGCGGCAACATGAGCGCCGCACGGCGATGTGACCTCTTCCGGGTGAACGTCATCGAGTCTCCCACGACCTCTGCCTGCCGCCGCGCTCCGCCCCGCGCAACGGGCAGCCCTCTCCGCATGCTCCACGCCGGGACGCAGCGGCCGGGAGCGCGCGGATCATACCCGAACAACGTGCCGAGATGCGCATATGGAGAATCAGTTGCCGACCACGCAACAGCCGGCCCCCGGCGAACGCGCGAGAATGCGCGGGTGACCCGTCGCCGTCCCGGCCTTCGACCAGCCCGGCTCGCCGCCGTCGTGCTCGCCGCCCTCCCGGCCGTCGCGCTCGGTGCCCCGGCCGCCCGGGCCCACGGGGGCGAGGTGCCCCCAGCCCCGGACCTCGCCGGGCTCCTCCTGGGCTGGTCGTTCCATCCGGCGATCGTGATCGCGCTCGCGGTCGCGGCGGTCGCCTACCTGTGGGCCGTGCGCCGGGTGAACGCTGCCCACCCCGCCAACCCGGTTCCGCCGGATCGCCCCGTCTTCTTCCTGGCCGGCCTGGCCTGCGTCGCGGTGGCCCTGCTGTCGGGGATCGAGCGCTACGACACGGAGCTCTTCTCCGTCCACATGGTCCAGCACCTGCTCCTCGTCTTCGGGGCGGCGCCCGCCATCATCCTCGCGGCCCCGATCACGCTCCTGCTGCGCGTCGCCTCGCCGGCGGCCCGGAGCCGCTGGATCCTGCCTGCCCTCCGGTCGCGGGTCGTGAGGGTCATCGGTCACCCGCTCGTGGCCTGGCTCCTCTTCACCGCCGTGATGTGGGGGAGCCACGTCTCGCCGCTCTTCGACGCGGCGCTGGAGGATCCGCTGGTCCACGACGTGGAGCACGCCCTCTACATGGCGACGGCCCTCCTCTTCTGGTGGCCGGTGGTCGGGCGGGATCCCAGCCCGTGGCGCCTGCCCCACGCGGTGCGCCTCTTCTACCTGTTCCTGCAGATGCCCCTCAACTCGCTGCTCGGCGTGGCGATCCTCTTCTCCGAGCAGGTCCTCTACCCCCACTACGCGACGACCGGGCGGACGTGGCCGCCGTCGCCCCTCGAGGACCAGCAGCTGGCCGGCGCGATCATGTGGGGCGTGGGCGACGCCGGGTTCCTCGTCGCGATCCTTCTCGGCATCGCCGCCTGGATGCGCCACGACGAGGCCGCCACGCGCCGGCGGGAGGCCGTGGAGGACGAACGCGCGGCCGGGGGACCGGACGCGGCCCTGGCGGAGGCCCCGGCCCACGCCGGGGCGGCTCAGGCAGAGGGGATCGGCGCCTCGAGGTAGGCCCGGTAGCGCGCCGGGTCCACGTTGCCGCCCGAGACGACGCAGACGACGGGCCCGGCGGCCCGCGCCACGCCCGCCTCGGCGGCCCGGAAGCGCAGGGCCGCGATCGAGAGGGCGCCGGAGGGCTCCACGACGAGGCGCGCCTCCTCGGCGGCGATCCGCACGGCGGCGGCGATCTCCTCCTCGCTCACGGTCACGATGTCGTCAAGGAGCGCCCGCAGGTGGGCGAACGTGCGGACCCCGAGCGCCTGCGTCCGCGTCCCGTCCGCGATCGTCCGCGAGACGTCCTCGGCGGACCACTCCACGATCCGGCCCAGCCGCAGCGACTCCCGGGCGTCGGCCGCGAGCGCGGGCTCCACCCCGATCACGCGGGCGCCCGGGCGGAGCGCCTTGACGGCAGCCGCCACGCCCGAGGCGAGCCCGCCCCCGCCGATCGGGACGAGGACGGCGGCCAGGTCGGGGAGGTCCTCGGCGATCTCCAGCCCGCAGGTGGCCTGGCCGGCGATGATCCGGTCGTCGTCGTAGGGCGGGATCATCGCCAGGCCGCGCTCCTCGGCCAGGCGCTCGGCGACGGCCTGGCGTTCGGCGCTGGCGTTGCCGACGGTGACCACCTCGGCGCCGTCGGCCAGCACCCGGGCCCGCTTGATCGCCGGCGCGTTCTCCGGCATGACGATGACCGCGGGCACGCCGAGGAGCCGGGCCGCCCGTGCCACGCCCTGGGCGTGGTTGCCGGAGGAGTAGGTGATGAGCCCGCGGGCCCGTTCCTCCGGGGAGAGCGACGCCGCCATGTTGTAGGCGCCCCGGATCTTGAAGGCGCCGATCGGCTGGAGCGATTCGGCCTTGAGCAGCTGGCGCCGGGCGGGGTCGCCCAGGGGGACCAGCGGCGTGCGCGTCGCGACGCCCCGGAGGGTCTCCGCGGCCGCCCGGATCCGGGCGAGGTCGACGAGCGGCGCGCCCGGGTCCGGGGCACTCACGGCGCGGCCGGGCGGGGGGCTGCGGGGCGGCCGGGCGGGGCGCTCGCGGGGCTGGGTGCGGGCGCGCTAGCGGTGGGTCCGGCCGCACTGACGCAGGTCGTCGACCAGGGGACCACCTCGTGGCGCTCCGCGGAGATGGGGCCGCCGCACACTTCGCAGACGGTGTACGTGCCCGCCTCCAGCCGCGCCAGCGCGTGCTCGATCGCGTGGAAGCGCCGCTCGGCCTGCTCCCGGAAGGCGAGGTCGCGCTGCTGCGCGAAGACCTGGGCGGCGGCGGCAGCCTGCGACCCGTAGGTCATCTGGCCGGGCGCCTCGATCTCCTCGCCGAGCTCGGCGCGCACTCGCGCCCGCTCGTCGAGCAGGCGGGCGCGGGCGGCCTCCAAGTCGGTGACCGTTTCCATGGCGCCATCGTAGCGGTCCCGGCGAGATCGGGGGGCGCCGTTCTATCCTCCCCGCAGGACCCGGCGGGTGCCGGGCGGCAGCGGAGCAGCGTCCCATGGCCATCGCCATCGACCCGGTCTGCGGGATGGAGGTCGACACCGAGAAGGCGACCTTCACCTCCGAGCACGAGGGGACCGTCTACTACTTCTGCGGCAAGGGCTGCAAGCTCGACTTCGACGACGAGCCCGAGACATACCTCGACCCCTCCTACGAGCCGGAGGGGATGTAGTGTCTCGCCGCCGGGGCGCCTCGGCCCGGCGCACCGCCGGGCTCCCGCTCAGGTGCGGCCGCCGCCCCCGGGGTTGTCGCTCGCCAGGCGCTGGGCGAGGAAGACGGGGACCAGCGAGAGCAGGATCAGGAAGACCGCCACGACGTTCACGATCGCCCGCTGGTTGGGCAGCTTGAGGTTGTTGTAGATCCAGAGCGGGATCGTCTCCTGCGTCCCCGCCGTGAACGTCGTCACGATCACCTCGTCGAACGAGAGGGCGAAGGCGAGCATCCCGCCGGCCACGAGGGCCGTCCGCAGGACCGGCATCGTGACGTGCCGGAACGTCTGCCAGGTCGTCGCCCCCAGGTCCAGCGAAGCTTCCTCGATCGAGCGCGAGGAGCGCCGCATGCGGGCGATCGCGTTGTTGTAGACGGTGACGACGCAGAAGGTCGCGTGGCCGATGATGATCGTCCAGATCGCGAACGGGACGTGGAACGAGTTGAAGGTCGCGTTCAGGGCCATGCCGGTCACGATGCCGGGCAGGGCGATCGGGAGGACCACGACGTAGGAGATCGTCTCGCGGCCGAAGAACCGGAAGCGGTGGACGACGAGGGCGGCCAGGGTCCCCAGCACCAGCGCGATCGCGGTTGCCCCGATCGCCGCCTCGACCGACAGGACCAGGGCCTTGCGCAGGCTCGGGTTGCCAAGGGCGGCGCCGAACCACTGGGTCGTCCACTCGGTGATCGGCCACGTCTGGCCGCGCGAGCCGTTGAAGGCGTAGAGCGCGATGATGACGATCGGGACGTAGAGGAAGAGGAGCACCGCCCCGCTCGCGATCCGCAGCAGCCAGCGCGACACGGTCCTGCTCCTACAGGGCGTCGAAGGCGCCGAGGCGGCGCATCAGCAGCAGGTAGATCCCCATGATGAGCACGGGGACCGTCGCGAACGCGGCCGCGAACGGGACGTTGCCGGCCACGCCCTGGCTGTCGTAGACGACGTTGCCGATGAACTGGGTGTTCGAGATCAGCTGTGGCGTGATGTAGTCGCCCAGGGTCAGCGAGAAGGTGAAGATCGAGCCCGCGGCGATCGAGGGGAGGGCCAGCGGCCAGACGATCCTCCGGAAGGTCATCGCGTTCCGCGCCCCGAGGTCGGCCGAGGCCTCCAGGAGCGAGGACGGGATGCGCTCCAGGCCGGCGTAGATCGGCAGGATCATGTAGGGCAGCCACAGGTAGGTGAAGACGATCACCATCGCGATCTCGGTGTTGTAGAGGCTGACCCCCGTCAGGCCGAGCTGGGCGAAGAGCCAGTCGACGGGCCCGCCCACCGAGAGGATCGTCCGCCAGGCGAAGATCCGGACCAGGTAGCTCGTCCAGAGCGGCAGGAGCACCGCCGCGAAGAGGATGGCCCGCGTTCGCCCGCTCGCCACGCGGGCCATGAAGTAGGCGATCGGGAAGGCGAGCACGACGTCCAGGACGGTGACGACGACCGCCACGAGCGCCGTCCGCAGCACGACCGTGCGGTAGACCGGAATGGAAAGGATCTGCTCGAAGTTCCGCAGCGTGAAGTCGTGCCTGATCGCCGAGGTCAGGGGGTCGAGATACCAGAACGCCGAGATGAACAGGATGACGAGCGAGCCGAGGTAGACGACGCCGAACCAGCCCGCCGGTGGCGCCAGGAGCAGCAGGACCTGCGTCGCCCGGTGCCGGTAGAGCGACGCCTGGAGGCGGCGCCACGGCGTGGCGGGCGGCGGCGGGGGCGGCGTGAGGGCGGCCGTCGTCATCGGAGGTGGCCCCTGGCTCGGGGAGGGAGAGGCCCCGGCGGACGTGGATTGCCGCCGGGGCCCCGCTGGAGCGTCCGGTCAGGACGCCGCGATGGTCAGCCCTTGATCTCGGTCCACTTCTGGGTCCAGATCGAGTAGTCCGTGCAGGTCGTGCCGCGGCCGTCGCCGCAGTCCGGCAGCGGCGTCTTCCAGAAGGCGATCTTGCCGTAGTAGTTCGGATCCGTGACCGAGTAGAGCGTGCAGAAGTCCTTGAGCCCGTACGGCCCGTAGGCCGCGTCCAGGTACGTGCACGCCTTCGGGTTGGCGGGGGACTCGCCGAAGTTCTCGGCGACCTGGGCCTGGACCTCGGGCGTGATCATCCAGGCCATCCACTTGAGCATGCAATTGGGATGCTGGGCCTTCGACGACATCATCCAGGTGTCGGCCCATCCGGTCATGCCCTCGGCCGGCACCACGGCCTCGACCGCGACGCTCTCGCCCTTGAGGGCGTTGACCTGGTACGGCCAGGTCGTCCCGACGACCGTCGCCCCGGTCTTGAAGTTGTCGATCTCGTCGGAGTAGAGGGCCCAGTACTTGCCGACCCACGGGCGCTGCTGCTTGAGCAGGGTGACGGCGGCATCGAGCTGCTCCTGGGTCAGCTCGTAGGGGTCGGTGATGCCGAGGGCCGGGTTCGTCGCCTTCAGGTAGAGGGCGGCGTCGGCGATGTAGATCGGGCTGTCGTAAGCCGTGATCTTGCCCTGGTACGCCTTCGAGGCGGTGGCGTCGAAGACGACGTTCCAGCTCGTCGGGGCTGGCGTCACGACGTCCGTGCGATACATGAGGCTGTTGCCGCCCCAGCCGTGCGGGACGCCGTAGTGCTTCCCGCCGACGACGTAGTGCGGCGCGTCCTGGAGGAACTGCGCGATGTCGCCGAAGCCCGGGATCTGGGTCGGGTCGACCGCCGCCACGTCGCCGTTCGCGATCAGGCGGTTCGAGGCGTCGCCGGAGGCCGAGACGCCGTCGTAGACGCTGCCGCCGCCCTGGCGGAGCAGGGTCACCATCTCGTCGGACGTGTTGCCGATCTTCGTCGCGACCTTGCAGCCGGTCGCCTCCTCGAACGGCGTGACCCAGTCGTATTCCTTGACGTTCGAGCCGTTCTCCGCGTAGCCGGCCCAGATGATCAGGTTGAGGGCGCCCTCGCCCGGGCCGCCGACCGAAGCGAGGTCGACGGCCGGCTTGAGCGGGCTGATCGTCCCGAGCGCCGAGCCCGACAGCGTCGGGGCCGGGGTCGCACCCTCGGTCGGGGCGGCGCTCGCGGTCGGCGCCGTCGCGGCGGCGGTGGGTGCGGCGGTCGGGGCGGCCGAGGGCGCGCTCGTGGCGCCCCCGCTGCATGCCCCGACGACGAGCGCGACCGTCGCGATCGTCGCCGCGAGATGGCGGGTCTTCATCCTGGTTCTCCTCCCTCTCGTTCCTCTCGGTCGCCGGCGACCGGGAGGCTGTGCTGCCGCTGCCAGACGAGCCGCACCGGGCGGCCCCGCTGGGCGAGCGCCTCGGTCGACGTCGTCGACAGGTTCTGCTGGGTGACGACGAGCGTCGAGCCGGCATCGAGGCGCACGATGTAGCGCGTGTCGGCGCCGAGGTAGACGACCTCGGCGATCTCGCCGAGCGCCGTCGTCTCGTCGGGGCCGACCGGCCCATCCGGAGCCTCGATCCGGATCTTCTCCGGGCGGACGGTGAACGTGCCCTCCCGGCCGACGATGGCCCGGGCCACCGATCCCGACAGGAGGTTGCTCGTGCCGACGAAGCCGGCGACGAAGCGGGTGTCTGGCTTCTCGTAGACGTCGGCCGGGGTCCCGACCTGCTCGATCCGTCCCTGGTTGAAGACGGCGAGGCGGTCGCTCATCGTGAGCGCCTCCTCCTGGTCGTGGGTGACGTAGATGAACGTGATCCCGACGTCGCGCTGGATCGTCTTGAGCTCGATCTGCATCTCCTCGCGGAGCTTGAGGTCGAGCGCGCCGAGCGGCTCGTCGAGGAGGAGGACGCGGGGCCGGTTGACGAGGGCCCGGGCGAGGGCGACCCGCTGCCGCTGCCCGCCGGAGAGCTGCGACGGCTTCCGCTTCTCGTAGCCCTCGAGGCGGACCATGCGGAGCGCGTCGACGACCCGCTGTCGGCGCTCCTCGCGGCCCACCTTCCGGACCATGAGCCCGTAGCCGACGTTGTCGCCCACGCTCATGTGGGGAAAGAGGGCGTAGTCCTGGAAGACCGTGTTGACGTCGCGCTCGAACGGCGGCAGCTGCGACACGTCCTGGCCGCGGAGCTCGATCCGCCCGGCCGTCGGCAGCTCGAAGCCGGCGATCATCCGGAGCGTGGTCGTCTTGCCCGAGCCGGACGGGCCCAGCATCGAGAAGAACTCGCCCTCGCGGACCTCCAGGTCGATGCCCGCGACGGCGACGACCTCGCCGAAGTGCTTCTGGAGCCCGACGAGGCGAACGGCGGGAACGCCGTCGTCGCGGACGCGCGCGCCGGAGCGTACCGGGGTGTCGATCGTCACGCCTCTCCCTCCCCACGACGGCGTCCGGTCCCGGCGCACGCGGAACCCACCGCACGCGGGGGACGCCACGGGACGGCGGAACATTGCCCGTGCGCCCTCGCCGTGTCAAGGATCGGCGGGCGCGGAGCCCGCTCGTCCCGGCGCGCGGCACGACCCGTGGCTACACTGCGCGCCGTGCGCCACCCTGCTCGCCATGCCGCGCGCCGCCGGCCCGGGCGCCTCGTTGCCGCGCTCGCCGTCGGCGGCCTCGTCGTCGCCGGGTGCGGGGCGACCTCCGTCCCGGCGACGCCGGCGATCACGCCCGGCACCCCCGCGACCCCGCGCCAGGTCAACGTCATCCTGAAGGACTACCTGTTCGTGCCCGGGATCGTCGACCTCGTCCCCGGCGAGACGATCACGCTCAACGTCGTGAACGGGGGCCTTGACACCCACGAGCTCGTCCTCGGGCCGTCGTCCGTCCAGGAAGCGTGGGAGGCCGCCGAGGCGCCGGCGGCGAACCCGCCGCCCGGCCCGACGCCGGCGGTCTCGGTCCGGCCCGCCCTCGAGGGCCTGCGCGTCGTGGTGGCCTCAGGCGCGACCGCGACGGTGACCTACACGGTGCCGGTTGGCGCCGGGCAGCTCCTCCTCGGCTGCCACATCTCGGACCACTGGGAGCGCGGGATGGCCGGGGCCATCCGGCTCGTCGGCCCCGGCGGCGCTCCGCTCGCCACGGCGCCTCCGACGGGCTCGTAGCCACCGGCCCGGAGCTCCGTCGACCCGCGATCACAGCCCCCGGTGCCCGCCAGGCCCCGTCGCCAAGTGGTACGCTCGCCGCTGCGGGCGTGAGCGCCTGCCGCCCGGGAGCGGTGCCGCCCGGGGCCGTGGTGAGCTCTAGCGGAGGACCCCCGAGATGACCTACGTCATCGCCGAGCCGTGCGTCGACGTGATGGACCAGGCGTGCGTGGCGGTGTGCCCGGTCGACTGCATCCATTTCGATCAGGGCACCGACCGGACGCTCTACATCGACCCGAACGAGTGCATCGACTGCGGCGCCTGCGAGCCCGAATGCCCGGTGAACGCGATCTACCCCGAGGAGTCCCTCCCGGCCGAGTGGGCCGAGTACACCAAGGTCAACGCGGTCTGGTTCACCGACAAGGCTGCCGCGCGGGCCATGGTGGAGGCGCTCAAGCCCGCCTGACGCCGGCGGCGCCCCTCCCGACCGGGCGCCGCGCCGATCGCCATTCCACGACCGGCCCCCGGCGACGGGCGGCCGGTCGCCGCGTCTCCGCGCGAGAGCCACCACGCCCGTGCGCATCGTCTCGCTCCTGCCGGCCGCCACGGAGATCGTCTGCGCCCTCGGGCTCGAGGACGATCTCGTGGGCGTGTCGCACGCCTGCGACTTCCCTCCGTCCGTCGTGGGGCGCCGCCTGGTCACGCGGCCGTCGTCGGGGGCGGTGGACGGGACCGCCCTCGCCTCGCTTCGCCCGGATCTCGTCTTCGCCGGCCCGGGACCGCGCGACTGGAAGGCGGGGGCCGGCGCCACGGTCGTGGTCCTCGATCCCGTCAGCCTGGAGGGGATCTTCCACTCGATCGCGACCGTCGGGGCGATGACCGCCGCCGAGGACGAGGCGGTCGGGCTCGTCGAGATCCTCCGCGAGCGCCTCGCCGACGTGGAGGAGGTCGCCGCGGAGCGCCGCGACGGGGGCCACCACGCGCCGCGGGTCGTCGCCCTCGACGGGCTCGAGCCCGCTCGACCGCGGCCGGCCTCTGGCTGCCCGAGCAGGTTCGGCGGGCAGGGGGCTGGGAGGTCCTCGGGAGCGACGGCGAGGCCAGCCGCCCGACCACCTGGGAGGCCGTCGCGGAGGTGGATCCCGAGATGCTGCTCGTCGCCCCCCGCGGGATGCACCTGCGCGAGGCGACCCGGACCTGGAAGGCCACCCCGCGACCCCCGTTCTGGTCCGAGATGGCGGCGGTTCGCGGCGGCCGCGTCGTCGTCCTCGACGCCGCCGCCTACTTCAGCCGACCGGGACCGCGGGTGATCGAGGGGATCGAGATCCTGGCCGAGATCTTCGATCCCGCGGGGTTCGTCGACCTGGCGCCGGCCGGCAGCTGGGTCCCGGTCCCGTGAGGTCGCGCCCGCGGCGGCATCGGTCGGCCGCTCCTTCCCGCCCACCCGGGCGACGGCCGCCTGACGTCGCGAGGCGGTGGGATACACTCCCGCCCATGTCGCCCCTCGCAGACCGCACCCTGGCCACCGTCGGCACCGGCGTCATGGCCGAATCCATGATCGCTGGCCTCATCCGCGGCCAGCTCGTCGCGCCGTCCCAGGTGATCGCCAGCCATCCGCGCCCGGAGCGGCGCGAGCAGCTCGCCGCGGCCCACGGCATCCGGGTCACCGCCAGCAACGTGGAGGCCGTCGCCGGCGCCGACGTGGTCCTGCTCACGGTCAAGCCGCAGATGCTGGCCAGGGTCGGCCGCGAGATCGGGCCGCATCTGGCGCCCGGCCAGCTGGTCCTCAGCGTGATCGCCGGGGCCACGACGACGGCGCTCGAAGGGCTGCTGGGGCATCGCGAGCTCGTCCGGAGCATGCCGAACACGCCGGCCCAGCTGGGCCGCGGGATGACCGTCTGGTACGCGACTCCGGAGACGACCGCCGACCAGCGGGCCCAGGCGAAGGCGATCCTCTCGGCCCTGGGCGCCGAGCTCGAGGTCGACGACGAGAAGTTCGTGGCCATGGCGACTGCCGTCTCGGGGACCGGGCCCGACCTACGTCTTCCTCGTCATGGAGGCCCTCGTCGACGCGGCCGTCCACCTCGGCTTCCCGCGCCACGTGGCCCACGACCTCGTGGTCGAGACGCTCGAAGGGAGCGCGCTCTTCGCCAAGCAGTCCGGCGCCCACCCGGCGGTTCTCCGGAACATGGTGACGTCCCCCGGCGGGACGAGCGCGGCCGCCCTCCACGAGCTCGAATCCGGGCGCCTCCGCACGGTCCTCTCCGAGGCGGTCTGGGCCGCCTACCGCCGGACCGTGGAGCTCGGCGACCAGCTCGAGGCCGCCGTTAACGCACCCGAGGAGCGCCGCCGGCGGTGACCGCGGCCGCCCGGGAGCTCGACCCGGCCCTGCGCGCCCTGGCCGGCGTGGTATAACGCCCCCGATGTCACGCTTCGCCCGCAGCGACGAGGTCGACGAGGCCCTCCTCCCCAACGCCGAGACCGCCTTCGAGGCGGCCGCCGCCGAGCCTGCCGCCGCCGAGCCGGCTGGGGCCGCCGGGCCCGCCGCCGCGGAGCCGGTCTCTGCGGAGCCGGCCCCGGTAGAGGCGGGCGCGCCGGTCCTCCGCCGCCGCGGTCGGCCGCCCGGCTCGAAGAACAAGCCGAAGCCCGCCCCCGTTGCGGCCTTGGCCGCCGTCGGCACGCCGACCGCGCCCGTCGCCACCGCCGCGGACGACGCGCCGCCCCCGCCCCCAGCGGCCCGTCGCCGCGGGCGCCCCCCGGGCCGCGCGTCCCGCGCCGCAACCCACCCGTTGGGCCGCGCACCCCGCACGCCCCGCGCCGCGACGCCCCAGCCGCGTCACCACGGGCCACTCACGATCGAGCAGATCGTCGCCGTCGAGTCGCCGAAGGAGCCGCGCCTTTCGCCGGACGGCCGCCGCGTTGCCTACACGGCCGAGGCCGCCGGGGCGCGCCAGGCCTTCATCCTGGACCTGCGCTCCGGGCAGGTCCGCCAGGTGACCGCCTCTGAGCACGCCGTCAGCGACCCGCGGTGGTCCCCGGACGGGACCCGCCTGGCGTACGTGCGGGAGAAGGCGATCTGGATCGTCGGGATCGACGGCACCCGGCCGGCGATCGTCGCGGACCACCCGGCCGGCCAGCACACGCCGCGATGGGCGCCCGACGGGCGCCAGATCGCCTTCGTCTCGCGCCGCCGCGGCTGGAGCCAGGCGTGGGTCGTCGCCGCACCCCTGCCCCGCCGAGGTCCGCGGCCGGCCCGGGAGGCGCGCCCGGAGCCGCGGGCCATCACGCCGGTCGGGATGGACGTCGAGGATCTCCAGTGGTCGCCGGCCGGCGGGCGCATCGCGGTGCTCGCCCAGCGTGACCCGGACCTCACGACGATGCAGGTCACCGTCGTGGACGTGGTCGGGGGCGAGGATCGGGTGGTCGCCGGCGCCGGGGCCTGGGCGACGACCCCGCGCTGGCTGCCCGACGGCAGCGGGCTCCTGGTTGCCTCCGATCGCGACGGCTGGTTCCAGGTCGTCCGCGTCCCCCTCGACGGCGGCGAGCCGTCCGCCCTGACGGCCGGGGCCGTGGAGCACGGCGACTACCAGGGCGGCTTCGGCATGGCGTCCCTCCCGTCGCCTGACGGGACGCGGTTCGTCCACCCGGTGTTCCGCGACGGGCTCGTGGACCTGTTCGTCGCACCCCTGGCCGCCGCGCCGCCCGTTCGGCGCGGTCGTGGCCGGCCGCCGAAGCGGCGTCCCGGCGAGGCGATGCCCGGGCCCGGCGTCCGGATCAACCCGGCCGACGGCGTCTGGCTTTCCGCGGACTGGCTGCCCGACGGGAGCGCGATCCTCGCGGTCGGCAGGTCCGAGCGCGATCCCGAGGACCTCTGGATCCTTCCCGTCCCGGCGCCGGACGGCCGGCTCGCCCGGCCGCGGCGCCTGACCCGCTCGCTGCCCGCCGCCGTCCCCGTCGGGGGCTTCGTCGAGCCCGAACGCGTCGTGATCGGGGCCCGGGACGGCCAGGCGATCCCGGCGACCTTGTGGCGCCCCGCCGACGCCACCGGGAAGCGCGGCGGGAGGACGGTCCCGACCATCGTCAACGCGCACGGCGGTCCCTCCTCACTGGTGCTCCGGGACTTCCAGCCGTTCCGCCAGCTGCTGGTCCAGGAAGGGTTCGCCTTCCTGTCGGTCGACTTCCGGGGTTCGACCGGCCACGGCCGCGCCTTCCGCCTGGCCAATCTCGGCGAGTGGGGCCACGCCGACCTGCACGACGTGATCGACGCCGCGCGCTGGGCCGCCGCCCAGCCGTGGTCGAACGGAAAGCTCGCCATGTTCGGCGGCTCCTACGGCGGCTATCTGACCCTCTGCGCCCTCGTCGAGGAGCCCGCGATGTGGGCCGCCGGCGTGGACCTCTTCGGCGATTCCGAGATCGCCGAGAGCTACCGGCACGGCGACCGGTTCGGCCGGATCGACCTCCAGCGGATGATGGGCTCGCCCGACGACCCCGCCCGTGCCGAGCTCTTCCGCCGCGGCTCGCCGCTCTACCGGGCCGAGCGGATCGAGGCCCCGCTCCTGATCCTCCACGGTCGCAAGGATCGCCGGGTCGTGCCGCTGATGACCGAGAAGATGGTCGAGGCGCTCGAGATCGAGGGCAAGCACCACGAGGTCCATTGGTACCCGGACGAGGGGCACGGGTGGGAGCGCCGCGAGAACCGGCGTGACGCGTTCGGGAGGATCGTCGCGTTCCTGAGGCGGCACGTCCTCGGGGAATCGCCAACCGCGGAGCGCTGAGACCTCACGTCGGCCGGGCCGAGGACGCCATTCGGGCCGCACGGGCCGGCGCTCGCCCCGGCGGGCACCACGGAGGACGCTTGCCCCGGCGGGCCGCCCTCGCCCGACGGGCGTAGCCTCTGCGCATCGAGCCCGCCGCATGGAGCCACCGATGACTGCCGCTGCCCAGCCCTCCCCGCCGCCGGCCGCAAGCCGGCTCGACCTGCGGCCCCACCCGCGCCGCGCGCGCCTCATCCGCCGGAAGGACGTGGCCGGAGTGGGGCTCAACGCCCGGATCGCGCAGGCGGTCACGGCCGCGGTCGGGACGATGTACGCCTTCTACCTGTTCGCGCTGGTCATGGGCGGCTGGATCCTGTGGCAGGGGGCAGTCGTCTCGAAGCCGTTCGACCCGTTCCCGTTCGCTTTCCTCCTCTTCCTCGGCAACATCGTCCAGCTGCTGCTCATGCCCCTGATCATGGTCGGCCAGAACGTCCAGGCGGCCCACGCCGACGCCCGCTCGGAGTCGGACTTCGAGGTCAACGTCAAGGCCGAGGCTGAGATCGAGAAGGTCCTCGCCGCGCTGCAGGCCCTCGACCAGCGCACGCTGGCGATCGTCGAGCGGCTCGCCGCGTCAGCCAATGCCGGAGGCGAAGGCGGGACCGACGCCTGAGGGCCGGCCGCGAGCTCCCCGCCGCGACCCCGGGAGCGCCCGCCGCGAGCGCCCCGCCGCGGTCATGACCCCGCGAGGCTCCAGGGGGCAGGCGGGCTTCGGTACCATCGGCGCCAACAACACGGCGGCGCGGCCGCCCGACCCGGTGCGGCCGCCGAACCCGACGCGGCCACCAGGTCGGCGTTGCCGTTGGCTCGCATTCACCGCTCGCGCCAACAGCCTGCACCCCAGGAGCCCATCGTCTTGAGCACCACGACCTCGCACGACCCGATCCCGACCCGGGCCCTCCGCACCTCGTTCATCTGGCTCTCGCATCGCCGGGCCCTCGGGCGGCTCTCGACCCGGATCCCGATCACCCGGCCGATGGTCCGCCGCTTCATCGCCGGTGAATCGCTCCCCGAGGTCCTCCCGTCGCTCGAGCGACTCCGCGACGCCGGCTACCTGACGACCGTCGACGTCCTGGGCGAATCGGTCGACTCGACGGATGCCTGCGGCCTGGCCGTCGGCCGCTACGGGGAGACGCTCGACGCGCTCGCGGCGCACGGCCTCGAACGGAACGTCAGCCTGAAGCTGACCCAGATGGGCCTCGACATCGACCGCGACCTCTGCCGCGACACGGTCGCCCGGGTCTTCCGCAAGGCCGCCGAGCTGGGAGCCTTCGTGCGCGTCGACATGGAGGACCACACCAAGACGGACAAGACGCTCGGCCTCTGGCGCGAGCTGCGGTCGCTCAACCCGAACAGCGGGGTCGTCATCCAGGCCGCGCTGCGCCGCTCGCCGGCCGACGTGGAGACCCTGATCGCGGAGGGTGCCCGGGTCCGCCTCTGCAAGGGCGCCTACAACGAGCCTGCCGCCATCGCCCTGCGCGAGCGTGAGGAGATCAGCGCTGCGTACGAGGCCCAGGCCCGGCGGCTGATGGCCGACGGCCCCTACCCGGCCCTGGCCACCCACGACGGGCACCTCATCGGGCGCCTGATCCGCTGGGCGGAGGCCGAGGGGATCGCCCGCGACCGCTACGAGTTCCAGATGCTCCACGGCGTTCGCCGCGATCTGCAGGCCCAGCTGCTGGAGCGCGGCTACCGCGTCCGCGTCTACGTGCCGTACGGCTCGCAGTGGTACCCGTACTTCATGCGCCGCCTCGCCGAGAAGCCCTCGAACGTCTTGTTCATGCTCCGGAGCCTCCTGAAGGAGGGCCGGGCGGGCTGAGGCGGGCCGGGCCGGGGCTCGACCGGGGCCGAATGGGCGCCGGAGCCGGTCGTCAGCGGACGGCGAACGATCGCTTGGCCAGGCCGTACCAGTAGCCGTCGATCCGGAACTGGGGCGCCTCGTCGGCGACGGCCGCGGCCCCGAGGGTGACGAAGAGCGGCGCGAAGTGCTCGACGGTCGGGTGCGCGTACGGCATCCCGGGGGCCCGGTTGCGGAAGTCGAAGAGCGCGTCGATGTCGCCGGCCGCCAGCGCCTCCGCGGCCCAGCGGTCGAAGTCCATCGACCACGCGGGGGTCCCCTCCTTGCCGGCCATGTACTCGCGGACGAACGGCAGCCCGTGGGTGAGGAAGCCGCTGCCGACGACGAGCACGCCTTCGTCGCGGAGGGGCGCCAGGCGCCGCCCGACCGCGAACAGGTGCTCGGGATCCAGGTCCGGGAGCGACATCTGCAGGACGGGGACGTCGGCGTCCGGGTACATCACCGTGAGCGGCACGTACGCCCCGTGGTCGAGCCCGCGGTTCGGGGCCTGGGCGACGGGCTCCAGGTCGCCGACCAACTTCGCCACGGACACCGCGAGGTCGGGGGCGCCGGGCGCCGCGTAGCGGGTCCGGTAGTAGCGCTCCGGGAAGCCGTAGAAGTCGTAGACGAGCGGGACGGGCGTCGTCGCGCCGACCGTGAGCGGCTGGGATTCCCAGTGGGCGCTGACCATCAGGATCGAGCGGGGGCGGGGCAGGTCGCGGGCCCAGGCCGCGAGCTCGGCCGGCCAGACCGGGTCGTCGACGAGCGTCGGAGCGCCGTGGCCGATGTAGATCGCCGGCATCCGCTCCGGCGCGGGGGTCGAGGGGACGTCGCGTGCTGTCATGAGATCACGGTAGCACGGTGTAGTTGCGCGTGCAACTACCCGTCATGTCCCTGCAGACAGCTCAGCCGGCGGTGGCCACCACCCAGCCATGGGCCGTCAGCCCGTCCGCCGGCCCACCATCCGATCCCGCAGCCAGGCGATGATCTCGTCCACGATCCGCTCCCCGTCGAACGGATCGTGGTGGGATTCGTGGCGGACGCCGGGGTAGACGCGGCGCTCCGTCGTGGTGAAGCGCGGGTCAGGAGCGGCGTGCGCTCGCGGGCGGCGACGGTCGCCACGCTCCACCGGGCGCCGGGCGGGGCAGGGGTGGTCGCGCGAGACATCCCGGTCACGCCTCCTCGAGCACGACCTCCGGCACGGCGCCGGGTGTCGTCTGGGCCAGGATCACGCCGCCGATGACGAGGACGCCGCCAAGCAGCTGGATCGGGCCCAGGCGCTCGTCGAAGAAGAGCGTCGCCAGCGTGATCGTCCAGACCGGCTCCACGGTGGAAACGAGCGCCGTCTGGGCGGCCCCGATCCGCGCCGTGGCCGCGTAGAAGGCGGAGACGGCCAGGGCCGTCGAGAAGACCGCGATCCCCAGCAGCCCGAACCATGCGCCGCCCGGGATCTGGCCCGGCAGGATCGGCTCGCCGGCGGCCAGGGCGAGGGCGGCCACCACCGCGAACGTGCCGGTGAGCATGAGCGCCGAGGCGACGGCCGGCCGCGTCTCGGCCCCGGCCCCGCCGGTCCGCGTGTCGGCCGTCTCGCCCCGTCGCTCGCCGGCCAGGCGGGCCGCCAGGATGATGTAGACGGAGTACAGGATCGGTGAGGCGACGATCAGGACGAGCCCGATCGGCTCGGCCCGGGTCTCGATGCCGCCGATCGTGAGGACGACGCCGGTCGTCACCAGGGCCAGGGCGGCCCACGGCCGCCGGCCCTGGAGCCCGTGGCCCCAGCGGATCGAGAGCACGGCCACGAGGGCCGGGTAGATGTAGACGATGAGCGCGGCCATCGACGCCGAGACGTACTGCAGCGACGCGTAGTAGGTCGACGCGTTGCACACGAAGAGAGCCCCCAGGCCGAGGAGGGCGATCGCCCGTCGTCGCCGCAGCTCCCGGAGCGCCGCCCGGTTGTCGCGGAACAGGAGCGTCCACGCCCAGACGAGCGCGCCGGCGACCAGGAAGCGCCAGAACAGCAGGGTGAGCCAGTCGATCCCTGCTCCGTAGACGCTCTTGGCGAAGAGGGCCCCGGACCCGTAGCCGCACGCGGAGGCGGCCGCCAGGGCCACGCCGATGACGCGGTGGCGGTCCATCACCGCGAGCCTAGCAAAGGCGGGGTGCCCCGCGTCGCCCCCCCTCGACGCCACCGGACGCGCGCGACCAACACGGACGCGCGCAGGCGATCGGCGCAGCCGGACGCGTCGCCGTTCGTGCGGTACCCTACGGCGACCGGCCCGCGCCGCGCCGAACCCGCTGGTGCGCCGGCTTCGAGACCCAGGAGGATCGCGAGGTCCCGTGACGACCACGAAGGGCCACGAGGTGCCGGTCCAGGAGCTGGACCGCGTGACGATCCGCTTCGCCGGCGACTCCGGCGACGGGATGCAGCTGACGGGCACCCAGTTCACCCGGGCGACCGCCGTCTTCGGCAACGACATCAGCACCTTGCCCGACTACCCGGCCGAGATCCGGGCGCCCGCGGGATCGCTGCCCGGCGTCTCCGGCTTCCAGATCAGCTTCAGCTCCAGCGACATCCACACCCCGGGCGACGCCCCCGACGTCCTCGTCGCCATGAACCCGGCGGCACTCCGGACGAACGTGAAGGACCTGGTCCAGGGCGGCGCGATCATCGTCAACAGCGACGCCTTCACGCCTGCCAACCTGGCCAAGGCGGGCTACGCCTCGAACCCCCTCGGCGACGGGTCGCTCAAGGCGTACATGGTCTTCGAGATCCCGGTCTCCACGCTCAACGCGCGGGCGCTCGAAGGCCTCGACATGACCTCCAAGCAGGTCGACCTGACGAAGAACTTCTTCGCCCTCGGCGTCATGTTCTGGCTGTTCGAGCGGAGCATGGAGCCGACCCTCCGCTGGATCGAGGACAAGTTCGGCTCCCGCCCCGTCGTCGCGGAGGCCAACCGGCGGGCCCTGCACGCGGGCTACGCCTTCGGCGAGACGACCGAGATCTTCCACACCCGCTACGACGTCCCGGCCGCCCACCTCGCGCCCGGCACGTATCGCAACGTCACCGGCAACGAGGCCACGGCCCTGGGCTGCGTCGCCGCCTCGGCCCTGTCGGGCCGGCCCCTCGTCTACTCGACGTACCCGATCACGCCCGCCTCGGACATCCTCCACCAGCTCTCGGCCTACAAGAACTACAGCATCAAGACGTTCCAGGCCGAGGACGAGATCGCCGCCATCGGTGCCGCCCTCGGGGCCTCGTACGGGGGCGCCCTCGGGCTCACCGGCACGTCGGGCCCGGGCATGGCCCTCAAGGCGGAGATGCTCGGCCTCGCCGTCATGGTGGAGCTTCCCCTCGTCGTCGTGAACGTCCAGCGCGGTGGGCCGTCGACCGGCCTGCCGACCAAGACCGAGCAGTCGGACCTCCTCCAGGCGTTGTACGGCCGCAACGGCGAATCGCCGCTCCCGGTCGTCGCCCCGGTCTCGCCGGCGGACTGCTTCGACATGGCGATCGAGGCCTGGCGGATCGCGCTGACCTACATGACGCCCGTCGTCTACCTCTCGGACGCCTTCCTCGCCAACGGCACCGAGCCGTGGCTCGTGCCGTCCCTGGAGGACCTCCCCGACCTGCACGTGCCCAACCGGACGGAGGCGGCCGGCTTCTACCCCTACGACCGAGACCCCGAGACCCTGGCCCGGCCGTGGGTCGTGCCGGGCACGCCGGGCCTCGAGCACCGCATCGGCGGCCTGGAGAAGCTCGACGGCCTCGGCACGGTCAGCTACGACCCGGACAACCACCACCGGATGTCGCTCCTGCGCGCCGAGAAAGTGGCCCGCATCGCCCGCGACATCGCGCCCCTCGAGGCCTTCGGGCCGTCCGAGGGCGACCTGCTGGTCCTTGGCTGGGGCTCGACCTACGGCGCCATCCGGAGCGCCGTCGAGCGCCTTCAGGCGCGGGGCAAGAGCGTCGCCCACGCCCAGCTCCGCCACCTGAACCCGTTCCCGTCGAACACGGGCGACGTCCTCCGGCGTTACAAGACGGTGCTGATCCCGGAGATCAACCTGGGGCAGCTGCGGACCGTCATCCGGGCGGAGTTCCTCGTCGACGCGATCGGCTTCAACCTCGTGCGCGGCAAGCCGTTCACCATCGCCGAGATCGAGATCAAGGCCGAGCAGCTGCTCGGCGACCTGTGAGGCCGGCCCGATGACCACCCCGACGACGACGGCCGCCGAGCCGCTCAAGCTCACCCGCAAGGACTTCGCCAGCGACCAGGAGCCGCGCTGGTGCCCCGGCTGCGGCGACTACTCGATCCTGGCCCAGACGCAGAAGGTGATGCCCGACTTCGGGATCCCGAAGGAGAAGATCGTCTTCATCTCGGGGATCGGCTGCTCCGGCCGCTTCCCGTACTACATGAACACGTACGGCTTCCACTCGATCCACGGGCGGGCCCCGACGCTGGCGACCGGGCTGAAGGTCGCCCGCCCGGACCTCATGGTCTGGGTGGTGACGGGCGACGGCGACGCCCTCTCGATCGGCGGCAACCACATCCTCCACGCGATGCGCAAGAACGTCGACATCCGCGTGGTGATGTTCAACAACCGGATCTACGGCCTCACCAAGGGCCAGGCCTCCCCGACGTCGGAGCTCGGCCAGAAGACGAAGTCGACCCCGATCGGCTCGATCGACTACCCGATCCACCCGCTGATGATCGCCCTCGCCGCCGAGGCGAGCTTCGTGGCCCGCACGGTCGACACCCAGGTCGACCACATCCAGAAGGTCATGGAGCAGGCCGGCTTCCACCGCGGCTCGGCGTTCGTCGAGGTCCTCCAGAACTGCAACATCTTCAACGACGGGGCCCACCGCGCCTTCACCGACCGCGAGGTGCGCGACGACCGGATGCTGATCCTCGAGCACGGCAAGCCGATGCTCTTCGGCAAGAACCGGGACATGGGGCTCCGCCTCGACGGGCTGCGCCCGGAGATCGTCCAGCTCGGCGTCGACGGCGTGACGGAGGCCGACATCATCGTCCACGACGAGACGAGCGAGGACCCGACGATCCACAACATGCTCGCCCGCATCTACTGGCCGGAGTTCCCGGTCCCGATCGGCGTGATCCGCAACGTCCCGCGGCCAACCCACGACGAGCTGATCGAGGCCCAGATCCGCGACGCGATCAACCGCCAGGGCGTCGGCGACATCGCGAAGCTCCTCGGCGGCGGCGAGACCTGGACCGTCCGATGAGCGACGCGGGGGCGCCCGCCCCCGCCGGCGAGACGGTCGCCGTCCTCGCGGACGACCTGATCTGGGCGACGCGCCTCGTCGGCCAGCTGCGGACGCTCGGTGCAGCGCCCGTCCGGGCCGGCACGGCCGGCGCGTTCGAGGCCGTCCTCGTCTCCGGGGCGGCGTCGCGGGCGGTCGTCGACCTGACGGCCCGGGCCTACGACGGGGTCGCCATGACGGCCCGCGCGGCGGCCGCCGGGCTGCGCGTCCTGTGCGTCGGCCAGCACGACGACCGGGCCCTCCGGCGGGCGGCCCTGGCCGCCGGCGCGGAGCAGGTGTACGCGTACCGGAAGCTCTTCGAGGACGGCCACGCCGCGCTCGCGGCCTGGCTCGGGGTCCCGGTGCCGGCGCCGGGCAGCATCTCCAGCCCCACCCCCACCGGCTCCCCGGAGGCTCCTCCCGCATGAGCGTCGCGCCCGCGACCGGCGACGTCCGGCCGTCCATCCCGACGACCCGCTTCGCGGACCGCGTCGCCCGCGCCCAGGCCGGCGCCCGCGCGCGCGGGCTCGAAGCGCTGCTGGTCGGCGTCGGCCCCGACCTCGTCTACCTGGCCGGGTACGCCGCCATGCCGCTCGAACGCCTGACGATGCTGGTGGTCCCGGCCGACGGGGCCGCGACGCTCGTCGTCCCGCGGCTGGAGGCGGCGCCCGCCCGGGGCTGCCCGGCGGCGGCCGGCGGCCACGTCGCGATCGCCACGTGGGAGGAGACCGAGGACCCGGTCGCGTTCGTGCGGAGCCTGCTCCCGCGGGTCGTCGGCCGGCTCGGCGTCTCCGACCGCCTCTGGGCCCTCCACCTCCTGCGCTTCCAGGCGGCCCTCCCGGCGGCCGTCTTCGAGCCGGCGTCCGTGGTCCTGCGTGACCTCCGGATCGTCAAGGACGCCGACGAGGTCGCCCTCCTCCGCCTCGCCGCCCTGGCCGCGGACACCGTGATCCACGAGGTCGCTCACGGCCGCCTCGTCGGGCGGACCGAGGCCGAGGTCGCCCGCGAGGTCCGCGACCGGCTCGTCGCCGCGGGGCACGACAGCGCCGAGTTCGCGATCGTCGGCTCGGGGCCCAACTCCGCCTCTCCGCACCACGAGGCGTCGGGCCGGGTGATCCGGCGGGGGGAGCCGATCGTCCTCGACATCGGCGGCCCGCTGGGCGGCTACGGCAGCGACATCACGCGGACGATCTGGGTGACCGGCGGCGACGCCGCGTGCGGCCCCGACGACGAGTTCCTCCGCCTCTACTCGGTGCTCCGCGCGGCGCAGGCCGAGGCGACCCACGCCGTGCGGCCCGGCGTCGCCTGCGAGCGGATCGACCTGGTGGCCCGGGAGATCATCTCGGCCGCCGGTCACGGGGCTCACTTCATCCACCGGACGGGCCACGGCATCGGCCTCGAGGGGCACGAGGACCCGTACCTCGTCTCCGGCAACGCCGAGGTGCTGGAGCCGGGCATGGCCTTCAGCGTCGAGCCGGGGATCTACCTCGAGGGCCGCTACGGCGCCCGCATCGAGGACATCGTCGTCTGCGGCGACGACGGCCCGATCGTCCTCAACGAGGCCCCGCGCGACCTGCTCGTCGTCACCGGCTAGCGCTGTCGCGGTCGCGACAGGCGCGCCGGTGCCGCCCCGACAGCGCCGCCGGCGCACCGGCGACGTCCCGGCAGGCTCGGGGATGCCGCCCCGACCGTCACGCAGCCGCTATCGCCCGCGCCACGTCGGGGCGCACGATTCCCCTGTCTCCGGGAACAGGACGCACGAGGGCCGGAGCGCGAAGGGGGACTCCGATGTTCGACCACACCGCACCGCTCCTGGTCCCGGGTCGGATGGCCGACCGCATGACCGAGGCCCGCGCCCGCCGTCTCGCGGCCGAGGCCGCGCCAGCCGCCGGGCACACGTTCTGGCTCACCGGCGGGCTCAGCTCCGCCGTCCACTCGGGCGCGGCGCTCGTGGCGCGCGTCCGGCACGTCGACGTGCGGCCGGGCTCGATGCTCGCGCCGGGCCACAATCGGGCCTGACGCCCCGCGACGCATCGCCCCCCGACGCGCTCCCGAGGCCGCTGCCCGCAAGGGCGGCGGCCTCTTCATCCGCGCGGGCCGGTGACCGGCGGTATGATCCGGCGCAGCCGGCCGATGCCGGTCGGCCCTCTCGTCCGTCACGCGGCCCACGCCGCGGAGCTGCCTCCATGAGCGACCAGGAGCTGGAGCCGGTGGCCCAGCACGCGATCCCGCCCGGCGAGCGCGCGCTCGCCGGCGCCCCCGACGACGCGCTCCACGGAGCCGCGGCGTCCGCCCCCGACGAGGCCGCCCTCGCCGACGCCGCTGCCGGCGCCACTGCCGGCGCCACCGGCACCCTCGATGGCGCTGCTGCCCCCGAGCCGCCCACCCCGTGCACCCAGGCGCAGCTGCGCCGGTTCATCAAGAGCCGGCCGTACGTGCCGCTGCACGAGCTGCGCCGGCGCTTCGGCCTCAACGGCGGCGACGACGACGTCTGCGGCGTCGACGTCGACGGCCGCCGCCTGTTCGTCGGGCTGCCGGAGCGGGAATCGGGGCTGCTGGGCGAGCTGCTCCGCCAGGGCGACGTCGGCTACGAGATTCTCCTCGACCCGACGAGCCCGATCGTCATCGGTGTCTTCCCCATGCGGCCCGTGCAGCGGCCCTGAAGGCTGCCGAGGGGGCACGGCGGGGGACAGGGAGGCTGTCGCGAGGACGACAGGGCGGCGGTCGCATCGACCCTTTACCCTCGGGACGTGCACGATCATGATCCGCATCACCGGATGCAATCCGGGAAGCTCGATCCCAAGGAGGATTGGACCATGGCAAGGCGAATGGGCAGTGACGGCTTGAGCAGGCGACAGGACGAGGACGGCCTCACCAGGCGGCAGGCGACCAAGGACGACGTCGAGGGGCACAGCAGCTCCCGGCGCGCGGGCCCGGACGGCCTCAGCCGGCGCCAGGACGCCGACGGCATCAGCCGGCGCCAGGACGCCGACGGCCTCAGCAGGCGGCAGGCGACCGAGGACGACGTCGAGGGGCACAGCAGCTCCCGGCGCGCGGGCCCGGACGGCATCAGCCGGCGCCAGGACGCCGACGGCCTCAGCAGGCGGCAGGCGACCGAGGACGACGTCGAGGGGCACAGCAGCTCCCGGCGCGCGGGCCCGGACGGCATCAGCCGGCGGCAGGACGCCGACGGCCTCAGCAGGCGGCAGGACGCCGACGGCCTGAGCCGGCGACAGGCGACCGAGGACGAAGACGTCGAAGGGCACATGATCGGGGCGATGAACCCGGTCATGGCTCGGGACCTCGCCCGGGCGAAGGAGCGTGACGTGCAGCGCGCCGCATCCCGCGGCAACCTGATCAGCGACGCCAAGCGGGCCCTTCGCCGCAAGGAATAGGGCGAGGCCTCGCCAGGGATCGAGCACCCACGTGGACGAGGGCGGGCCGGGGGGCCCGCCCTCGTCGCGTCTTCGGCGCCGCCCATTGCGGCACCCGTCGCCGGCTCGTAGCATTCGTTCGTCGAGTGCCGGCCGAGGCAGCGGGAGGATCACGTGGCTGCGGAAGAGCGGGCGAACGCCGCGGAGGCGCTGCGGCGCTGCATCCTCTTCTCGCGGCTCGACGACGAGACGCTGGCGCGCTGCATCGAGTCGCTGCGCAGCCGGCGCTACCGGCGCAACGAGACGATCTTCCACCAGGGGGACCCGGGCGACTCGCTCTACGTGATCGAGAGCGGCGCCGTGAAGATCGTCCTCCCCGACCCCGAAGGCGAGGAGGGCGCCATCATCGCGACCCTCAATGCCGGCGACTTCTTCGGCGAGCTGGCCCTCCTCGACGGCGAAGATCACTCGGCGACGGCGATCGCGCTCGAGGCGACCGAGGCGCTGGTCCTCCGCCGCGACGCCTTCGATCGCCTCGTCGACGAGGATCCCAACCTCCGGCGCGCCCTCTTCGCGGGTCTCGTCGGCGAGCTGCGCCGCCTCACCTACCATGTCGGCGAGCTCCACTTTCTCAACCTTCCCGGCCGCCTGGCGCGCCGGATCGTGAGGATGGCCCGCGAGGCCGACGCCGACGCCCACGGCGAGATCCACCTCTCGTGGCCGTTCTCCCAGTCCGAGCTGGCGGGGATGATCGGGGGGACCCGGCAGACCGTGAACCGCCTCCTCTCCGAGTTCACCTCCGAGGGGCTGATCCGGATCGAGAAGGAGTGGCTCGTCGTCCCGGACCTCGAGCGCCTGGAACGGGCCGCTGACCGGTGACCGCCGGCGACGTCCCGGAGGGGGCCGACCAGGGCGCTGAGTCGGCCGACCTCGCCGCCGCCCGCGAGGCGCTGGCGGCCATCGGGCGGCGCGCCGAGATCGCGCGGCGCCTGGAGCTGGGCGGCACGGAGGCGGTCCTCCGCTCGATCGTCGAGGCCGCCGTCCTCCTGTTCGAGGCCGAGGCCGCCTCGATGGCCCTCTTCGACGCGGCCCGCAACGTGCTCGTCTTCCGGGTGGCGGCCGGCGCCCAGGGGCAGGGCGTCGTCGGCCTGGAGATCCCGCCCGACCGCGGCCTCGTCGGCTACGTCTTCTCGACCGGCCAGGCGCTCGCGATCTCCGACGTGGCCCGCGATCCGCGCTTCGGACGCTCGTTCGCCAAGAAGACGCAATACGTGCCCCGCTCGATCGTAGCCGTGCCGCTCGTCGACGAGCGGGGCACGATCGGTGTCCTCGAGGTGCTCGACAAGCGGACCGAGGCGACCTTCTCGATCCGCGACGTGGAGCTGGCCGGCGTCTTCGCTCGCCAGGCCTCGGTGGCCATCCGCGCCAGCCGGGTGGAGCGGGACGTCGCCGCGCTGGTCGGGGCCGTGCTCGCCGCGCTCGCCGGGGACGCGGCGCCGGCCGCCGGCGTGGAGGCGCTCGTCCGCGCCGCCGTCTCCGACGTCGGCGGGCCGGACGACCCGCTCTGGCCGCTCGTGGAGCGGGTGGCCGCCCTGCGGCGGGCCACGCCCGACCAGCTGGAGCTCGTGACCGCGCTGCTCGACGTGCTCGTGCGCCAGGCCGAGCGCGAGGCGAGCGGGCTGCGGGGGGCCGCGCGGGGCGCGGCGAGCGGCCGGGGCGGCGCGGGGGCGCGGGGTGGCATGGGCGCGCGGGGCCCGCGCCGGCGCACCCCCGGGCAATGAGCGAGGAGGACCTCCTCCCCGCTTGGAGCGAGCCGTTCGTCGGCGCCCGCCTGGCCGATCTCCAGCGGCAGGCGCCGTTCGGGCGGGTCGACCGCGAGTGGGCCATGGGCGGGACCGACGGCAGCGGTGTCACCGTGGCGATCATCGATTCCGGCGTCGAGCGCGATCACCCGGCGGTCGGCGGCAAGCTGGTTCGCAGCGTTCGCGTCGAGCCGGCCCCGAACCCGGACGACGACCCGGTCGTGGTGGACGACCCCGACGCCCTGGACGTCGTGGGCCACGGGACGGCCTGCGCCGGGATCATCCACGCCATCGCCCCCGGCGCCGACCTCGTCTCCGTGCGCGTCCTCGGGCCCGACAACCGGGGCAAGGGGATCATCTTCGCCGCCGGACTCGACTGGGCGATCGAGCAGGGCGTGACGGTGGTCAACCTCAGCCTGTCGTCCAAGAGCGACGCCCTCTTCGGGCTCTTCCACGACCTCGCCGACCAGGCCTACTTCGCCAACGTCCTCCTGGTCTGCGCGGCCAACAACGTGCCCGGCAACAGCTATCCGTCGCTTTTCGCGTCGGTCGTCTCGGTCGCCGCCCACGACCTCGCCGACGCCTCGGCCTGGTTCTACAACCCCGACCCGCCGGTCGAGTTCGGGGCCCACGGCGTGGACGTCGACGTCGCCTGGCGCGACGGCGGCCGGATGACGGCCACCGGCAACTCGTTCGCGGCGCCCCACGTGGCCGGCTACGCGGCGCTCATCCGCGCGAAGCACCCCGCCGCCTCGCCGTTCGAGGTGAAGGCCATCCTCGCCGCCACCGCCTCGGAGCCACCGGGCCGGTAGCGAGCCCCGCCCGGCGAGCCCCCTCCGGCGAGCCCCCTCCCGCTCCCGGCGAACCCCTCCGCGATTCGATGACCCTGCCCGCATCGCGGGCGCATCAGACCGGCAGCGGCGGGTTCCACTGGTTCGACCGCGACACATGCGCCTGATCGCAGTGATGCGCGGTTGATGCGGCCAGGGTCGTCGATCTGCGGGTGCCTGTTTGCGACGGGCGGGGCTGGCGCACGCGGCGAGCGCCTCCGCGCAACCGGCGACCGCGTCAATACCCCGCCCCCGGTGCCCCCCGTCGCAGGTCGAGCAGGCGCGGGCGAACCATCGGGCCGGCGTTCACGAGCGAAAGGAAGTCGGCGCCGTCGAGCGCCAGCAGGGCGCCGTCGGTCGCGGCGGTCACGGTCGCCGTCCGCGGGATCCCGTGCAGGAGGCCGATCTCGCCGAAGACCTCGCCCGGGCCCATCGTCCGGAGGTACTCGACGGCGGACGTGGCCTCTTCGACGGCCGGCGCGGCCGCCGGCACGGTCTCGACTCCGCCGCGCCGGGTGACCTCGAACGTGCCCGCCTCGACGAGGTAAAAACGGTCGGCCGCGTCGCCTTCGCGGATCACCACGTCACCGGCCGCGACCCGAACCGGCTCGAGTCGCACGGCGACCGCCTCGAGCGTCGACACCGGGACGCCCGCGAACAGCGGCAGGCCCGCCAGGCGGGTCACCCGGACGTCGCCGGTCGAGCCCGCTGTGCGCCGTGCCGCCGGGGCGGCCATCGCCGCGCCCAGCAGCCCGGCCGCGGCCACCGCCACGCCGGCACCGGCCAGCACCGGCCCCGTCCCGAGCGACCCGCCGAGGACCGGGAGCAGGAACGATCCGGCCGCAAAGGCGACGGTGGAGACCGTGCTCAGGATGCCCAGCACCCGGCCGCGAACGGCGTCGGGCACGACCCGCTGGAAGATCGTCGTGCTCGTGACCTCGACGAGCAGCCCGCCGGCAGAGGCCACCGCGATGGCTGCGATCGCGACCGGGAGCGCGGGCGCGTACCCGAGCGCGGCGAGGCCGGCCGCCAGGACCAGCGAGCCGCCGGCGAGGATCGGGACCAGGCTCGGTCGAAGGACGAACGCCCCGGCGAGCAGCGCCCCAATGAGGCCGCCGAGGCCGATGCCGGCGTTGAGGAAGCCGGTCGCCTCCTCGCCCCCGCCGAGGCTCGAGCTCGCGATCACCACCGTGAGCACCGAGAGCCCGCCGCCCGCCGCCGCCCCGACGATGTCGATCAGCGCCAGCCCGAGGATCGGCACGAGGACGCGCCGATCGATCGCGCGCACAGACGCGCGCACAGACGTGGGTGCTGGAGCGCGCGTGGGTGCGGGTGCGGGAGCGCGCGTGGGTGCGGGCGCGCGCGTCGGCGCCGCGACGGGCTCGCCGGCCGCCGCAGCCTCCGCCCCGGCCGCCGCCTGCGGGGTCGCCTCGCCGGCGGCGACCGCGATCCCCTCCGCCTTCGCGACGTTCCGCGGCAGCCCCCGCAGCACGACCGCGATCACGGCGAAGCTCGCCGCGTTCAGGAGGAAGGCGATCACGAGCCCGCCGGCCGCGATGAGGATGCCGGCGACCGCCGGGCCCACGATGAAGGCCAGGTTGTCCAGCGTCGACCAGGCGCTGTTGGCCGGGCCCAGCTGCTCCTCGTCTTCGACCAGGCTGGGCAGGTAGGCCCCGATCGCCGGCCCGAAGAACGTCGCGAAGCAGGTCCCGCCGATCGAGAGGACGATGACCAGCCAGACGGGCCCGTCGAGGAAGACGACCGAGGCGATCACGAGCATGAGCAGCCCGCGGGCGACGTCGGTCGCGATGAGGACGAGGCGGCGGTCGAAGCGGTCGGCGACGATGCCCGCCGGGATCGAGAGGAAGACGTAGGGGAGGACGCGCGCGGCGCCGACGAGGCCGAGGATGAACGGGTCCTCGGTCACCTGGTAGACGAGGATGAGGATCGCCACCATGTAGAGCCAGTCGCCGATCGAGGAGACGAACTCGCCGACGAGGAGCCGGGTCAGCGGCCCGTTGCGCAGGAGCTCGCGGTAGGCGCGCAGCACCTTCATCGGCCTGCCCTCACGAGCCGCGCACCGGCCCCCGCGAGGTGCCGGCTCGCGCGCCGCAGCCCCGACCGCGGCGGCGGCTCGACTCCCTCCAGCTCCAGGAGGCGCTCCTTCAGCCCGAGCAGCTCCTCGCGGCTGCCGAACCAGCTGCCGCCGTAGCCGCCGAGGGTGCCGTCGCCGGCGATCACCCGGTGGCACGGGACGAGCAGCCCGATCGGGTTCCGGCCGACCGCCCCTCCGACGGCCCTCGCGGCGCCGGGCGAGCCGATCCGCCGGGCGACCTCGCCGTAGGAGGCCGTCGCCCCGCGGGGGATCGTCCGGACGCCCGCGAGGACCCGGCGATCCCAGTCGCTCATCCCCTCGAGGACGACCGGCACGTCAAACGCGTCGCGGGTACCGGCCAGGTGCTCGGCGACCTGGCGCTCCAGCTCGGCAAGGTGGGCCCGCGCGGCCGGGGACGCGCCGGGGTCCGCCCGCGGCACGAGCCCGCACCGCGTGCGCGCTCGAATCGACGCCGCGAACGCCTCGTCGGTCGTGCGCAGCTCCAGGCCGACGATCCCTTCGTCCGTCGCCGCGGCATGGAGCGGCCCGACCGGCGTCGCGAGCACGGCCACGACCGCGGGCGCACGCTCGGGCGCATCGGGGGGCGCGGCGGTCGGGTTCGCGGCGGAGCGCGCCATCGGCGGAGTGTAGCGGGTGCGGATTCGGCCGGGTCGAAATCGCGCCACATCGCCTCCAGCGCCCGTCGGACCGGCCACGCGACCGCTTGAGAGGAGCGCGCTGGTGGCGAACGAGCTCTCATCGCGCTGCATACGCTTCGCCTGACGTCAAGGGGAAGGAGATGGTCCGTGGCCAGGGCGATGATCCTCTTCGAGCGGCAGGCTGACGCCTCGTGGCTGCCCGCGACGGTAATCCTCGCCACGCCGAGGCGGCTGCAGGGCAGGTGCCTCCCGGGGAACGCCGACCGCGATGCCCGGCTGGCGCGCATCCTGACGGACGCCCTCCCGCCCCGGCTGAACGACGACAACGAGGAGCGTGGCACCTACGAGGATTGGATCGACTGGGGCGTCTACAACCTCGCCAACGGCCACACCACGTGGGCCACCGAGGTTAGGCCGACTCCGACGGTCGACGAGCTCTACCAACGCGAAGTTGCGGACGTCGTCTCATCGCTGCCGCCCGCAGCCCAGGTTCTTGAGGCTGGCCCCGGGAGCGAGGAGAGTGGCCTCGAACTCGTTGAGTTCACCGAAGGCGTGATCCTCGCGATCGAGCGCGAGACGGACCAGCGCCTGTATGGCGTGATATCGGCGATAGACGGAGAGGAGGTCGGACTCACCGCGTTCCAGACATCGCTCCGGAAGGACCGCATCGTGCGGCGCACGCCACTGTCGCGCGCTACGCGCCCGATCCGGGGTGCCGATGGGTCATCCTTGCTGTTCGAGGGGTTTCACGGGTGGCACCTGGGCGTGCCGGCGGCAGGCCCCGAGCCCTCCGAGGTCGCCGCAATGCGGCACTATCCGGTGCCGCCGCTTGCGTGGCCAGAGGCCGAAGCCCATTACCGGAACCTTCGAGTCCTCCGCGACCGCTTCATCGGCTGTCTCGTCGGCGGGGCGATCGGCGATGGTCTGGGTGGACCCGTTGATGGGCTGTCTCGGGCGAAGGTCCACGCGCGTCTTGGTCCGCTCGGAGTTCAGGAGCTGCCGCCCGAAGGCGCCCGTTGGTCCGGCGTCACGCTGCTGACGGTTGAGGTGGCCCGGAGTCTGGCCGAGCACAGGGGGCATCTGAATCCTGCTGATGTCGTCGCCCGACTCGTCGGTTCAGAGCCGACCGCCGGCGGGGTCGGACTCACATCCCACGCGGCATTGGCCGCACTGGCTAACGGGGAACCCTGGTACGAAGTCGGACCGCGGCTCGGCGTGTCAGACAACGGCGCGGCGATCAGGAGCGCACCCGTAGGGCTCGTCCACTCCGGGGAGACGGGCGCAACCGCCCTGCTTCGCGACGCTGTCCGCTTCGCGTTGCCAACGCACGGGGGCAACGTCGGCGTCGCCGCGGCGGTGGCGGTCGCTGCTGCAGTCGGATATCTGGCTCGGCTCGCGTCCACGGGCACAACGCAGCTCGAGGCTGGCCCATTCCTGGACTTCGTCGCGACCGCGATCGGCCTGATTGAGCCCGAGCCGACCCCGACGCGACGGCCACCGGTTCGCCCGATCTACCTGCGCGACCGGATCCGCCGGATCGAGACGTGGCTGAACCGGGCACCCGAAGTAGTGTTCGATCGGATCTGGACCGGCGCCTTCGCGCTCGAGAGCATTCCGGCGGCGATCTTCTGCTTCCTCCGCGCCCCTGATCGCCCCAAGCAGGCCCTGCTGACCGCGGCCAACGCAAGTCACGCCACGGCGGCGATCGGGGCGATGACGGGCAATCTCGTGGGCGCCTGGGTGGGGGCCGACCGACTGCGGGAGGAGCTGCCGACCTGGTGGGCGGCCGTCGAGGGAGTGAATGAGCTCTCGGCCCTTGCAGACGACCTCCTGGACGCCTCCGCCGATCTCGCCGAGTCAGAGCAGCCTCCACTCAGTCCACTCGGCTGATACAGGTGCACGCCGCCGGTGCGTACCGCAACACCCCGTGCCATGCGAGCTGGCAAGGCCCACCGCGACCATCCCGTTTGTGACCACGAGCTTTCCGCCCTCCGAATGATGGCTCCACTCGATCGCACCCCCGCGTCGGGGGCAACCGCCGGAGGGCTCATGCGCCTCACGTACGACGCCACGACCGACATCGCCTATCTCCACTTGCGGCCGCTCGCCCAGGGAGAGCCTGTCGGTCCGACGCTACTGCTCGAGACGGACGTGGCGTTCGCGGGCTTCGTCGCGCTCGACTTCTCGCTCGCCGATGGGCATGCGGTCGGCCTCGAGTTCCAGCGGGCGTCGTCCTGCCTCCCGGCCGAGCTGCTTGCCGGCGCCGTGAGAGGGCACGGCACCACCGTCGAGCGGCGACTCGACGAGCGTGTCCTGCGCAACTTGGGCGGTAGCCGCGGCGTGGCCCGATCGCGGACCGGCCGCGCCCGGACCAACTGAAGGGAGCCTGAACATGGGTCGCCCCTGACCGCGCGTGGCCCGCGGACACCGGAACGACCTGTCAGGTGGGACGACGACGCCCAAGGCTCCGTAGACTGGCCAGAACGACGCACCGAATGGCCCGACGAGAGGAGGCCGCCCGATCGCCCGCCTCGAAGACCTGACCAAGGGCGCCCTCGTCACCGGCGTCGTCGCGGACCACGCCGTGACCGTCGTCGACGTCACCTGGCACGGCTCCGAGGTCCTGACGCTGACCTACCGGACCGCCGACGGCGCCGTGGCCGAGCGCCTCGTCTACCGCGAGGACGAGCCGCGCCTGGCGATCGTCGAGGAAGGCAAGCCCTGGGCCTTCGACGGCGACGGCGAGGCCTTCAAGCTCGCCAGCGAGGCGAAGCGGATCGATCTCGCCTACCTCTTCGACCCGTACGTCGCGGTCAGCACGAGCCTCGTCGAGCCGCTGCCGCACCAGATCACCGCCGTCTACGAGGCGATGCTGCCGCGCCAGCCGCTCAGCTTCCTCCTCGCCGACGACCCGGGCGCCGGCAAGACGATCATGACCGGGCTCTTCATCCGCGAGCTCATCGTCCGGGGCGACCTCCGGCGCTGCCTCATCGTCGCCCCGGGCTCGCTCGTCGAGCAGTGGCAGGCCGAGCTCGCCGAGAAGTTCCACCTCGACTTCACGCTCCTCACCCGCGACCGGATCGAGGGCTCGGCGTCGGGCAACCCGTTCGCCGACAGCGACCTGCTGATCGCCCGCCTGGACAAGCTCAGCCGCGACGAGGACCTCCAGCTCATCCTCGACAACGCCCCCGACTGGGACCTCATCGTCTTCGACGAGGCCCACAAGCTCTCCGCCCAGCTGTTCTCGGGCGAGGTCAAGAAGACGAAGCGGCGCCTCCTCGCCGAGCGGGTCAAGCCCCACACCCGGCACTTCCTCCTCCTGACCGCCACGCCGCACAACGGCAAGGAGGAGGACTTCGAGCTGTTCATGAGCCTGCTCGACCCCGACCGGTTCGCGGGGCACAAGCGCAAGGCGTCCGACGCCGCGCCGCCGCGCCTCGGACCCCGGCGAGCTCATGCGCCGGTTGATGAAGGAGCAGCTCGTCAAGTTCGACGGGACGGCGCTCTTCCCGCCCCGCTACGCCTACGTCGTGCCCTACGACCTCTCCGGGCCCGAGGCCGCCCTCTACGAGCAGGTCACGACGTACGTCCGCGAGGAGATGAACCGGGCCGAGCGCCTCAAGGCGGAGGGCGAGGGCAAGCGCGGGCTCATCGTCGGCTTCGCCCTCATGGTCCTCCAGCGCCGGCTCGCGTCATCCCCGGCGGCGATCCACATGTCGCTCAAGCGTCGCCTCGCCCGCCTGGAGCGGACGCTCGCCGAGACCCTGCTGCAGCGCGACGGCGCCCAGGCCCGGATCAGTCAGCCGGAGCTCGACGCGATCACGATCGCCGACATCGAGGAGATCGACGACGACGAGGCGACCGCCGAGGAGGCCGAGGCGGCCGAGGAGACCGCGGTCGATCTCGCCACCGCCGCCAGCACGATCGCGGAGCTCCGTCTCGAGATCGAACGGCTCAAGGAGCTCGAGGCCCTCGCCGCACAGGTCCGGAAGCTCGGCACCGACACGAAGTGGACCGAGCTCTCGACGCTCCTCCAGGAGGCGCCCGAGATGCGCGATGCCGGTGGCGGACGGCGCAAGCTCATCGTCTTCACCGAGCACCGCGACACGCTCGACTATCTCGTCGAGCGGATCGGCACGTTCCTCGGGCGGCCGGAGGCGATCGTCGCGATCCATGGTGGGCTGCCGCGCGACCAGCGGCGCGCGGCGGAGTCTGCCTTCAAGAACGATCCCGCGGTCGTCGTCCTCGTCGCGACCGATGCGGCGGGCGAGGGCATCAACCTCCAGCGCGCCCACCTGATGGTCAACTACGACCTGCCCTGGAACCCGAACCGGATCGAGCAGCGGTTCGGGCGGATCCACCGGATCGGCCAGACCGAGCCGTGCCACCTGTGGAACCTCGTCGCCCACAAGACCCGCGAGGGCGACGTCTACGCCCGCCTGCTCGAGAAGATCGCCGTCCAGACGGAGGCCCTCGGCGGGCACGGTCTTCGACGTCCTCGGGGAGGTCACGTTCGAGGGCAAGC
The DNA here is from genome assembly GCA_963762445.1 of uncultured Chloroflexia bacterium. Taxonomy (GTDB): domain Bacteria; phylum Chloroflexota; class Limnocylindria; order Limnocylindrales; family CSP1-4; genus CTSoil-043. The sequence goes on from CAVXLA010000010.1 coordinate 179,756, forward strand.
CGCTCCGCCAGCTCCTCATCGAGGCGATCCGCCTGGGCGACAGCCCCGAGGTCCGGACCCAGATGACGCGGGTCATCGACGAGGCCCTCGACGTCGAGCACCTCCGCGCGCTCCTCGCCACCCGTGCCCTCGGGGCGAACCTCCTCGACACGACCAAGGTCGCCGCGGTTCGCGACGAGCTCGAACGCGCCGAGGCGAACCGGCTCCAGCCCCACTACGTCCGCGACTTCTTCCTCCTGGCGTACCGGCGCCTCGGCGGGCAGGTCCGTGAGCGCGAGCCCGGCCGCTACGAGCTGACGAAGGTCCCCGGGCGGATCCGCGATCGAGCCCGTGAGGCCGCGATGCGCCCGGGGGTCCTCGGCGCGTACGAGCGGATCGCCTTCGAGAAGGACCGGGTCGCGGTCGTCGGGTTCCCGCTCGCCGAGTTCGTCTGCCCCGGCCACCCGCTCCTCGAGGCGACGATCGACCTCGTCCTCCAGGACCATCGCGAGCTCCTCCGCCGCGGTGCGCTGCTCATCGACGAGACCGACCCGTCGGACTCGATCCGAGCCCTCGTCTACCTCGAGCACGCGATCGTCGACGGACGACCGACCCGCGACGGGCACCCGACCGTCGTGAGCCGTCGCCTCGAGTTCGTGGAGCTCGGGGAGGTCGATGCCGGCGGCGCCGGAGCCGCGCCCTACCTCGACTACCGACCGTGCGCGGACGAGGAGCGTGCCCTCGTCGGCCCGACGATCGATGCCGCCGCCTGGCTCATCGGCACGACGCTCGAGGGCCGCGCCACCGACTACGCGATCGAGCGCCTCGCCCGCTCCCACCTCGCCGAGGTCCGCGAGCGCACCCTCGACCGGATCGAGCGGACCCGGCGCGAGGTCCACGCCCGCCTGACCTACGAGATCAACTACTGGGACGGCCAGTACGCCCGCCTGCGCGAGCAGGAGCGGGCCGGCAAGCAGACCCGCCTCGCGAGCAGCGTCGCCCGCCAGCGCGCCGACGACCTCGCCGACCGCCTCCGTTCCGGATGCGCGAGCTCGACCTCGAGGCCCAGGTCCAGGCGCTCCCACCGGTCGTCGTCGGCGGGGCGATCGTCGTGCCGCAGGGCCTGCTCGATCGGCTGACCGGAACAGCCCCGTCCGAACCCGAGCTGTTCGCCCGCGAGACCACGACGGATCGAGCGCCTGCGCCATGGCCGCGGTCATGGCTGCCGAGCGCGCGGCCGGACGCATCCCCGAAGACGTTCGGCGACCGCAAGTACGGCTGGGACGTCGAGTCCCGGGAGCCCGGCGGCCGGCTCCGCTCATCGAGGTGAAGGGCCGAGCCGAGGGCGCCACGACCGTCACGGTGACCCGGAACGAGATCGGGAAGTGCCTCAACGTGCCCGACCGCTGGTATCTCGCGATCGTCAGCGTGGACGGCGAGCGAGTCGCCGAGCCCATCTACCTGCGACGCCCGTTCTCGCTGGCGCCGGACCCTGCGGCGACGTCGGTGAACTACTCGATCAAGGACCTGCTGGCGCAGGGCGAGCTGGTGGAGGTTTCAGCGTGAGCGACCGACCGAAGCGCAAGCTCATCGAGGTCGCGCTGCCGCTCGAGGCGATCAACGTCGCGTCGGCGCGCGAGAAGAGCATCCGCCACGGCCACCCGAGCACGCTCCACCTGTGGTGGGCGCGCCGGCCGCTCGCCGCCTGCCGGGCCGTCCTGTTCGCCAGCCTCGTCGACGACCCGTCGTCCGACCCCGACCGCTTCCCGACGCCGAAGGCCGTCGAGGACGAGCGGACCCGCCTCTTCGGGATCATCGAGCGCCTCGTCCAGTGGGAGAACAGCACGAACGAGGCGGTCCTCGAGGAGGCCCGCGCCGAGATCCGCCGCTCCACCGGCGGCAACCCGCCGCCCGTCCTCGACCCGTTCTGCGGCGGCGGCTCGATCCCGCTCGAGGCCCAGCGCCTCGGGCTCGACCGCCTACGCCTCCGACCTCAACCCGGTCGCCGTCCTCATCACGAAGGCGCTCATCGAGATCCCGCCGAAGTTCGCGAACCTGCCGCCGGTCCACCCCGACGCCCGCCGCGGCGTCGGCGGCACGGGCGCCTGGAAGGGCGCCGCCGGGCTCGCCGAGGACGTCCGCCGCTACGGCGCCTGGATGCGCGACGAGGCCGAGCGCCGGATCGGCCACCTCTACCCGAAGGTCCGCCTGCCGAAGGAGCACGGCGGCGGCGAGGCGACGGTCATCGCCTGGCTCTGGGCCCGCACGGTCACCTGCCCGAACCCCGCCTGCGGCGCACGGATGCCGCTCGTCCGCTCGTTCGCGCTCTCGACGAAGAAGGGCAAGGAGGCCTGGGTCGAGCCGATCGTCGACCGCGCGGCGAAGACGGTCCGCTTCGAGGTTCGGACGGGCCACGGGACGCCGCCCGAGCCGCCGAAGGTCGGCCGCGGGGCGACTTCCGCTGCCTCGTCTGCGAGCACCGGTCGCGCTCGACGAGCACATCAAGGCCGAGGGCCGGGCCAGGCGGATGGGCGCCCAGCTCATGGCGATCGTCGCCGAGGGCCAGCGCGGCCGCATCTACCTGCGCGCCGACCGACGAGCACGAGGCGATCGCGCGGTCGGCCGAGCCGGCGTGGGCGCCCGACGAGCGATCTGCCGACGCAAGCCCGCGAGCTTCTGGACGCGCCAGCTACGGCATGACGACGTTCCGCGACCTCTTCACGCCGCGCCAGCTCGTCGCTCTGACGACGTTCAGCGACCTCGTCGGCGAGGCCCGCGAGCGCGTCCTCCGCGACGCCGTCGCCGCCGGCCTCGCCGACGACGACGTCCGCCTCGACGGCGGCGGCACGGCGCGCTGCCTACGCCGACGCGGTCGCGACGTACCTGGCGTTCGCGGTCGAGCAAGCTCGCCGACTACTGGTCATCGCTCTGCGCTCGTGGAGTCGAGCCGACGATCGAGCTCGTCGGCGACACCTTCGCGCGCCAGGCGCTCCCGATGACCTGGGACTTCGCCGAGGCCAACCCGTTCGGCGGCGCCGGCGGCGACTTCGGTCGAGCGCATCGACTGCGATCGCCGAGGTCGTCGGCAGCCTCGCGCGTCGGCCGCGGCGCTGGCGTCGTCAGCAGCGCGATGCCAGCCGACGTCGATCGCGTGCCGGTCGGCCGCTCGTCTCGACCGACCCGCCGTACTACGACAACATCGGCTACGCGGACCTGTCCGACTTCTTCTACGTCTGGCTGCGCCGCTCGCTCGGCGACGTCTACCCGGACCTGTTCGGCACGCTGCTGACGCCGAAGACAGCCGAGCTCGTCGCCGACGCCGTACCGCTTCGGCGGCGACAAGGCAAGGCGCGAAGCGCACTTCGAGGACGGGCTCGGCGCGGCGTTCGCGCGCATGCGCGAGGTCGCCGACCCGACGTTCCCGGTGACCATCTACTACGCCTTCAAGCAGGCGGAGTCCGACGGCGACGACGACGGCCGATGGCGCGATCGCCTCGACCGGCTGGGAGACGATGCTCGAGGGCCTGCTCGCCGCCGGGCTTCTCGATCGACGGCACATGGCCGATGCGGACCGAGCGGGCGACCGGATGCATCGCGATCGGCACGAACGCTCTCGCCTCGTCGATCGTCCTCGTCTGCCGGCCCCGCCCGGCCGACGCCGGCATCACGACCCGCAAGGACTTCGTCGCCAGCCCTCAAGCGCGAGATGCCCGAGGCGCTGCGGACGCTCCAGCACGGCAACATCGCGCCGGTGGACCTCGCCCAGGCGTCGATCGGGCCGGGGATGGCGGTCTTCAGCCGCTACGCGAAGGTGCTCGAGCCCGACGGCTCGGCGATGCGCGTCCGCACCGCGCTCGCGCTCATCAACCAGGTCCTCGACGAGATCCTCGCCGAGCAGGAGGGCGAGTTCGACGCCGACACCCGCTGGGCGATCGCCTGGTACGAGCAGTTCGGCCTCGGCGAGTCGGCGTACGGGACCGCGGAGACGCTGTCGAAGGCGAAGAACAGCTCGGTCGCCGGCCTCGTCGAGGCCGGCATCGTCGCCGCGTCGCGCGGACGCGTGCGCCTCCTCGCCCGCGACGAGTACACGCGCCGACTGGGATCCCGCGAAGGACACGCGCATCCCCGTCTGGGAGGCGACCCAGCGCCTCGTCCACGCCCTGCTGACCGACGGCGAGGCGGCGGCCGGCGACCTGCTCGCGCGCCTCGGCGGCCTCGGCGACACCGCCCGCGACCTCGCCTACCGCATGTACCACGTCGCCGAGCGCAAGGGCTGGACCGACGAGGCCCGGGCGTACAACGCGCTCGTCGTGGCCTGGACCGACCTCGCCCGCGGGGCGGAGTCGGCCCGCGCTGCCCAGCCGGCACAGACGAGCCTCGGGCTCGAGTAGGGGACGCACGATGGCGCTGACGAACAAGGAGCGGATCGGCCGGATGCTCGACGGGCTCGCCGCTGGCCTCAAGCCGGTCGTCGAGCAGGCGTTCACGCAAGGCGTACGGCCCGACGTGGGTCTCGACCGTCGAGGCGGCGAAGGGACCGGGCGCCGGCTCGTCCGATCCCGAACGACCCGCAGTTCCTGCTCAACGCCATCTGGTTCCACTGGCAGGACACGCTCGGCAAGACGCTCGGCGTGGCCGAGAGGAACTACGTCGCCGAGCTGCGCTTGACCCGCAACCGCTGGGCCCACCCGGGCGAGAAGCCGTTCACCGGCGACGACGTCTACCGCGCCTACGACACCGCCGAGCGCCTCCTCCGCTCGGTCGCCGCGCCCCAGGCCGACGAGCTGGCGAAGGCCAAGGCGACGATCCTCATGGAGAACGCCGTCGCCCAGGCGAAGGACAAGCAGAAGGCGACCACGGCGGCTCCGGTCGCCGCCGAGCCGCTGAAGGGACTCGCGCCCTGGCGGAGCCTCGCCACCCCGCACCCGGACGTCGCCGCCGGCCGGTACCGCCAGGCGGAGTTCGCCGCGGACCTCGCCCAGGTCGCCCGTGGCGAGGGCGCCAAGGAGTACGTCGACCCCCGCGAGTTCTTCGCCCGGACGTACCTCACCGAGGGCCTCCGGCTCCTGCTGACCGGCGCGCTCCGGCGGTTGACCGGGACCGGCGGCGAGTCGGTCGTCGACCTCCAGACGACGTTCGGCGGCGGCAAGACGCACTCGATGCTGGCGCTCTGGCACCTCGTCGACCCGGCGATCGCCGGTCGCGAGCCTGCCCGGGCTCGAGGGCGTGCTCACCGAGGCGAAGGTGTCGGCGCTGCCCGAAGGTCACCCGGGCCGCGATCGTCGGGACGGCGCTCTCGCCGATCACCCCGCGGATCGTCGACGGGACCGAGATCCGGACGCTGTGGGGCGAGCTCGCCTGGCGCTCGGCGGCGCGGCGGCGTTCGCGACCGTCGCCGAGGCCGACCGGACCGGCGTCCCGCCCGGCGCCGACGCTCTCCGCGCGCTCCTCGCGGCCCATGCCCCCGTCGTCGTCCTCATCGACGAATGGGTGACCTACGCCCGGCTCCAGTGGGGCAAGGACGACCTGCCGGGCGGCACGTTCGACGCCGCCCTCTCGTTCGCCCAGCAGCTCACCGGCGCCGTCGACCAGGTCCCGGGCGCGCTCCTCGTCGTGTCGCTGCCGTCGTCGGCGATCGAGGTCGGCGGCGAGGGCGGCCAGAAGGCGCTCGAGTCGCTCAAGCACGTCGTCCACCGGGTCGACGCGCCGTGGCGCCCGGCGGCGGCCCAGGAGTCGTTCGAGATCGTCCGGCGGCGTCTCTTCGAGCCGCTGACGGCCGAGGCGATCAAGGGCCGCGACGAGGTCGTCCAGCGGTTCGGCGAGCTGTACGCCCAGCACCAGGGCAGCTTCCCGGCCGAGACGAAGGAGAAGGCGTACCTCGAGCGCCTGCGGAGCCTGCTACCCGATCCACCCCGAGCTCTTCGACCGGCTCTTCGACGACTGGTCGACGCTCGAGCGGTTCCAGCGGACGCGCGGCGTGCTCAAGCTCATGGCCGCGGTCGTCCACGCGCTCTGGGAGCAGCAGGACGGCAACCTGCTCATCCTGCCGGCCGCCATCCCGCTCGACGACACGACGGTCCTCCCGCAGCTGACGCAGTACCTCGACGACAGCTGGCAGCCGATCATCGAGACCGACGTCGACGGGACCTCATCGCTGCCGCTGCGGCTCGACCGGGAGAACGCCGGGACGTACGGGCGGTACTCGGCCGCCCGGCGCGTGGCGCGCACGGTCTTCCTCGGCTCGGCGCCGCTGCCGGCTGCCGCGAACCGCGGCATCGACGACCGACGGATCCTCCTCGGCTCGGTCCAGCCCGGCGAGACGCCGGCGACCTTCGGCGACGCCCTCCGCAAGCTCGCGGGCCAGGCGACCTACCTGTACGAGAACGCCGGCCGCTACTGGTACGCGACGCAGCCGTCGGTCAACCAGCTCGCCCGCGACCGGGCCGAGCAGCAGGCCGACGACCGGGTCGAGATGGAGATCGAGCGGCGGCTCAAGGCGGCGCTCGCCGACCGGGGCCCGTTCGCCCGCGTCCACCCGTCACCGAAGTCGGGGTCGGACGTGCCCGACGAGGACGAGGTCGCGCTCGTCGCGCTCGGGCCCGGAGTACCCGCACGACGCCAAGGCCGCGACGTCGAAGGCCACCACGGCAGCCGGCGAGATCCTCGCCTCGCGTGGCGCCGGCGCCCGCGCGAACCAGAACATGCTCGTCTTCCTCGTCGCCGACCACCTCCGGCTCGCCGAGCTGACGACGGCGGTTCGCGAGTACCTCGCCTGGAGCTCGATCGTCGACGACGGCGAGGCCGGCCGGCTCAACCTCGACGCGCTTCCAGCGCAGCCAGGCGAAGTCGCAGCGCGACGGCGCCGACGAGACCGCCCGCGCCCGGATCCCCGAGACGTACCAGTGGCTCCTCGTGCCCGGAGCAGGCCGACCCGCTCGCGAAGGTGGCGCTGCGCCCGGTCAAGGTGTCCGGATCAGACCCCCTGGCCGTCCGCGCCGGCGCCAAGCTCCGCAACGAGGAGCACCTGATCACCAAGTTCGGCGGCGTGAACCTGCGGCTCGTGCTCGACGGCGCGCTCAAGGAGAAGTGGACCGCCGACCACGCCTTCGGGCTGAAGCAGCTGTGGAGCTGGTTCGCCCAGTACCCGTACCTGCCTCGCCTGCGGGACATCTCCGTCCTCGAGGGTGCCGTGCGCGACGGCTCGTCGAGCCTCCTGTGGCGGTCGGAGACCTTCGCCTACGCGGCCGCTCGGGAGGCCCCCGGCGAGTACCGCGGGATCGTCGCCGGGCGCATCGCCGAGACGCCGGTCACCTCGACGAGCCTCATCGTCGACGGCTCGGTTCTGCCGGACCCGTTGCCGGGCGTCGAACCCCCGAAGCCGCCGCCGCCGGGCCCCGGGCCGGGCCCCGAACCCGTCCGGCGCGTCAGGCGCTTCCACGGCGAGGTGAGCCTCGGCGACCCGCGGCGACCCATCCCTGAGCTCACGAAGATCGTCGACGAGGTCATCGACCGGCTCGCCCAGCAGACGGATGTACGTCTCCACGTCACCGTCCAGGTCGAGGCGGAGCACTCGGCTGCCGACGGCTTCGCCGACGACACGGTCCGCACGATCTCCGAGAACGCGAAGACCCTCCGCTTCAAGGACTTCGGCTGGGAGAAGGAGTAGGGGGTTGGACGCGACGTCGATCCGGCATGCGCCTGCAGTTGGCGGCATCGTTCGCCGAGGCCGTATGACCCCGGTGACGTCGCGGGTTCGCGCCTCGGTGCCGTCCGACGAGTTTGTGCCCGCCACACGAGTCGGAGGCTGACGCGCTCGTGCTCGCCCTCTCTCGCGGGAAGGCGCAAGCGGTCCTCCAGGCTGAGGCCCTTGCCGATGACTTCGAGGGTTGGCTCGGGATCACGGATGAGGTCGCCCGGGACTACGCAGGGCGCTTCGTCACGGAGCTGATCCAGAACGCGCACGACGCCCACGACCCCGAGCGCACAGACGGCGAGATCGACATCGTCTTCGATCCCCGCGAAGGACCGTCGGGCACCCTATACGTCGCGAACAAGGGTCGCCCGTTCAACTACGGGGACCTGTGCTCGATCTCCGTGCTCGCGAGGTCGTCGAAGCACCCGGGTCAGGGCATCGGCAACAAGGGCGTGGGCTTCAAGTCCGTCTTTCTCGTGTCCGATGCGCCCGAGGTCTATCTCGGCCGGGGCCAACCGGCGCGATGGCGCCCTGGACGGCTTCTGCTTCACGTTCGCGACGCCGCAAGGACTACCTGACGCTTGCTGGCGACGACGCGGCCGCGGCCGACCGCTCGCAGAAGCGGCGCCACCACAGCGGCCTGCCGATGCCGCTGACCCGCGAGGGCAACGCCACCGTCAGGTCGCTCGCCGCCCGCGGCCACAACGTGGTGATCCGCCTCCCGATCCGTAGGAAGGCGACGGGCGATGTGCAGCGGCAACTGCAGGAGCTGGTGAGCGGCGGGGCGCCGATGCTGCTCTTCTTCGACCGTATCCGGCGGCTCCATGTCGACGTCCGCGGTGGCGAGCCAGCGACGCTTGAGCGCAGAGCGGAGCCCGTTCTTGCGGATGGGAGAACTCCACCTAGAGCGGGTCAGGCTCGGGGCGCAGGGTACCTACCTTTGTTCGACCGCCGAGGTCCCGGCCAACCGCTTCAAGACGGCCATCCGCGACAGCGTCGATCAGGGCCGCATCGACGCCCGCTGGCTCGAGTGGTCGGAACCGGCCGCAGTGTCCGTCGCGGTGCGGACGGACGAGGTCGAAACCGACGATCGGCTGTATTGCTTCTTGCCGATGGGCGCGGACGCCCAGTCGCCGTTCCAAGGTCATGTCAACGCGCCCTTCTCTGTCGCCATCGCCCGGAAGGCACTCGTCGAGGAGACGCCACTCAACGAGCTGCTGCTCGATGCGGCCGCCGAGCTCGCTTGCAGGACCGCAGCGGCGATTGCCACGACGTCCTGGGGCAGGGTTGCGGCCGCGGACCTCATCGCATGGAAGCCCGAAGGCGTCGAGTCGCCTGCTTGACCGCTGCGGCACGAGAGCCGGATCAACCTCGAGAGGAAGCCGCTGCTCGCGATCCTGCCGGGAGTCGCCCTGGGATCTTGAAGACGGCCTGGGCATGGACTGCCGAGGAACTCACGGTGATGACGCCCGCCACGTTGGCACAGGCGAAGGTCGAGGTGCTCGATCCGGGGCTCGGGCACGACCGGGTACAACGGCTTGCGGTGTTCGCTCAGGCGGCCTTCCTCCGGGTGATGGAGACCTGGACGCGGGTGACATTGCACGGTGGGCAGAGGGTGTAGCCCAGGTCTTGGCAAGCGCCGAGCACGGCCGTCGCAAGCTCGACGCGTCCAGGTGGCTCGCGTTCTATGACGATCTCGCTGCCCTTGCTGGTACCCGTCCTCGAACTGCCGCTACACCTAGCGAACCGACGGATTGTCATCGACGACCATCTGCGCCTACTCCCGTGCCGCGGGTCGGCCGCGGGAAAGCGCGCCCGCGGCGACTTCACCGTGTTCTTCCGACCCGGCTCGACCGTGGATGATGAAGGGGATGACGCGCCAGGTGACCTCGAGCTTCCGACATCCCTCGAGGCTCGCCTCGCATTCCCACACTCGTCGTTGCGTTGGCTCGAGGTCACCCCACAGGGCCGGGTCAACCGGCCAGGCCGCGACCTGTTGGAGGATGCGGGTGTTCGCCAGTGGCGCCTGGAGGACCTCTACCCCGAGGTTGGGGCGCTCGTGAGGCTCGAGTCAGGACGAGCGCGTGTGGGCCGATGCCTTGCGGTTCGTCTTCGCGGCATATCGGCGGACCCTCCGGTCGCGAGCAACCGACGTGACCCCTGCGAACCTCTGCGTACCGACAGCCGACGGATCATGGAGGCCGGCCCGCGACGCCCGATTCGGGAAGGGCTGGCCCGAGGCAACACTCGGTCCCGACCTCGCATCGTTCGTCGCACTGGCCGGGGACGACCCGGAGATCGAACAGCTGCCGGTCTCGCCTGCTCGCTCCCTTCGACGGCCGGCGGTATCGCGGCACCCCCGCGGAGTGGGCTGCGTTCCTGACGGCAGCCGGTGTCGCCACGGGCCTGGCACCCGACAACCTCGTTCCGCGAACGCTGCAGCTGCCCAAGTGGCAGTTCCGCTCGAGCCACCTGTTGGAGTACCTCGGCCTGTCGCGAGAGCGCGACAGGGCGTGGGCGCATGCGATCGACGCTGCGCCGCAGCCGACACGACGCAGCCCCTGGACGATGCGAGGACCGGTCTATCGGATTCCGGGTCAGGGTGCGCTGACGACCCTGACCCCCGAGGCGCGGCACCGTTTCGCGGATCTGATCCTCGCCGGACTGCCGACCTGGCCACCGACGTCTTCCATACGGAGAATCGAGTCGGTGCGCTGGCCGTCGCCCGTGTTCTCCTTCCTGCAGACGGCCGCTTGGCTTCCAGTCAGCCGGCCGTCGGCTCCGCTCCACGTTTCGTCACAGTGTCCGACGCATGGCACCACATTGAGGACGACGGTGGCGTTCCCGTGTACGCGGAGCTTTTGCTGCGGTCCGTCCGCGCGAGGATCGGGGCACACCCACTCCTCTGGGACCGCCTCCGCGAGCTCGGGGTGAAGGAGTGGGGCGATCCCCAGTGTGCGGCGGCGCGCCTGAAGGTCCTTACGGATCTCGCTGACACTGACCTCCCCGACAACCACCGGCAGTATGTCCGACGGGCGTATGAGCGATCATGGTCAAGCGTCGTCAGCCCTCAAGCTCCAGCTGCCGTGGACGAATGCCCGCCGCTCTTGGTTACCGTCAAGGGACGCCTGGCGGTACACGACCCCCGCCAACAGCGCGGCAAGGTCTACCTGCTCACGTGGCGGGATGCGCTCGCGGAGAAGCTGGTCGACGAGCGATCGGTCGCTCGCCTTCGGGTGGAGCCAAAGGATGCAGAGCGACGTCGCCACGTTGCTGCGGCCATCGCTTGGTGACCGCCTGATCGAGGTCGGGCGACGCGACATCACCGTCTCGATCGGGAGCCAGGTCGTCCGGCCGTCAGCCGCCGACCCGGCCCTGGTCACTGCCCAGCGCGCATGGCTCGCCGACCTACTCGCGATCACACTCAATCTCGTCTTCCGCACCGACGTGACGCCCCAGACCACCGCTCGCGCCGTTGGCAAGCTCCGCAGGATCCGGCTCCGCTTCGGTAGTCCGATCAAGGTGGCGGTCCGGAACACAGGCCTCGGGGACACCGACGGCGCCGTATCAGCGGTGCCCGTCGACGACGACCGGCTCCCTACGATCGTTGTCGCGGGCGACGGAGGCGCCGAAGCGAAAGCGCTCCGGTGGCCGCAGCTTGAGGCGATGTCCTCCGCCATCGCTGAGCTGGTGGGCTATCCATCGGCCGATGTCGCACTGCGGTTCGCCATCTCCAAGCTGGCAGGCGGCAGCCCGGGTCCGGTGACCCGTCCTAACGAGGAGACCTACGCGTCGGCGCTCGGAATCCGAGAAGCGGCAGTGCGCGAAGTGCTGCTTGCGAACCGCGACTTGCTGAACCGGCTGGTCTTCGTCCTTCGTCCCGTCGTCCGCTGCCTCGGAAGCAGCCGGACCCTCAAGGCCCTGGACGGCGGCGGCGAGGACGGTCCGTCCGAGCGGCGCCTGCTCGAGCTCTTCGCGCAGCTGCGGCTCCCCGGCGGCTGGACTCCGGAGTCGCTGCTCGCCGCCGCTCGCGAGGCGGACACGCCGACGGACCTGCGCGATCGGCTGGGGATCCCGTTTGGCGAGTTCAACGCCGCGCTCGAGGCATTGGGTGGTCCATACGAGCCTGACCGGCAGCGCGACATCCATGAGGCGGAATTCGCACGCTGGCTGAGGATGGCCATGAGCGGATCGCCCTGACGCTACGCGCCGCTGCGCTGCCCTCGTTCGACGAAGGCTCAATCCCCGCGTGGTACCCGGCAGCACTCGCGGAGTTGGACCGGGCGCGTCGCCTCGGTCCGGCCGCGGAACGCCCAAATGTCGCACGTCTCACCGCGGATCCCACCTGGCTCGACCAGATGCGAGTCCCGACGCCCGATGTGATGCGGGAGCGTCTCGGGTCCTGGCTCTCGACCTTCGGGATCTCAGCCCCCTCCGGCCGAGTCCCGGGACTGCGCAAGCTCGCCGACGTACGAGCGGCAAACACCACGACCGTCGATCATCTCTCGCGAGCGGCCGCCCCGCTGGTCTTCGCCTGGTGCAGGATCCACGACACTGAAGCACCGAGTTGGGCGTCCGGCGGACCCAGGGCACTCTCCCTCGAGCTCCAGCACAACGGCGTGCTGGACTTTCGAAAGCTGGACCTGGCAGCCGTCCTCGACTGGTTGCCGAAGGTCGCCGGGACATGGCCAGCCTCGATGCCGCTCACTCGCGATCCGGATAGGCTCGGCCTGACCCGCAACCAGGTGTCGGCCGCGGCTGCCGAGCTGGCGAACCAAGGCGAACCTTCCAAGGCAAAGGTGAGGCGGTCTGTGCCGCTGGACGGACACGAAGTCTCGCTCGCCGACGACGGTGCTGCAGACCTTCTTGCTCGCGTCGACGGGTCGCTCGGCAGCCTCCTCGAGGTGCCGCCAGAGATCGCCCAAACCGGACCGCTGCCAGAGGGGCGAGGCGATGGTGGCGGTCGGGGAGGACGCGGCGGTGCCGCCAGCGAGACGAGCCTGTCTGACGCCCAGCGCGAGATCATTGGGTTCATCGGGGAGTTGGTCGCCTATCGGTGGCTGTGTCGCCACCTGGGCGACGGACGCGTCACCTGGTGCTCCGGCCTCGCCCTGTCATTACGACGCGACGCTCCCCGGTGAACGACAGCCTCGGCTACGACATGCGCGTCGTCGACCCCGGGATCCTCGCCGGCGGCGAAGGGCTAGCGCGCCAGCTCTTCATCGAGGTCAAGGCCGTTGGCGAGCCGCGGCCTGGTCGTCCCGTCTCGTTCAGCCTCACACGTATCGAGGTCGAGTTCGCGCAGGAGCACGCTGACGACGGCAGCTACTTCATCCTCGTGGTCGCGAACGCGCTGAAGAGCGAGCAGCCGGACGCATCCATCTGCTCCCGAACCCATTCTCCGCCGCGGGTCGCAAGGTCTTCCGGGACATGTCGGACACGCGGACGATGCTGTTCAACCTGGCGGGCTAGCGAACCTGATCGCCTTTGTCGGGGCTCGTCTCTATCGAAGTCAGCGCGGCTCAGGCTAGTCTCCCGGCTCTTTTCGCCGCCGGATGTAGGCGAAGGTCCAGTCGGGCGGTGAGCACGCCACAGTCCCCCCGGCCCGCCCGGATCGGGACCTTCGGACCGGGTGGACCGGCGCACGCCCGCTGTTATACTCCGGGGGAGTATGAGCACCAGCGTCCCCACGGCCCCCGCCGTCCCTGCCGACCCAGGCCATCCCGCCAACCCTGCCCAGGCCCCCGTCGAGGTCTCGTTCCCGGTCGTCGGGATGACCTGCGCCTCGTGCAGCAACCGGATCGAGCGGTTCCTGCGCAAGACGGACGGCGTCGTCGAGGCCAACGTGAACCTTGCGACCGAGGTCGCCACCGTCCGCTACCTGCCCGAGGCTGTCGGGCGGGCCGAGCTCGTCGGGGCGATCGAAAAGGCCGGCTACGACGTCCGGCCGGGCTCGCTCGAGGCGGCCGAGGTGCGGGCGACGGGCGGCGCTGCGGCCACGACGGCCGTGGACGCCGAGCTCGACGAGACGGAGCGGATCCGCGCCCGCGAGCAGCGCGAGCTCGCGATCCAGTCGGCGGTCGGCATCGTCGTCGCGATCGGGATCATGGTCCTGATGTTCGGCCCGTTCCCGCTCGCGATGGCCGACGTCAACCGGTTGGTGCTCTGGCCGGCCACCTTCGTCCAGCTCTGGGCCGGTCGCCGCTTCTACGAGGCGGCCTGGAAGAGCGCCCGCCATGGCGGGACGAACATGAGCACGCTCGTCGCGGTCGGCACGAGCGCGGCCTGGGGCTACTCGGTCTTCGTGACGATGTACCCCGAGGTGATCATGCGGGCCGGCCTGCCCGCCGAGACCTACTTCGACTCCTCGGCGATCATCATCGGGCTGATCCTGCTCGGGAAGTGGCTCGAATTGCGGGCCAAGGGCCGCACGACCGGCGCGATCCAACGGCTGGTCGGGCTCCAGGCGAAGACGGCCCGGCTCGTCCGCGCGGACGGCGACGTCGACGTCGCCATCGAGCAGGTCGAGCCGGGCGACCTCCTGCGCGTCCGCCCTGGCGAGAAGGTCCCGGTCGACGGGGTCGTGGCCGAGGGCTCGAGCGCGGTCGACGAGGCGATGCTCACCGGTGAGGCGATGCCGGTCACGAAGGGCCCCGGCGACGAGGTGATCGGGGCCACCCTCAACACCACCGGCAGCTTCGTCATGCGGGCGACGCGCGTCGGGCGCGACACCGCGCTGGCCCAGATCGTGGAGATGGTCCGCCGCGCCCAGGGCAGCAAGGCGCCCATCCAGCGGCTCGCCGACCAGATCAGCGGCGTCTTCGTCCCGGTCGTGCTCGCGGTGGCCGCGGCGACCTTCGCCCTCTGGTGGCTCCTGGGCCCCGAGCCGAAGGTGACCCTCGCGCTGGCCGCCTTCATCACCGTCGTGATCATCGCCTGCCCCTGCGCCATGGGCCTCGCCACGCCCACCGCGATCATGGTCGGCACGGGGCGCGGCGCCGAGGCCGGGATCCTCGTCCGCGGCGGCGAGGCGCTCGAGAACGCCCACCGGGTGACGGCGGTCATCCTCGACAAGACGGGGACGCTCACGCGGGGCAAGCCGGCCGTCGCCGAGGTGATTCCCGCGGGCGGCCTGGCCGAGGACGACCTGCTGCGCCTGGCCGCGGCCGTCGAGGCGGGCTCGGAGCACCCGCTGGCGGGCGCGATCCTGCTCGCCGCGCGCGAACGCCGGCTCGCCTTCCCGGGTGGCGACGCCTTCGTGGCGACCCCGGGCGGCGGCGCCGAGGCGAACGTCGAGGGGCGCGCCGTCCTCGTCGGCAGCGCCCGCTTCCTCTCCGAGCGCGGTGTCGACCTGGGTGCCCTGGGCGCGGCCGGCGAAGCCCAGGCGGCGGACGGGTGCACGCCGGTCTTCGTCTCGGTCGACGGCGTCTCTGTCGGCCTCATCGCCATCGCCGACCCGGTGAAGCCAGAGTCGGCCGAGGCCGTGCGCGCTCTCGGGGCTGCCGGCATCGAGGCCTGGCTGGTCACCGGCGACCACCGCGGGACGGCGCTCGCGGTCGCGGCCAGGGTGGGGATCCCGCCCGAGCGCGTCCGGGCACAGGTGCTCCCCGGGGACAAGGCGGGGGTCGTCGAGGAGCTGCGCGCGCGCGGCAAGGTCGTGGCCATGGTCGGCGACGGGATCAACGACGCCCCGGCCCTCGCGATGGCGGACCTCGGCGTGGCGATCGGGACCGGCGCCGACGTGGCAATCGAAGCCTCCGACGTCACCCTCGTCGGCGGCGACCCTCGCGGGGTGGTCGCGGCGATCGCGCTCTCGCGGCGCACGATGGCCGTCATCCGCCAGAACCTGTTCTGGGCCTTCGCCTACAACGTGGCCCTCATCCCGATCGCCATGGGCGTCTCTCTTCCCGTTCTTCGGGATCACGATCAACCCGGCGATGGCCGCGGGCGCGATGGCCCTCTCGTCGGTGAGCGTCATCTCCAACTCGCTGCGCCTGCGCGGCTACGACCCGCGACCGGCCGCGGTGCTCACGGCCGCGCGCCACCGGACGTGGACCCGGGTGCGCGACGCCGCGTACCTCGCCGTGATCGCCGGGCTGGCGGTGGGGGTCGCGGCCGCCGTGATCGGCGTCAACCGCTGGCTGGACGGGGCTGCCGTGCCGGTCTCTGTGCGGGCGTCCGCGCTGGACGGCCCGGCGCCCGTGTATCAGTTGGCCGCCGGCGAGCAGGTCCGGGTCACCTTCACCAACGACGCGGACACGCTCCTGGTCTGCACCCTGCCCGGTGTCCCGAAGCTGGAGCTGAACCCGCGACCCGGCCAGGAGCAGGCGGCGCGGTTCGCCCTCGGCCAGCCCGGGATGTACACGCTCTCCTGCGCACCGCTGGAGCAGACGGCGTCGGTGGGGGATGCGGCCGATGCGCCGGGCGGCCAGGCGGCCGGCATGGGTGGCGGGCCCACGATGGAGGCTTCCGTCTTCGAGGTCCGGTAGGCGCTCAGGCCTCCTCGCGCAGCGGCGTCGGGCGGGTCTCGAGCAGGACGCTCCCGATCCGCGGCGCCGCCGGTCGCCCGGGCGCAGCACGGTCGTCCGTCCTGACGCGCACGCCACTGGCCATGCGCAGGCGCTCGTCGCGCTCGAGCAGCGCCAGGAAGAGACGCACGAGCTCGGGGTCGAATCGGATGCCGGCGAAGTGCCGGAGCTCGTCGAACGCCCGCTCTGGAGAGGCCGCCAGCTTGTAGGGCCGGTCATGGGTCATCGCGTCGTAGGCATCGGCGATCCGGACGATGCGGGCCTCGAGCGGGATGGCGTCGCCGCGCAAGCCGTCCGGGTAGCCACGTCCATCGAAGTCCTCGTGGTGCCAGCGGGCGATCCGTCGGGCGACCTCGAAGCCGATGCCGCCCTGGAGGATCTGCTCGCCCCAGACCGGGTGCCGGCGCATGACCTTCCATTCGTCGGGCGTGAGCGGTGCGCGCTTGAGAAGGATCTGATCCGGGATGTGCAGCTTGCCGATGTCGTGGAGCATCGCCGCCCACCCGATGTCGTCCGCGCGGCCCCGCGCCAGGCCGGTCTCGAGGGCGAGGGCGGTCGCGAGGGCGCGACACCGGAAGATGTGCTCGCCGGTCGCGTTGTCCCGTGCCTCCGCGCCGCGGGCGAGGGCGACCATGCCTTCCTGCTGGCGCTGCGCGATCTCGATGGTGGCGCTCTCCAGCCCGCCGACGGCGCGCTGGAGGCGATCGAAGAGAGCGCCGACGGCCAGGCCAACCACCATGAACATGAGGCCCCGCGACACCCAGGCCATCGTGTCCTCCGTCCCGCCGGGCAGTCGGAACACGGCGGCGGCCGGGCCGAGCAGCAAGGCCACGCCCACGGCCGTCGCCAGCGCGGCTCGCGCCCCGAACAGGTAGGCGCCGAGGAGGACCGGGAGGTAGCCGAGGTGGTTCAGCGGGTTCGGCGAACCGCCGGTTGCCCGGACGACCCCGAATGCGAGCAGGGAAACGCCGACGACGGCCGACCACCCGGTGACCGGCGTCACCGGCCGCGGCAGGGTGGCCGGCGCGAGCTCCCGACCACGGGAGGCCGCCCAGGAGGCGATGCCCCAGGTCCAGGCGCGTGGCTTCGGCGCGCCTCCAGGCGCTTCGTCGTCCCAGCGACGCCGGGGCGTTGCCGCGCCTCCCCGGGGCGTTGTCTCGCCTCCCCGGGGCATTGCCTCGCCTCCGATCGCGTCGCCGGCGGATCCCCCGGGAGGACTACCCACCGGGCTCCCGGGTCGACCATGCCAGCCCGTCGTGCGGGAAGTAGGTGACGGTCAGGCTGCATTCACGGATCCGACGGACCCCGAGGACGAGCGCGACAGCCGCGGCCTGCCAGGGCGGGTGGCAGGGCAGCCACCGCGATGGCCGCAAGCCCCGTCGCCACGAGGAGCCACAGGATGCCCGTCGGCGCGGGGCACACGGTGTCCCGGCTCGTCCACCCCACCCGGTACTCGGCGCTCAGCTTCGAGGCATCGGCGCGCATCTTGGCGAACGCCCCGCCGGGCGTCGGCGCCTGGTACACGCGGTCCACGCCGTGTTCGCCTCCGCGGCTCGCGACAGACTGACTGACGCGCATTGTATGACCACGGTGTCAAGTCCTGCTGTACCGGCGCGCGGGAGAACATCACCGCCGGGCCGGCAGACGCTGTCGAACTTCCTGAGTGCGCGGAGGGCCGCTACCGGGGGAACGGCCCTCCGGTTCCATCGGCGAGGACCGTCGCGACGAGGGCGAGGGCCGAGAGGATGCCGATCAGGAGGGAGCTGGTCAGGACACGAAGCCGAGAGGACCTGGTCTGGTGCATCGGGATCTCCTTCCCGTCCACCCGACCCGGCGGGAGTTCGACGGGCAGAGTACGCTGTTCGCCATGCGAATGTCAACTATTTCTAAACTCTCGCTGCTTCGGGCCGGCTCGCCCGCCCTGGTCGTCCTCGGCGCACGCGTCAGGCGCCTGCGCCTCGAGGCCGGGCTGACGCAGGCGGAGGCGGCCGGGCCGTTCAGCGCCGCCTACGTATCGGCGATCGAGCACGGGAAGATCATCCCGTCGCTCCCGGCGCTCGTGCTGCTGGCGACGCGCCTGGGGGTGACGCCGTCCGACCTCCTGACCGGCGTCAACTTCCTTGTGTCGACGGGGTACACTCCGGGTCATGCCGAGGCACTCGGGAATCAAGGTCGGAATCGAGCGATCGTCGGCGGGGGGTGACTTCGCCGGCCGCTTGCGGACGGCGCGCCTCCGGGCCGGCCTGACCCAGGCACGGCTGGCCGAGGGTCGCTACACGAAGGCCTACATCAGCGCGCTCGAGAACGGGCTCAGCCGGCCGTCCATCGCGGCCCTCGACTTCCTCGCCGGTCGCCTCGGCGTCTCGACGACCGAGCTGCTGGGCGACGGGGCCGGCCGCTGGTCCCGGGTGGAGGCCGACCTGCGCCTGGCCGCGGGCGACTGGCAGGCTGCCCTCGACGCGTACGACCGTCTCCTCGCGGAGGAGACGCACCCGATGCGCCGGGCGGAGATCCAGCGGGGTCGCGCCGAGGCCCTCTGCCGGCTGGATCGACCTGCCGAGGCCGTGACCGCCGGCGCCGAGGCGGCCGTCGCCTTCACCGCCGTCGGCATGCCCGCGCAGGCGGCCCTGGCCCGCTACTGGCAGGCCTCGGGCCTGTACCAGGTCGAGAACACCGAGGAGTCCCGCGCCCTCCTGCGCGGCGTGCTCGACGTGGCCCGCGGCGGCGCCGCCGTCGAGCCCGACCTCGAGGTCCGGGCGCTCATCGCCCTGGCGATGATCGACTCGCGCGATGGCCACCCCGAGCGCGCCCTGACCTACCTCGGCGAGGCGCGGGCCCAGGTCGACGCGCTCGACGACTGGCGCCGCGGGGTCTTCCTGGAGTCGCTCGCGATCAGCTACCGCGAGAGCGGCGACTACGAGGCAGCCGTGTCCACGGCGACGCAGGCCATCGCCTACTTCCGCGCGGCCGAGGACGCCCTCGAGGTCGCGATCCTCGACAACGAGCTCGCGCTGACGCACCTCGCCCTCGGGACCCTCGAGCGGGCCCGGGCGCACGCGTCCGCCGCCCACGAGCGGCTCGCGGGGCTCGGCAACTCGACCCGGCTCGCCAACATCCTCGAGACCGAGGCCCAGGTCGCGCTCGCCCTGGACGACCCGGTCGCCGCCGATCGGTTCGCCCTGGAGGCGATCGAGGCTGCCGGCACGACGGGCAACCACAAGGCCGGCATCAGCGCGGCGCTGACGCGGGGGCGCATCGCCAGGAGGCTTGGCGAGCCCGATCGCGCGGTGGCGATCCTCGAGGCCGCTATCGCTGCGGCCCGGGAGCACGGACGCTCGGCCCAGCTGCGTGACTGCCTCGTCGAGCTCAGCGAGGTCGTGGCCGCACGGGGAGACGCGCAGCGGGCCTACGAGCTGGTCCGCGAAGCTCTTCGCTGACGAGGCGGCCCGCCGGCGCCGCGCCCCTGCTACCTCTCGCGGATCCGCCACTCCTGGGTGCCGCCCGCGCGATCGACCACCTCGACGCCGAGGTCGGCAAGGGCGGCGCGGAGGGCATCGGAGCGGGACCAGTCGCGGGCGTTGCGG
The DNA here is from genome assembly GCA_963762445.1 of uncultured Chloroflexia bacterium. Taxonomy (GTDB): domain Bacteria; phylum Chloroflexota; class Limnocylindria; order Limnocylindrales; family CSP1-4; genus CTSoil-043. Next base: position 199,540 of record CAVXLA010000010.1, read on the forward strand.
GCGCCGGCGCGTTCGCGGAGCAGATCCTCGGCTCCCGCGGGGAGCGCCGCCGGGCGCCCCGCCGCGGCCATCGCGATCTCGCGCGCGAGGTCCAGCCCCAGGACGCGATCCGCCTCCAGGAGGAGCCAACGGCGCTCGGCCGCCGGCATGGACGTGTCCCGGGCCGCCTCGCGCAGGGCCGCGACCCCGCGGGGCAGGTCCAGGTCGTCGTCCACGGCGGCGGTCCAGCGCTCGAACGCTGCCCGGGCGGCCGGACCCAGCTCAGACGGATCGGCAGCCCCGACGCCTGGCGGGACCACGCCGTCCGCCCCTGGAGCGCCCGCTTCCACGAGCCCGCCCGGCCCCGCTGCGCCTTCGGCCGCCCGCCCGATCCCCCGGGCCCGCACCCGCAGCGACTCGAGGCCGGCCTGGGCGCCGCGCAGCGAAGCCTCCGACACGTTCAGCTTCGCCCGGTAGCGCGAGGCCAGGCAGAGGAGGCGGAACGCCAGCGGCTCGACCCCCGTGCCGAGCTCGGTGATCCGGACGAAGTTGCCGGCCGACTTCGCCATCCTGCGGCCCGCCATGAGGAGGTGCTCCCCGTGGACCCAGTGTCGCGCAGGGACGAGGCCCGAGAGCGCCCCCGACTGGGCGATCTCGTCCTCGTGGTGGGGGAAGACGTTGTCGATGCCGCCGGTGTGGATGTCGAACTGCGCGCCGAGGTACTTCGTGGCCATGGCCGAGCACTCGATGTGCCAGCCGGGGAAGCCCTCGCCCCAGCGGGCCGTCGGCCAGCGCATGAGCCGCCCCTCCCCGGCGTGCTTCCAGAGGGCGAAGTCGGCCGGGTCGCGCTTGTCGGGCTCCACCTCGCCGCGGTGCCCGGCCCGCAGCTCGTCGAGGGTGTTCCCGGACAGCTTCCCGTAGCCGGGGAATGAGGCGACGGCGAAGTAGACGTTCCCGCCGACCTCGTAGGCGAATCCCGCGTCGACGAGCCGCTCGGTCATCGCCACCATCTCGGCGATATGGTCGGTCGCCCGCGGGAAGGCGTGGGCCGGGAGGATGTTCGCCGCCCGCTCGTCCTCGTGGAACGTCGCCTCGTAGAAGCGGGCGATCTCCCCGGGCGACTTGTCCTCCAGGCGGGCCTGGACGAGCATCTTGTCCTCGCCGCGGTCGAATCGCTCGTCGCGGAGATGGCCGACGTCGGTCACGTTCTTGACCTGGAAGACGTCGATGCCCCGGGCGAGCAGGGCGCGGCGGACCAGGTCCGCGAGGAGGTAGCTCCGCAGGTTCCCGATGTGGGCGTAGCGGTAGACCGTCGGCCCGCAGGTGTACATGCGCACCCGGCCGGGTTCGAGCGGGACGACCTCGTCGACCGTGCGGGTCAGCGTGTTGCGCAGCCGGAGGCTCATGGCAGCGGTCTCCGCCGCGTGCTCGCCGGGTCGCCCCGGGACCGGGACCCTGTGCGCCGCGCGGCCCGGCGGGCCATCGGTCAGGCCGCGAGCGGCGCGACGACCGCCAGGACCGGCGTCGCGACGAGGGCCGCCACGATCGCGGCGAACCGCCCGGCGCGTCGCCCGAACCCGTGCGGGGTGAGGAGCTCCGCGGCCAGGAGCCCGGCGAGGGCCGCCGGCGCCGCGAGGAGCCCGGCCACCACGCCGAACGGCACCGCGAACCCGACGTTGGCCAGCAGGAGCCGCTCGCCCATCATCGCCGTCACGGCCGTCAGCAGGTCGGCCCCGACGAGCCAGCCGACGATCGCGCCCAGGATGGCGTCGCCCCGCGTCGCTGCCATGGCGACCGGGTAGGCGACCGCGAGGACGCCGATCGAGAGGACGGGGAGGGCCATGACGAGGCCCGCGCCCAAGCCGGCGGGGAGGACCATCGGCCACGGCACACGGTGCTCCCAGGCCAGCGCGATGACCGTGACGAGCGACAGGAGGGCGGCGAAGACGCCGGCCTCCAGCCCCCGGCGAAGCCACGCGGGAAGGCGCAGGCGGCCCATGCGCCGATGGTACGCCGGGGGCGGGCGCGGGGGCGGCGGGACACCCCGCACGAGCCCGGGTGTCCGCGGCGGCGCGGGGCTCCCGCGGCACAGCGACGTGCGTGGGAGGGGCGTAACGGACGAGCGGTCCGCGGCGCGTGGCCCGAACTGCGCGTGATGTGCAACCCGAAGCACGCGATCGACGAGCGCGCTGCCCGGCCTGCTGATCATGTGCGCGGGGGAGCACAGAACCAGCGTGTGCGGCGCGGTCGGCGTCCGTTACGCCCCTGGGGGGCACCGCGCCGCGGCGACGGGGTGAGCGAGGGCACCAACCGCCGCGGCGCCGCTACCCCCCCCGGGGGGGCACCGCGCCGCGTCGCGAATCCGCCGCAGCCCGACTCGCCGCGGCGCCGACCCGCTCCTGGCCGCCCGCTCGGGGACCGCGCGCGAGTGGCCGCCCCTACCCCGTGTAGCGCCGGAAGATCGCCACCGCGTTCTGGCCGCCGAAGCCGAACCCGTTGACCATCACCGTGTCCACCTTCGCCTTGCGGGCCACGAGCGGCACGTAGTCGAGGTCGCACTCCGGCAGGTCCGGGTTCTCGTGGTTGATCGTGGGCGAGATCACCTGGTCGCGGATCCCGCCGAGCGCCGCCAGCGCCGAGGCGATGCCGGCGGCCCCCACGAGATGGCCGATCATCGACTTGGGGGAGCTGATCGCGACCTTCGCTGCCGCCGGGCCGAAGGAGGCCTTGATCGCCCGTGTCTCGGTCACGTCGTTGAGCGGCGTGGCGGTCCCGTGGGCGACGATCCAGTCGATCTCGTCGGCCGTCACGCCGGACCGCTCGCGGGCCATCGACATCGCCCGGGTGGCGCCGCGCCCGGTCGGCTCCGGCGCCGAGATGTGGAAGGCGTCGGCCGTCAGGGCCCCGCCGAGCACCTCCGCCAGCGGCTTCGCCCCGCGCGCCAGGGCATGGGCCAGCGACTCCACGATCACCACGCCGGCGCCCTCGCCCAGGACGAAGCCGTCGCGGTCGCGGTCGAACGGGCGCGAGGCACGGGTCGGCTCGTCGTTCCGCTTCGAGAGAGCGCCCATGTTCCCCAGCGCGGCCACCCCGACCTCCAGGATCGGCGCTTCGGTGCCGCCGGCCAGGACGACATCGCACTCGCCTGCGGCGATCAGGCGGAGGGCGTCGTGGAAGGCGATGACCGACGTCGCGCAGGCCGCCACCTGGGTCATGACCGGTCCGGTGATCCCGTGCTCCATGCTGACCATGCAGGCCGCCATCGAGGGCGAGAGGCCCGGGATCGCGAAGGGGCTGACGAAGCGGGGACCGCGCGAGCCGCGGACCAGCGTCCCCTCCACGACCTGCTCGATCCCGCCGCCGCCCGTGTTGATGACGACGCCCATGCGATCCCGCTCGTCGGGGCCGAGCGCGGCCGGATCGATGCCGGCCGAGTCCAGCGCCTCCTTCGCGGCGGCCATGGCCAGGTGGGTGAAGCGGCTCATCCGGCGCGCCATCTTGGGGTCCATGTGGTCGGCGGCCCGGAAGTCCTTGACCTCGGCCGCGATCTTGACCTCGAAGTCGGTCGGGTCGAAGTGGGTGATCGTGGCGACCCCCGAGACGCCGGCCCGCAGGTTCCGCCAGTACGTCTCGAAGTCGTTGCCGATCGGCATGACCGCGCCGAGGCCGGTCACGACGGCGCGGCGAGCGGGATCCTGGCTTGGCGGCACGGGCTTCTCCTCGCAACGACAGTCGCGCCGATTGTAGCCAGGTCGGCATGATGACCGAGATGGACTGGACGAGCCGAGAGGGCCGGGCCGACGTCAGGCCGCGGGGAGGGACCCGGAGGCGCGATCGGGCTTCATGTCACCGTCGGCGCCGCTCCGTCGTCGAGCCGCCCTGCGGGGCGAAGGTATGCGCGAACGACGCGCTCGTAGAGGTCGACCGCCACCTCGAGCTCCCGGATGTCGACCGACTCGCTGCCGGAATGAGCGGTGTCGAGGGAGCCCGGACCCAGGATCGCCGTGGGGATCCCGACGGCGATGAGGTGCGGCGCGTCCGAGACGGCGCGGAAGATCGGCCCCGGCGAGGCCTGGTCAAGCGTCGACAGGAGCAGGGTTGCGAACGCGCTGCCGGCTTCAAGCTCGAATGGATCGACCCAGAGCCCAGCGGGCGACAGCTCGTACGAGACGCCGGGGGCTTCCAGCATCACGCGTGCCAGGCACGCCTCGATGCCGTGGATCGCGGCGTCGGACGTTTCGTCCGGGCCGAGCCGGCGGTCGACCTGGACCCGGCACGCGTCGGGGACGACGTTCAGCCTGGACCCGCCGTCCACGATCGTCGCCGAGCAGCTTCCCATCGATCCTCGCGCGTTCAGCTCCGCGTCGAGCGACTCCATGGCGAGGATGAACCGGGCAGCCCCGTAGATGGCATTGACGCCCTGCGAGGGTGAGCTCGCATGCGCCGCCCGACCCTGGAAGCGAACGCCCAGCCGGACCGACCCGCGCGAGCTCAGGACGGCGACGTTGTCGGTGGGCTCTCCGATGATGGCGGCATCGGCACGGAGGCCCCGGGAGACGAGTGCCCGGACGCCTTCAGCATTCGACTCCTCGTCGGCCACGCATGCGAGGAGCAGTGTTCCCCCGATGTCCGCCCGGCGTGCCGCGAGCCGTTCGCACGCCCCGATCATGGCGGCAATCGCCCCCTTCGCGTCGCAGGCACCGCGTCCGATCAGGCGACCGTCGCGGATGACCGGATCCCATTGCCCCTCGTGTTGTACGGGAACAACGTCCGAGTGGCTGCAGAGCAGGAACGTCGGGCCTGGCCCGAAATCGAACGTCGCCACGACATTGGCGCGGTCCTCGGTCAAGGCCTCCACGGACACGCGGCTTGCGATGTGTTCGAGGCGTGCTGCCAGCCACTCCGCGACAGGTCTCTCGAGGCCCGGAGGATTGGCGCTGCGGATACGGATCAGGGCCGCTGCGTCTCCCAGAAGGCGGCTTCGCTCCGCAGTGCTGGACACCGGACTCCTTCCCGTGATGAAGGCCAACGCGCCGCAAGACTCAGAGGGAGGGCGGTGTCATCGCCGTGATCAGCACCGCACCGTGCTCGAAGGTTCGGTACCAGTGGGGGGTGCTGGACGTGAATCGAATGGAATCGCCCTCGCTCAGGAGGAATGTCCGCTGCTCGGCGTGGGTTTCGATCTCACCCTTGAGCACGAGCATGCACTCCTCGCCGAGATGACGGAACGGGTCGCGCTCATTGGTGAACCCGGGCGGCATCTCGATATGGAGCATGGACAGGGCCCCTTGCAGATCGGGGACAAGCAGCTGGTAGGTGAGGTTCCGCTCGGCCAGGATGAGCCGCTTGCGGGTATGCGGGTGGACCACGATGTCGGCCTCGTCGGTCGAACCCGCGAAGAACGCACCGATCGGGATGTCGAGAGCCTGGGCCAGGCGGGTCAGCGTGCTCAGCGAGGGATTGCCGATGCCCCGCTCGAGCTGGCTGAGGAGCCCGGTCGAGATCGACGACCGTCGAGCGAGCTCCTCGATCGTCAGGCCGTGCGTGGCCCTCTGAAGGGCAATCGTCGCCCCGACAAGCCCACTCAGCGGGGACGTTGCCTCAGCGGTCCTGATCTGACGGCTCACCCGGTCACTCCCACATCATGAATCATCCGACGAACGCAGCTCCTCGGGCCCGAGGCATCTGACCGTCAGCATACTGAGGTTCCTTCACTGACGCATCTTCAACATATTGACATCCTCGGTTTCCCGTGTCTAGACTCGCCGAACGGCTCGATGTGGCGCCATCGCCGCAGATGTCTCCCGGTCGACTGACCGGTTATGGAGGGTCGGCACGAGAATGCGCTCGAGACAGAACCCAGGATCCAGGGCCTCGGATCGTCCAGGAGTGCTTCGGCGCGCGGTGGCCATCGGGGCGGTGACCGCTCTGTTCGTTGCCGCCTGCGGCGGAGGAGCGACGGCATCGCCCTCGTCCACCGCGTCGACGCCAGCCCCGGCCACTCCGGCGGCGACAGCGACGCCTGCCGGCGAGATCGTCATCGGAGGCGTCGGTCCGCTCTCGCAGCCGGGTGACGTGGCGATCGGCACCGAGATGAAGTGGGCCATGGAACAGGCCGTCGCCGATCTCAATGCCAAGGGCGGTGTCCTTGGCCGTGAGCTCCGGCTGGACTTCTCCGACACCCAGAATCAGCCCGACGTGTGTGCGTCCGTTTCACAGAAGCTCGTCGATGAGAACGTGGCCGCCGTCGTCGGCGAAGCCCACTCCGGCTGCGGGCTGGCCCAGATCCCTGCCTACAGCAAGGCCGGGATGCCTGTCGTCTTCTCGGAAACGTACAACGACAAGATCACCGGAGGCGATCCCGCGGATCCGAACCTGCCGGCGAACCCGGCGACGATCTTCCGCATCGCCCCGACATCGACCTACTACTCGAACTTCATCGGGGATTGGCTGATCAACGGCCTGAAGGCCACGAAGCTCGTCCACATCGTCGACAACAGCGACTACGGCAACGGCGAGAAGGCGGCGATGCAGGCCGCCCTTGCATCGAGCAGCATCAAGCTCGTCCAGGTCGCGGTTGACGCCGCGCAACCCGACTACAGCGCGATCGTGTCGAGGCTCAAGACCGAGAACCCCGACGCCGACGCGGTCTTCTTCGACACAGCGGGAATCGCGGACGGCTGGGCGCTCGAGCAGAACGGGATCGATGCCGGGCTGGTTGACACCGCAGCCTGCATCGGCGGCCCGGCCGCCACCGACTTCGCCGGCTACTGGCGAGCGGTCCCGGGCGGCGCGGGTTGTGCCTTCCAGCAGGTCGGCCTCACGAGCTCGCAGTTCAACGAGCTGGCCAAGTCGCTCGACGACCGGGCGAACCTGGCCCTGGGTCATGGCGCCCGAAACTACGCGTTCGAGGCGTACGACTCCGTCCTGCTTGTCGCCGATGCCATCCAGCGCGCTGGCTCGACCGACCACCAGGCCATCGTGAAGGCGCTCGAGACGACGTCCATGGTTGGCGCCCAGGGGAAGTACGAGTTCCCGTACAACTCGACAAACCCGGTGCCGGCCGACAAGCCGGCGTGGCTGTGGCACCAGTGGCCCGAGCCGCCCATCCAGCTGCTCGAATACACGAAGAAGGAACAGACGCTCGCGGAAGCCATCACGATCTGGCCCGCGAGCCGGCAGACGGTGGCCGGGCAGGCCTGGGTCCAGGTTCCGCGATAGCGGCCTGTCGCAGGGTCGCTGATGGAGCTCCTCCTGTGGATGGCGCTCGCCGGACCGCTCTGGTCGACGGCGGGCGCCATCGTCATTCCGCGGCGATACCGGACGCGTCGCGAAGATCCGCGGCTGGCCGGCGTGGCGGGCGGCATCCTGGGAGCTGCGCTGGGTCCATTGGGGCTTGCCTGGCTCTACCTGTCGACGCCGCCCCTCCGGCGCGGCCTCCACGTCGCCGTCCCGGGAGTCCTGCTGCTCGCTGAGCTGCTCTTCCTGTTCGCGCGAACGAATCCGTCGAACACGTGCGTGACCGACGGGCTCTACCTCGCGAACCAGGTCCAGAACGGCCTGACAGTCGGTCTCGTCTACGCCACGATGGCCGCCGGGCTCACCCTCATCTACTCGGTCCAGCGGATCATCAGCTTCAGCCACGGCCAGTTCGTCATGTTCGGCGGGGTGACCGCCTTCCTCATCCTCCAGCAGCTCGACGTCAGTCCGCTTGCCATCATCCCCATCGTTGCGATCGTCACGCTCCTGCTCGGGATGCTCGTCGCGGCGACCCTGCTCCGACCGATCCAGACCGGCCGTGCCGAGCGGCCCGACGAGTTCGCGATCCTGATGACGTTCGGCCTCGGCGTGTTCATGACGTACGCCCTGGTCGGGGTCCTGGGCTCGCCGGTCGGGGTGCGCGCGCCGAGATACACGGACCGTCCCCTCTTCGGGCTCGATGCCTCGGTCATCGAGATCGGCGCCATTCGCCTGCGGATGGACCTTCTCATCGCGGGCGGAGTCGGCCTGCTCGTCTTCCTCGGCCTTGTCTGGCTGCTCTACCGGACGTGGCTCGGGCGAAGCTTCCGGGCAGTCTCGATGGATCGCCAGGCCGCCGCGGTGGTGGGGATCGATTCCGGACGGGTCTTCGTCCTTGCCTTCGGCCTCGGCTGCATGCTCGCGGGCATCGCCGGGGCAGCGCTCGTGCCCGCGTTCAACTTCCAGGTGCCGGACATGGCGGCCCAGACCGCGATCCGCTCGTACGTGATCGTCGTCCTCGGTGGGCTGGGATCGGTCCCCGGAGCGCTCGTCGGGGCGCTCTTCCTGGGCGTGACGGAAGCCCTGACGGCGGCCTGCTACCCGGACCCGACCAAGGGGGCCACCTACCAGGTCGCCGCCGGGCTCCTCGTCTTCCTGGCCGTCCTGCTCCTGCGCCCGCAGGGCTTCTTCGGCAGGAAGGAGCAGTGACCCGAGCGGGCGTCGCCCGGTCAGCGCTTCTGCGACGGGCGACGCCGGCGATCCTCGTTCTGCCGCTCGTCGTCGGGCTCGCGCTCGTGCCCGCAGTGGCCGAATCCGGCTACCAGGTCGACATCGCACGCCAGGCGCTCTATGCGGCCTGCCTGACCGCGACCTGGTCGCTCCTGGCAGGCGTGGCCGGACAGTTCTCGTTCGGGCACGTGGCGATCGCCGGGATCGCAGCCTACGTGGGCGCCATCTGGGGCCGCGATCTCGCCGGAACTCCATTCGGGGACGCCTGGGTTGCGACCATCGTCGGAGCCCTCGCGGCGCTCGGCTTGGGCGCGACGCTGGGGGTGATCCTGCTCCGGCTGCGTGGCTCCTACCTCGCCCTCTTCACGCTTGCCTTCAGCGAGATTGCCCGGATCGTCATCGCCACGGAGGTGGAGATCACCGGCGGTCGTCTCTCGCTCGCGGTCAGGCAGCTGCCCGGCGATCGCACGTTCCACTACTATCTGATGGCTGGCGTCCTGCTCCTCGTGCTCGGGGTCATCTATCGGGTCCTCGGATCGCGCTTCGGGCTCTTCCTGCGCGCGATGCGCGAGGATGCCGACGCCGCCGCCGCGATGGCCGTGGACACGACGCGACTCAAGGTCCTGGTGTTCAGCCTCGCATCGCTCCTCCTCGGCTTCTCCGCCTCCGTCTACTACCACACCACCCCCCGGCTTGACGCCGGAGATCCTCGACCTCCTGGGAATGGGCCTGGTCGTCGTGTATGCGGTCATCGGCGGCATGGAGAGCCCGCTGGCGGGAGCGATCGCAGCGGCGTTTCTCGTCTGGCTGCTCGACGCCCTCCGGGTCATCGAGATCGGCCCTGTGCACATCGAGCCCGGGGTCTGGCGCTATGCGATCTTCGGTGCCATGCTCGTGCTCACCCTCCGGCTCGCGCCCAACGGCCTGATCGCTCCGATCGGAGCGTGGGCAGCCTCTCGCGCCCGCCGGCTGCCCGAGACGTCGAAGCCAGGGACGGCCACCCGGGTCCCCTCGAGCCCGGTCGACCCACCGACGGAAGGCATTCGGGTCACGCCCGCGCCCGACCCGGCCGTCGGGGGGCCTGGCCGTGAGATCGCGCTGGCCGTCGAGGCGATCGTCATGCGGTTCGGAGGGCTGGCGGCCCTCGACGGCGCGACCCTCGCGCTGGACCGACCGCAGATCTGCGGACTGATCGGCCCCAACGGCGCCGGGAAGACGACCCTCGTCAACGTTCTCAGCGGCTACTACCGCCCGACAGGCGGCGCGGTCATCCTGAAGGGCGAGCGCGTCGACGGGCTGCCGCCCTACGAGATGGTGCGGCGGGGCCTCGGCCGGACCTTCCAGATCACGCGGTCCTTCCGGCGCCTGACGGTCCTCGAGAACCTGCTCGTCCCGGAGCTGGCGATCAACCCCGCCCGCGGGCGCGGTGAAGCCGAGGACCGCGCGCTTGCCGCCCTGGACACCGTGGGCCTTCGGCGCCTCGCGGGCGACTACGCCCGGTCCCTGTCCGGCGGCCAGCAGAAGCTCCTGGAGCTGGCCCGGCTGATCATGCTCGACAGCGACATCCTCTTCCTCGACGAGCCATTCGCGGGCGTTCACCCGGTTCTCCGGCGTTCGATCGGCGACCTGATCAGGCGGATCCGCGCGGAAGGAAGGGCCGTCGTCCTCATCGAGCACGATCTCGGTGCCGTCTTCCAGCTCTGCGAGCGGCTCATCGTCCTCGACGGCGGCGTGGTCATCGCCGACGGCGATCCGGAGCCGGTCCGGAACGACCCGCGGGTGATCGCGGCGTACCTGGGTCAACCCGACGCGCCGGCGACAAGGGCTCCGTCCAATGCTTGAAGTCGCCGACCTCCGGGCGGGCTACTACCGCGACCTGGACGTCCTCCGGGGCGTCAGCCTGCGGGCCCGAGCCGCCGCGGTGACCGCCATCCTGGGGGCGAACGGGGTCGGCAAGTCGACGCTCCTGAAGGCGATCTTCGGTTTCCTTACGCCCACGGCGTGGTCGAGTCCTGCTGGGCGATCGCGAGATCACGGGGACCCCTCCGCATCGAATGATCGAGCTCGGCGTGGCATACATGCCGCAGCAGCCCGGTGTCTTCGCCCAGATGAGCGTCGAGGAGAACATCCTGATGGGGGCCTGGACGTTCCGTCGCGACAGGCCGCGGACACGCCAGCGTCTCCAGGAGAGCTACGATCGGTTTCCCGATCCTGGGCACGCGGCGCACCAGCCAGGCCGGCCAGCTCTCCGGAGGCCAGCAGCGCATGGTGGAGCTGGCCCGGGCGCTCATGACGGAGCCGCGCTTCCTCCTCGTCGACGAGCCGTCCGCCGGGCTCGCGCCGCTCGTCGCGGACGTCGTGTACGACGGCGCTCGATGGACTCCGGCGAGCCGGCGTCGGCATCGTCCTCGTCGAACAGGACATTCCGCGAGCGCTCCGCATCGCCGACTACGTCTACGTGATCGACCTGGGGACCAATCGAGTCGAGGGAACGCCCGCCGAGCTGGGGGACATCGAGCGGACGTTCTGGGCCTGGTCGCAGCCCGGGCAGGACGGAGCCGGGCGGATCTCCGACGTGACCGGCCCCGCCGACCTCATCCTGACCGGCGGCCGGGTCCAGACACACGATGCCGCCCGCCGAGTCGCCGAGGCGATCGCGGTCCGCGAGGGACGGATCGTCGCCGTGGGACCGGCACGCGACGTTCGCCCTCTTGCCCGCGCGCGGACGCGCATCGTCGAGCTCGCCGGCCGGATGGTGCTGCCCGGCTTCCAGGACGCCCACGTTCATCCGCCTATCGGCGGGCTGGCCCGCATGCGCTGCGACCTGCATGAACGGCGTGGCCTCGACACGTATCTCCGGATCGTTCGCGACTACGCCGAGAGCCATCCCGACGAAGCCTGGATCCGCGGTGGCGGCTGGCATATGGCCGACTTCCCGGGCGGCACGCCGCGGCGCGAGGACCTTGATCGGGTGGTGCCCGATCGACCGGTCTACCTGCACAACCGCGACGTCCATGGCGCGTGGGTGAACACGCGGGCACTGGAGCGTGCGGGCATCAGCACCGAGACGCCTGACCCACCAGACGGACGGATCGAGCGCGACTCCGCGGGGAAGCCGTCGGGCACCCTCCACGAGGGGGCGATGCGGCAGGTCGAGCGGCTGCTGCCGCCGGACACAGCGGCGGATCTCGAATCGCGCCATCAGGCTCGCCCAGGCCTACCTCCACTCGCTCGGGATCACGGCCTGGCAGGACGCCTGGGTCACGCCTGAGGTCCTCGATGCGTACCGGGCCCTCGCGAGTCGCGGTGAGCTGACGGCGCGGGTTGTCGCCGCGCTCTGGTGGAACCGCGATCAGGGCATCGAGCAGATCGACGACCTGATCGAACGCCGCGCCAGAGGCCAGATCGGCCGCCTTCGAGCGACGAGCGTGAAGATCATGCAGGACGGGGTCCTCGAGAACTTCACCGGCGCGGTTCTCGAGCCGTATCTCGACCGCCAGGGCGAGCCCACGGCGAACCGGGGGATCAGCTTCGTGGACCCCGAGGCCCTGAAGGGCCATGTCGCGCGGCTCGACGCCGCCGGCTTCCAGGTTCACTTCCACGCGATCGGCGAACGTGCGGTTCGAGAGGCGCTCGACGCGGTCGAGGCAGCCCACCGGGCGAACGGGGTGACCGACCGGCGCCACCACATTGCGCACCTCCAGGTCGTCCACCCCGACGACGTGCCCCGCTTTCGGGCGCTGGGCGTCGTCGCCAATGCCCAGCCCATCTGGGCCTTCCACGGAGCCCAGATGGATGAGCTGACGATCCCGTTCCTCGGGCCGGAGCGATCGAGCTGGCAGTACCCCTTCGGCTCGCTGCGGCGGGCAGGGGCGGCCCTGTGCATGGGCAGCGACTGGAGCGTCAGCAGCGCCAATCCGCTCCTCGAGATCGAGGTCGCGGTCAACCGCGTGGCCCCGGCCAACCGCGACGCAGAGCCGTTCTTCCCCGAGGAGCGACTCGATCTGCCCGCCGCCCTCGAGGCGTTCACGATCGGATCGGCCTATGTGAACCACCTTGACGAGGTCACGGGCTCGCTCGAGGTCGGGAAGGCGGGCGATTTCGTCGTCCTCGACCGCGACCTGTTCGCTCCGGACGCAGGCCCGCTCGGAGACGCCAAGGTCCTGCTCACGCTGGTGGGCGGCGAGCCGGTCTTCCAGGACCCCGGACTCGACGCATAGACACGAGTTGTGCAGGCAAGAGCGTCGCGGCAGGGTGGGAGTTCTTGACGGGCAACCGGGACCGCGATCGACAAGGAGCACCAGCGCATGAGCAGGATCCTCGTCCTCGGAGGATCGGGCGAGATGGGATCAGTCGCCGTCGCCGACCTCATCGAACGCGCCGATCACGAGGTCACGGTCGGCGACATCCGGCCGGACGCCGCCACCGCCCTGCTGCGCCGCCTCGGCGCACCCGAGCGCGTCGTCCGCGTCGACGTCGACGACCCGGCGTCGCTCGCCGCTGCGCTCGCCGACACCGAGGTCGTCCTGAACGCGACCTACATGCGCCACAACGTGCCCGTCACCGACGCGGCGATCGCCGCGGGCGTGCACCTCGTCGACCTCGGCTCCTACTACCCCGAGACCCTCCAGCAACTCGACCGGCACCAGCTCGCCGAGCGGGCCGGTTGCCGCATCGTCCCCGGCTGCGGCGTAGCACCAGGCCTCACGAACATCCTCGCCCGGCTCGGTGCCGACCAGCTCGACGCCGTCGACGCCGTCCGCATCTACTCGTACATCACCCACCCGCTCTGGACGTCACCCGGCATCGTCGTCACCCGCTTCGACGCCAGCACCGGCACGTCCGTCGCCTGCGAGAACGGCACGCTCGTCGAGCGTCCGTCGTTCTCCGACGAGGAGGCCATCGGCTTTCCCGAACCCTACGGCGAGCAGGACGTCCACCTGGTCCCGCATCCCGAACCGGTCACCCTGCCGCGCTACCTCGAGGTCAAGAACGTCGTCTTCAAGGTCGGCTACCCCGCCGACGAGAGCCGCCGCATCAAGGTCCTGCTCGAGCTCGGCTTCGACCGCGAAGCGCCCTTCGAGCTCGACGGCGTCGCGATCTCACCGCGCCGCTTCGCGGCCGCCTACATCGGCAGCCGCGGCATCAGCTCCTCCGACCGCAGCGCCAACGTCAAGCAGGTCAGGGTCGAGGGCGTCCGCCGCGGGAGGCCCGTGACGCTCGTCTACGACTTCGCCGTGGAGCAGGTCGGCCGCTCCGCCTCCTCCGCCATCACCGGCACCGTCGCGGCGATCGCCGCCGACTTGGTCGCGCGCGGTGGACGGATCGGCGTGCATCCGCCCGAAGGCGCATTCGACCCGCGCGCGTTCCTCAACGCCCTCGCCGAACGCGGCCTCACCGTCAACGAGAGCGAGCTGGCCCGCTAGACCTCAGGCGGCTCTCGGCCGGCAGCGGCGGGCGCGTTCGGTCAGTCGCCCTCGTAGCGCTTGAACACGACGGCGCCGTTGTGGCCGCCGAGGCCGACGTTGTCGGAAATGGCGTAGCGGATCTCGCGGCGGACCGTGGCCGTCGGGACGTTGAGGTTGATCTCCGGGTCGGGGTCCCGGAAGGTCGGCACGCCGGGGACCGCCTGGTTGTGGACCGCCAGGATCGTGAAGATCGCCTCGACGGCCCCGGCGGCCCCCATGAGGTGCCCCGTGAGCGACTTCGTGGCGCTGATGCTGATCTCCGGCGTGCGCTCGCCGAAGACGGCCCAGAAGGCCTGCGCCTCGCGCAGGTCGCCCAGCGGCGTGGACGTGCCGTGGGGGTTGATCATGTCGATCCACTCCGCGCGCACGTCATGGCGCTCGAGCGCCGCGACGAGCGCCCGGCGGACGCCGTCGCCCTTCTCCACGGGCTGGATGAGGTCCCAGGCGTCGGCGGCGGAGCCGAAGCCGACCACCTCCGCGTAGACGGTCGCCCCGCGCGCCTTCGCGTAGTCGAGGTCCTCGAGGACGACGGCGCCGGCGCCTTCGCCCAGGACGAAGCCGTTGCGGCTGATGTCGAAGGGCCGGGAGACCGATTCCTCGACGTCCCCCTCGCGCGGCGTGCCCATGCCCCGCATGTTGGAGAAGCCCACGTGGACCAGCTCGTGGAGCGGCGTCTCCGTCGAGCCGGCGATCGCGGCCACGACGTCGCCGCGCCGGATGAGCTCGGCCGCCTCGCCGATGTTGTGGGTGCCCGTGGAGCAGGCCGTGACGATGCACATGTTCGGGCCGCGGATCCCGGTCTCGATCGCGATCTGCCCGGAGGCCGTGTCCGGGAGCATGTTGGCGATGAAGAACGGGCTGACCGCGCGGGCGCCCTTTGTCTCCCAGGTCGCGAGGCTGTCCATCAGGAGCCTGGCGCCGCCGCCGCCCGAGCCGAAGTAGATGCCGATGTCGTCGCGGTTGGCGTCGGTCACCTCGAGGCCGGAGTGGGAGAGCGCCTTCTTCGCGGCGGCCACGCCCAGGACGACGTTGCGGTCGGTCCGGCGGACCTCCTTGAAGCTCATCCAGGCGTTGGGGTCGAAGTCGGGGACCTCGCCGGCGACCTTGCAGTCATACGGAGCGGGGTCCCAGTAGGTGATCCGCTTGAGGCCGGAGACGCCGTCGACGAGGTTGCCCCAGACGGTGTCCACGTCGGACCCGATCGGGCTGACGAGGCCGAGGCCGGTGACGGCGACGCGGCGGGTGAAGTCGGGCTTGCGCACGGGGCGATGGTCTCCTGTCGCGGGGTCGATGGCGGGGTGGCGGTGGTCAGGCCGGCTGGCCGGCGGGATGGGACGCATCCGATGTCGCGTCCGGGTCGGCCAGGCCGCCCGGGGAGCTGGGGTCGTCGAGCGGGACGGTCTCGGCGTCGTGGGCGATCCGCCGGATGAGCCCGGAGAGGACGCGGCCGGGGCCGACCTCCACGAAGCGGCTCACCCCCGCCGCGCGCATGGCGGAGACGGCGGCGATCCAGTCGACGCCGGTCGTCAGGTGGTCGACGAGCTCGGCGCGGCAGGCCTCGGCGGTGGCCAGGGGCGAGGCGTCCGCGTTGGCCAGCAGGGGGATCGCGGGCTGGCGGAACGTCACCTCGGCGAGGGCGGTCCGCATCCCGGCGGCGGCGCTCGCCATCAGGGGCGAGTGGGCGGCCACGCTGACCGGGAGGACGATCGCGCGCTTCGCGCCCATGCCCTTCGCGGCGGCCGCGGCGGCCTCCACCGCGGGCCGAACGCCGGAGACGACGACCTGGCCGGGCGAGTTGCGGTTCGCGATCCCGAAGGTCCCGTGGGCAAGGCCGGCGGCCACGAGGTCGTCCAGGCGCTCGTCGGGGAGCCCGATGATGGCGGCCATCGCGCCCGGGCTGCCCTCGCCCGAGGCCTGCATGAGGCGGCCGCGCTCGCGCACGAGGCGGATCGCGTCGGCCAGCGACAGGACGCCGGCGGCGACGAGGGCGGAGTACTGGCCCATCGAATGGCCGGCCGCGAAGGCGGGGGCGAGAGCGGGCCGACCGAGGGCGGCCCGGCGCTCCCCGAGCGCGCGGTGGAACGCGATGGAGGCGGCGAGGAGGGCGGGCTGGGCGTTGACGGTGAGGTCAAGCTCGTCGACCGGGCCTTCCCAGGCCAGCCGGGAGAGGTGCTCGCCGAGGGCATCGTCGGCCTCAGCGAACACGGCGGCCGCGGCGGGCGAGACGGCGGCGATCCCGCGCGCCATGCCGACGGCCTGCGAGCCCTGGCCGGGGAAGACGAAGGCGATTCTGGGCATCGTGGTTCGCGGTTCCTCATCGCGGCGGAGTCGCTCGGCGACGCCGGCCCGAGCGGGACGCGCGTGCCCGGACCGGCGTCGGGGGCAGCGTACCGCGAGATCGCCGCGCCTCCCGCGAAACGCGTGCAACGTTGCACGATTCCGGCCCGCCCGGTAGCCTCATCGCGTGACCGAGCCCCGCCCGCACCGCGCCGCCCGCGCCGCGAACCCCGTCCGCCCCCGCCCGGGCTGGCCGCACCCGACCCGGGTGACGACCGCGTCGCTGGAAGCGATGGCCGACGACGTCCTGCTCGCCCCGGTGGCCGCGGCCCGGGCGCGGATCCAGAACCCGCGCGAGCTGTCCGAGCGGGTGGCGTTCGGGAAGGCCCTCTGGCGGGAGCTCGTGATCGGGTTCGCCGCCCAGCTCGGGGAGCTCCGCCTCGGTTTCACCCAGCTCGCCGCGCTGTACGCCGTCGCCGATGGCGGCACGACCACGATCGTCGACCTGGCCGACACCCTGAACCGCTCCCCGTCGGCGACGTCGCGGCTCGTGGACGGCCTCTCCCGGCGCCGGCTGCTCGAGCGACGCGAGGAGACGGACGACCGCCGGATGAAGTCGGTCTGGCTCACCGAGCGCGGCCGGGCGCTCCTCGGGGTCATCGACCGGGCCCGGGCCGATCAGTTCCTGGCCGTGGTACGGCCCCTCCCCCAGGCCGAGCGGGCCATCGTGGCGATGGGCGTTGCCGCCCTCGCGACCCGGGCCGTCTCCCGGCGCGGCCGCCTGATCAAGCAGCGGCCGCTCTAGGGGCGGTTTGACGCGGAGGGGCACGCGGCCCCACACTCCACGCGAAGGGGAGTAGTCCCTCTCCGGCCGATCGACATGCTGGCGCCTCGGCGCCCGGTCGCCGGGCCCCTCGCGGGCGGACGAGACCTTCGACCAGCACCCCCCGGTGCCGGGTCGAGGTCGCACCCCGCCCGGCGCCCCGGGACCGGAGACTATTCGTGGACGCGTTCTGGCTGAGCTTCGGCATCGTCATGCTCGCCGAGCTTGGCGACAAGAGCCAGCTCATGGCCCTCGCCTTCGCGGCGCGCTACCGGGCCTGGACCGTGCTCGTCGCGGTGACGATCGCCACTCTCATCGTGCACGCGTTCTCGGTCCTGCTCGGGTCAGCCGCCGCGCTCGCGCTCCCGACGAGCGTCATCAAGGTCGTCGCCGGCCTCGCCTTCTTCGTCTTCGCCGCCTGGACGCTGCGCGGCGACCACCTCGGCGAGCGCGAGCAGTCGAGGGTCGCCCGCTCGGCGCGCTGGGCGATCCTCACGATCGGGACGGCCTTCTTCCTGGCCGAGCTGGGCGACAAGACGATGCTGGCGACGGTCACCCTCGCGACCACCGAGGAGCCGATCGGGACGTGGCTGGGCTCGACGGCGGGGATGGTGGCCGCCGACGCGCTCGCCATCGGCGTGGGGGCGCTCCTCGGCTCGCGGCTCCCGGAGCGCGCGATCAAGCTGTTCGCGGCCGGCTCCTTCGTGGTCTTCGGCGCGATCCTGGTCCTCGAGGGCGTCGGCATCCTCTGAGATCCGGCCTGCAGGCGGTCGCGAAGGCCGGCGATCAGCTCGGCGTGGCGCGCGCCCAGATGGACGGATCGAGCGATGCCGAGGGCCGCGGGCATGCGCACCGCCGGTTCCCGCGGGTGCGCTCATCCGCCGGCCCGCAGCGAGGCCAGCTGAGCGACGAACGCGATCAGGGTCAGGAGCGTCGGCACCCCGACGAGGAGGGCGATCATCAGGATCAGCAGGCGCCCCATGCGCCGCTCGTCGGCGATGCGCTCCGGGGGCGCGTCGTCCTCGCCGCCGGGGGCGAACCAGGCGTCGAGCCCGCGGGGCCGGCCGGCCTCGGCCCAGGGGTGCTGCTCGCTGGGCGCGTTGATGACGGGTTCGTCGGCGGCGGCCGCGTCCAGCGCGGGCACGACGGCTGCGGTCCCCGCTGTGGTCGCGTCGGGGGCCGTCTCGGGCGCGGTCTCGTCGGTCATGGCCGGATCGCGGCCGCCTCGGCCAGGGGTTCCGCGACCTCGCGGGCGACCGCCGCGAGGCCCGCCGGGGCGACGCTTGCCGGCAGGCCGAGGATCAGGTGACCGGCGCCGGCGCGCACGAACGCCCTCGCGACCGCAAGGGCCTCGCGCCGATCCGCCGCCGTCGTCCCGCAGCTCAGCTGGGCGGCGAAGGTGAACGCCTCGGGGTCGCGGCCCGCCGCCTCGAGCGCCCGCCGGATCTCGTCGCGCTTCTCCGCGAAGTAGGGGACGTCGCCGGGCCGGTTCCCCGGCATCGGCCAGCCGTCGGCGAAGCGGACCGCCAGGGCGATGCCCCGCCGCCGCTGGCCGCCCAGCCAGATGGGCGGGCCGCCGGGCCGGGTTGGGGGCGGCTCGTTCGTGGCGCCGCGGAGCGGGTACCAGTGATCGTCAACGGTGACCCCCGGCGACGTGCGCGCCTCGTCCGAGAGCAGGGCCGCGACCGCCCGGACGCTGCTCTCGAACCGGTCGAACCGCTCCTCGATCGGGGGCAGGGGGATGCCGAACGCCCGGTGCTCGCCTTCGTGCCAGCCCGCCCCCATGCCGAGGATGAATCGGCCCCCGGTGGCGTTGTCGAGGACCGTGGCCGCTTTCGCCACGAGCGACGGGTGGCGGAAGGTGCTCGCCAGGACGGCGATCCCGATCCACCGTCCCGGCACGCGGTGGGCGAGGGCCGCGGCCGCGGTCAGCGCCTCGAGCGACGGGCCGCCCTGCTCGCGGGCAGCGTCGGACAGGTGGTCGCTCAGCCAGCCGGCGTCGAAGGCGCCGAGCTCTCCCGCGAGCGCCCACGTCTCGTCGAGCCGGGTCCAGTCGATCCCGGCCGAGGCGGAGGCGGCGATCCGGAAGCCCAGGAGCCCCGGCTGCCGCCCACCCGAAGCGGGCCGCCGCGCCCGGGGGGCGATCCGCGGACCCGTGGCGGCGGCGCTCATGCGTTCGGGAGGCCCGCCCGCATCCGGGCGCCGGTGGTGATCGCCCCGTCGGACGCCGACGAGACGAGCGCCGCGTACTTGGCGAAGACGCCGCCCGGGTAGCGCGGCGCCGGCGGCGACCAGGCGGCGCGCCGGGCGGCCAGGACGTCCTCCGCCACGTGCAGGTCGAGGGCCTTGCGGTCGACGTCGATCTCGATCTCGTCGCCGTCGGCGACGAAGGCGATCGGCCCGCCGAGGGCCGCCTCCGGCGCGACGTGCCCGATCATCAGGCCGTGGGTGCCGCCGCTGAAGCGGCCGTCGGTGAGGAGTGCGACGTGCTCGCCGAGCCCCTCCCCGACGAGCGCCGCGGTCACCGAGAGCATCTCCTGCATCCCCGGGCCGCCGACCGGGCCTTCGTAGCGGATGACGATGACGTCGCCTTGGGCGATGGAGCCCGCCGTCACGGCCTCGAAGCAGGCGTTCTCCGAGTCGAAGACGCGGGCCGGCCCGCGGTGGTGGCGCCGCTCGTGGCCCGCCAGCTTGATGACGCAGCCTTCCGGCGCCAGCGTGCCTCGGAGGATCGTCAGGCCGCCGCTCGCCTTGAGGGGCGTCTCGATCGGCACCACGACCCGCTGGCCGAGAGTCTCGACCACGGCGGCTGCGATCTCGGCGATCGTCCGCCCGTCGATGGTCGGCGCGTCGCCGTGGAGCAGGTCGCGCTTCAG
Organism: uncultured Chloroflexia bacterium; assembly: GCA_963762445.1. Lineage (GTDB taxonomy): Bacteria > Chloroflexota > Limnocylindria > Limnocylindrales > CSP1-4 > CTSoil-043. Next base: position 219,432 of record CAVXLA010000010.1, read on the forward strand.
CAGCTCGCGCATGACGAGGGCGACCCCGCCGGCCTCGTGCATCTCGGACGCGGAGTAGCGGCCGCCCGGCTTGAGGTCGGCGACGATCGGGGTCGCGTCGGCGATGCGGCTGAAGTCGTCGAGCTCGAGGGGGATCCCGGCCTCGCGGGCGAGCGCCAGGAGATGGAGCACGCCGTTCGTCGAGCCCCCGGTCGCCGCGACCGCGGCGATCCCGTTCTCGAGGGCCCGCCGGTCGAGCATCGCCGAGGGTCGCACGTCGCGGGTCACGAGGTCCATGACCAGCTCGCCGCAGCGGCGCGCCGCCTCGTCCTTGGCCGGGTCCTCGGCCGGGATCCCGTTGAGGCCGGCCGGAGAGAGCCCGATGAACTCCATGACGGTGCTCATCGTGTTGGCCGTGTACTGGCCGCCGCAGGCGCCGGCGCCGGGGCACGAGGCGCTCTCGATCTCGTACAGCTCCTCGAGGGTGATCGTGCCCGCCCGGTAGGCGCCGACCGCCTCGAACACCGTGACGATGTCGGCGTTCCTCCCCTTGTAGACGCCGGGGTAGATCGTGCCGTTGTAGAGGACAAGCCCGGGGAGGTCCATGCGGGCGAGCGCCATCGCCGCCCCGGGGATCGTCTTGTCGCAGCCGACCAGGCAGACGAGGCCGTCGAAGAGGTGGCCGCGGGCGACGGTCTCGATCGAGTCGGCGATGACCTCGCGCGAGACGAGCGAGGCCTTCATGCCCTCCGTGCCCATGCTGACCCCGTCGCTGACGGCGATCGTCCCGAACTCCATGGGGGTCCCCCCGGCCGCCCGGATCCCCTCCTTGACGGACTCGGCGAGGCGGCGCTGGTTGAAGTTGCAGGGCATCGTCTCGATCCACGACGTGGCCACGCCGATGATCGGCCGGGCGAGGTCCTCGTCGGTGAAGCCGATGGCCTTGAGCATCGCCCGCGCGGGCGCGCGGTCGGGCCCGTCGGTGATGCGCGCCGAGTGGCGCTTGGCCGGGTGGCTCGGCTGGCCGTAGGGGAGGGTGCGGTCGGGCATCGTGGGAGTCCTCGGGTCGGGCGGCGCGACGTGGGCGGCGTGGCGAAGTGTACGGAACGCTGCCCGGGGGCACGCGGCGGCGGTCGGCAGGCCGCGGCGGGGGGGCGGCACGCGGCGGCGGGCGCGCCGGCCGCGCTCGGGCCCGCCCGCCCCTACCGGATGCAGGGCCCCGTGTCGGTCGCGTGGGTCTCCGCGAGGCCGGGCATGATCGCCACTGCGACGGCCGCCGGGTCCAGGGCATAGCCGACGGTGGCGTCGGTCCGGGATTCGGCGAAGACGATGCCGCCCACCGTCCCGTCGGGGAGGACGAGCGGGCCGCCGCTGTCGCCCGGCTCGACCTCCGCGCGGAGCTCCAGGACGTCGCGGACCACCGGGGCCGCGCCGTAGATGTCGCGGCCCCGCGCCCGGACCCGGGCCGTGACCGCGGCCGGGAGCACGGTGAGGCCGGCGCCGTGGGGATAGCCCAGCGCGGCCCCGACGGCGCCGCGCTCGGGCGCCCGCGTCGCGAGGGCGAGCGCGGGCAGGTGGAGGGCGGCGCGCACGACGGCAATGTCGAGGTCCGGGTCGAAGAGGACGACCGTCCCCCGCGTCGTGCCCGTCGCGCCGCGGAGCGTGACCCGCTCGGCCCCGGCCACGACGTGGGCGTTCGTGACGAAGTAGCCGTCCGCGACCGAGAAGGCCGCGCCCGTGAAGGAGGCCCCGCAGCCCTGCGCCTCGACGCGCACCGTGCTCCCCAGGGCCCGGGCCGCGATCACGCCGACCTCGGCCGCGGCGGGGAGGTCGATCGGGGCGCCCGGCAGCGGCTCCAGCCCGGAGAAGACCCGGGGCAGGCCGCTCTCGTCCAGGACTGCGCCGACCTCGCCGATCACGTCGCCGGGCGGCGGGAGGATGTCGAGGAGCCAGCGGACGGCGATCGAGCGCCCGGCGGCGCCGGCCAGAACGGGCACGGAGCTGGTCGCGAGGAGGCCGCCCACCAGCCAGGTCACGAGGACCACCTGGGCCGCCCCGAGCACGGCCCCGAGGGCGCCGTCGACCCCGCCACCGACGGCACCCAGGAGCCGGCTGCGGACCATGGCCCCGACGGTCGAGCCGATCGCCTGGGCCATCGCCACGACCAGGAATGCGCCCCCGATCGCCACGAAGGCGCGGGCCGGCTGCTCCACCGTGGCCAGCGCCCCGGTCAGCTGCGGCGCGAACGTCACGATGAGGGCGATCGCGGCGCCGGCGGCGGCCAGCCCCAGGACCTGGGGGATCGCGCCGGACCGGAAGCCGGCCACCGCCGCCACGATCGCCAGGACCAGGACGATGATGTCGACCGTGTTGATCGGGAAGAGGTCCATCGCGGCGATTGTGCGGGACGGCCCAGATTCCGGCACCATGGCCTGGGTCGCGCGCCGGCGCGAACCCGCGCACCAGCCCACCCCCGATCGCGCCACCCCGCCCATTGCCCCACCGATCGCCGAGGAGCCGCCCGCCGATGCCCGCCCCTGATCGCCTCACGGTCCTTCGCGCGATCCTCGAGAGCGGCGCCGTCCCCACGTTCGCGGCGCCCGATCCCGAGACCGCCTTCGACATGGTCGCCGGGTGCGCCGCGGGCGGCGCCCGCGTCGTCGAGTTCACGAACCGGGGCGACTTCGCCCACGCGACGTTCGTCACCCTGTCGCGCCGGGTCGCGGCCGAGCTGCCGAGCGTGATCCTGGGCGCCGGCACGATCATCGACGCGCCGACGGCCGCCCTGTTCATCGCCGCGGGCGCCCGCTTCGTCGTCGGCCAGTCGTTCAGCGAGGAGGTCGCCCGCCTCTGCAACCGGCGGCGGGTGGTCTACATCCCGGGCTGCGGGACGGCGACGGAGATCGCCGCGGCCGAGGAGCTCGGCTGCGAGATCGTCAAGCTCTTCCCCGCAGCAGCCTACGACGGGCCGGCCTTCATCCGTGGCCTCCTGGGGCCGAGCCCGGGCTCGAAGGTGATGCCAACGAATGTCCTCGCGACGGAGGACGCCACGAACGCCTGGTTCGCCGCTGGCGCCGCGGCGCTCGGGGTCGGCGGGCACCTGTACCCCGACGCCCTCGTCGCGTCGCGCGACCGGGCCGCCATCGCGGAGCGGACCGGGACGTTCCTCGGCTGGGTGCGCCAGGCGCGCGGAGGGATCCCCGCCCCGGCCCCGGCCGCGACCCGGCGCGACGCGGTCCGCTGATGACCACCGCCGGCCTGCCCCCGCTCATCCCCCTCGAGGAGGCGCAGGGACGCGTCCTCGACGGCGTGGCGCCGCTCGAGGTCGAGGCTGTCGGTCTCGAGCACGCCGTCGGCCGGGTCCTGGCGCGGCCGGTGTCGTCGGCGCTGACGCTCCCGCCGTGGGACAACAGCGCCATGGACGGGTTCGCGGTGCGGAGCGCGGACGTGGCCGCGGCGAGCGCGGGCACGCCGGTGGTCCTGCGCGTCCTCGGCGAGATTCCCGCCGGCGGGCCGGCGGCCGTGCCCCTCGAGCCGGGCGCGGCGCTGCGGATCATGACGGGCGCCGTGCTTCCCGCGGGCGCGGACACCGTGGTGCCGGTCGAAGACACCGATGCCGCGCCCGGGCAGGCTGTGCTCCCCGGCGAGGTCGCCATCCGGGTGGCGCAGCGCGCGGGCGACAACATCCGCCGCGCGGGCAGCGACGTCCGCGCCGGGGCGGTGCTCCTCCCGGGCGGGAGCGCGATCGGCCCGGCGGCCGTCGCCCTGCTCGGCGCCACGGGGATCGCGGCGGTCGCGGTCCACCGGCGGCCGCGCGTGGCGGTCGTCTCAACCGGCGACGAGCTGGTCCCCATCGGCAGGCCGCTCGGCCCGGCCCAGATCCACGACAGCAACGGCCCGGCGCTGGCGGCCCAGGCGCGGGCCGCCGGGGCGGACGTGCGCCGGCTGGGGATCGCCCCCGACACTCTCCCGGACCTGCTCGGGCTCCTCGAGGAGGCGGTGTCGTGGGCCGACGTCGTGGTGCTCAGTGGCGGCGTCTCCGTGGGGACGCACGACCACGTGAGGACCGCCTTCTCGACGCTGGGGACGATGGCCCTCTGGCGGGTGGCGATCAAGCCCGGGCGCCCCTTCGCCTTCGCCCGGGCCCGCTCGGGCGGCCGCGATGTCGCGCTCTTCGGGCTGCCCGGGAACCCCGTGAGCGTCTTCGTCACGTTCGAGCTGTTCGTGCGACCCATGCTCCGCGCCCTCGCCGGCCACGCCCGGCTCTTCGACCGCCCGGTCCGGCGGGCCCGCCTCGTCGAGCCGCTGGAGGGGTCGGCCGGCCGGCTGACGGTCGCCCGCGTCGTCCTCGAGGCGGACCCCGACCTGCCCGACGGGCTCCTCGCCCGCTCCTCGGGCGGGCAGGATTCGTACATGCTCTGGTCGCTCGCGGCGGCCAACGGGCTGGCCTTCGTCCCCGTCTCGCTCCCAGCCGGGGCCGAGGTGGTCGTCTGGGAGCTCGGGACGGCGTAGGCGACAACGGCCGGGGCGCGCCGCTCGTCGGCGGGCGCAGGCCTCCGAGTCGAACGGCCTACGCCCCGCCGCTCGTCGGTGGGTAGAGGTCGAGGCGGTCGGTGTCGCTCACGCGAGCCTCCGCGAGCGGGACGACGGTGCGGTTCACGGAAGCGATGGCGACCTCCGCCTCCGGCACGCCCAGCTGCCGGAGCAGGTCGAGGAGCGCCGTCTCGGCCTCCAGGTGCACCTCGAAGCGCGACCGCTTCTCGCGGTCGAAGAAGGCGAGGTGACCGCCGAGGTGGACCTCCATCACGCGGGCGCCCCGGCGATCGTCCACTCGAGCCCCAGCGCCCGCAGGCGAGCCTCCGTCGGCGCGCCGGTGGCGGGATCCCAGCCCTTGAGCAGGTAGAGGTTCGTCAGGGCGTCCTCGAAGTCGCCCCGGGCGATCGCCGTGCCCGCCAGCGCGCCGTTCTCGAGCGGGGTGAAGAGCCGGTCCGGGAGCCGATCGTCGGCCCGGGTGAAGCCCTCGCGCACGTTGAAGACGCGGGCCATGATCGACGGCCCGCTCGCCGACCTCCAGCAGCTCCTCGGCCGTCACCTCCCAGCCCGTCGCGGCGCGCACGGCCTCCAGCACGTCGGCGACCTGGATCAGCGAGCGCGGGACGGGGCCGAAGAAGCAGAGGCCGAGGACCTTCTCGGCGCTGTTCCAGCGCTCGCTCGTGTGCCAGATCCGGACCTTCTTCTCGCCGAGGTCGAGCGCCCCGGTCGGCTCGCTGATGCCGAGGGCGGCGACCGACCGGAACGGCCCCGAGTCGGCCTTGACGAAGAGCGGGTCGTGGAAGCCGACGAGGTGATCGGCACCGGCCTCGTTCGTGGCGTAGCCCAGCCCCACCCCCACCTTGCCGCGGGGCTCGTGCATCGGCAGCTCCTGGCCCTTCACGTGCATCGCGAAGGCCGGGGCGTCGCCCCCGATCGCCTCGGCCGCCCGCCGCGAGCCCTGGGCCAGCAGCTCGCCGAACCCGCTGCGGTCGGCGATGCGAGGCGACGAGCTCCAGCAGCGCCTCGGCGTTCCCGAAGCGCAGCTCGAGGCCGTCGGTGTCGCCCGGCCGATGAGCCCGTGCTCGAAGCACTCCATGGCGAAGGCGATCGTCCCCGCCGTGGAGATGACGTCGAGGCCCAGCTCGTTGCACATCTCGTTGGCCCGGGCGACGGCCTGGAGGTCGCCGATCGCGCAGTCGGACCCGAAGCCGGCCACGGCCTCGTACTCGGGCCCGTCGTACGTGTCGGTGACGGTGTGGCGGTCGCTGAACGCCATCTCCGGCTTGCAGCGCACGGCGCAGGCGTAGCAGGACCGGGTCCCGCTGCGCAGCTCCAGGTAGGCCGCAAAGTTGATCTCGTCCACGCGCTCGAAGGAGCCCTGCCGGAAGTTGCGGGTGGGCAGGATCCCGCCGGCGTTCATGGCGTCGGTCAGTCCCGGCGTGCCCTTCGTGCGCAGGTCCCAGCTCTGGGGGTGCTCGGGGACCTGCTTCGCCAGGCGCCGGCCGAGCTCGGCCAGCGCGCCGGGTCGTGGGCCAGGTCGCGCGTAGCGGCGGCTGCCGCGCACGGCCACGGCGCGGAGGTTCTTCGAGCCCATGACGGCGCCCATGCCGGTCCGCCCGTTGTAGTGGCGGAGCTCGTTCATCAGCATCGCGTAGCGCACCAGGTTCTCCCCGGCGCGCCCGATCTGCAGGACGCGGACGAGGCGGTCGCCGAGCTCCTCGCGGATCGCGGCCTGGACCGCCGGCGGGTCCTGCCCCCAGAGGTGGCGCGCGTCGCGGATCTCGGCCGCGCCGTCCTTCACCGAGAGGTAGACGGGATCGGGCGACCGGCCGCTGACGACGATCGCGTCGAGGCCGGCCATCTTGAGCTCGGGTCCCCAGTAGCCGCCGGCCTCCGATTCGCCGAACCCGCCGGTCAGGGGCGAGCGGGCGATGGCGTTGAAGCGCGTCGCGGTCGAGATGGGGGCACCGGTGAGCAGGCCCGTCGCCAGGACCAGGAGGTTCTCCGGGCCCAGCGGATCGGCGCCCGGCCGGAGCTCGCGCAGGAGGTGGTACGCCGCGAGCGCCTTCCCGCCGGGGTACCGACGGTAGAAGTCCTCGTCGAAGGAGTCGGTGGAGATCGACCCGGCGGTGAGATCGACCCGCAGGATCGTCCCGTTGGTCCCGTGGCTCATCGACAGACTCCGTCGTCCCGGTCCCGGGCCGGAGGACCGCCGGTTGAGCCGCGCGATCCCGCCCGGGGCAGGCCGGAGCCCATTGTCCCAGAGGCCGGGGGGCCCGGCGAGCCGGGAGCGGCGCGTGTGGCCGGGCGGCCGTGCGCCCCATGCGCCCGTGTCGTGCGCGACCGGCCCCATTCCGGCACCATGGCCGCGTCGCCCGATCCGTCAGGCGCCGCGCGCACGCGGTGCCGGCCCCGGCCGGCGGCTCGACCACGGGGGGAGAGGGACACCGATGACCGAGTTCGACTTCGACCGCTTCCTGGGGCTGCCGCGGCTCTCAAGCCTCCGCCTCTCGCCCGACGGGCGCCGCCTCGTCGTCGCCGTGGGCGGCCCCGACCCGGAGGGCACGAAGATGCGCTCGGCGCTGTGGCAGGTGGATCCCGCGGGCGCGTTGCCGCCGCGCCGGCTCACCCGCTCGGCCGCCGGCGAGGCCGGCGGCGCGGAGTTCCTCCCCGACGGCTCCCTGCTCTTCACCTCGTGCCGGCCCGATCCCGACGCGAAGCCGGACCCGGACCGGAAGGTGAACGCCCTGTGGATGCTGCCGCCTGACGGCGGCGAGGCTCGCCTTCTCGCCGCGCCGGAGGGCGGGGTTGACGGCCTCGCGGTGGCTCGCCACGCCGCGGTCGTCGCGTTCGGCGCCCGCGTGTTCCCGGGCGCTGCCGACTTTGCCGCCGACGAGGAGCGCGGCAAGGCCCGCAAGGAGGCGGGCGTCGGCGCCCTGCTCTTCGACGGCGACTACCCGATCCGTCACTGGGACCACTGGCTCGCCCCGCGCCGACGGCGCCTGTTCGCCGCGACGCTCGGCGCGGACCCGGAGGCTCCGCTGCCCGCGCCCCGGGACGTGCAGCCCGAGGTGGGGACGCTGACCTTCGAGGAGACCGGCCTGGCGCTGAGCGCGGACGGGCGGACGCTCATCACCGCCCGCAATGACCCGAGCGCGCTCCCGGACATCCACGAGGACCTGGTCGCCTTCGACCTGGCGTCGGGCGAGGCCCGCGTCCTCACCCCCGGCGACGCCTGGTACGAGGACCCCGCCATCTCGCCGGACGGGCGCGCCGTGGCGGCGACGCGAGCCACGTTCGGGAGCCCCGACGAGGCCACGGCCACGAGCATCGTCCTCGTCGACCTTGCGACGGGCGAGCAGCGCACGCTCGCGCCCAACCTCGACCGCTGGCCCGAGCATCCGACCTGGTCGCCGGACGGCTCGGCCGTCTTCTTCACCGCCGACGACGACGGCCACCACGCGGCCTACCGGGTCGAGGTCGAGGATGGCCGCGTCACCCGCCTGAGCTCGGAAGGGGCCTTCGCGGACCTCTGCCCGACGCCCGACGGGAGCGCGCTGTACGCCCTCCGCTCCACCATCGGTTCGCCGCCACGCATCGTTCGCCTGGACGCACGGAAGGCGGACCAGGTGGCCGAGACCCTGCCGAACGGGATCGACGAGGGCGGGATCGTTCCCCCGGGCGTCGTCGAGCGGCTGACCGCGCGCGCGGCCGACGGGACCACGACGGGGAGCTGGCTCGTCCGGCCCGCCGGCGCCTCGGCCGGGGCGCCGGCGCCGCTCGTCGCCTGGGTCCACGGCGGCCCGCTCGGCTCGTGGAGCAGCTGGCACTGGCGCTGGAACCCGCACCTTCTCGCGGCCCGCGGCTACGCCGTGCTCATGCCGGACCCGGCGCTCTCCACCGGCTACGGCCAGGCGAAGATCGCCCGCGGCTGGAACGACTGGGGCGGGACGCCGTACGAGGACGTGACGTCGGCCGTCGACGCCGCCCTCGCCGGGCGGACCGACCTCGACCGCACCCGGACCGCGCTCATGGGCGGCTCGTACGGCGGCTACATGGCGAACTGGGTCGCGGGGCAGACCGACCGCTACCGGGCGATCGTCACCCACGCCAGCCTCTGGGAGCTGCGCGGCTTCCACGGGACGACGGACACGGGCGCGTCCTGGGAGCGCGAGATGGGCGACCCATACCGCGAGCCCGAGCGATACACCCGCCAGTCGCCCTTCGAGCACCTGGCGAAGATCCGGACTCCCATGCTGGTCATCCACGGCGAGCAGGACTTCCGCGTCCCGGTCAGCGAGGCGCTCCGCCTCTGGACCGACCTGCGGCGCCACGGCGTCCCGGCGAAGTTCCTGTACTACCCGGACGAGAACCACTGGATCCTGAAGCCGCAGAACGCCCGGCTCTGGTACGCGACGGTCCTGGCCTTCCTGGACGAGCACGTCCTCGGGAAGGCGTTCGAGCGCCCCGCGCTGCTGTAGGCACTCGCCGGTCCGCCAGCACGTGCGGCGCGGGACCCGGGGACGTCGGGCCCGGCCCGCTAGCCGTCCATCTCGAGGAACGGCCGGGCGAAGTGCACGATGCCGACGTCGGCGGGCGTCCATGCCGAGAGGCGAACCGCGAGCCAGACCTCGTCGCGCCAGGGACCCGGCGGCAGCAGCCCCTGGGCGCGGGCGGGCCCAAAGCCGAAGCGGACATAGAAGGCCGGATGGCCGACGAGGACGACGGCCGCGGCGCCGTCGCGCCAGCACTGCCGCAGGGCCGTGCACATGAGGTGCGTGCCGATCCCGCGGCCGTGCCATTCGGGCCTGACGGCGATCGGGCCGAGCGCCACCACGCGGCCGACGACGCGGGTGCCGTCCGGGCGTTCCAGCGTCGTCGCCGTGAGCAGGCAGTGGCCGACAACCAGGTCCCCGACCTCGGCGAGGAGCGAGCGCGCCGGCTCGTAGTCGCCCGACGCCCGGAGGGCGTCCAGCAGCCGCGCCTCGTCGTCGGTGGGGAACGCGGCGGTCTGCACGGCCCGCGCGGCGACGACGTCGGCTGGATCGCCGGCTCGCTCCGCGCGGATCGTGGCGACCTGCGCGATCGGCGGCCTGGGGTCGATCACGGGCGAATCGTGCGCCGGCGCCGGCGCGGGCGCACGATGCGGACGGCCCGAAGATGGACCCCCGGCCCGCGCGAAGGCTGGCGGCCCTGTCAGCTCGCGGCGAGCGCCGTCCCCAGGCGGGTGTCGACCCGGGCCGGGTGGCCGGCCTCCCAGGCCTCGATGGCCGGCAGCTGGGCGAGGACGTAGCCGATCTCGTCCGTCCCGGCGAGGAGCATCCGCTTGGCGAACGGGTCGATCTCGAAGTCGATCGTCGTCCCGTCGGGGAGCAGGACGCCCTGCTCGGCCAGGTCGACCGTCAGGCGGGCGTCCGCGTCGGCCTCGACCAGGGCGAACAGGCGGGCGTGCGTCGCTGGGTCCACGACGATCGGCAGGACGCCGTTCTTGAGGGCGTTGGAGCGGAAGATGTCGGCGAAGCTCGTCGAGAGGACGGCCCGGATCCCCCACGCGGTGAGCGCCCAGGGCGCGTGCTCGCGCGACGAGCCGGTCCCGAAGTTGTCGCCCGCGAGGAGGATGCTCCGGCCCGCCATCCCGGGTCGGTCGAGGACGAACGGCGGGTCCACCAGGGCGCCGTCGTCGGTGAAGCGCCAGTCGTGGAAGAGAGCGTCGGCCAAGTCCGCCTTGTCAATGATCTTCAGGTAGCGGGCGGGGACCACCTGGTCGGTGTCGACGTTCTCCGCCGGCAGCGGGACGACGGCGCTGGTGAGCTGGCGGAACGGCTCGGCCACGGCTCAGTACCCCCCGCCGACGGTCGCCGGCTCCTCGATGCCGGGCAGCGTGCGGGGGTCCGTCACGACGCCCGCGATCGCGCTCGCGGCGGCCGTCAGCGGCGACGCCAGGAGCGTCCGCCCGCCCTTCCCCTGGCGCCCCTCGAAGTTGCGGTTGCTCGTGCTCACGGCGTACTGGCCGGGCGCGAGCTGGTCGCCGTTCATCGCGATGCACATCGAGCAGCCGGACTCGCGCCACTCGGCGCCGGCGGCGCGAAAGATCTCGTGAAGGCCCTCGCGCTCGGCCTGGGCTTTCACCTGCTGGCTGCCGGGGACGACCATGAGGCGCACTCCGGCGGCCGCGTGACGCCCCTTCAGGGCGGCCGCAGCCTGGCGGAGGTCGCTGATCCGGGAGTTCGTGCAGCTGCCGATGAACACGACCTCGACCGGCTGGCCGGCGATCGGCTGCCCGGGCTGCAGGCCCATGTAGGCGAGGGCCCGCTCGAGCGCCCGGCGTGCGGACGGGTCGGCGGCGTCCTCCGGGCGGGGGACGCGGCCGGAGATGGGGATCCCCATGCCCGGGTTGGTGCCCCAGGTGATCATCGGCTCGAGCGCGTGCGCGTCGAGCGAGATCGAGGTGTCGAAGGCGGCGCCGTCGTCAGTGGGAAGCGCCCGCCAGCGGGCGACCGCGGCGTCCCAGGCCGGGCCCTGCGGGGCGTGCCGCCGGCCGTGGATGTAGTCGAAGGTCGTGTCATCGGGGGCGACGAGACCCGCCCGGGCCCCGCCCTCGATGCTCATGTTGCAGATCGTCATCCGCTGCTCCATCGAGAGCGCCCGGATCGCCTCGCCGCGGTACTCGAAGACGTGGCCCGTCCCGCCGCCGATCCCGATCCGGGCGATGAGGGCGAGGATGACGTCCTTCGCGCCGACCCCCGGGCGCAGCCGCCCGTCGACCCGGACCTCGTACGTCTTCGGCCGCCGCTGGAGGAGGGTCTGGGTGGCGAGGACCATCTCGACCTCGCTCGTCCCGATCCCGAAGGCGAGGGCCCCGAAGGCGCCGTGGGTCGCCGTGTGGCTGTCGCCGCAGACGATGGTCATCCCCGGCTGGGTGAGGCCGAGCTCGGGGCCGATGACGTGGACGATCCCCTGGGTGGCGGAGCCGTAGGCGTGGATCGGGATCCCGAACTCGGCGCAGTTGGCCTCCAGCTGCCTGACCTGGGCGGCGGCCATCGCGTCGATGATCGGCAGGCCGCGGGGGGTGGTGGGCGTGGAGTGGTCGGCCGTGGCGACGGTCCGCTCGGGGCGGCGGACGCCGATGCCGCGGGCCCGGAGGCCGGTGAACGCCTGGGGGCTGGTGACCTCGTGGACCAGGTGGAGGTCGATCGCGAGGACGGCCGGGGCGCCCGGGTCCTCGGCGACGACGTGGTCGTCCCAGATCTTCTCGACGAGGGTGCGGGGGGGCGATGCGGGCGCCCCGGGGCGATGATCGGGCACGGTGCTGCGGCTCCGGGTGGTCGGTCGGCTGGAGGCCGAAGCGTAGCAGAGGGCGGTCGCGCGCCACGGCAGGGCGGCGGCGCGGTCAGTGGTCCAGCAGCGCGGGGTTGTTCGCCACCCGGACGGTGAAGTCGGCGAGACCGGCCGCGAGGGCCCGGGCGAGGGGCAGGTTCACGTTCGCAAGCCCGTCGCAGGGCTGGTGGTAGCAGGCGTCCGCGGGCCGGCCAGCGACGGCGCCGGACGCGGTCGCCTGCTCGGCGGAGACCGGCTCCGAGGCCCCGGAGTAGACGCCGGCCGTGGCCACGCCGGCCTGCGCGAACCCGTAGTGGTCGGCGCTGCCTCCCACGTCGACGCCGACGGGCGTGGCCCCCGCCCGCTCGACGGCCGCGGTCAGCAGGGCGCTCGCGGCCGCCGAGCCCGCCGGGGCGCCCGGCTCGTCGTAGACCCCGGCGAACCCGTTGGGCGAGGCGATCATGTCCACGTTGGCGTAGACGAGGATGGCCCGCGCCTCCCCGGTCGACAGCGCCGAGGCGTAGCGGAACGAGCCGTGGAGGCCCATCTCTTCGCCGCTCCAGAAGGCCAGCCGGATGGTGGCCCGCGGGCGCGTCCCGCCGAGCGCCTGCGCGATCTCCAGGAGGGCGGCGACGCCGGAGCCGTCGTCATTGATGCCCGGCCCGTCGATCACCGAGTCCACGTGCGCCCCGAGCATGATCACCAGGCCGGGCTCGCTGCCCGGGAGCTCGGCGAGGATCGAGCGCGTCGGGGCTGAGGTCGTCCGGGCATGCGTCACGAGGTGCGCCGCGGCCCCGGCGCGCGCCGCGGCGACGAGCGCGTCCGCCGCTTCCTGCGAGACGGCCACCGCCGGGATCTCCATGAGGCGGGGCTCGACGAGCGTCGGGCGGTAGACGATGCCCGGCGGGGAGGACGGGTAGACGGCGATGAACGCGGCGGCCCCGGCCTGCTGCGCCGCGATCACCTGCTCGCGGCGCAGGCAGTCGCCCCGCCGCACGACGACGATCGCGCCGGCGGGAAGGTCGCCGTAGTGGGCGGTGGCGCAGCCCCTGCCGGTCCCGTCGGGGGCGGCCGGGTCCCATTCGATCGGCACGATCGGCCCGGCGACGTCGCCGGGCGGGGCGAAGATCAGCGGCCGGAGATCGCCGGCCCCGAAGGTCCGGCCGCCGACCTCGAGGGTCGAGCCCCCCTCGTCCACGAAGGACGCGGCCTCGTAGGCGTCCGTGGTCACGGTCCAGCCGGCGGCCCGGAGCTCCCGCTCGACGAGGGCGGCCGCCCGATCGTAGCCGGCGCTGCCGACCGCGCGGTACCGGTCGGAGCCCTCCGTCACCGCGACGAGCGCCGCGAGGCGGGCCCGGAGGCCGTCCTCGGTGATCGCGGCCGCGACCGTCCGGGCGTCCGGCTCGCGCGGAGGGGAGCTCGCAGAGGGCGGCGAGGCGCAGCCCGCCGCCCCGATCGCCAGCCCGGCAGCGAGCAGCCCGGCGACGAAGGCCGGCCGCCGGGCGATCAGCGACGTCCGGGCCCGCGAGCCCGCGAAGCCCATGCGACTCGTCATCGCCGGAGCGTACGGCCCGGTCGCACCCCCGGTTCAGTGTCGGACGGATCCCGTCCGTCCGGCGGCCCGATCCGTGACCGGCGGCCCTTGGCCGCACGACGCCCCGCCGTGCACGCTCCCGGCGATGTTCGACCGGATCGGCCGGGCGGTGGTTCGCGCCCCGCTGCTCGTCATCGCCGCCTGGATCGTCATCGCGGCCGCCTGCGTCGTGCTCGCCCCGTCGCTCTCGCGGGTCGGGTCGGCGGACGAGACCAGCTTCCTGCCCGCCGACGTGGAGTCGGTCGAGGCGCGCGGGATCGGGGCCGCGGCCTTCCCGCAGGACGCGGCGGCCGCCACGGCCACCCTCGCCTTCTATCGCGAGGGCGGCCTCACCGCCGCTGACGCCGCCTACCGCGACGCGTTCGCCGCGTGGCTGACGGATCCCGCGACGCCCGCGGCGGTCCGCGACCACGTCATCGGCGTGTCGACCGTGGTCACCAACCCGCAGCGCGCCCCCGAGATGCGGAGCGAGGACGGGACGACGGAGCTGGCCTCCGTGCGCCTCGACGTCGTCGCCTTCCAGCTGGGCGCGAACGACGCGGTCGCCGGGATCCGCGACCATGCTGCCTCGACCGCGCCCGCCGGGCTCGCGGTCCACGTCACCGGCTCGGCCGGGATCGGCGCCGACTACGTCGCCTCCATCCTGGAGGGCACCGACCGCACGACGATCGTGACGATCCTCCTCGTCGTCCTCATCCTGCTGGCCATCTACCGGGCCCCCCTGGCGGCCCTCGTCCCGCTCCTCACGATCGGGGCCGCCTTCCTCGTCTCGCGCGGCCTCCTCGGCTGGGTCGCCGAGGCCGGCGTCAAGGTCAGCACGCTGATCGAGTCGTTCGTGGTCGTCCTCGTCTTCGGGGTCGGCACCGACTACACGATCTTCCTCATCAGTCGCTACCGGGAGGAGCTGGCGCGGACGCCCGACGGCGGGCGGAGCGCGGCCTCGCGGGCGGCGGCCGCCGAGCGGACGGTCGCCCGGATCGGCGCCGTCATCGCCGCCTCGGCGGCGACGGTGATCGTCGGCCTCGTCTCCCTCGCAGTCGCCCGCTTCGGCCTCGTCCAGACGATCGGGCCGGCGATGGCGCTGGCGATCGCCGTCACCCTGGCCGCGGGCCTCACCCTCGCCCCCGCGTTCCTCGTCGTCTTCGGCCAGGCGCTCTTCTGGCCGCGCCATCCGAAGCCGATCGGCGAGGAGGCCGGCGTGGGGGCCTGGGACCGGCTGGCCGCCGCGATCGTGCGCCGCCCGATCGCCGTCGCGGCCGCGGTCGTCGCCCTGCTCGCGATCCCGGCCTTCGCCATCCGGGCTCCCACGACCAGCTTCGACATGCTGGCCGAGCTCCCGACGACCTCCGACGCGCGCCTCGGCTTCGAGCGGGTGGCCGAGCACATGGATCGCGGGCGCCTCATGCCGATCATGACCTACCTGGACGCGCCGGACGCCGACCTGGCGGTCCCGGCCGGGCTGGCCGCGATCGCGCGGGCGACGGAGGCGATCGCGACGACGGAGGGCGTGACCACGGTCCGCAGCCTCGTGGCGCCGACCGGCGACGGCGTCACGGCGGGTCTCCACCCCTCCGCCCAGCTGCGGACGATCGCCGGCCAGGTCGGTCTCCTCGCGAGGCCCGGGGCCATCGGCGTGCTCCTCGCCCGGCCGGACGGCGCGGCCGCCCTCGCGTCCGGCGGCGCCTGGCTCGACGCGCTCGGGGCGGGGCATCCGTGGGTGGCCTCCGATCCGGGCTGGACCGCGGCCAACGACGCCCGGTCGCGCCTCTCGACCGCGCTGGCGGGGCTCATGGCGCCGGGGGCCGGCGCGGACGCGACGGCCGGGCTGACGCCGGCCGCGGCGGCCGCGGCCGGCGACCTGGCGGCGGCGCTGGACGCGGTCGCGGGCCGCCTCGAGGCGAGCCCGGACCAGGACTGGTTCCTGGCCCGGGGCCTCGCGGGCGACGCCGGGGCGCAGGTCGAGCGGCTCGTCGCGGCGTTCGTCGGCTCCGACGGCCACGTGGCCCGGATCTCGACCGTCGCGGCCGACGATCCCTACTCCAGCGCGGCGTCCGAGACCGTCGGGCGCGTGCGCGCCTCGCTCGCGGCCCTGGCCCCCGTCGACGGCCTCCGGATCCTCGTCGGAGGGTCGACGGCCGAGTTCGCCGACATCCACACGACGATGGAGGCCGACTTCCAGGTCGTCGCCGTCCTCACGGTGCTGGGGATCCTCGCGGTCCTGGCCCTCCTGTTGCGCAGTCTCGTGGCGCCGCTCTACCTCGTGGCCACGGTGCTCCTGTCCTACGTCATGACGATCCATCTCGCCGGCTTCGTCTTCGAGGAGATCCTCGGCCAGCCGGGCATGAACACCTACCTGCCGCTCATCGTCTTCGTGCTGCTCGTGGCCCTCGGGTCCGACTACAACATCTTCGTGACGAGCCGCATCCGCGAGGAGAGCGCCACTGGCGACCTGCGGGCGGGCATCCGGCGGGCGTCGGCGCGCACGGGCACGGTCGTGACCTCGGCCGGCGTCATCCTGGCCGGCACGTTCGGGTCGCTGATGTCCGCGCCGCTCCTGATCCTGTTCCAGATCGGCTTCGCGGTCGCCCTCGGCGTGCTGATCGACACGTTCATCGTGCGGAGCATCCTCGTCCCCGCCCTGGCCGCCGGCTTCGGGGAGTGGAGCTGGTGGCCCTCGCGGCGGAGGGCCGCTGCGCCGGCCCCCGATGGCGCCGCGGCCACAGGCTAGGCGCGCGCCGTCCCCGCCGGGCTCGCCCGGCCACGGCGCCGCGCCCTACGGGTAGAGCTGGTACTCCCGGCCGACCTCGAGCGAGGCCTTGGCGCTCACCCCTGCCTTGGCCCCCTCCCCGCCGATCTCCTCGACCTTGCCCTCGACCCCGATCCGGTCGCTGACGGTCGCCGTGACGGTGACGCTGGCGCTGAAGTCCTTCTCGTCGTAGGCGGCGACCACCGCCGAGACGAGGCCGGCGGCCGAGACCGACGAGGGGTCGCGACTGAGGTAGGTGCCCGCGGCGTCGATGTACTTCTGGAGGTTGTCGGCCTTGCCGGCGACCTTCGCCTTGATCGAGCCGTTGCTGTGGGCCAGCCCGAGCGAGGCGATCTTCGCGGCAGCGGCCGGCCCGAAGGGCGGCGCGAGGCCGGCCACGACGGCCGGGTTGATGCCTCCGACGGCGAGCCCCACCTCGGCCTCTCCGGCGACCGACTGGAGGATGACCCGGTCCGACACCTTGTCGTAGACCAGCGTCGCCTCGAGCTTGCCGGCGCCGGAGACGGCGCCCCTCGCCAGCCCCAGCTTGGGGACCGCGAGCTCGGCCGCGAGCTCGCCCCTGAGGCCGGCTCCCACCTTGAGTGTCGGGCGCAGGCTGCTCGCATCCGTCTCGTTGGCGCGCTCCACGCCAGTCGTCACGTAGGCCTCGGCCTGGCCGGCGCCCTTGAGTGCCCCCAGGCCCTCCTTGGAGAGCTCGAACTGGCCGCCGCCGGCCACGGCCATCGTCACGGTGTTCGAGACGAGGTTGCCCTCCCAGCTGCCCACGACCCCGCTGCGGGCGATGACGTCGAGCGGCGCGGGCAGCGCCGCCGAGACGCCGAGCGCGCCGAGGAGGGCGGCCACGCCGCCGGCCCCGTCGCACGTGTTCGAGCCGGTCGGGAAGGAGAACTTGAGCGAGGCCGACCCCTTCAGGCCGCCCTCGACCTCGCCGGAGGCCTCGGCGCCACCGCCTCCCTGCGGACCCGGCGCGGGCGCACCCGGCGCTGGCGCGGGAGCTCCCGGGGCGGGAGCTCCGGCTCCGGGCGTCCCGCCGGGCGCCGGCGCCGCCGGCCCCGTGGCGGGCACGGGTGGCGCGGCCCCGCCGCCGAGCCGCTCCCAGGCCGTGGCCATGCCGCCGGTCGGCAGCTCGACCTTGAGCTCCTCCTTGGCGCCCTCCTTGCCCGCCGCGAGGTTGGCGAAGACGAGTGCCTCGCCGTCGACCGCGACGTTGTAGCCGGAGGAGGTCCGCTCGACGCCAACGGACGCGCTGCGGCCCATCTTGACGTTGCAGGGGACGCCGACCTCGTGGAGCGGGACCGTGATGTCGGCCTGGCCGCTGAGGCGGGCGAAGCCCTTGTCATTGTTCTCCGGCTTGGGGAGGTACATGTCGATGCAGGGGCCGATCGTGTCGCTCAGGGCCTCGCAGGCCTCGCCCTTCAGCTTCTTCTTGACCGCCTCGGCGCCCGCTCGGATGTCGTCTCCCCACGTGTCCGCCGCTGCCTGGGCGGCGCCGGCGACGACGACGACACCGGGAGCGACAACCGCGAGCACGTACGGGGCCGCGGTCCGGGCGGCGTCCGCGACCGCGCTCGCCTTCGACCGCGCTCCCTGGTAGAGCTCGGCCGCCTTCCGGACCCCGTAGTCGGCGACCCCGCGCGCGACGCCGATCGCCGCCTGCTTGGCCCGGTCGAGGGCCGCGTGCGCCTGGCGTCGCTTCTCGGCCAGGTAGTCCGCCGCCTCGCCCAGCGGGTCCTTCATGGCGACGAAGGCCCGCAGGCGGCGGCCGATGCCGCCGAGGTGGTCGAGGACCCAATCGGGGATGCTGCCGATCCAGCCCTGGACCGTGCTGATCGCGCCGCGGACCGCGGCGGCGGCCCGCGTCTTGAGGTTCGTCAGGGCCGTGCTCACGGCGGACTTGGCCGCATTCCAGCCATTGACGACCATGTCCTTGACCTGGGTGACGGCCCGCTTGATGCCCTTGGCCGCGGCGTCGAGCGCCTTCTTCGCGACCTTGGTGGCGGCGGCGACCGCGTTCTTGATCTTGGTAGCGGCCTGCCGGGCCTTGGCGACCACCGCGTCCTTGACCTTGCCGAGCTCCGCGCCGACGGCGCGCGCCGCCTTCTTCGCCTTCGTGGCCAGCGATCCGACCGTCTCGCCGAGGAACGGGATCTCGATCTCGGCGACCTTGCCGGCGACGCCTCGCGCAAACTCGGCGGCCTTGTCCCGGTACCCCTTGACGGTCTTGACCGCCTCGGCGAGGGCGCACGAAGGCGCGGGGGTCCCGGACACCTGGCCCGGGCCCGCGGGCGAGGGGCCGGCCTGCTCGGGAGTGGCCGGGGCCGGCCCCGGCCCGGGCGCCGGCGGGCCCGGACCGTGCGAGACGGCCGGCTCGTTCGACGGGGCGTGCGCCGCTCCTCCGGCGGCCGGCGCCCCCGGCCCGGCGGCATGGCCCGCGGCCTCCTCCAGCGCCACCGGGCCGGCCGCGCCGGTCGGCGAGCCGGCCGTCTCGGCCAGGGGATCGACCATCCCCTCCACCGCCGGCTCGACGGCGTTGACCTTCTCCGCCGTCTCGTCGCCCTTGGCCTTCTCGCCGGCCGCGCGCTCCATCCCGGCCGCGGCGTCGGCGTCAGCGGCACCCCGGGTCTCCGAGAACTCCGCGTCGCCGGCTGCCTGGGCCGCGGTCTTCTCGGCCTCGAGGTCCGCCGTGCCGGCGTCCACCTTTCCGGTCGCCTCGTCGGAGGCGACGTCAGCGCCCTTGCGCGCGTCGGACTTGCTCTTGTCGCCGGTCTCCTCGGCCGAGCTCAGGATCGAGGTCGCCCGGCTCAGGTAGCCGCTGATGTCGACCTCGCCGATGCCGGGGATGTTGATGCGCTGGAGCGCGGCGGCGCCCTCCACGCCGGGGGCCGCCGCGAGGGAGACGCCGGCACCCCCGCGTTCGGCGCCCATCGGAGCGGGTCGGAGCGCCGACGCCACTGCCGCGTTGCCGGCGAGCCGCTGGAGGTCGAGGAGCGACCCGCGCATGGCCGCGCCCGGCGACGCGATCCAGTGGATCGGTACGCCACTTCGGCCGACCGGCGCGGCCTCGCCCGCCGCCCGCCGGGCCACGACCGGGAAGTCCAGCAGCGAATCCTGGTCGGGCGCCGCCTCGTCGCGTTCCGGGAGGGCACCCTGGTCCGCGAACGAGGCGGCCAGGAGCGATGTTGCGGCCGAGATGGACGAGGCCGGCGAGGCCGCGGGCCGTGCGGGGGCCCGGACGGCAGGCGCAGGCGGCCGCGAGCGGCCCCGCCCCGCGCGCGCCGCGCTCGCGACGGCAGAGGTCACCGGGGGCCTCCGGGCGCGGCCGTCATCGGCGGCACCCGGGCACGGGGCATCCGCCTCCCCGGGCGGTCGGCGCGCCGGGCATCAGCCTGCCTGCCCTGGATCGAGCGCGGCCTCGGCGTCGGCGAGCTTGGCCCGCTGCGCGGCCTCCGGGCAGTCGGTGCACGGCTCGCGCTGGACCGAGGCGAGGGAGCCGCTCCCTGCAGCCGCGCCCATCGACGCCGGCGTGTGCCCGGCCCGCGAGAGGGCGGCCAGCGGGCCGAGGTCGCGGTCCGCACGGGAGCCCTCGACCAGGGCGGCAACCGAGCGGTTCCCGGCGCGCTTCTGGAGGTCCATCGCGGCGAGGACGAGCGAGGTGTCGGAGCGCTCGCGCATCACCGGGAGCCGTCCCGACGCGATCGAATCCTGGTCAGGCTGTACCGCACGTTCGCGCATGGCAAACCCTCCGGGCTCGGCAGGCGACCCCTCGCGCGCACGCTAGCCCCGCCGGCGGCCGCCGGCAACCGCCCGCAAGGCAGATGGTGCTGCCCGATCGGGCATGCGCTCGGCGAGCGTCCACGGTGCGAGCGTTGACGCCGAGGCGATCCCTGCTACACTCCGCCCACTCGTCGCACCGCGGCGAGCCGCGCAGGGAGCCGCCACGCGCCATGGGCCTGCTCAACGGTTCGGACCGCCGCCCCGTCGCCGTCGTCGTGACGCGCGATGGCCGCCGCCTGAACGTGCCGCTCGACGAGCTCCGGCCCGACGCCGCCCCCGTATCCGTCCGGTCCATCCTCCTCTCCCTTCTCGGCCTTCTGGGCCTTATTGGCGGCTCCCGGCGGGAGCCTGGAGGACCTCGGACGAAGCGCTAGGCGCGACGAACGAACGGTACCAACAGGCCCTCGCCGGGAGACCGGCGGGGGCTTTTGCATGAGCGGCGGGTTCGCCGGCGGCCGACGAGGCGCAGGCGTCCCCTCCCAGGGAGGTCAGGGACGGCGATGGCGATGACGAAGGGCGACGGGGCCCCAGCTCCCCCGGGCGCGGCGGCGCCGGCACGGAAGCGGCCGGACGCGGCGGTGGCGTCGCGGACGCGACCGGCCCCGCCCGCCGGCGCGCGGCGCAGCCACGAGCCGGGCGCCGGGACGGCTGCCGCCGAAGCCGTGGAGAAGGCCCGCCGCGAGATGATGCACGAGGGCTCCCGCGTCCACGAGGAGGCCGCCGAGCGCCGCGGGAAGCGCGCCCGCATCGGCGCCGACGTGGTCGTCGAGGCGATCCTCCGCCAGGGCGTCGACGTCCTCTTCGGCTACCCGGGCGGCGTGATCCTCCCCCTCTACGACGTGCTCGGTGACCACCCCGCCCTGCGCCACGTCCTCGTCCGCCACGAGCAGGGCGCCGCCCACGCCGCGGACGGGTACGCCCGCGCCACGGGCAAGGTGGGCGTCTGCCTGGGCACGTCCGGCCCGGCCGCCACGAACCTGGTCACCGGGATCGCGACCGCCCAGCTCGATTCGATCCCGATGGTGGCCATCACCGGCAACGTGCCGGCTGCCCTGCTCGGCAAGGACGCCTTCCAGGAGATCGACATCACCGGGATCACCCTCCCGATGACGAAGCACAACTACCTCGTCCGCGACGCGAACGACCTCCCCCGCGTCCTGGCCGAGGCCTTCTACATCGCCCGGACCGGGCGCCCGGGCCCGGTCCACGTGGACATCACGAAGGACGCCCTCCAGCAGGAGACCGCCGCGCAGCATCCCAGCGACGACGTGGTCGCCGCCGGGCTGCCGGGGTTCCGGCCCACGCTCGGCGGCCACCCCCGGCAGCTCAAGCTCATCGCCGCCGAGATCGCGAGGGCGAAGCGCCCGATCATCTTCGCCGGCCACGGCGTCCTCATCGCCGGCGCCACCGAGGAGCTGCGGGCGCTGGCCGAGAAGACGCGCATCCCCGTTGCCTGGACCCTGCTCGGGATCGGGGCCATGGACGAGCGGCATCCGCTCGCGTATGGCTACATGGGGATGCACGGCTGGAAGCACGTCAACCGGGCGATCCAGGCGGCCGACCTCATCGTCGCCATCGGGATGCGCTTCGACGACCGGGTCACCGGCAACGTCCGGACGTACGCCCCGTATGCCCGGATCGTCCACGTGGACATCGACCCGGCCGAGATCGGCAAGAACGTCGCCGTGGATGTCCCCGTCGTCGGCGACGCGAAGCGGGTCCTGGCGGGCCTCCTCCCGCTCGTGGCGGAGGCCACGGAGGCGGAGCGCGCCCAGTACCTCGGCCAGCTGGCTGAATGGCGGCGCGAATCCGAGGGCTCCAGCTGGCATGGCTCGGGCGCCTGGCGCGACGGGCTCCTCTCCGCCGACTTCGTGATCGCCCACATCGGCGAGGCGACCGACCACGACGCGACCATGGTTGCCGACGTCGGCCAGAACCAGATGTGGATGGCCCGCTACGCCGGGTATCGGCGCCCGAACAGCCACCTCTCGTCGGGCGGCCTGGGGACGATGGGCTACGCGGTCCCGACGGCGATGGGGGCGGCCCTCGGGCGGCCTGACAAGCGGACCTGGGCCGTCTGCGGTGACGGCGGCTTCCAGATGACGATCCAGGAGCTGGCGACGCTCGTCCAGGACAACATCCCGGTCCGGATCGCCCTGATGGACAACAAGAAGCTCGGCATGATCCGGCAGTGGCAGGAGCTCTTCTACGCGGGCAACTACCAGTCGTCGCACCTGTTCGGGCCCGACTACCTCAAGCTCGCCGAGGCCTACGGGATCCCGGCCTGGAAGGTCTCGACGCCCGACCAGGTGCGGCCCGCCATCGAGGCCGCGAACGCCGTCGACGGCCCGGCCCTCGTCTGGTTCGAGATCGCGGAGCAGCAGAACGTCTTCCCGATCATGCCCGCCGGCAAGGGCCTCTCCGACCTCATCGAGACCTGGGGAGGAGCCGACGAATGAGCCCCGACGGATCCCGGGCGCCGGCCCACGCCGGACCGCCGCCGCGGGCCCTGCCCGGCACGGGGGAGCAGCGCCGCCACGTCCTCGTGGCGATCGTCAACAACCGGCCGGGCGTCCTCAACCGGGTCGCCAGCCTGATGCGCGCCCGCAACTTCAACATCGAGTCGCTCGCGGTCAGCCATCTCGACGACCCCGAGATCAGCCGCATGACGATCACCCTCCGCGCCGACGACGTCCTCGTCGAGCAGGCGGCGAAGCAGCTCTACAAGATCATCGACGTGCTCAAGGTCCAGGACGTGACCGACGAGCCGACCGTCCAGCAGGAGCTCGCCCTCGTGAAGGTCCGGGCGACGGACCGGACTCGCGGCGAGCTGATCTCCATCGTGGAGATGTACAGGGCCCGGATCGTCGACATGGCGCCGGAGGCAGTGATCGTGGAGACGACCGGCACGGAATCCGAGGTGGACGCGCTCATCGCGCTCCTCCGCGGCTACGGGATCAAGGAGATGGTGCGTACCGGGACCGTTGTCATGTCGCGCGGCGCCCGGTCGATCGAGGAGGCCACGAAGCGATGACGGCGAAGATGTACTACGACGCGGACGCCGACCCGGGGGCGCTCGCCGGCCAGACCGTCGCCGTCATCGGGTTCGGCAGCCAGGGCCACGCCCACGCGCTGAACCTGCACGAGTCGGGCGTCGACGTCGTCGTCGGCCTGCCGCCGGGCTCGAAGAGCCGGGCGCTCGCCGCCGCGGCCGGCCTCCGGGTGCTCGACACGGGCGCCGCGGTGGCCGCGGCCGACGTCGTGATGATCGCCATCCCGGACACCGCCCAGAAGGCGGCCTGGGACGCGGACATCGCCCCCAACCTCAAGCCGGGCGCCCTCGTCCTGTTCGCCCACGGCTTCAACATCCGCTTCGGGCTGATCTCGCCGCCGAATGGCGTCGACGTCGGGATGGTCGCCCCCAAGGGGCCGGGCCACCTCGTCCGCTCCGTCTACGAGAGCGGCGGCGGCGTGCCCGCCCTCTTCGCCGTCCACCAGGACGCCACCGGGACCGCCCGCGCCCGCGTCCTCGCCTACGCCCGGGGCCTCGGCAACACGCGGGCCGGCGTCCTCGAGACGACGTTCGCCGAGGAGACCGAGACCGACCTCTTCGGCGAGCAGAGCGTCCTGTGCGGAGGCACGGCCGCCCTCGTGAAGATGTCCTTCGAGACGCTCGTCGAGGCGGGCTACCAGCCCGAGCTCGCCTACTTCGAGACGATGCACGAGCTGAAGCTGATCGTGGACCTCATGTACCGCGGCGGCCTCAACTTCATGCGCTTCTCCGTCAGCGACACCGCCGAGTACGGCGACTACGTGTCCGGACCGCGGATCATCGACGAACGGGTCCGGGCGACGATGCGGGCGGTCCTTGCCGAGATCCAGGACGGCACGTTCGCGGCCCGCTGGATCGCCGAGAACGAGGCCGGCCGCCCGGAGTTCGAGCGCCTGCGCGAGCAGGATCGCGAGCACCAGGTCGAGCAGGTCGGCGCCGCCCTCCGGGCCGGCATGCCGTTCCTCGACCCCGTCACCGTGCGCGCCGGCCAGGCCCAGGCCGCCGCGTCGAGCAGCACAGGAAAGGCCCACTGATGCCGGTACCCGTACCCGCCGGCCCGTTCGTCCCCGCGGGCACCGTTCGGATCTTCGACACTACCCTCCGCGACGGGGAGCAGGCGCCGGGCGCCGGCCTGACCGCCGCCGAGAAGCTGGAGGTCGCCCGCCAGCTCGTCCGCCTCAAGGTGGACGTCATCGAGGCCGGCTTCCCGGCCGCCTCGCCGGGCGACTGGGAGGCGGTCCACCGGATCGCCCGGGAGACGCGGGGCGTCGCCGTGGCCGCCCTGGCGCGCTGCCGCGACGGCGATCCCCAGCGCGCGATCGAGGCGATCCGGGTCGCCGAGCGGCCCCACCTCCACGTGTTCATCGCCACCTCGGACATCCACCTCAAGCACAAGCTCAGGCTGACCCGCGAGGAGGCCCTGGCCGAGGCGGTGCGCTGGGTGCGCCACGGCCGCGAGGCGCTGGGGCGCGACGCCGAGATCGAGTTCTCGGCCGAGGACGCGTCCCGCACGGACACCGACTACCTGCTCCGGGTCTACGAGGCCGTGGTGGACGCCGGGGCCTCGACGGTCAACATCCCCGACACCGTCGGCTACGCGATCCCGTCCGAGTTCGGGTCCCTCGTCGAGCGTGTCTACGGCCTCGTCGGCGGCCAGGCGACCGTCTCGATCCACTGCCACAACGACCTGGGCCTCGCGACCGCCAACACGCTCGCCGCCGTGCAGGCCGGCGCGCGCCAGGTGGAGGTGACGATCAACGGCCTCGGCGAGCGGGCCGGCAACGCGTCGCTGGAGGAGGTCGTCATGGCCCTCCGGACGCGGCCCACCCAGTTCCCCGATCTCGCGAGCCGCGTCCAGACCGACCAGATCTCGGCCGCCAGCCGGCTCGTCAGCCACCTGACGGGCTTCGCGATCCAGCCGAACAAGGCGGTGGTCGGCGCGAACGCCTTCGCCCACGAGAGCGGGATCCACCAGGACGGCGTGATCAAGAACCCGCTCACCTACGAGATCATGACCCCCCAGTCCGTGGGCCTCTCCGGCAGCCAGCTGACGATCGGCAAGCTGTCGGGCCGCAAGGGGCTCCAGAAGAAGCTGCACGACCTCGGCGTCGACGTCGCGGGCGACGCCCTCGACGTCGTCTACCGCGAGGCGATCGCCCTGGCCGACCTCAAGAAGGAGGTCACCGACGCGGACCTCCTGGCGCTCGCCCAGCAGCGCTCGGACGACGTCCCGGCCTCGATCGTGCTCGACGGCTGGAGCGTGACGTCGTCGCACGGCGGCCGCTCTACGGGCAGCGTCCGGGTCACCCTCGACGGCGAGGAGCGGGCGGGCGAGGAGACCGGGAACGGCCCGGTCAACGCCCTCTACCGCGCCGTCGACGATGCGATCCGGCCGGTCCTCGGCTGGGAGCCGACCCTCGAGGAGTACGAGATCAAGGCGATCACCGAGGGCGAGGACGCCCAGGGTCGCGTCTTCATCCGCTGCCGGCGCTCGATCGACGAGGGGCCCGAGGCCCACGTCGTGACCGGGCACGGGCTCTCCACGAACATCATCGAGGCCTCGCTGGAGGCGTACGTGCTGGCCGCCAACAAGCTCCGCGCCGCGGAGCGCGACGGCACGGTCATCCCGATGCGGCGGTCGGTGGAGCAACTGCCGTGACCACGGAGGGCGGCCTTCGGGGCTCGCCGGGTCCCGGGGCGCCGGGTGCCGGCGAGCCACCCGGCGGCCCGACATTCCGCCTCGTCGCGATCCCGGGCGACGGCGTCGGCCCCGACGTCGTCGCCGCGGCGAAGCGCGCGCTCGCCGTCGCCGGCGCGCGTTTCGGCTTCGAGATCGCCTGGACGGACCTCGTCGCGGGCGGCGCGGCGATCGATGCCTACGGCGTCGCGATCCGCGACGAGGACCTCGCCGCGTGCGCCGCGAGCGACGCGATCCTGCTCGGCGCCGTTGGCGGGCCGCGCTGGGACGACCCGAAGGCGTCGGTCCGCCCGGAGCAGGCTCTCTTCGCGATGCGGGGGGGCCTCGGCCTCTTCGCGAACCTCCGGCCGGTCAGCGTCCACCCGGCGCTCGTGCCGGCCTCGCCCCTCCGGCCGGAGCTCCTCGACGGCGTCGACATGCTCATCGTCCGCGAGCTGACCGGCGGCCTCTACTTCGGCTCCCGGACCGAGGCGACCGGCGCCCCGGGCGCGCGCGCCGCGAGCGACACCCTGCCGTACTCGGAGCCCGAGGTGGCCCGCGTCGCCCGGCTGGCGTTCGACCTGGCACGCGGCCGTCGCCGCCGGCTCACCAGCGTCGACAAGGCCAACGTGCTGGCGACCTCGCGGCTCTGGCGGACGGTCGTCCACGAGATTGCCACCGACTACCCCGACGTCGCCCTCGACGACCGGCTGGTCGACGCCTGCGCCATGCAGATCGTCCGCGCCCCGGCTTCGTTCGACGTCCTCGTCACCGAGAACCTCTTCGGCGACATCCTCTCCGACGAGGCCTCGGTCCTGGCGGGGAGCCTCGGGATGCTGCCCTCCGCCTCGATCGGGACGCGGAGGACGGCCCACGGCCTTCACGGGCTCTACGAGCCGATCCACGGCTCCGCGCCGGACATCGCCGGCCGCGACCTGGCGAACCCGGTGGGGACGATCCTCTCCGCGGCGATGCTCCTGCGCTGGTCGCTGGGCCGCGCCGATGCCGCGGACGCGGTGGAGGCCGCCGTCTCCGCCGCGCTCGACGACGGCTACCGGACGGCCGACCTCTGGCCGCGCGATCCCGCCGCGGCCAAGGGCTGCACCAGGGTCGGGACGGTCGGCATGGCCGACGCGATCGTGGCCCGGATCGCCGCCGCGGGGCCGGCCGAGGAGCCGCCCGGCGACGATCTCGACGTGGGCACGATCGTGGCGACGACGCAGCTCCTGGGGCTCCTCTGATGGCCGGCCCGACGCCGCCCGCCCCCGCCGCGCCGCCCGTCGTCCTCTACGACACGACGCTCCGCGACGGAACCCAGGGCGAGAACATCATCCTCAGCCTGGCCGACAAGCTCCGCGTCGCGCGCATGCTCGACGAGTACGGCATGCCCTACGTGGAGGGCGGCTGGCCGGGCTCCAACCCGAAGGACGTCGAGTTCTTCGCGGCCGCCAAGTCGATGCGCTGGGAGCGGGCGAAGCTCGCCGCCTTCGGCTCCACCCGCCACCGGGCGAACCGGCCCGAGGCGGACCCCAACCTCCGCGAGCTGGTCGCGGCCGAGACGCCGGTCGTCACGATCTTCGGCAAGAGCTGGCTGCTCCACGTGACCGAGGTCCTGGGGGCCACGCCGGCCGAGAACCTGGACATGATCGCCGAGTCGATCGGCTTCCTCGTTGACCACGGCCGCGAGGCGGTCTACGACGCCGAGCACTACTTCGACGGCTACCGGGCCGACCGCTCGTACGCCCTCTCGACCCTGCGGGCGGCGCGCCAGGCGGGCGCCCGCTCGCTGGTCCTCTGCGACACGAACGGCGGGACGCTCACGGACGAGCTGCTGCGGATCGTGGAGGCCACCCGGCGCGCGCTCGAGGCCGACCCGGGTGCCCCGGCCGTCACCTGGGGGATTCACACCCACAACGACGCCGAGCTGGCCGTGGCCAACTCGGTCGCCGCGGTGCAGGCGGGGATCCGCCACGTCCAGGCCACCATCAACGGCTACGGCGAGCGCTGCGGCAACGCGAACATGGTGAGCGTCCTGGCCAACCTCGCCCTCAAGACGGACCTGCCGCTCCTCCCGGTCGGCGGCGGCGAGCTGTCCGCCCTGACCTCCCTGTCGCGGGCCGTGGCCGAGATCGCCAACGTGGCCCCCGACGACTACCAGCCCTTCGTCGGCCGCAGCGCGTTTGCCCACAAGGGCGGGGTCCACGGCGCGGCGGTGGCCAAGGTGGAGCGGAGCTACCAGCACGTCGAGCCGGGACGGGTCGGCAACGTGGGCCGGCTGGTCGTCTCGGAGCTCGGGGGCCGGGCGAACACGGCGATCCGCGCCGAGCAGCTGGGCCACCAGCTCGAAGGCGTCGACCCGCGCGAGCTGTCGCAGGTGATCAAGCAGCTCGAAGCCGACGGGCTCGCCTTCGAGGGTGCCGAGGCGTCCTTCGAGCTCCTCATCCGGCGCCGGACCGCCGGCTACGTCGCGCCGTTCCGGATCGTCGACTTCACCGTCCTCGTCGAGCAGCGCGAGGGGCGCGAGCTCCTCGCCGAGGCTACCGTCAAGGTCGAGGTGGAGGGCGAGGTCCTCCACACCGCCGCCGACGGCAACGGACCGGTCAACGCCCTGGACGCGGCCCTGCGCAAGGCGCTGCGGGCGTTCTACCCGCAGCTCGACACGGTCCACCTCGTCGACTACAAGGTCCGCATCCTCGACGGGACGGCGGCGACCGCGGCTCGCACGCGGGTCGTGATCGACTCCGCCGACGCGGCCCGGACGTGGAGCACGATGGGCTCCGACACGAACATCATCGCGGCCTCGGCGGCGGCCCTCGCCGACTCCCTGGAGTTCGCGATCTGGAAGTCGGGTGCCGAGCTGCGGCGCCGCGACGAGCGGCACTTCACGGAGCCGGCGCCGGCCGGGGGAGCGAAGCGATGAGCGGGTCGGGCAGCGCTGGGGGCCTCCGGCTCCTGCGCTGGACGATGTCCACCGGCTCGTCGGGGACGGCGCGGGCGGCCGTCGTCCTCGCCGCCGGCGACCACCAGTGGGAGGCGACGGCGGAGAGCGCGGGCGCCATCCATGCGCTCTACGACGCCGTCGACGCGGCCCTGGAGGATGTCCTCGGCGGCCGCGTGCGGCTGGTCACCTTCGACGTCCACGCGATCGGCGAGACTGCCGGGGCCGACGCCCTCGTCGAGCTGGCGGTCGAGCCGCCGGCCACCGCGACCGGCGCGCGGGCGAGCGGCCGCTATGCGGGGACGGCCCGCCACGTGAACCTCGTCGCCGCCTGCGCCGAGGCCTACCTCGGGGCGCTGCGGGCGCTCCTCGGCGACGAAGCCTGGGCTGGCGCCACGGAGGCGGCCGGCAACGCCCGCCTGGCCGAGCTCCGGGCCCGCGCCGCCCGGGCCGGAGGCCGCGCGGAGCTCGACGAGTCGCAGGTCGACGACATCGGCGGGAGCTGGTTCGACCGCTGACCGTTCTGGGTCCGGTGCCCGGACGCTTGCCGGGGCGTGGTAGCCTCGCGACCTGACGCCCGAAGCGTATGGCCGCGCGGCCGCGCGGGCGAGGGGGGAGACGGACCGATGGGGGAGCACGCGAACGTGGCGCTCGTCCGCCACATGATCGACGCCATGGACCGCGGGGACATGCAGGCGGCAGCCGACGCCCTGTCCGACGACGTGGAGTGGCACGAGATCGGCCGCTCGGAGGCAATCCACGGGAAGGCGGCGCTCCGGGATCGGATGGTCGGCGCCGTCGACTGGGAGATCACCGGCAGGCTGCACGATGTCGTCGGCGGTGATGACCACACGGTGGCCCTCGTGGAGGCGACCGGGACCCGCGGCGGCCGCACGCTGAAGTACCGCACCGCGGAGATCTTCCACATCCGGGACGGCAAGATCGTCGAGCGGTGGGCCTTTTCCGACGACACGGCGGCAATCACCGCGTTCTTCGCCTAGGAGGCGCCCGCCGCGCCGTCCGCCGCGATCCGCACCGGCGCCACGACGGGGCCCGACACCAGGGCCCGTCCCGCCGGCGGCGGTCTGTCTCGCCATGCGGGCGGTCGGCCTCGCTATGCTGCGGGCGTGGACCCGTCGCCCGCACCGCTCGTCGCCCCCGGCCCGCCGCCGATCGCCTACGCGGGCGAGCCAGGTGCCTTCGCCGAGGACGCCGTCCGGGCCTACTTCGGCGATGACGTCCCGACCCTTCCGGTCGGCGGCTTCCGGGCCGTCTTCGAGACCGTGGCCGCCGGGGTTGCCCTCGCCGGTGTTGTCCCGATCGAGAACGTCGTCAACGGCACCGTCCGCGAGAACTACGACCTCCTGCTCGAGTTCCACCTGGAGATCCAGGGTGAGGTCGTCGTGCCGGTCCGGCTCTGCCTGGCGGCGCTGCCGGGCGAGACCCTGGCCGGGATCGAGCGGGTCTACTCGCACGTCCAGGCGCTGGGGCAGGCTGACGTCTACCTGCGGACCCGGCCCTGGACGCTCCTTACCACGTACAACACCGCCGGTGCCGGCAAGGCGATCGCCGATCGCGGCGAGCGCGGGGCGGCCGCCGTGCTCTCGCCCCGGGCCGCAGCCCTGTTCGGGCTGGAGGTGCTGGCCGACGGCATCCAGGGCGATCCCGGCAACCGGACCCGCTTCCTCGTGGTCGCGCCGCAGGGCGCCGACCTGCCGCCGGCGCGCCCGGCTGCCGTGGACCCGTCCGGGGCGAGCCGCACCACCCTGGTCGTGGGGATCCGCAACGAGCCGGGAGCGCTCCTGCGGGCGCTCGCGGTCTTCGCCGACCACGACCTCAACCTGTCGAAGCTGGAGTCGCGGCCGGCGCGCGACCGGTCCTGGGAGTACGTCTTCTGGATCGACCTCGACGCCGACGCAGCCGCGTTCGCCACCCGCGAGGCCCTCGACGACCTGGCCGGGGTCACGACGCTCGTGCGGGTCTTGGGCAGCTATCCGCGCGGGGCCGGCGGATAGGGGAGGGGGCGGCAGGCGCTCGCGCCCTCAGATCGCGCTGGCGCAGGCGCGGCACCTGGTGGCGTCGACGGCGTTCGACTCCTTGCAGAACGGGCAGGCCTTCGACGAGACCGGCGGCGCCTCCTTGATGAAGACCCGGCTGATCCAGAAGACGACGAAGGCCACGACGACGAAGGCGATGACGAGGTTGAGGAATGTCCCGTAGCGGATCGCGACCTCGGCCGCGTAGTTGGCGTCGCCCTCGACGCCGACCGCCTGCTGGAGGACGATCTTCAGCTGGCTGAAGTCGACCTTGCCGAGGAGCATGCCGATCGGCGGCATGATGATGTCGTTCACCAGCGAGCTCACGACGCCGCCCAGTGCGCCGCCGATGATGACGCCGATGGCCAGGGCGAGCGCGTTGGTCTTCGTCAGGAATGCGCGGAATTCCGCCACCCGGGTGAGCCCTCCAGCCCGTCGCGGGCCCGACCGCGTCGGCCGAGGCGACTGCGCGATGATATGCGACGACCCGCGCGACCACGGGCTCCAGACCGCCGGCCGACGATCGGCCGGTGCCATGACGAGGCGAGGGGAGCTGACCGATGGCCCAGACGTTCCACGACGCGATGGCGGCGGGCTACTCGCTCGACGAGCCGTCGCTGATCCTGGGCTCCCCCATGGAGGGCACGGCGGCGCTCGCCGATGTGCGCGTCCAGGTCGCGATCTCCATGGTCAACCGCCACGGGCTCATCGCGGGCGCGACGGGCACCGGCAAGACCAAGACGCTGCAGCTGATGGCAGGGCAGCTGTCGGCGGCCGGCGTGCCCGTCCTCGTGGCCGACATCAAGGGCGACCTGACCGGGCTGGCCCTCCCCGGCGACGGCACGAACGCCAAGGTCCAGGCCCGGGCGAAGGACCTGGGCTGGGACTTCAAGCCGGACGGCCACCCGATCGAGCTCCTCTCGCTCACCGGCAGGCTCGGCGCCCAGGTCCGGGCGACCGTCCATTCGTTCGGCCCACTCCTGCTCGGCAAGGTCCTCGACCTCAACGAGACGCAGACCAGCGTCCTTTCGCTCGTCTTCAAGTACTGCGACGATCACGACCTGGCCCTGCTCGACCTCGACGACCTCCGCACGACCCTCAAGTTCCTCGGCACGGACGAGGGCAAGGTCGTCCTCGAGGACTACGGCGGGATCGGCCCCGCGACCCTCGGCGTCATCCTCCGCTCGATCGTGGGCCTCGAGCAGCAGGGCGCCAGCGCCTTCTTCGGTGAGCCCGAGTTCGAGGTCGAGGACCTCATGCGGACCACGCCGGCGGGCCAGGGCATTCTCAGCGTCCTCGAGCTCTCCGACGTGATGGACAAGCCGGTCCTGTTCAGCACCTTCATGCTCTGGATGCTGGCGCAGCTCTACGAGACGCTGCCCGAGGCCGGCGACCTCCCCAAGCCGAAGCTCGCCTTCTTCTTCGACGAGGCGCACCTCCTCTTCGACGACGCGACCGAGGCCCTTCTCGACCAGGTGGAGCGCACCGTCCGCCTGATCCGCTCGAAGGGGGTCGGCGTCTTCTTCGTCACCCAGGTCCCGACCGACGTGCCCGCCGCGGTCCTCGCCCAGCTCGGCAACCGGGTCCAGCACGCCCTCCGGGTCTTCACGCCGGAGGACGCCGACAACCTGAGGAAGACGGTGCGCACGTTCCCGATGACCGACTTCTTCGACGCCGGCACGGTCATCACCTCGCTGGGGATCGGCGAGGCGCTCGTGACGGTCCTGACGCCCCGCGGCGTGCCGACGCCGCTCGCCCCCACCCGCCTCGTGCCGCCCGATTCGCTCATGGCGGCGCTCCCGCCCGACGAGCTGGAGCGGCGGATCAGCGCCGGGTCCCTCTACGCGACGTACGCGGCGCCGATCGACCGCGAGAGCGCCCACGAGATCCTCTCGGCCCGGCTGGCGGCGGCGAAGGCGGCGGTCGCCGGCGCCACGGGCGCCCCCGGCGCCCCGACCCTCACCCCCGCCCAGGAGCGGCGGGCGATCGAGGCGCGGGCGCGCGAGCTGGAGCGGGTCCGGCGCGAGGCCGAGCGCGCCTCGAAGGCCGAGGCCCGGGAGCAGACCCGCGAGGAGGCCGCCCGCCGCCGCGAGGAGGAGCGGAACGCCCGGGCGCGCAGCCGGATGATCGAGCAGGTCGGCAGCGGCCTGATCCGCGGCGTCTTCGGGACGCTCTTCGGCGGCCGGCGCCGCCGCTGAGCGGGCGGCGCTGCTGAGCGGGCGGCGCCCCGGAGCGACCTGCTGGTCGGCCGGCCGGGCCGGACTGGAGCGGCCGCGGCCGGGCTACTGCACGACCGTCCCTTCGACGCCCTCCGCGGCCGGCGGGTAGGCCGGCGCAAGATCGTCCAGCGTGTCGGCCAGGATCTCGCCGACGGCCAGGTTGCGCAGCCAGTTGCGGTTGGCCGGGACGAGGTACCAGGGTGCGTAGCGCGTCGACGTCTCCTCGAGCATCTCCGCGAACGCCGCCTGGTAGTCGTCCCAGCGCTTCCGCTCCTCGAGGTCGCCGAAGTTGAACTTCCAGCGCTTGGCCGGGTCGTCGACCCGGTCCTGGAAGCGCTGGCGCTGCTCCTCCCGGTCGATCGCCAGGAAGAGCTTGACGATCGTGACGCCCTCGTCGGTGAGCATCTTCTCGAAGTCCCGGATGTGCCCGTAGCGCCTCCGCCAGCGCTCCTCGGGGACGAGCCCGTGGACGCGCACGATCAGGACCTCCTCGTAGTGGCTCCGGTTGAAGATCCCGATCTCGCCCTTGCCGGGCACTCGCTGGTGGACCCGCCAGAGGTAGTCGTGGGCCAGCTCGAGGGGCGACGGGACCTTGAACGAGCTCACGGGCGTCCCCTGCGGGTTGAAGGCCCCGGCGATGACCCGGATCGTGCCGTCCTTGCCGGCCGCGTCGATCCCCTGGACGACGACGAGGACGGCGTGCTTCGCCTCGGCCCACAGCCGCGCCTGGAGGTCCGTCAGCCGGGCCAGGACCTTCGCGAGGTCGGCCTCGGCCGCGTCCTTCTCGCGGCCGAACGTCTCGGCGGGGTCGAACGTGGCCAGGTCGACCTTCGAGCCCGGGGCCACCGCGAATAGCTCCCGGAAGCTGCGGCGCTTGTCCCTCTTCGAGGCCATCGTCATCCTCCTCGCGGTCGTCCTCGTGACGCGGCGTGGCCCGGGGGCCGGCCAGCTGGCTCGGGCCCATCCTAGAGCCCACGCCGGCCGGAGATGAAGGGCCGCCATCCCGGGGGGGGGCGGACGGGCGCCGGGGCACCGGGCGCCCCGGCGCGGTCTCGACGATCGCCGCGTAGACTGGCGGCCGACTCGTCCGCCGCGTCCCGGCAGGCCAACCCTGGAGAACGTCCCATGGCCACCGCCACGAACCTCGTCCCCCACAAGATCTTCCTGGCCGGGCGCTGGGTCGACTCGCCCGACCTCGTGGCGATCGCGAACCCCGCCCGCCCCGGCGAGCCGGCCGGCCTGACCTACCAGGCGACGCCGGAGCAGTACGAGGAGGCCGTGCGGGCGGCCGTGGCCGCCTTCGAGGTGACCCGCCGGCTCCCCGCCTACGAGCGCGCCGCCACCCTGCGGAGCATCAGCGCCGGGATCCGGGCGCGCCGCGCCGAGCTGGGGCAGCTGATCGCGCGCGAGGCCGGCAAGCCGATCCGGGACGCCCTCGTCGAGGTGGACCGGGCGGTGCTCACGTTCCGCCTCGGGGCGGAGGAGGCCGAGCGGATCGGCGGCGAGCTCATGCCCCTCGACCTGATGGCGAGCAGCAAGGGCCGGATCGGGATCACGCGCCGCTTCCCGGTCGGGCCGGTCGCCGCCATCAGCCCCTTCAACTTCCCGCTCAACCTTGCCGCGCACAAGCTGGCGCCGGCGATCGCGGCGGGCTGCCCCATCGTCCTCAAGCCGCCCTCCAAGGACCCCCTCACGATGCTCACGGTCGCCGAGATCGTCGAGGAGGCCGGGACCCCCGCCGGCTCCGTCAGCATCCTGCCGATGAGCCGCGCGCTGGGCGACCGGCTGGTCGCCGATGACCGCTTCAAGGTCCTCTCCTTCACGGGGAGCCCCGCGGTGGGCTGGGACATGAAGGCCCGGGCCGGCAAGAAGCGGGTCGTCCTCGAGCTCGGGGGCAACGCCGGCGCGATCGTCGACAGGACGGCGAACCTCGACTGGGCCGTGCGGCGGATCACGGTCGGCGCCTTCAGCTACTCCGGCCAGGTCTGCATCAGCGTCCAGCGGATCTTCGTCCACGACGACGTCTTCGACGCCTTCGTCGAGCGGTTCTCGGCCGCCGCCGCGGCGCTCCGCCTCGGCGATCCGCTGGACCCGGAGACCGACCTCGGCCCGATGGTCGACGAGAAGGCCGCGCTTCGCACCCAGGCGTGGGTCGACGAGGCCGTCGCGATGGGCGGCCGGGTCCTCCTCGGCGGGAAGGCGAACGGGACCTTCTTCGCCCCCACGATCCTGGCCGACACGCCGGTCGCGGCGCGCGTC
This sequence comes from uncultured Chloroflexia bacterium, assembly GCA_963762445.1. Lineage (GTDB taxonomy): Bacteria > Chloroflexota > Limnocylindria > Limnocylindrales > CSP1-4 > CTSoil-043. The sequence continues at coordinate 254,577 of CAVXLA010000010.1, forward strand.
TGCAGCCAGGAGGCGTTCGCGCCCCTCGTGGTCCTCTTCCGGTTCTCCGACTTCGCGGAGGCGGTCCTCGGGGTGAACGCCTCGCAGTACGGGCTCCAGGTCGGCGTCTTCACCAACGACCTGGGCAACGCGTTCACGGCCTTCGAGGAGCTCGAGGTCGGCGGGGTGATCCTCAACGACATCCCGACCTACCGGATCGACCACATGCCCTATGGCGGGGTGAAGGACTCGGGGCTCGGCCGGGAGGGCCTCCGCTACGCGATCGACGACATGACCGAGATCCGGATCCTGGTCGTGGCCCGGCCCGAGTAGGGAGGGCCGTCCGCCGCGAGTCAGTCCGGCGGGGCCATCTGGAGCCACTCGTAGAAGGCCGCCTCGTCGCCGCCGAGCGAGTAGCGGGCGCCGCGGATCCCCGGGAGCTGGGCGAGCGTGCTGTCGAGGGCGGCCAGGAGCGCGGAGCTGCCGCAGGACGACGAGGCATTCGGGATGATCGACCGAAGGTCGCGGAACGAGACCCGCGCGATGCCGTCATCGACGACGACGTCGAGCAGCGCGTCGGCAGTCGCCGGGCCGAAGAGGCTCGAGTAGCCCGCCGCGGCCTCGGCCGGCGTTGGCCCGCTCAGCAGCTCGCGGAGCACGAGCTCGGCGTCCACGGGGCCGGCAACCGTCCGGACGACGGGGAGCACATCGCCGCACGGGTCGCTGCCGGCGGAGATGAGGTATACCCGGAGCTCCGCCGCCGGGCTCGCGGCCGGGCCCGGCGGCTCCATCGCCGGGGAGAAGGGCGAAGCGGACGGCGCCGGGCTGCCGCAGCCACCGGTGAGGGCGGCCGCGGCGACGATGGCGACCAGGGCAACGATGGCACTCCGCGAGGCCACGCGGCGAAGCTTCATCGAGCCAGCGTGCCCTTCAGCCAGACCCGCGCCAACGGCCGAGGGGCCCGTCCTCTGCGGCCCCACGGCCCATCCCTCGCCACCGCCGCGCGGCCCTCAGATCCCCGCGATCGCCCGCGGCGCGGTCCGCGGGCCGCGGCGCGGGGCGTGGATCCCCGCGGACTCGATGAGCCGGATCACGCGTGCCCGGTGGCCCGCATACGGCGCCAGCAGCTCCAGCATCCGCTCGTCGCTGCCCCGCGGCTCGCCGGCGAGCGCCCGGCAGACCGCGTGGCAGAGGTGGAAGTCGCCGACGCTCACGGCGTCAGGGTCGCCCAGCGCGCGCAGGCCGACCTCGGCGGCCGTCCACGGCCCCACGAGCGGGAGCGCGCGCAGGCGCGCGTAGGCGTCGGGAAGGGCCATCGCCGCGCACTCCTCCACGCGGGCGGCCCGGGCCGCGGCGAAGCGGATGGCGTCGGCCCGTCGGCGCTCGAGCCCGAGCGGGTGGTAGGCGTAGCCGGGGAGGCGGGCCAGCACCGCGGGCGCCGGAACGACGCGGAGCGGGGCCGGGCGTCCCTGCGACTGCCAGGGGCCCGGTGCCGGCTCGCCGTGGCGCCGGACGAGGGCCGCGAAGGCGGCCTTCGCCTCGCCGCCGGTCACCTTCTGCTCGATGATCGCCGGGACGAGGGCCTCCAGGACCAGGCTCGTCCGCCCGATCCGGGCAGCGTGGTAGCGTGCTAGCAGGACACGAAGGAGTGGATGGCCGGCCGCCAGCCCGGCGAAGCCGCCCGGGTCGTCGTCCGCGCCGGCCAGCTCGGGCGCCTGCTCGATGGCCCAGGCCGCCCCGGGCCCCCACGCCTGGGCCCGCAGCGCGTCGCCGTCGGGCACGAGGCGGATCGTGGCCGGGCCGTCCGGCGGGCGGCTCGTCCGCCAGGCCGACCCGTCGCGGGAGAAGCGCAGGGTCGGGTCGGCGGGCCCGCGCCGGTGGATCTCGAGCGTCAAGCGCAGGTCGACCGGCTGCGATGGCACGAACCGGCGCTCGAGGGGCTCCACCGGGCAGCGGTCAGCCGCCGATCCGCACGATCCAGCGGCCGCGGGCCCGGCCGGCCAGGATGCCGTCGAGCGCCTCCGGCAGCGTGTCGAGCGTCACCTCCGCCAGGGCCTGGCCGAGCCCGTTCGGGCGCAGGTCGGTGGCGATGCGGGCCCACGTCGCGCGCCGCTCGGCGATCGGCACGACCGCGGAGTCGATCCCGATCAGCGCCACCGCGCGGAGGATGAACGGGAAGACCGTGGTCGCGAAGCCGGGGCCGCCGGCGTTGCCCGAGGCGGCCACCGCCCCGCCGCGCCGGAGCGTGCGCAGGATGAAGGGGAGGGTCGCGCCGCCGACGCAGTCCACGGCGCCGGCCCAGCGCTCCGATTCCAGGGGACGCGCGCTCTCCGCCGTCACCTCGTCGCGGGCCAGGATCCCCGCCGCGCCCAGCTCGCGAAGGCGGTCCGCCTCGCCCGGCTTGCCGGTGGCCGCCCAGACTTCGTAGCCGAGCCGGGCGAGGATCCCGATCGCCGTCGACCCGACGCCGCCGGACGCGCCGGTCACGAGGACCGGGCCGTTCGACGGTCGCAGCCCGCGTTCCTCGAGCCGGATCACGGAGAGCGCCGCGGTGAACCCGGCCGTGCCGACGGCCATGGCGAGGCGCGCCGTCAGGCCCGCCGGCAGCGGGACGATCCAGCCGGCCGGAACGCGCGCGTACTCCGCGTAGCCGCCGTGGCGGGCGACCCCCAGGTCGTGGCCGTGGGCCAGGACCTGGGCACCCACGGGGATGGCCGGGTCTTCGCTGGCGACCACCTCGCCCGCCAGGTCGATCCCGGGGACCAGGGGGCTGATGCGGGCCACCTTCCCGTTCGGGATCGTCGCCAGGCCGTCCTTGTAGTTGACGCTCGACCAGGCGACACGGACCTCCACCTCGCCCGGCGGGAGGTCGGCCTCGGCGAACGCGCGGACGCCGCGCGACGCGCCATCGCCCTCCGCGACGGCGACAAAGGCGCGGAACGTGGCGGGGATGGCGGTCATCGGGCGGCACCGGGCTCCGGTCGGGCGGCGGGACGGGTGGGGGTCATCATGGCCCATCGGGGCCGGCGCCGCGCACGGCGGGACCTGACTGCCGCCTCCGGGCGTCCCGGCCGCGGCGCGCGCGCGCACCGGGCACCGGGGTACGCCCGCACGCGGAGTGCGGTGACCGGGACGAACGTACCGGGACTCTTGGCCCAGCGGTCCCATAGCCCCGGCTCCCTCCATCGGGTCCAATGCCGCCAGAGCCCCGGACCGGGCGCCATCGCCGGCGTACCCTTCCGGGCTCGGGTGGTGCGGGCTCTCGGACGCCCGCATCGAAAGGGACACAGATGGACACGATGCCCCCCGCGCACGCCCACCGGCGCCGGCGCGGCCGCCTCGGGGTGTTGCTCACGCTCGCGCTCGCCAGCGGCTCGCTCGGCGCGGGCGCCTTCTCGCTCGCGGTCTTCACCGATTCGCAGGCAGTGACGGGCAACGCGTTCGCGACCGGCACCGTCGACATCTCGACGACACCGGCGACGGCGCTCTTCAACGTGTCGGCCATGATGCCGGGCGACACGAGCAGCCAGACCATCCAGGTGAACAATGCCGGGTCGGGTGCGCTGCGCTACGCCATCTCGACCTCGGTGGTCACCGGTCCGACGCTCGCCGCCCAGCTCCAGCTCGACATCTACGCCGGCGCCACCTGCTCGGGGACGGCGCTCTACAGCGGCGCCCTCGGTTCCGGCGCCGTGGGCAGCGCGGTGCAGGGAGCACAGGCCGGTGACCGGACGCTCGCCGGCCTCACCAACGAGACCCTCTGCTTCAAGGCGACCCTCCCGCTCTCGACGAACAACACGTTCCAGAACACGTCGACGAGCGTGACGTTCACCTTCGACGCCGAGCAGACCGCCAACAACCCGTAGGCGCCATCCCTCGACCAGCGGCCCACGGCAGGCCTCGCCCGGCCGTGGGCCTTCACCCCTCGCCGGCCCCGTGGGCCGGACAACGGATTGGCCGATGACCGCCCTTCGCTGGACGCGCCGCGCCCTCGATGCGTTCCTCGTGGTCGCCGTGCTCGCCGTCATCGCGACAGCGGCCATCCAGCTGCTGGCGCCCATGGCGGGCGGCCGGGCGCTGGTGATCGGCGGCGGGTCGATGGCGCCGACGATCGGGCGCGGCTCGTTCGCCGTGGTCCTGCCGGCGGGACCCGAGGGCTACGCCGTCGGCGACGTCGTGACCGTCCAGCAGGGTGGGGCCACCCCGTACACCCATCGCATCACCCGTCTCGCCGAGCTCGGCGGCGTCCCGTACCTCGAGACGAAAGGCGACGCGAACGCGGGCCCGGATCCCGCCCTCGTCCCGACGACGGCTGTCATCGGGCGGATCGCGGTCAACGTGCCGCTCCTCGGGTACCTCGCGCTGCTCCTCGGGACGGGCGCCGGCCTCGCCGGCTTCCTGGCCGCCTGCGCGACCGCGCTCATCCTCGTGCGGGTCATCGAGGACCTCGAGGACGAGCGCTGCCCCGCCTGCGTCGCCGACGCGGCGAAGCCGGCGGTCGCGGCTGCCCCCGGATCCGCGTCCGCGGCCGGCCTCGAGTCGCTCGGCGCCTTCGCCGCCTTGCCTGGATTCGCCGCCCCGGCGCGGCGGGCTCGCGTCCGCGACACGGGGCGGGCTCGCGACGCGGCCACGCCCGTGCTCCTGGAGCAGGACCGGCGCGACCCACGCCGCGACCGGACGGCGACCGACCCGGCACCGACCGCCCCAGCCGCGGCCGCGGCGCCGGTCGGCACGCTGGTCGAGGTCGCCGCCGACCACCGCGAGGAGGCCGCATGAGCGCAGCCCCGCCGCGGCGCCGCGTCCGCGGCCACGGGCGGGCTCGGCGCGCCCTGCGGCCGGTGCCCCACGTCGCCGCCCGGTCCGCTCTCGCCGATGGCGCCGCCCTGCTGCCGCCGCTCGACGCGGCCTGGCCCGTCGACCCGCCCCGCCGGGCCTCGCGGGTGCGTCGCCGCCTGGCCGCCTTCGTCGCCGCCGGGCTCGTCGTTGCGGCCGCAGTCGCTGCCTTCGCCGGGACCACCGTCGTCCTGGCGCGCCTCACCGACGCGGCCGCCGTGACGAGCAACACGCTCGCGACCGGCACGTGGGTCACGGCCACGACGTGGTACCTCCACAACAACCCGACGCCTCCGACCGGGAACACCACCCCCCAGTTCAACCTCGCCCTGAACGCGACGGTCCCGACGGCGACAACCCTCTTCAACTACGACACCGGCTGCGAATCGCGCGCCGGCCGTTCGTTCAACCGCAACACCGGGCTCGTCACCGAGGCGGGCTCCTGCCGCTACGCCACCTGGCGCTCGACGGCGCTCGCGGCGGCCCGGACGCTCAACGGCACAGCCACCGTCACCGTCTACGCCCGCAAGGCATCGTCGGGCGGCACCGCCCCGACGCTGCGCGCGTTCCTGCGCGTCTTCGACCCGGGCACGTCGGGGTACACGGAGCTTGGGACGGCGAACGCGACGATCACGACCGAGCCGTCGGTCGCGTTTGCGGCCTACGCCCTGAGCTGGATCCTCGCCAGCGTGTCGGTCCCCGCCGGGCGCCAGGTCGAGGTCAAGATCGTGGCGACGGGCGGGACGCGCGATCCCGAGATCGCCTACGACACGACGACGTATCCGAGCTCGCTGCTGCTCCCCTGAGCGCCGCCCGCCGGGCTGGGCCCGGCCATCCGCAGGGGCTGCCCCCGCCCGCCCGCCGGATCGGCCTCCCGCCCGACCGGCCGCCTGACCGCCGGACCGCCCGCGTCGGTCAGCGGAACCAGGCCGCGGAGAGGTTGAGGCCGACGCCGGGCACCGCGACGGGCGTCGACGTCCGGATCGTGTACCGCCCGGCGGGCAGCGACCCGATGGCGACCGCGGCGGCGCCGCTGCCGCGTGCCTCGGCCATCACGCGCCCGGTCGGCCCGACGACGCGGAGCAGGAACCGCGATGAGGCCGGCCCCCAGGACCGGGCGACGAAGGGGCTCGTCCTGGGAAGGGAGACCTCCCACGTGATCGACCGCGCGGTCGCGGTCATGAGCCGCGAGGTCCGGGTGGTCGTGACGGCCCGCCGATTGGCGACCAGGACGCCGACGGTGGCCGACCCGACCTCGAGGCCGGCGTCGGTGGCGTCGGCCTGCCAGCGGTGGAGGCCGTCGGCACCCCCGGCCGTGTCCCAGCGGACGTTCACGGTGGCGGTCCGCCGGACGAGCCGATACACGCCGTCGCGGTAGACGCGGGTGGCGACGATGGGCGAGGGATCGATCGCCCGCACCGTCATCGTGAGCGTGCCGCGGACCACCGTGCCGTCGGCGATCCCCGAGATCCGGACCCCGGGCGCGGCGCCGTCGGAGGCCGGCGCGGCGACCGCGGCGACCGCGGCGCCCGCGTTCAGCAGCCCGGCCCCCGTCTCCGGGTCGGGGCCGGCCGGGCCCAGGTCCGACGCCGTGGTCAGGAGGGCAGCCTCGACCTGCTCGACGCTGAGCGACGGGTTCCGCGAGAGGACGAGAGCCGCCGCCGCCGAGACGAACGGCGCGGCCATCGAGGTCCCGCTGACCCGGCCGTAGGCCTCCCGCCCCCGCGAAGGCACGGTCGCGACGATGCTCGAGCCGGGCGCGGCAAGGTCCACCTGGGCGCCGGCGTTGCTGTACGACGCGTGGGCATAACGTGCCGGGCTGCCCGGCAGGCCCAGCTCGTCGCCCGCGTCGGTCACGGCGGCAACCGTGAGCGCCGGCGCGTAGGCCCCGGGCTGGCTGACCCCCGGGTCGGCGTCGGCCCCTTCGTGGTTGCCGGCCGCGGCGACCACCACGACGCCCCGGGCGCGGGCGTCGTCGATCGCGGCGTCGATCGCGGGGCTCTCCTCGTCGCCGGCGAGGCTGAGGTTGACGACGCGCGCGCCGTGCGCCACGGCCCACTCGATCCCCTCGGCCACGGTGGGCTCCCAGATGCTGCCGTCGTCACCCATCACCTTGACCGGCATCACGACGACGGCCGGCGCCACGCCGCTGATGCCCAGGCCGTTGCCCGAGGCCGCCGCGATGATGCCGGCGACGGAGGTCCCGTGGCCGTTCTCGTCGGTGGGGTCGCTGTCGCCCGCGCCCACGTCCGTGCCCGGGACCAGGCGCCCGGCGAGATCCGGGTGGGCGAGGTCGACGCCGGTGTCGAGGACCGCGACGACGATCTCCGCCCGGCCCCGCGTGTAGGCCCATGCCGCACGCGCCCCGATGGCCTCGGGGCCCCATTGCGCCGTCCACAGCGGGTCGTCGGGCGCGGCAGCCGGCGGCGGCGTGGGAGTCGCGACGGGCGCCGGCGTGGCCGGGGGGGACGGCTCGGGCGCCGGCTCCGGCGTCGGGTCCGCGAGGATGGCAAGGCGGACCGGGGGCCGGGCCGACGCCACCCCGGCCACCTGGCGCAGCTCGGCGCCGACGCGCGCGAGGCGCGTTCGCTCGGCCGCGGCCGCCCGGGCCGCCGCGCCGGCCGCGCGGCCCGGCGGGCCATCCCCGACGGCCGAGGCTCCGCCTCGCTCGACGTACTGGGCCGTGCGGAGGGCCGGGTTCCAGGCCACGCGCTGCAGCCCCAGGGCGGCCGCGGCCGCGTCGATGGCGGCGAGGTCCGCGCCCGGCCGCAGCGTCACGAGGAGGCTGGACGGCAGGTTGCGGAGCGGCCGGGCCGCGGTGCCCGGGGCGCGGGCCGCCGGGAGCGTGATCAAGCGGGCTGCCGAATCGGGGCCGCGGGCCGCCGGGAGCAGGGTCCCACCCGCAGCCTCGTCCGGAGCCGCGCTCCCGCCGGGGCCGGCCGCGAGCGTCGCGGCGACGGCGAGGGCGACAACGGCGAGGGCCAGGGCGAGACGCACGACGCCCATCTCGGATCGACGCCCCACCCGCCCGCCCCGGTCAGGCGGAGATCGACCCGCCCGGCGCCCAGGCGTGGACGGTCACGCCGCGCAGGCCGCGCGCGTCGAGCTCGTCGCGGAGCGCCGCGGGCGTGCCGGCGAGGATCGGGAACGTGCCCCAGTGGATCGGCGCCACCGCGTCGACGCCCAGCAGCTCGACCGCCAGGGCGGCCTCGCGGGGGCCCATCGTGTAGTGGCCGCCGATCGGCAGGAGCGCGAGGTCGGGCCGGTAGAGCTCGCCGATCAGGCGCATGTCGCCGAAGACGTTCGTGTCCCCGGCGTGGTAGATCGTCCCGCCGTTCTCGAGGCGCACGACGAACCCGGCCGGCTCGCCCAGGTAGAGGGTGGTCTCGCCGCCGGGGTTCCAGTCGCCGGCCGAGTGGTCGGCGCTCACCATCGTGATCGAGAGCCCGCCGACCGTGAAGGTGCCGCCCTTGTTCATCCCGGTGGTCGCGTCGCTCCCGCCCGGGAGGCGGCGGGCCAGCCAGAGGCTCATCTCGTGGATGCAGGGCCAGGCGGGCCGCAGGCGGCTGGCCAGCGCGACGGCGTCGCCGAGGTGATCGCCGTGGCCGTGGGTGACCAGCAGGAGGTCGCAGGCGCGGACGTCCCCGGCCGCCTTCGGGCTCTTCGGGTTGCCGAACCAGGGGTCGATGAGGATGGTCTTCGCGCCCGGCGTCCGGATCTCCACGCAGGCGTGGCCGTACCAGGTGATCGTGGTCGCTTCGAGTCCCATGGCATCGCACCTCCGCGGTCCATCGTACGGCGCGGTCGGTGGCGGTGCGCAGAACGCGGCCGGGCCTGCCTCGGATCGCGTCCCCGGCCCTCCGCGGAGGCAGCCGATACACTCGCCCGTGATGCCCGCCGAGCAGATCGCCCGCAACCTCGCCTTCGTCAACTGGACGCTGCTGGCCGCCCTGGCCGTCGGAGCGTTCGGGGCGGTCGTGCTGCTCCGCCTCCGGACGGGTGCCACGAAGGGGTACCTGGGCTTCACCGCGCTGTGCGCCGCCGCGTTCGGGGCGCTGGCGTGGCTGTCGGACGGGGCGCTGCCCGCGACGGCCGCCGCGGGCTCGCCGGTGACCGTGGACCCGGCCTGGGAGGCGCCCCGCCGGATCCTCGTCGGCCTCTTCGCCGCCGGCGCGCTCGTGTATGCGGTCGCCCTCTTCCGGGGCCGGCGCGCGGCGCCGCTCGCGCTCGCGGTGGCCGGTGCCGGGTCGGGCGCGCTCGTGCTGGGCGCGCTCACCTGGGGCGGCGAGGCTGCCGGCGTCGTCGCGCTCGCGGTCCAGCTGCTCGCTCTCGCGGCCGCGACGGGCGGTGTCTTCGCGGCCATGATCCTGGGCCACTGGTACCTGGTCACGCCGAAGCTCTCGACCGCCCCCGCGCTCCTGCTCGCCCGCGTGATGCTGGGCGTCGTGGGGCTCCAGCTGGCCCTCTTCGTGCTCTGGGTGGGCCTCGGGATGGGGACGTCGCATGCGCCGCTCGAGCCCCTGACGGGTCCGTGGGCCCTGTTCGTCTGGCTTCGCCTGGTCGTCTCGCTCGTCCTCCCGCTCGTCGTGAGCTGGGCGGCGGTCCAGACCGTCCGGACGCGCTCGATGGAGTCGGCGACCGGGCTGCTGTACATCAACGTCGGGCTCGATCGCGGCGGGGACGATCGACGCGGCGGGCCTCTTCTTCGGCGCAGGCCTGCTGGCCTAGGGAGCGACGATGCGTGTCCGGGTCCGCCTGTTCGCCCGCCAGCGCGAGATCGCGGGCGCCCGCGAGGTCGCCGTCGAACTCCCGGCACAATCGACGGTCGAGGAGGCGTGGGCGGCCCTCGTCGCCCTCCACCCCGGGCTCGGCGACGGCCGGCGGTACGTCCGCTTCGCGCGCAACGGGCAGTACACGGCGGCCGAGACGGAGCTCGAGGACGGCGACGAGGTCGCCTGCATCCCGCCCGTGAGCGGCGGGGCGGGGGAGGACGCAGCCCGTCCGGCCCGGGCCGACCGGATCCTGGAGCTGGCGCCCGCGCCGCTCGCGGCCGACCTCGGACGGCAGCTCGCGGACCGCCTGGCGACGCCCGAGGACGGCGCCGTCGTGATCTTCGAGGGACGCACGCGCGCGACGCCGGGCACCCCGGCTCCCGGTGAGGAGGTCGAGGCCCGGCGCCACGCCGGCCGTCGCGTCGAGGCGCTCGAGTACGAGGCGTTCGAGACCCTGGCCCTCCGCATCTTCGGCCAGATCGCCGACGCGGCCGCGGATCGGTTCGGCGTGGAGCGCCTGGCCATCGTCCACGCGGTCGGCGAGGTGCCGCTCGGGGAGGTGTCGGTCGTCATCGTGGTCGCCGCGCCGCACCGTGATGCCGCCTTCGACGCGGCCCGCTTCGCCATGGACGAGACGAAGGCTCGGGCGCCGATCTGGAAGGCGGAGCGCTTCACCGACGGGCACGTCTGGATCGGGAGCGCCGCCCGGACGGACCCGCTCGGGTGAGCGCTCCACCTCCCCGTCTCGCCGCTCGCGTGAGCGCGCCGTGCCGCCGCCTCGACCTCCCGCCGCTCCCGCATACTCCGGGGCGATGAGCAAGCCAGCCCGCAGCACGGGCCAGCGCCTCGAGGCGGTCCTGCGGCGTGCCGAGGACCTGGCCGGCGCATGGGGCGCGCGGGCCAGGTCCTCCACGACGGCCGCCCGCGAGCGGGCTCTGCTGCGCCTCCTGGGTGTCGGCGGCCTGGACCGCGACGGCGTGCCCCTGGCCTCGGCCGTGGTGGAGCGCCACGTCGCCGGCTCGCGCGCCCGCCTGGCCGCGGGGATCGCCCTGCCGTTCGCGGTGGCGCTCCGCGAGTACGACATCTCGCCCCAGCAGCTGGCCCTCGACGTCGCCGACGGCGCCGTCGACTTGGCCTTCGAGGCCGAGCTGCTGGCCGAGCCCGGCTGCCGGGCCGTTGCCGAGGCGGAGGCGACCCGGATCGCCGCGCGGGCCCTCGAGCGCATCGACGCGAACCGCACCGCCCGGCTGGAGCTCATCGACGTCCTGGGTGACGCGCCCCGGCCGTGGTTCGGGCTGTCCCTCTCCGCCCCCACCATGGAAGCCGCTCCCGATGACGCGGCCGCCCTCGTCGCCGCGGGGGCCGACCTCGTGCGCATCCGCGTGCCGGCGGCGCGCGAGCTGGTGCTCCGCCTCCACGATCGCGGCCTGGAGCCGGAGTACTGGCATCCTCGCGAGGGCCGGCTGGCGGACGACGCCGAGGATCCCGCCACCGTCCCAGCCGGCAGCCAGCGAGCGCTGGCCGCCATCCGCACCCGCGTGGACGAGGCGGCGGCCGAGGCGGGCCGGTACGTCCGGCTCGGAACCGTCGCCACGGCCCTGGCGGCGCCCGAGCAGGCGCTCGTCGCGGCGCTCGAGCGGATCGACCTGGTGGAGGCCGACCCGATCGCGGAGATCGTCACGGACGGGGTGGATCCCGACCGGGCCCTGGCCGACCACGCCTTCGGGCACTACCTCCTGTGCCGCTCGGGGGCCGTGGTCCTGGTCGGCCCGGGCCCGCTCATCGTCGCTCCGGACCTGGCGCGGGGGCTCCCGGCCGACGCGGGGACGCGGGCCGGACGCGCCTTCGCGATGCAGGCGCTCGCCGTCGCGCTCGCCCGCGGCGACGGCCTCGGCCCCGGGCAGCTCGCCGCAGGCGCCCTGGTCCCATGGCTGGCCGACGAGCGCGAGCCGGCCGCCCAGGCGCTGGCCGCGGTCGCCCTCCGGCGCCTTGCGTGGCCGGACCTCGGGCTCGTGTTCGAGGAGCCGGACCTGCCGTCCCGGGCCCGTGCCCGCTGGCCCTACCTGGTGGCGCTGGCCCTGGGCATCGCCGGCCCGGGAACCATGGTCCTGCGCCGCGCGACGGGGCCGGAGGAGACCGTGCGCGCCGAGGAGGCGACCCGGGCGGCGGCGTCGCTGGGGGCGGAGATCGCCGAGGATGCGGCCGCGGTGCTGGGCCGCGCTGCCGTCGCGAACCGTGCCCAGGCCCTGCTGGCGGCGGCGGAGTCCACGCTCGCCGAGCTCCTGGACGACGGCTGGCAGGCCATCCTCGGGGCGCCGATCGGCGGCCCGGACCACGATCGGCTGGGGGCCGACGCCGTCGTCGAGCGCACGGAGGCATTCGACCCCCTTGGCAGCTGATGGCATGGCGCGCTCGTGCCGCCCTCTCCCCGACAAACGGAGCCAGGCGATGTCCCACGTTCTCGCTCGCCGTAGCCTCGCCGTCCTCGTCCTCGGCGCGGCTGTGCTCGTCGCCGCGTGCTCGCCGTCAGCCCCGGCCTCGTCGTCGTCCGGCGCCGCCGCCGCCACGGTCGCTGCCGCGACGGGCGCTCCGGCGGGCTCGATCCGAGGGCTCCCCGCCGAGGTCTCCGTCGCGGAGGCGCTCGCCCTCCGGGACGCTGGCGCGTTCGTCCTCGACGTCCGGGAGCCGGGCGAGTGGGCCACGGTCCACATCCCCGGTGCGACGCTGATCCCCCTCGGCGACCTCGCAACACGGCTGGCCGAGGTGCCGCGGGACCGCGAGGTGGTGGTGGTGTGCCACTCCGGCAACCGGAGCGCCCGGGGCCGCGACGTCCTCCTCGGCGCCGGGTATCCGTCCGTCACGTCGATGACCGGCGGCATGACCGCCTGGTCCGCCGCGGGCTACCCGACGACGACCGGCAGCTAGAGGGGCGCCCGGCCGGGGTGACGTCCGGCACTTCCCGTCAATCCCGCGCAGGCGCCACGCTCCGCCCGCCAGAGGGAGGTTCGAGCGATGTCGACCACGCCCGCCACCGTGCCGCCACCGACCGGCCCGGCCGATGTCTATGCCCGCCCGACCCAGCGGCTGCCCTGGCGCCAGCTTTTCCAGCTCTCGCTCTACTGGTTCGGGCTCAACGCGATCTGGGGTGGCTGGGAGATCCTGAACCAGGAGCGCGTCCCGCTCCTCGCCGGCGAGGACTTCGCGGGGCGGGCGATGTTCTTCGTCGAGATCCCGATGGCGATCGTTGCCATCCTGGTCCAGCCGACGATGGGCTGCATCAGCGACTACGCGATGACGCGGTGGGGCCGCCGGAAGCCGTTCATCCTGCTGGGCGCCATCTTCGACGTCTTCTTCCTCATCGGGATCGCGTCGGCCAACTCGCTGCTCGTCCTGATCGCGTTCGTGCTCCTCCTGGAGCTCAGCTCGAACTTCGCCCAGGGCCCGTTCCAGGGATACGTCCCGGACCTGGTGCCCGAGGAGCAGGTCGGCACGGCCAGCGCGCTCGTCGGGCTCATGTCGATCCTGGGCGTCGTCTCCGGCTTCATCTTCCTGTCGTTCGGCTACAAGCTGGGCGAGGACTTCACGATCCCCACGATCGTGCTCGGTCTCGTCGAGCTGGCAACCGCGGTCGGCACGTTCATCTGGGTGAAGGAGGGTCGCGTCGCCAAGCCGCGCGAAGGGAAGTCGTGGGCCCGGATCGCCCTGGAGGCGTGGGGCACCGACATCCTGCGCGAGCGGAGCTACGTCTGGCTGCTTGCCTCGCGGTTCTTCGTCCTGGCCGCGGGCGCGTTTGTCGCCAACCTCGCGATCCTGTGGATGGAGCGAGCGCTCGGGTTCGGGACGGCGGACAAGGACACCTGGGTTGTGCCCACGCTGGCCGCGTCAGCCGTCGCCTCGGCCATCGCCGCCCTCCCGGCCGCGCGTCTCTCGGACCGGGTGGGCCGCAAGCCGGTGATCTGGCTGGCCTGCGCGATCGGTGCCGTCGGAACCGCCTTGTTCGCTTTCGCCCCGTCGATCGCGGTCGCCATCGCCGGCGTCGTGCTCGTCGGGGTCGGGAGCGGGACGTTCATCGCCGTTGACTGGGCGCTCCTCTCCGAGCTCGTTCCCAAAGCCTCCTCGGGCCGCTACATGGGGATGAGCCAGCTGGCCACGGCGCTCCAGGCCGTGATCGCGGTGGCCGTCGGCGGGATCGTGATGGACGTCGTCGGGGCCAGCGACTTCGCGTTCGGCCCGCGGGCGGGCATCGGGATGGGCGTGCTCTTCTACGCGATCGGGGCGCTCCTGCTCGTGCCGGTCGTGGAGCCGGTTCGGCGACGGCGCGGCAATTTCGCCGGCTCTGCCGGCTAGGTCAGCCGGCGCCCGGGCCAGCCCGGCGGGCCTTCTCGACCGCCTGGAGGGCGTCGCGGAGGCTGCCGATCCAGGCCGCCTCGTTCTCGCCGACCAGCCGCACGCACCAGGCGAGCGCCTCGCTCCGGCTGCGGGCAACTCCGGCCTCGACAAGGGTGTCCAGCACCCGGCGCTCGGGCTGCCGGAGCCGCGTCATGACCGGGACGCTGGCGGTGGTGAAGAGGCGGGTCTCGCCCGCGATCCGGACGCCCCACGACACGATCCTGCGGAAGCGGTGCTGGGCGTCCTCTGCGATCGCCATCCGCTCGCCGCGTGTCTCCTCGCGGAAGCGCTCCATACGGCTCGCCCGGGCGGCTGCGCGGGCGGCTTCGGTCGCGTCGGCGCCGAGGTCGACGTCGGTGATCTCGCCGACCACGAGGATCTCCTCGCGATCGACCGAGACGTCGGGCGCGCCGGTGAACCAGGCGTCGGGCAGGCGGCCGGCGAACCAGCCGGCAAGCTCGTCGGGGTTTGCGTGATGCGGCATCGGGGTTGTCTCCGTGTGTTGCGTTGGCATGATTACAACATTACACAAAGACAAATGTCAAACGATTGCCGCCGGGCACGCCCGGGAACCCTCGCCGATGCCTGCCGTGGGAGCACGAACGGACTGGGCATGGCAGCAGGATGCCGGCGGCCGGACCCGGCTCGCCGTGGGGCCCGGCCGCGCCCGCCGGCTCAGGCCGGGTCCATCGCCTCGGCGAGCTCGGCCTCGGCCTCCGCCTCCATGCGGGCGAGGCGGGTGTAGTAGTCGGGCATCTCCCGCAGGTGCGCCAGCGCGATCTTGCCGGTCGTGACGGGATCGTCGCCGGTGACGTTCGTGGCCGGGTCGCGGCGGCCGTGCTCCAGCTCGACGTCCATCCCGCGGCGGAACTCGTCGAGCGAGAACGGCTCGCTGTCGATGTCGAGGCCGAGGCGGGTAGCCACCTCGAGTGCCTCGCTCGGATCGAACGTCATGCGAATGGCCATCGTCGCGCTCCTTCTCGGCTGCCGGCCCAGCATCGACCGGCACGCCCCCGGCCGGCCAGTGCCGGGCTTCCCCGATCCGGCGCCCGTCCGGCCCCTCGATCGTGGCACCATCGGCCCGGCACGCCCGCGTAGGAGGAGGACCCCGTCCATGCGCACGATCCTGCTCTGGATGGCCCGCAACGCCTGGCTGAAGGAGCGCCTTCCTCGCCTCCGCTTCGTCCGCAGGGCGGTTCGCCGCTTCATGCCCGGCGAGGATGCCGACGCTGCCTTCGCCGCGGCCGCCACGCTTGCCGCCGCCGGGCAGGGGATCCTCTTCACGCGCCTCGGGGAGAACCTGGTCGCCCTCGTCGAGGCGGAGGAGGTGGCCGCCCACTACCACGCGATCATGGACCGGTCGGCGACCCTGGCCCGCCCGATCGAGCTCTCCGTGAAGCCGACCCAGCTCGGCCTCGACATCGACGAGGAGGCCTGCTTCGGGCACATGTCCGGCCTGGCCGCCCGGGCCGACGTCACCGGCACCTGGCTCTGGGTGGACATGGAGGGCTCCGCCTACGTCGAGCGGACGCTCGCCCTCTACGAGCGCCTCAGGGCCGCCCACCGCAACGTCGGGATCTGCCTCCAGGCCTACCTGCGCCGGACGCCGGCCGACCTGCGGCGTCTGCTGCCGCTCGGGCCGGCGGTTCGCCTCGTGAAGGGCGCCTACGACGAGCCCGCCGAGGTCGCCTGGCGACGAAAGGCGGAGGTGGACGGTGCCTACCAGGCAGCGGCGCTCGTCCTCGCCGAGGCGGCCCGCGACGGGAAGGCCCGCCTGGCCCTGGGGACCCACGACGGGGGGCTCGTGGAGCGGATCGCAGCCTTTGCCGAGGCGGCTGGCGTCCCCCGTGACCGGCTCGAGGTCCACATGCTCTACGGGATCCGGGCCGGCGAGCTGCGACGGCTCCAGGCGGCCGGCTTCCCGCCGTTCACCCTCATCGCCTACGGGCAGCACTGGTATCCGTGGTACATGCGCCGGCTCGCAGAGCGGCCGGCCAACGTCGTCTTCGCGCTGCGCCAGCTCCTGCCGTAGCGTCGCGGCCGGGCGCGCCGACCGGGCACCGCGTCGGCTCGGGCACCGGGTGCCGCGCGCGGGCGGCATCGCGGCCGGGCGCGCCTTCTGACGCGCGCAGGTCCGGGCGGCGGGTGCGACCCGGAGTACGCTGCCGCCCATGACGGACGCCGACGCCACGACCTTCGCCGACCTCGGGCTGGCGCCCGCGCTCCTCGAGACGCTGACCGGGCTCGGCTACGAGGAGCCGACGCCCGTGCAGGAGGCCGCGATCCCGCCGCTGCTCGCGGGCCGCGACCTGCTCGCCGAGGCGCCGACGGGGACCGGCAAGACGGCGGCGTTCGCCCTGCCGATCCTGCAGCGGCTCGCCGCCGAGGGCCTCGGCCGGGCGGAGGCGGGGGCGGCGCTTGCTCTCGTCCTGGTGCCGACCCGCGAGCTGGCGATGCAGGTCGCCGAGGCGGTCCACCGCTACGGGCGGGTCCTCGGTGCCCGGGTCCTGCCGGTCTACGGCGGGCAGCCGATCGGCCAGCAGCTCCGCGGACTCCGACGCGGGTTGGACGTGGTGGTCGCGACGCCCGGGCGGGCGGTCGACCACCTGACCCGCGGGAGCCTCCGCCTCGATGCCGTGCAGGCCGTCGTCCTCGACGAGGCGGACGAGATGCTGGACATGGGCTTCGCCGAGGAGCTGGACACGATCCTCTCGGCCACCCCGGCCGTCCGCCAGACGGCGCTCTTCTCGGCCACGATCTCGCCCACGATCGCGCGGGTTGCCGCGCGCCACCTGCGGGAGCCGGTCCGCGTCTCGGTCCGCCCCGAGCGCCCGTCCGACGAGACGCCGGCGCGCGTACGCCAGCTGGTCTACGTCGTCCGCCGCGCCGACAAGCTCGCCGCGCTGGGGCGGATCCTCGACGTCGAGGATCCCGCCGCCGCGCTCGTCTTCGCCCGGACGCGGGGCGAGGTGGACGACCTGGCCGAGGCGCTGAGCGGACGTGGCCACGACGCGGCCGCCCTCCACGGCGGCCTCTCGCAGGAGCAGCGCGACCGGGTGATGGGGCGCTTCCGCGAGGGAGCCCTCGACGTGCTCGTCGCCACGGACGTGGCGGCGCGCGGCCTCGACATCGAGCACATCTCCCACGTCGTCAACTTCGACGTGCCCTCGTCACCGGACCTGTACGTGCACCGGACCGGGCGGACCGGGCGGGCCGGCCGCGAGGGGAACGCGATCACCCTCGTCGAGCCGCGCGAGCACCGGCTCCTCCTCAATATCGAGGCGGCGACGAAGACGCGGCTCGAGCGGGCCACCGTGCCAACGATCGCCGACCTGCGCGAACGGCGGCTGGAGCTCCTGCGGGCGAGCCTGCGCGAGCGCCTTGCGGGCGACGGGGACGCGGCGGAGGGCGAGGGCGAGGGCGGCGGAGGGGGCGCGGGGGCGGGCGCGCCCGACCTCGACCGTTATCGGGCGGTCGTGGAGGCCCTCGCCGACGAGTACGACGCGGTGGAGATCGCGTTGGCCGCGATCGCCCTGCTCGACGCGCGCGAGGCGGGCGACGAGGTCGAGGCGGAGATCGCGCCCGCCTTCCTGCCCCAGGACCGGCCCTCGCGGCCTGCGCGCCCGTCCGGCACGCCTCCGTGGCGCGGTCCCGGGCAGGGGCCCCCGGTCGCCTGGGCTCCGCGACCCGCGCGACCCGGCATTCCCCCCGGCGGGGCCTGGGTCCGGCTCTTCGTCGGCGGTGGCCGGCGCGCCGGCATCCGGCCGGCCGATCTTGTCGGGGCGATCACGGCGGAGGCCGGGGTCCCCGGGTCGGCGATCGGGGCGATCCAGATCACGGACGCCTTCTCGCTCGTGGACGTGGCCGGCGACGTCGTCGAGCAGGTCGTGCGCGCCCTCCGCGGGGCGACGATCCGCGGCCGGACCTTCCCGGTCCGCCTCGACCGGGACGCTCGCTAGGCCCGCGGGCGGCTGGCGGGTCGCCCTGCCGCTCGTGCCGCGTCGCTGTCGTCCGCGCCGGGTCAGGGCTCGCGGAAGATCAGATCGTGCTCCCGCACGTGATCCTTCACGTTGATGGCGACGTCGTCGCCGGGCTCGGCCCGCTCGACCCGGCGGTGGTCGACCTCCATCGACGCGATCGTTTCGACCAGGTCCGTCGTGTGGCCAAGGACGTGGATCCGTTCGCCGACGACGAGCGGCTCCGTCAGGCGCACCGCCGCCACCGCGAGGTGACTGAAGTAGTGCGTGACGGCGCCGATCGCCTCGGCAGGCTCATGCAGGCTGGACATCGTCGCACCTCCGTCTCGGCGCACGGTACCGCCTTCGCGCGTCGCTGCCGACGGCCGAACGGCCCGTCCTCCCCGCCCCGGCACAGGAGCGGCAACGCGGATCGCTACCGTCGGTTGGGCGGCGCCGCGGCCTCGTCGACCCGATCGACCGTCGGCGGGTCGCCCACGACCATCGCGAGGACCTGGTCGCGGGTCGGCGCCATGTTGTGGACGCGGCGGCCGTGCTCTCGGGCGGCGACCACGAGGTCGTCGAGCGTCCCCCGCGCCTCCCAGCCGCACGCGCAGCGCAGCAGCCGACTCTCGTCCATGCCTCGTCTCCTCACATCAGCCGAGATTGCGGAACGGCTCGGGCACGTACCCGGCCAGGGTCTCCTTCCAGCGAGGCGGCAGCTCGCGGGCGACCACGGGGTCCTCGGCCGCGAGCCAGGCCATGTGGCGCAGGCCGTGCTCCACCACCTGCCCGTGCGCGATGCTCCGCGGCGCTGCCGTGGCCTCGGACCGCGCCAGGTCGGCCCGCCCGATCGCCGCGCTCTCCATGATGCCCACGAGCCCAGCATCGATCACGACGACGAAGCTCAGGATCACCGCCTCCCGGTCGCGGCGCCAGGAGGTGGAGTGGACCAGGAGCGGCTCGCCGACGACGTCCCGCACGATCCGGTCGACCACGGCGACGGGATGGTCGGCGGGCCCGAGCTCGATGATCCAGGGCGCGGCGCCACACGGGCCGGTGAGCTCGAGGTGGTCGTCGTTGAGCCAGACGACGAACACCTCGGCCTGGACCGGGCTCTCGACATCCCAGCCGGCAGGGGAGCGGGTCATCCGCGCGATCCTACGCCCGGCTTGCGGGCCGTGGTTCACTTGCCCGAACGCCGCTCCGTGACGGCGCAGCGCAAGGAGGGGACGATGACCGCCGGAAACAGGGGAGCTGGCACGCGCGACGACCCATGGGTCCTCAAGACCGCGAGCGGCGGGGCCGAGTACCAGATGTGGCGCGACGAGGCCGCTGATCCGCCGGTGCTCGTCTGCCAGGTCGGCTCGACGCAGCTGCGCTACCACCTGCGCTGCATCGACGATCTCCACGGTTGGCTGAAGGAGCGCGGCGACTGGGTGCCGCTCGGCGCGGCCGACGAGCAGAAGCCGGCCGCCGAAGGGAGCGTGGAGGCGTGGGGGCGCTCGGCGGACAACCCGGTCGGCGGCTGGTACGGCCTGCGCAAGGGGTACCGCGGCCGCTTCGGGATGTACGTGCCGCCGCTGCTGGAAGCGCTCGGCCTCGCCGAGCTGGAGCACCTGCCGAAGAACAACCGGGTCCGGGCGCGCTAGTCGTGGAGGACGGGCTGCTCTACCTCACGCGGGCCGACGTGGCGGCGCTCGACGTGCCGATGGCCGCGATCATCGAGGCGGTCCAGGCCGCCTTCGTCGAGAAGGGCGCGGGCCGGGTCGAGATGCCCCCCAAGCCGGGGGTCCACCCGGGCCCGCGCGAGGCGGACAACTTCATCCACGCCATGCCCGCCTCCATCCCCGCGCTCCGGTCGGTCGGCGTCAAGTGGGTGAGCGGCTACCCGGGCAACGAGGCCCGCGGGCTGCCCTACATCAACGGGCTGATCATCCTCAACGACCCCGACACGGGGGTGCCGACCGCCGTGATGGACTGCACGTGGATCACCGCGAAGCGCACCGCGGCGGCCTCGGCGGTGTCGGCGCGCTCCCTGGCCCGGCCGGACTCCGCGGTGCTCGGCATCCTGGGCTGCGGCGTCCAGGGCCGGAGCCACGTCGAGGCGCTCACGATCGTCCTGCCAGGGATCCGCCGGGTCCTCGCCTACGATATCGATCCGACGCGAGCCCGGGCCTTCGCCGGCGAGATCGAGCAGCGCCACGGCATCCAGGTTCGGGTCGCGCCCGAGCCCCGCGAGGCCGTGCGCGGCGCCGACGTCGTCGTGACGGCGGGCCCGATCCTGCGGGTGCCCCACGCCACGATCAAGGCCGGCTGGCTGGAGCCTGGCTCGTTCGCGTCGGCGGTGGACTTCGACTCGTACTTCGACGGCGCCGCGCTGGCGGAGGTCGACCGGCTCACGACCGACGACCTGGCCCAGTTCCTGCACTTCCGCGAGATGGGGTACTTCCAGTTCATCACCGCCGCGCCCGGGGAGCTGGCCGACCTGGTCGCGGGCCGGCTTCCCGGCCGCCAGTCGGCGGGGGAGCGGACGATGGCCATCAATCTCGGGCTCGCCCTCGAGGACATGGCGGTCGCGCCCCTCGTCTACGCGAAGGCGCGGGAAACCGGAGCGGGACGCCGGCTGCCGCTCTGAGCTGCTGCCTCCATGAAGCCGGAGGTAGTTTCGGCCAATCAGGCATGATCCGCGCATTGATCGTCGTGGCGGGGGGGGCCGACGGTGATAGACGTCGCGGACCTGGTCAAGCGCTACCGGAAGGCGAAGCAGAACGCGGTCGACGGGATCTCGTTCGCGGTCGCGGCCGGCGAGTTCTTCGCGCTCCTGGGTCCCAACGGGGCCGGCAAGACCACCACGATCTCGATCCTGACGACGACGCTCACGCCGACGTCCGGTCGGGCCACGATCGGCGGCCGCGACATCGTCGCCGAAGCGGGCGCCGTCCGGCGCGAGGTCGGCATCATCTTCCAGCGCCCGAGCCTCGACCTGAACCTGACGGCCGAGGAGAACGTGCGCTTCCATGCCGTCCTCTACGGCCTCTATGCCTACGCGCCGGCGTACCGGCTGATGGCTGCCGCGTACCGGGAGCAGGTGGAGGGGCTGGCGGCCCTGCTCGGCATCGAGCGCGAGATCTTCGCGCCGGTCCGGACGTTCTCGGGCGGGATGCGGCGGAAGCTCGAGATCGTCCGCAGCCTCATGCACCGCCCCCGGGTCCTGTTCCTCGACGAGCCGACCGCCGGCCTCGACGCGCCGACGCGCCGAACGCTCTGGGACCACCTGGCAACGGTCCGCCGCGAGAGCGGCACGACGATCTTCCTGACGACCCACTACCTCGAGGAGGCGGAGCAGGCCGACCAGATCTGCGTGATCGACCACGGGCACGTCGTCGCCCACGGCAGCCCGGCGTCGCTCAAGGCCGAGCTCACGCGCGAATACCTCATCGTCGACGCCGACGACCGCGCGCGCCTGCGCCTCGAGCTCGCCCGCCTCGGCGTTCCCGCACGCCGGCGACGGCCCATTCCGGCTCTCGCTCGACGGTCGGAGCACTGCACGGGACGCTCAAGGCGATCGAGACGCCGCTGAGCGTGGTCCGGACCCACGCGCCGAGCCTCGAGGACGCGTATCTCGAGATCGTGGGCAGGACGAATGACATGAGCTCTCGGCGGTCCTCGCCATCGCCCACCGCGACTTCGTCAAGCTGCTCCGCGATCGGGCGCGGATCGTCGCCGACTTCGCCTTCCCGCTGCTGCTCGTGGCGCTTCCTCGGGCCGGCCCTCCAGGCTGGCTTCGGGTCGCCGGGGGGACTGAACCTCCAGACCTTCGTCTTCACCGGCGTGCTCGCGCAGACGGTCTGGCAGTCGGCGGCCCTCGGGGTGATCTCGCTGATCGCCGATCGCGACGAGGACTTCAGCCAGGAGATCTTCGTCTCGCCCATCTCGCGCTACTCGATCGTCGCCGGGAAGATCCTCGGCGAGTCGCTGGTGGCGCTGCCGCAGGCGGTCGCGATCGTCGCCGTCGGGTTCCTGCTCGGCGTGCCGTTCTCGCTGGCGACGATCATCGCGCTCGTTCCCGTCGTCTGCGTCATCGCCGTCTTCGGCGGCGCGTTCGGGATCCTCGTCCTGTCCAACATCGGCAGCCAGAGGACGGCCAACCAGGTCTTCCCCTTCATCATGCTGCCGCAGTTCTTCCTGGCCGGCGTCTTCAACCCGCTCCAGAACCTGCCCTGGTTCCTCGACCTCCTGTCGCGCGTCGCCCCGATGCGCTACGCCGTCGACCTGCTGCGGAACGTCTACTACAGCTTCGAGCCCAGCGGCGTGCGGGCCGAGGTGTCGAACGCGCCGGCGAACCTCGCCATCATCGGCGCGATGTTCGTCGTCTTCATGGTGGTCGGGACGACGCTCTTCGTCCGCGCGGAGCGCAATCGCTGAACGACGCCCGAGGTCAGCGAGCGCGATCAGCCCATCGAGGAGGCAGGACGTCGCCGGCCCGGCGCAGGCGGGTGGCCACGCGCCCAGCCGTGACCACCGCCGCCCCGCAGAGGAGGGCCAGGACCGCGGCGCCCGTCATGCCGGTGCCCAGGCCCGCGACCCCCGAGATGAGGCCCATGAACGGCGGGTACAGCACGGAGCCCACCACGCCCGCCGCGGTGAGGACCCCGCTGACGGTGGCCGCGCGATGCGGGAAGAGCGTCCCGCCCACGGTCATGATCATCGGCCAGACCGGGCCGAGCGCGAAGCCCGTCAGGGCGAAGGCCGCGAGGCGGGGCGCTCCCGCTGGGCCGTGCACGGCGACGGCCAGGGCGAGGCCGCCCATGGTCGCGCAGGCGGCCGCGAATCGGATCGGATCGAAATGGTCCGCGATCCTGACGGCCGTCAGCCGTCCGCTGGCGTGGCCCACCCAGAAGAGGCCCAGGCCCAGGGTCGCGACGCTCATCGGCTCGTCGGCGAGGAAGCCCACGAGCCAGCTCGACACCCCGAGCTCCGTGGCGACGTAGCAGGCGATCGCCAGCCCGAGGATCGCGAGCGGGAGTCGGAGATCCGGTCGGGTGCCGCGGTCGTCCGGACGCGTCGCGCCCGGCACGGCGGTGGTCGCGTGCCGTCGAGGCGGCACGGACCCGACGGCACGCAGGGGCAGCACCAGGGCCAGCGCGACGACCCCGGTTCCCACGGCGACGAGCCGCCAATCGACCCCGAGCTCGATCAGCCGGCCGATGGCAAGCGGAGCTCCGAGCGCGCCGACGCTGTAGAAGAGGTGGAGACGGTTGAGCGCGCTTCCCTTGCCGGAGACGGAGAGGTCCATCACCACGCTGTTGACGCCCGCGTCGATCCCCCCGCTGCCGGCGGCGGCGAGGGCAACGCCCAGCAGCAGGACGGGCCACGACGGTGCCGCCCCCTGGGTCGCGAGCCCGACCGCGATCAGGAGGGTGGCGAGGGGCAGCAGGGTCTGCCGACCGAGGCGTTCCGCGAGCAGGCCAGACGACAGCGCGCCCATGGCAAAGGAGAGGGCGCTGACGAGGTACAGCAGGCCGAACCCCGCGTCCGTCTGGTCGAACTCGACCTTGATGACCCGGAGAAGCGACGGGACGAGCAGGCCGGTCCAGCCGATGAGGAAGAGGGAGGCGAAGGAGGCGACGAGTACCGCGCGGGACGGCGCGGTCGGGCCGGCGTCGGCCGACGCGGTCACGAGCGGTCCGGGCTTGGGTGATCGCCTCCAGGGTGCCCGGCGACGGTCACGTCGATGCTCGCCATGTCGACGCGGCTGCCGATGACCCACCCCAGGTGATCGTCTGTCGGCTCGGTCGCATCGCGTGCATCTCCAGCGTGATCGCGGCGTCGACGCGATTCTACGGATCGAGGCTGCAGGGCGCCCGGTTCGACGGTCCCGGGCGGGATGGCCCACCCGGGACCGGTCGGGGCGCCGCTCCTACATCACGTCGAAGGTCTCGATCACCTCGATCGAAGCGCCGCCCGCGATCACCGGGCACCCCTTCGCGAGGGCGACGGCCTGGTCGAGGCTGTCGGCGCTCAGGATCGTGTAGCCGCTGATCGAGGCCGGGCCCTCGGGGCCGACCGCTCCACTGGCCGCGATCGTGCGCGACTTGGACGAAGGGTTTCCAGGATCGGCGACCGCGGCGCCGGCGCCGGTGAACCACGCGGTCCAGGCCGCCATCACCTGGGCCTGCTCCTCTTCGCCCTCGGGCATCCGGCCACCCCGGAACGTCAGCAGGTACTTGGCCATCGTTGAGCTCCTTCCGCCAGCTGGTTCCGGGAGCGATCCTCGCCGCTCCCACCCGGACGACGAACCGGCATCGCGCGAATTGACAACTCGGGGCCAGCCCCGGCAGATGTCGCCGGGGCCGGTACCACTCCACAGGGACGACGGCTCGCCCAGCTGCGATCAGCCGGCCGTCGCGCCCCCGCAGTCGTAGAGCGTGCCGCTCGAGGACCCGGCGTCGACGGCCGTACAGGCCGAGGTCACCCACGCGTCGCGACCGCTCGTGGACGCGGCCCCAGGCGGCGCGCCAGCGCGAGGCGGCGCGGGTCGGTGACGCGGAGGTGGACGGTGGTCCCGAGCGCGTGCCAGGTGGCGCCCGCCGGCACCGGGGTGGGGGCGATGTCGAAGGTCGTCATGGCCGGAGTCTCGCCCCCGCATCTTCACAGGCGGGTTACGGCGCATGCGACGCGGCCGCGTCGCCACGGGCCGTTGCGCACTTCACTCCCGCCGCATCCGGCGCTACCGTGCGGCCGTGGACTTCGACCTCTCCGTCACGATCCGGCGGCCGGTCCACGTCGTCTACGCGTTCCTCGCCGACATCCAGGACCACCTCGACCGCTCGCCGTCATCGCCGGTTCCGGAGCTCGAGAAGATCCCGCCCGGCCCCACGGTGGTCGGCACCCGCTGGCGAGAGGTCGTGCGGATGGCGCCGGGCATCCGGATGACCGTCTGGTCCGAGGCGACGGCCGTCGAGCCGGATCGGCGGCTCACCCTGGCGTTCACCTCGGCATGGATGCGCGGCACGCTCGACTACACCGTCGCGGCGACCGACGATGGCACGCTGCTGCGCCAGCAGGAGACGCTGACGCCGAAGGGCATCCTCCGCCTCATCGATCGGCCAATCGCGGCGATGCTCGGGCGGGCGATCGTCGCGCGGCTCGAGGACATCCGCACGCTGCTCGAGGCGGACGCCGGAGCCACCGTCCCGGCCTGAGGCAGGGCACCGCCCCCGCTCCGGCTCTCCCGCCGCGCGGCGTGCCGGGCGTCAGTCCGCGACGCCGGACGCCCCGGTCATCAGCTCGCGACGCCCGCCGGGTCGGCCTGACGGTCCGCGGCCGACGGCTCCTCGGACCCGTCCGGACCCCGGCGGGCGTAGTAGCGCCGGTACTCCGCCGGCGACATCGCGCACGAGCGGTAGAAGACCCGGTAGAACTGGTTGAGGTTCGTGTAGCTGACCGCCCGGGCGATCTCGGCCACGCTCAGCTCGGTGCCGAGGAGCAGGCGCTTGGCCTCGGCGACGCGGACGTTGGTGACGTGCTCCTTGAACCCGACGCCGGTGACGGCCTTGAAGACGTGGCGCACGCGCGAGGGGCTCACGTGGACGACCTCCGCCACGTCATCGAGGGTGATGCTCTCGCGGCAGTGACGGTCCACGTAGGCGAGCACGGGGCGGATCTGCTCGCGGCGGTCGGCGGCGGCACGGGCAGCGGCGTCAAGAGATCCCGTCCCGCGGTCGCGGATCACGAGCCCCAGGGCGCGACGCAGGCTGGCGTCCAGGAAGTGGCGCTCCGCGGGGTCGTGCCGGTCCCAGGTCGACCGGAGCTCCCGGAGGACCGGTCCGAGCTCCGCCGCGAGCGCGGAGCCGCCGCAGATGCGGGCCGAGGCCGTCCGGTCGTCCACCCGGAACGGCGCGAGGTACCCGAGGTCCAGCTCGCGGCAGCCCGGGCCCGCGATCAGCTCGGGCCGGAACAGGACGAGGAGCAGGCGGAGCGACCCGCCCGGGTCGGCGACCGCGACATGCGGCTGCGAGTTGTCGATCAGGAAGACGTCGCCCGGCACCGCCGGCAGCTCCCGCCGGCCGAAGAGGAACCGCCCCCGCCCCTCGACGACCAGGGCGATCTCCAGGTGGTCGTGCCAGTGCATCCGGTCCCGTTCGCCGTGCGTCGCGTACTCGAGCACGGCGAGGGGGAAGTCCGGGGCGAGCTCCTGCTGCCAGACGTAGACGGCCACGGCAGGCTCTCGATCAGCCGGCGAGCGCGGGGCGGGGACGCGCATCCATGGCGCGGATCGTGGAGGCGGGGCAGCCGCATCCAACAGGGCCATGTGGCGTGATTCGCCGGCGCCGAGCGGCACGGGCAGCCGCTTCTGCCACTTCATCGGCCCGCTCTGGCATTGCCGCCCCGACCCTTGCCGGGCCAGCATCAGGCGTCGAGATCTGCCTCCCCACCCAGGAGATCCGGTCATGCCGTTTCCGCACCTCTTCAGCCCGATCCAGCTTGGGAACATCGAGCTCGCCAACCGCATCGTCCACGTGCCGACGGACATCAGCTCCTCGCACGCCGACGGCGAGGTGAGCGAGCGCGACATCCACCACCACACCGACATCGCCCGCGGCGGCAGCGGGTTCGTCATCGTCGGGGCGACCACCCCCGACATGAAGACCGGCCGCCCCACGGTGACCTGCCTGGTGGCCGACGGCGACAACTACATCCCGGGCCTCGCCCGCCTGGCCGAGGGGATGCACCGCTACGGCGCGAAGTGCGCGGTCCAGCTCCAGCACCCGGGTCGCCAGTGCGCGATCCCGCGCTTCAACACCCTGGGCGCGACCGACCGGGTCCTCAAGCTCCCCTGGTCGGCCGGGCACGAGATCGTCTACGAGAACGCCGAGGAGAAGGGCAAGGAGATCCGCGAGGCCTCGATCCCCGAGATCCTGGAGCTCGTCGACCTCTTCTCGGAAGCCGCCTGGCGGGTCAAGCAGGCTGGCTTCGACGCCGTCGAGCTCCACGCCGCCCACGGGTATCTCCTGTCGGAGTTCATGAGCCCGTACCTCAACATGCGGACCGACCGCTTCGGCGGGTCGTTCGAGAACCGGATGCGATTCCCGCTCGCGGTCATCGACTCGATCAGGAAGAAGTGCGGCAAGAGCTTCCCGGTGCTGGTCCGCTACTCGTTCGAGGAGTGGTGCGAGGGCGGCCGCGGGATGGAGGAAGGCCTCGAGACCGCGCGCGTCCTCGAGCGCGCCGGCTGCGCGGCGCTGGACATCTCCCAGGGCATGCAGGAGAGCCCGGGCGCCGGCTTCGACCCGATGCAGTACCCGCAGGGCTGGGCGACCTACGCGGCCGAGGCGGTCAAGAAGGCGGTCCGGATCCCGGTCATCACGAGCCATTCGCTGCGCGACCCGGACTACTGCGAGCAGATCGTCGCCGAGGGCAAGACGGACCTCGTGGGCCTCGCCCGGCAGCTCCTGGCCGACCCTTACTGGCCGGTGAAGGCGCAGTACGGCAAGGTGAAGTCGATCCGGCGCTGCATCTCCTGCCTGGGCGGCTGCTGGCAGGAGTCGCTCATGGCGAAGAAGGAGATCGCCTGCTCCATCAACGCGGCCTGCGGCAGCCCCGCCTACGCGGAGATGAAGCGGACGGCGAGGCCGGTTCGGGTGGCTGTCGTCGGCGGCGGGCCGGCCGGCATGGAGGCGGCCCGGATCGCGACCGAGCGCGGCCACCACGTCACCCTCTTCGAGAAGCACGCCGAGCTCGGCGGCGCGATGCTCTACGTCTGCCTGGTCCCGGGCAAGGAGAAGATGCGCTGGTACCTGGACTGGATCCGGGACCAGCTCCTGGATCTCGACGTCGACATCCGCCTGGGCCACGCCCCGACCGTCGACGAGCTGCGCGGCTTCGACCTCGTCCTCAACGCCACGGGGGCGGTGTCCTACGTCCCGGAGGTCGCCGGCGACGCCTCGCGCGTGGTCCCCTTCGAGGAGGCGATGGCCTGCCCGAAGATCGCCTGTGAGTGCCATCCGGGCGGCCGGAAGATGCGCAAGCTCGGGGCCCGCGTCCTCCTCTGGGGCGACAGCTACGCGGCGACGGACACGGCGGCCTTCCTGGCCGACGTCGGGAAGCAGGTCACGATCGTGACCGAGAACCGCGAGTTCGCCGCGGACTGCGAGGTCATCCACATGTACGTCCTGCGCAAGCGATTCGCGCAGGGCGACGCCGAGGTGCTCCACTCGCGGCCCTACAAGCACGCCGTGACCGTCATCACGAGCACCACCGTCGCGGAGATCGGCGCGGGCGAGGTGGTCCTCCAGGACAAGGACTTCCGGCGGACGACCCTCGAGGTGGACGACGTCGTCACGTGCCACACGCGGCCCGACGCCGCGCTCTTCGAGGAGCTCCGGGCGGCCGGCGTCCACGTGATCAGCGTCGGCGACGCGGTCCGGCCGCGGAACCTCTATCACGCCGTCAAGGAGGGCTCGGCATTCGGCCTCGCGGTCGACGAGCACGTCCTCTTCAACCCGAACGGCGCGATCCTCAACGAGCTGCCGATGGACGTCCTGGCCCAGCTGACCCGCGAGGAGGGCCCGGCGTACACGGCGAAGCGGATGCTCGAGCTGGCAGCGGCTTCCGGCGGCGGCAACGGCTCGCGGGCGGGGCGGGCGGACGGGCCGACGCAGCCGGGCCGGCCCTGTGCCGTTGGATAGATGGCGAGAGAGCCGTCCGATGGATTGATTCGGATCGGTTGGCGCTCGACGCTCTGCCGAACAAGGCCACGCCCCGCATGGACGGAGCGCAGGAGAGGGAGATGGGCCCGGACACACAGCCCGGCGCGGCGCCGGCGATCCCGCGTCGTCGCTTCCTGCGCTGGCTGCTGGGCTTCTCCGTCTTCTCCAGCCTGGCGATGATCGCGGCGCCGGTCGTCGCCTTCCTCGTCCCCCCGCCGTCGAGCGCCGCCGGGGCCGGCGGCAAGGTCCTCGCCGGCAGCCTCGCCGACATCCCCCTCGGCAAGGGCAAGGTCGTCCCGCTCGGCAGCAAGCCGGCGATCGTCATCAACACGGCCCAGGGGGTGGTCGCGTACTCGGCCATCTGCACCCACCTGGGCTGCATCGTGGCCTTCGACGACCTGAGCGGCACGATCGCCTGCCCCTGCCACGACGGGCGCTTCAACCCCGCCAACGGCGCGGTCCTCTCGGGGCCGCCGCCGTCGCCGCTGCCGCAGGTCACGGTGAGCGTCGAGGGCGACCAGGTCTTCCTCGTGAGCGCCTGACGTGACCGTCGACGCCGAGCGCACCCCGGCCCCGGCGGGCGCCGCCGGCTGGCTCGAGGAGCGGACCCGCGCCCGGCCGCTCCTCGCCGCCCTCCTCCACGTCCGGATCCCGGCCGAGGCGCGGACCCTCTATTTCGGCGGCATCGCCCTCTTCCTGTTCGCTGTCCAGGTGGCGACGGGGACGCTCCTCGCCCTCTACTACAAGCCGACGCCGGCGGCCGCCTACGACAGCATCCTCCACGTCATGAGCGACGTCAGCTTCGGCTGGCTCATCCGCAGCGTCCACCACTGGGCCGCGAACCTCATGATCCTGTTCGTGGTCCTGCACCTGCTGCGGGTCTTCTTCCAGGCGGCCTACAAGTACCCGCGGGAGCTGACGTGGGTGCTCGGGATCGGGCTGTTCGGGGTCACCATGGTCTTCGGCTTCACCGGGTACCTGCTGCCCTGGGACCAGCGCGCCTACTGGGCGACGGTCGTCGGGACCGAGATCGCCGGCTTCGTGCCGATCGTCGGGGAGCAGCTGCTGCTCCTCCTGCGCGGCGGCGTCGACGTGACGGAGGCCACCCTGAGCCGCTTCTTCGGCCTCCACGTCCTCGTCCTGCCCCTGGCCCTCGGCGCCCTCCTCGTGGTGCACCTCACGCTGGTCCACCAGCTCGGCCTCGCCAACCCGAAGCGGCCCGATCCCCGGGGACGGGAGCCGGAAGGCCGGAGCATCCCCTTCTTCCCCAACTACGTCCTCGACGAGCTCATCGCCTGGTACGGCCTCTTCGCCCTCCTGGTCGTCCTCGCCTCCCTCTTCCCGGCTGGCCTCGAGGACAAGGCCGACCCGCTGGTGACGCCCATCGGCACGAAGCCGGAGTGGTACTTCCTGGCGGTCTACGAATTCCTCAAGCTCGTCCCGCGGATCGTGGGGATCATGGTCCCGATCGTGGGCCTCGGCTTCCTGACCGTGTTCCCGTTCCTCGACCGGAACCCCGAGGTGCTCATCCGCCGGCGCCTGATCTCGGCCGGGGTCGCCACCCTGGTCCTCGTCGGCGCGATCGCCCTGACGGCCCGCGGGTTCATGCCCTGATGCTGCGCCTCGTCGGCTTCCGGATGCCGCGCCCCGGGGCGCACCGTCGCCGCCTGCTCGGGGCAGCCGCGATCGCGGCCGGGTTGCTGCTGCTGATCCTCGCCGGCGGCGTCCGGGCGGGTGATCCGATCCTCTACCAGGTCCCGTTCGAGTCGCCGACGCCGGCGCCGTCGCTCATCCCGGGGCCCCCGCCGCCGACGCCCCTGCCGCACCCGCCCGCCGGCGACTCCAACCAGTGCTTCGAATGCCACAAGGCCGTGAACCATCGCCAGGAGACGATCGCCCTCGCCTGGCAGGAGAGCGTGCACGGCAAGGCGGGCGTCGGCTGCGCCGACTGCCACGGCGGCGATCCCAACTCCGACCGGATGGGGATCGCCATGGACCGGACGCAGGGGTTCATCGGCAAGCCATCGCGCGAGCAGACGGTCGGGATCTGCGGCAGCTGCCACTCCGATCCGGAGCGGATGCGCCAGTACAACCTGCCGACCGACCAGTACGCCAAGTACTGGACGAGCGTCCACGGCCAGCGCCTCCTGGCAGCCGAGGATACCCAGGTGGCCATCTGCATCGACTGCCACGGCTCGCACGAGATCAAGAAGGCATCGGACCCGACGGCCCCCGTCTACCCGCCGAACGTCCCCAAGCTCTGCGCGAGCTGCCACGCCGACGCCGCCAAGATGCAGCCGTACGGGATCCCCACGGACCAGTTCGACATCTACTCGAAGAGCGTCCACGGCGTGGCCCTCCTCCAGAACGGCGACGTCCGCGCCCCGAGCTGCGCCTCCTGCCACGGCTCGCACGCGGCCAAGCCGCCGCGCGACACGGAGGTGGTGGAGGTCTGCGGCAAGTGCCACACGGCCACCCAGGCCCTGTTCATGCAGAGCCGGCATGCCGAGCTGAGCACGGCGGCCCCCAAGTGCTGGACCTGCCACGGCACCCACGACGTGGCCCAGCCATCGCAGAAGCTCTTCTTCCACGAGGTCCGGCCCGAGTACCAGTGCTTCACCTGCCACGACCCGCAGTCCAACGCGCTGCGGATCGAGCTCGACCGCTTCAAGACCGAGGCGGACCGCCGCTGCGACACCTGCCACCACCCGGACTCGGACATCTACGCCCAGATCGAGGCGATCGCCGGCTCCCTCGCCGGCGCCCAGGGCGCCTTCGACGCCGCCAGCTCGAGCATCCACGAGGCCGCGGGCGTGGGGATGATCGTCGCCGACGCCGACGTGGCCCTCTCCGAAGCGAAGACGAGCCTCATCAAGGCCGAGGCCGCGGTTCACACCACGAAGCTGACGATCATCTCGGCGTCGGCCGCCGAGGCCAAGTCGAAGGCGGAGGGCGCCCAGGTGATCGCCCGGGCCCGGCTCGACGAGAGCCTCTTCCGACGAGAGGCGATGGTCGTCGTCGTCGCCCTGGTGGTCATGAACGTGCTGGCCCTGGTCCTCGTGCGGCGCCGCATCGAGCACGGGGCCCGGCGCGACGAGGAGTCTGCCGCCGGTCCCGGCGGCGAAGCCTGAGATCGCCGGCCGCCGCGCCCGGGCAGGGGCAGCAGGCCCGCGGCGGCGCTGCCTCGCGGCCGGGGTCTACCCCCGGAGGGGGAGGTCGCGGAAGGCGCGCACGGCCTGGCGCACGGCCGCCAGCACCGGCGTCCGCTCGGCGCTGGACCCGGTGGCGTAGCCGTCCGCGCCGGTCTCCAGGAGGGCGGCCCCAACGGTCGCGGGGTCGCCGAGCGGCCCGCCGTGCAGGAGGACGATGACATCGGCACGGGCCCGGCGGCTCGCCGCGACCATGGCGCCGAGGCGCCGGATGTCGTCCTCCGCCGATCCCCCGGCTCCGCCGGTGATCCCCGCCATCGCCCCGATGATGTCCACGCCGGCGCCGGCGAGCCTGCGCACCTCTTCGTCGTCGAAGGCCCAGCCCAGGGTCACGAGGCCGGCGCGCCCGGCCGCCTCGAGGAGGGCGACTTCGCGCCCGAAGCCGTAGCCGGCCGCCTCCAGCTCCGCCCGCAGGCCCGGCCCGTAGATGCCGGCGAACGGCTCGTTGGTGATCCCGGCGGCGCCCGCGCGGGCGGCGGCCTCGACCAGCCAGCCGATCGACCGCCGGGGATCGTGCGCCCCCAGGCCGGCGATCACGGGGACCGCCCCGGCCCGCTCGACGATCGGGGGGAGCATGTCGAGCGTCAGGACGTTGGCATCGTCGTAGGGGAGGAAGGCGAGCGCCGTCGGCACCCCGAGCATCCGGTACGCCGCCGTCCCGTAGGTCGCGAGCAGGTCTGCCCCGCCCGCCACGGCCGCTGCGGCCGTGATCCCGCTGCCGATGCCGGCGACGACGATCGCGCCGCCCTCCGCACGCCGAGCGTGCAGGCCCTGGACGATCTCCTTGCGGGTCATGATCGCTCCTCCCCGGCGGCCTCCCGCCCTCCTCTGCCCGCTCAGCCCGCGCTCGCCCGCGGGCGCAGAGCCTTGAGCTCCCGGACGACGCCGGAGACTGCGCGCTCCACGGGGAGACGCTCGATCGAGGAGGCGCCAAGGTATCCGACGACGTCGGTCGTCTCGAAGACCCGGGCGACCGTGGCCGGGTCCTCGAACGGGCCCCCGTGGGCCACGATCAGGACGTCGCCACGGGCCTCCTTCGCCGCCTCCAGCATCGCCTGGGTCGCGGCACAGGCGCCGTCGAGGTCGAGCGTCTGCTCGGCGCCGATCCAGCCGCCGGACGTGAGCCCGACGTGCACGCCGACGACGTCCGCGCCGGCCTCCGCCATGGCCCGCGCCTCGGCGGGCGAGAAGGCGTAGGCCAGGGTGAAGACGTCGCGCGCGCGGCACGCCGCGATCAGCTTGACCTCCTCGGGATAGCCCAGGCCGGTGGCGTCGATGTGGCGCCGGAAGGTCCCGTCGTAGAGGCCCGCCGTCGGGACGTTCGTGATCCCGGAGAAGCCGGCGGCCAGCATGGCGTCGATCATCTGGCCGACGTCGCGGAAGGGGTCGGCAGCGCCGATCCCGCCGATCACCGGGGTGTCGTCCACCACGTTCAGGATCTCCCGGCCCAGCTCCATCGTCATCGCATTGGAGTCGCCGTAGGCGAGGTAGCCGGCCAGCGAGCCGTGCCCGGCCATCCGGAAGGGGCCGGTGTTGTAGACCATGAGGAGGTCGATCCCGCCGCGCTCCGCGGCCTTGGCCACGAGGCCGATCCCGGCGCCCCCGATGATGAGCGGCTCACCCCGGTCCATCGTGGCCCGGAGGCGGGCATGGATCTCGCGGCGCGCGAACTGGCGCATCCCTGGCCCTCCCGTGGGGTGTTGCCGGCATCCTTGGGATCATCGATGATAGATCATCGAGAGGGTCAGGAGCCACCGGGAACGGAGTCGGAGCACCATGCGGCCGCTCATCGGCACGAGCTGGAAGATGAACCTGACCTCGACCCAGGCCGAGGGCTGGTTCCGCGAGGTCCTGCCCCTGGTGGCCGGGCTCCCGGGCCGCGACCTCTTCGTCCTCCCGCCGTTCCCGGCGCTCTGGGTCGCCCGCCGCGCGCTCGCCGGCAGCGGCATCGCCTGGGGCGCCCAGGACGTCCACCCGGCCGACCGGGGCGCCCACACGGGCGACGTCTCGGCGGAGATGCTGGCCGATCTCGGCTGCACCTACGTGGAGGTCGGCCACTCCGAGCGGCGGGCGGCCCACGGCGAGACCGACGCGGTCGTCGCGGCCAAGGTCCGGGCGGGCCTCCGCTGGGGGCTGACCCCGATCCTGTGCGTGGGCGAGCGGGCGCCGTGGCCGCTCGGGATCGCCCGCGGCGGCGTCGCCCGCCAGCTCGGCGCCGCCCTCCGGGGCCTGGCGCCCGCCGACGTCGAGCGGGTCGTGGTGGCCTACGAGCCCGCCTGGGCGATCGGGGAGGGGGCGATCGCCGCCCCGCGGACGCACATCGTCGCCGTCCACGAGGCCATCCGGCACTGGCTGGCGGCCCACGGGGCGCCGGGCGCCCGCGTGATCTACGGCGGCAGCATCAACGAGGGCAACGCGGCCCAGATTCTGGCGAGCGCAGGCGTCGATGGCCTCTTCGTGGGACGGGCGGCGCTCGACCCGCGGGCGTTCGCGGCCATCGCCGCGGCCGGCCACGGTGCCGAGGAGGCGAGCCGGCCGGCCGGGCCCGCGCCGGACGCCGGCGCGCGGCTCGCGATCGGCTCCGACGACGCCGGCTACCCGCTCAAGGCGGTCGTCGCCGGCCTCCTCGACGAGCTGGGGGTGGCCTACCTCGACGTGGGCGTCGACTCCCCGGCGCCGCCCGCTGGCGACGATCCCGTCGACTACCCGGACGTCGCCGCGCGGGTCGCCCTCGGCATCCGGGATGGCCGCTACGACCGCGGGATCCTCGTCTGCGGCACCGGCATCGGCATGGCGATCGCCGCCAACAAGGTGCCGGGGGTCCGGGCCGCCCAGGCCCACGACGTCTACTCGGCCGAGCGGGCCCGCAAGAGCAACGACGCGCAGGTCCTGGCGCTCGGCGCCCGCGTCATCGGCCCCGAGCTGGCGCGGTCGATCGTCCGCGCCTGGCTCGCCTCGGAGTTCGCCGGCGGCGGCTCGTCCCGCAAGGTCGAGAAGATCGACCGCCTCGAGCGCCGGGCCCGGCCGGCCGGCTGAGGCCGGGCGCGACCGGCTGAGGGCGACGCCGCGCCGGGACCGACCGGGATGCCGAGCCCGGGCAGGAGCGCCCGCCCGGGCTGCCCTCAGCCGACGAAGCGGTCGAGAGCCAGGCGGCCGTCGTCCGTCAGCCGGCCGTCGCGGGACTTCAGCTCGAGGGCGACGTCCCCGACCTTGCCGGCCAGGGCGGCGCGCATCTTCGGGAACATGCTCCCGGTACGGAACCGGTAGGTCGTGAAGAGGGCGACGCGAGGGCCGGCGAGCGGCGGGATCTCGCCGACGAAGTCGAGCCATGGCTGGTCCGGGTGCTGCATCACCACGTAGAGGCCGTTCGTCCAGCAGCCCAGGAGGACGAAGTCGGCGGCGGCCAGTTCCCCGGCGTCGGCCTCGCCCACGGAGGCGACGACGGCCTGGATCCCCCGCGTGCGCAGGTGGGCGCCGATCTCCTCCGCGAACCGCCGGGTCGTGCCCGTCCGGCTCCGGTAGACGACCGCGGCCGTTCTCATCGCGCCGCGCCGGCCTTTGCCGCGTCCTTCGGGTAGCCGCCGGTCAGCTTCCGGAAGAACCGGTGCCAGCCGTGGAAGACGGGCGTGCCGGGGAGGAACATGTAGGGGCACTGGCCGGCGACGAGATCGATCCCATTGCGCTGGCACAGGTCGACCGCCTCGGGGCTCACCGCCCCTGCTCCGCCGCCCGCTCCCTTGTGCATCCAGACGTGGCCGACCCCGGCCTCGACGCAGTCGCGGATGACCTGGGGGGTTGCCGCGGACGGGGTCAGCACGAGCGCGCCCTCGACCGGAGGCACGATGTCCTGGATGCGCGCGTAGCAGCGCTGGCCATCCAGCTCCGCGGCGTTCGGGTTCACCGGGACCGCCTCGTAGCGGCGCTGGCGGAGCTCCTGCCAGAGCACGTACGAGAACTCCTTCGGGTCGCGCGAGACGCCGACGACAGCCAGCCGCCTGAGGGCCAGGAAGTCGTCGACCTGCTGCGTCGTCGTCACGGTGGTAGGCATCGTCCGCTCCTCGTCTGGTGGGTCAGCGCGCATCGAAGCGCCCCGGAGCCGCCGCCGCCAGAGCCCTTTGTCACTGGACGGCAGGCGGGGCGGGACGAGCCAGGCCGTCCGCATTCACGCACCAGGCCGGACGATGCCGGGCGGTCAGCCGCGTGTCGCCGCCCCGTCGATCCCGTCGCCCGGCCGCCGGCCCCCCCGGAGCAGGCTGGCCGCGATCCCGACGCTGCAGATGAGCGCCGCCGCGACGAACGCGTCGTGGGCGGCCATCACGAACGCGGCCGCCCGCGCCTCGCCGGGCGGCACGCCGGCGAGCGCCGCGAGGTGCCCGGGGAGGCGCAGCGTCACGACCGCTGCGCTCACCACGATCCCGAGGGCCTGGCCGACGACCCGCATCTGGGCGATCATCCCGGACGCCGTCCCCAGCCGCGGGCGGGGCACGGAGCCGAGGATGGAGCTGCTGTTCGGCGACAGGAAGAGCCCCTGCCCGGCCCCGATGAGCGCGAGCCGCCAGGCGAGGTCGCCGATGGCGAAATCCGGCGGCAGCGCGGTGAGGCTGAGCAGGCCCGCGGCCAGGACGGCCACCCCGAGGCTCGCCGGCAGGCGCTGGCCGATCCGGTCGGAGATGGCGCCGCTGAACGGCGCGACGAGCGCCGTCGCGATCGGGATCGGGGTGATCAGCAGGCCCGCCTCCAGCGGAGTGTAGCCGGAGCCCTCCTGCAGGAGGAACGGCAGCAGGAAGGTGGCCGTGAACAGCCCGGCGAACGCGACGACGACGGCGGCCAGGCCGGCCGAGAAGGCGCGGACACGGAAGAGCCCCAGGTCCATCATCGGCGCCGCCGTCCGCCGCTCGACGGCCACGAACGCCAGCGCCAGGGCCAGCGCGAGGGCCAGCAGGCCGACGATGGGCGGGCTCGTCCAGCCCCAGGTCTCGCCCTGGTTGAGGGCGAGCAGGAGCGCGAAGAGGCCGCCGGCGGTCAGTGCGGCACCCGGGACGTCGAAGTGCTGGCGGCCCGTGGGGGCCTCCGCGGGCAGGATCCGGGCGGCCCAGGCGATCGCGAAGACCCCGACCGGGGCGTTGACGAGGAAGATCGCCCGCCACGAGCCGACCTCGGTCAGGAGCCCGCCCAGGGCCGGGCCCAGGCTCAGGCCGATCGACACGCTGACGGCGTTGAGGCCCAGCGCCCGCCCCCGCTCGCCCGGGGCGAAGGTCCGGGCGATGATCGCCGGGCCCATCGCCATGATCATCGCCGCGCCGACGCCCTGGACGGCCCGCGAGGCGACCAGCGCCTCCGGGCCGGGCGCCGCCCCGCAGAGGACGCTGGCAAGCGTGAAGATGGCGAACCCGGCGAGGTAGACGCGGCGGAAGGAGAGGACCTCGCCGAGGCGGCCGAAGGGAAGGAGCAGGCTCCCCACGACGAGCAGGTAGGCGACGACGACCCACTCGACAGCCGCCAGGTCGATCCCGAACGCCTGCCCGATGCTCGGCAGGGCGATGTTGACGATGCTCCCGTCGAGCGTCGCCATGAACGTCCCGACCGACACGGCCGAGAGAACCAGCCACTTGCGGCGATCCACGCGCCAACCCTAGCGTCACGGTCCCCGCCGCGCGGGCCCGCGGCCGCGGGCCTCGCGAGCTTGCCGGGACGTGGGGCCGGATCATCGATGATCGACGGTTGGCCGCCGGGGCGCTGGCTATGATGCGGAGGTCATGGACCCCCGCCGCGCGACCAGCCTCGACCGCCTGGATCGCGTCCTCGTCGTCGCCATCGTGATCCTCGTCGGCACCCTCGTCGTCGCCCTTGTCCCCGGCGTCGAGGTTCGGATCGTCGCGCCGGGGCTCGACCTCACGTTCGACGCGATGACCACCCTCATCACGCTCGCGGCGGCCGTGCTCGCCTGGGCGCGCTTCCGCGACCGCGGCCAGCGGGCGGCGCTCTTCCAGGTCGCGGCATTCGCCGTGCTCGCGCTCGCCAACGTCGTCGCGGCCACTCTCGCCCTCGGGAGCCTCGCCGCCGCTTCCGGCTCGTCGCCGGTCCCCTTCAGCGAGGACGCGCTGTACGTCTCGATCCTGGCCAGGGTGATGGCGGCGGCGCTCCTGGTCGCCGCGGGCGGGATCCCGCTGCGCGGCGGGGGAGCGGGTCGTCCGCTCGCCGTCGTCGGCGCGCCCGTCGCGATCCTCGCGGCCGGCGTCGCGCTGGCGCCCCTGCTGACCCCGATCCTTCCGTCCCTCATCGAGCGCAGCGCGGCGGGCGGCGGGTCGGCGGGCTCGGTCCTCCCCGGCGCGACGCCGGCCAACGCCGCGCTCCAGCTGGCCGGCGCCGTCCTCTTCCTCGGGGCGGCCGGCCTCTCGCGACGGCGTCATCGGCGGGGCGGCTCGGTGTCGGATCGCTACCTGGCTGTCGGCCTCGTGGTCGCGGCCTTCGCCCAGCTCCACCTCGCCTTCTTCCCGAGCGCCTATGCCGGGGTCACGACGAGCGGCGGCCTCCTGTACCTCGTCTTCGACGTGATCCTCATCCTCGGGATCGAGGCCGAGACCTGGGCCTACGTCTCCAGCCTCCGGCAGGCCAACCTGGGGCTCCTGCGCCTCAAGGACGCGGAGATCGACCGGGTGGCGATCGAGGAGCGCGCCCGCCTCTCCCGCGAGCTGCACGACGGGCTGGCCCAGGACCTCTGGCTCGCCAAGCTGAAGCTGGGGCGCCTCGCCGCGCTGCCCGACTTGGAGCCGGAGGCGCGCCTTCTGTGCGACGAGCTGGAGCGGGCGATCGATTCCGGCCTGGCCGAGGCCCGCCAGGCGGTCATGGCGCTGCGCGTCGCGGAAGATCCGGGGGCGTCGTTCGGCGAGCTCATGGGGCGCTACGTGGACGACTTCGCCGACCGGTTCGGCCTGCAAGCGGAGTTCGCCTGCGCCGACGGCGTGCCTCGCCTCGGCACGCGCGTGGAGGCCGAGCTGCTGCGGATCGCCCAGGAGGCGCTCAGCAACGTGCGCCGCCACGCCGACGCGACGGTGGTCTGGGTGCGCGTGGGCGTGGACGGCGGCCGCGTCGTGCTGACCGTGCGCGACAACGGGCAGGGCTTCGACCCGGCCGCCACGAGCCAGGCCGGCTTCGGCCTGACGAGCATGCGCGAGCGGGCGACGCTCATCGGCGGGCGGATCACGGTCTCCTCCCGGCCGCGGGATGGGACGATCGTCTCGGTCGACCTGGCGGTGCCCGGCGGGGAGGCGACGCCGATCGCCGAGCCGATCGCGGCGGGGGCGGGCAGATGACGGGCGAGCGGGCCGATCGGAGGCTCCGGGTCATGCTCGTCGACGACCATGCGCTCGTCCGGGCAGCGATCCGGCAGGCGATCACGGCCCCCGACGTGGAGACCGTCGCCGAGGCGGCGACGGCCGAGGAGGCGCTCCGCCTCGCGCCGCAGCTCCAGCCGGACGTCCTCCTCGTCGACATCGACCTGCCCGGCATGAACGGCCTGCACCTCGTCCGCGAGCTGGCGACGCGCCTGCCCGACACCCGGATCGTGATCCTCACGGTCTCGACGTCGGAGCGCGATCTCCTCGATGCCATGCGCTTCGGGGCGAGCGGCTACGTGACGAAGGACCTCAGCCCCGAGGCCCTGCTGCGGACGGTTCGCGGCGCCCACGCCGGCGAGCTCGCGATCCCGCGCCGGATGGCGGCCCGCCTGGTCGGGAGGCTCCTGGCGTCGACGCACCACGCCCCGGCCGTCGCCGACGACCCGGCGCTGGCGACGCTCAGCGCCCGCGAGCAGGAGGTCCTCCGGCTCCTCGCCGGCGGCCTGACGGACCGCGCCATCGCCGAGGCCCTCACGATCTCGCCGCGGACCGTCGAGAGCCACGTCGGAAGCATCCTGGGCAAGCTCGGCGTGCGGAACCGCGCTGACGCGGCGCGGCGCTACCGCGAGAGCTGACGCCCGGCTCCCGGGGCTGCCCCCCCGGCGGGGCCCCGGGCCACGGCCCGCGCGGCCGCGATCTGCACGCGCAGGAGGCGCGGCCGCTCCAGCGCGATCGAGATCCCCACGCCGTGGCGCATCACGAGCAGGAGCGTCTCGCCGGCGAGGACGGCCTCCTGGATCTCCTCGAGGTCGACCGTGACGACCGTGGGGCCGACGAGGACCAGCCGGGCCGAGGTCAGGTACAGGTCCCCCTCCATCACCGGCGGCTCGGCCGCCCCAGCCGGGGAGACGCGACGGCGGAGGCGGGCCGGGCGATGGGCCGCGAAGATGCGCTCGCCGGGCTCGAGGAGCGGCTCGATCCCGGCGTCGGTCTCGAGCGTGGCGATGCCCTCGCTCCGGTACTGCGCGCGCGCCCGCGCGGCGGCGGACTCGTCCAGCTCCGGCGCCGTCGCGGGCGTGCCCGGGACGCGGCGCCGCGAAGCGGGGTCCCGCTCGTCCATCCCGCCACTCTAGCCATCGCGCCGCGAGCGCCCATCGGGGCAGGTACCGATCGGGGCTACGGGTTGCGCGGTCCGGGCGCGTCGTCGTTCCGGGCGGGGTACGGAGTCGCGAATCCGTACCCCGGTCCGGGGCCGCCCGGATGGCCGCCGGCGGCCGCCCTCCTACGATCGTCGATAATCGATGATTGCGTTGCCGCGAACCAGACCCACCACCTGCGCGGTCGCCCGGGTGCCCGACCCGCGACCGGCGCCGCAGCCCCGGCTCGCACCGCGATCGCGCCCCCCGGATGCCGGGGGCGACAGCTGATGGACTTCGTCACCCAGTCGCTCGTCATCGGCCTCACCGAGCACGCCCCGCTCGTCCTCGCTGCGATCGGCTTCGCCCTGCTGTACCGCCTCAGCGGCCTCATCAACGTGGCCTACTCGGAGACCATCACCCTCGGCGCC
This sequence comes from uncultured Chloroflexia bacterium, assembly GCA_963762445.1. Classification (GTDB taxonomy): domain Bacteria; phylum Chloroflexota; class Limnocylindria; order Limnocylindrales; family CSP1-4; genus CTSoil-043. Next base: position 295,334 of record CAVXLA010000010.1, read on the forward strand.
TATTTCGGGATGTGGGTCAACACGACGTTCGGCCTCAACTTCTACTTCGCGCTGCCGTTCGCGGGGCTGATGGGCGGGGTGGTGAGCGTCGCCACGTATCTCCTCATCTTCCGGTCGGCCAGGCAGCGCGGCGTCGGCGCGCTGGAGATGATCATCATCTCCTTCGGCCTGTCGATCTTCCTGCGGTACGGCCTGCAGTTCGTCTTCGGCTACCCGATGCGGTACTTCGACGTCCCGCCACCCGACACCGTCTGGGTGCTGGGCCTCGGCGTCGGGTCGTTCCGCCTGCTCGCGCTCGCCAGCGTCGCGGTGCTCGCCCTGCTGCTCTACTGGTTCATCCAGCGATCGGGCCTCGGCCTCCAGATCCGGGCCCTGGCGAGCGACGAGGACCTGGCCCAGGTCAGCGGGATCCGGCCGCTCGCCGTCACGGTGCTGATCTGGTTCATCGCCGGGGTCGCCGGCGGGCTCGCCGGCGCGTTCATCGGCGTCGGGTCGTCGGTCGGCTTCCTGCTCGGCTGGCGGCAGTTCCTCTTCATTCTGCTCGTGGTCCTGGTCGGCGGGAGCTGGGGGCTCGGCGGCGTCATCGTCGCCGGGGTGGGCGCGGGCGTGGCGCTGTCGGCGATGACCCTGCAGTTCGGCCAGGCGCTGTACGCCCAGCTCGTCCTGATTGCCGCCTTCGTCGTCATCCTCAAGATTCGCGGCCGGCGGCTGGCCGAGACGGGAAAGGTGTAGGCAGATGCTCGACGCCTTCCTGATCTCCGGGCTGTTCGGGGTCGCGATCATGACCGGCCTGGCGCTGCTGCTCCACCTCCAGCTGGGGCTCGCCCGGATCGCCAACTTCGGCGTGGTCGGGTTCTTCGGGCTCGGGATGTACGTCTTCGGCGTGCTGTACGCCAAGGTCGACTGGCCGTTCGGGGACCCGTGGCAGTTCCTCGCCTGCGCCGCCGCCGCGACGATCGCCGCCGGCCTGGCCGGCCTCCTCGTCGGCTGGCTGATCGCCGACCTGGACACCGACGGCGTGCTCGTGGGCACGCTCGGCTTCGCCACCGCCGTTGCCATCGTCGCGACCACCGAAGCCGGCCTCACCGGCGGCGCGGAAGGCATGGGCGGCCTCGGCTTTCCCTATGACATCGGCACCACCAAGGACAACGAGTTCCTTTGGCTCGTGATCACGGCCCTCGTCGTCGCCGCGGTCCTTGCCTTCGTCTGGCAGGTCCACCGCGCTCCGTACGGGCGCCTCCTGATCGCCGTGGGCGGCAACGAGCCGCTGGCCCGCAGCCTGGGAAAGCCGGCGTTCCGCACCAAGCTGTGGCTGTTCGCCCTTGCCTCGGCGGGGATGGGGCTGCTCGGCGCGATGGACGGGGTCATGGTGCGCTTCCTCGATCCCGCCAACATCGGGGTCGACGTCACCCTGGCGGCCATGATGGGGCTGGTGCTCGGAGGCACGGCGCGAGCCTGGGGCGCGGTGGTGGGCGTCTTCCTCGGCGTGGGGTTCTTCGACATCGTCGTCCAGTTCTACCTGCCCCTCCCCAAGGACTGGTACAACCAGGCCATCCCCGTGCTGCGGGAGGCGGTGTTCGGCCTGACGCTCATCGTCGTCCTGCTTTTCCGGCCGCTGGGCGTGCTCGGCGACATGCGCCGCGACAAGCTGATGAGGCGCCTGCATGGTCGCTGAGGCCGTCGTGCCCGTCCAGGCCGCCGCGCTGTCCCGCCCCAGGATCCGGATCGAGGGGGCGGTCAAGAGCTTCTCCGGCCGCGTCGTCGTGAACGTCGACGACCTCGTCCTGGGCGACCGGCCGATCGAGGGGCTCATCGGTCCCAACGGCGCCGGTAAGACGACGCTGATGCGCATGATCATGCACTCGACCTCGCTCGATCGCGGCAGGATCACGCTCCTGCCATCGGGGGGAGGCGAGGTGGTGCTCTCGACCCTGCCCGCCCACCGGATGGCGCGTCACGGCGTCGTGAAGAGCAACCAGGTGATCATGGACTTCGACAAGCTGACCATCTGGGATTCGCTGCTGCTCGCCGTCGCCGAGGCCAGGTACGAGCAGCCGTACCGGATCTTCAGCGAGCGGACGGTCTTCAGGCACCACCAGGACGAGATCCGGCATCACCTCGACTACTTCGGCCTCGCCGACCCGACGAGCTTCGCCATGTCGGCCGGCGAGAAGAAGCTTGTCGACATCGTCCGCTGCCTCCTCCTGCGGCCGACCTTCTTCCTGCTCGACGAGCCGACGGCCGGGCTTCCCGCGGACCTGACCGAGAAGGTCATGACCGTGATCAGGGACCTGGCCGCCGCCGGCACCTCGATCGTCGTCGTGGAGCACGACCTCAACGTCATCTGGAACCTTTGCGACGAGGTCCTCTTCATGGCCGAGGGCAGCGTCATCCTGCGGGGCGATCCGCAGACCATCCGGGCGAACAGGACCGTCGTCGAGAAGTACCTGGGAGAGGGCCATGTCTGAGATGGCCGGATCCGTCAGCCTCGAGGTCGAAGGCCTGCGCAGCGGCTACCACGGGGTCACCGTCCTCAAGGGGCTCGACTTCGCCGTCGGCAACGAGATCTTCGCCGTGCTGGGAGCCAACGGTGCGGGCAAGACCACGCTGCTGGCGACCCTGGCGCGCCTCATCCCCCTCATGGGCGGGAAGATCCGGTTCCAGGGCGAGGACGTGTCCGCGCTGCCGCCCTTCGAGACGGCGGGCAGGGGGATCGGGTACGTGCCTCAGGAGAAGGGGGTCTTCCCCGACCTGACCGTCTTCGAGAACCTCAGCGTCGGCGGGATGATCGGCAAGCGCCCGCGCGGCGAGCGGATGGCCGAGGTGTTCCACCTCTTCCCCGATCTCCGGACCCTGCAGGCGCAGAAGGCAGGGACCCTCAGCGGCGGCGAGTCCCGCATGGTCGCCTGCGGCCGGGCCCTGATGCAGGACCCCCGGGTGCTGCTCCTCGACGAGCCGACGGCCGGCCTCTCCCCGCTCTACGTCGACATGTTCTTCGACAAGATCAAGGAGATCCACGAGACCAGGGGCGTCGCCATCGTCCTGGCCGAGCAGAACGCCACCAAGGCGCTCCAGGTCGCCGACCGGGTGATGGTGCTGAGCCTCGGCGCGGCGTTCGCGGTGAAGGACGCCGCCGAGCTGACGACCCAACAGCTGAAGGAGGGATACCGGATCTGACGCCCCGCGCTTCAGGGCATGACACAGGAGGAGAACGCAATGAGGGTCGATAGCATCAAGTCGGGCCGCACCGTGGTCGTGATCGCGGTGCTGGCCCTGCTCGCCGCCGCATGCACCAGCGGGGCCAGCCCGTCTGCGCCAGCCACGTCCGCACCGGGCACGTCGGCAGCCCCTGCCGCCACCCCCGCGGCGTCGGCGGCCGCCGGGCCGGTGGCGGTCTGCGAGCTCGCCTACTACACGGGTGAGTTCGCGCCCTACGGGCCGGCGCTCACGGCGGACGTGGTCTTCCCGATCAAGGAGGTCATCAACCTCGATCCACCGCTGGGTCGCACGTGGGTCGACTACCACGAGGACCTCGGGACGGTCGGTGAGGCGCAGGCCGCCCGCACCTGCCTCGAGAAGCACAAGTCCGAGATCGTGGTGAGCATTGCCCACGGATACCGGACCTACCGTGACTTCATGATGGAGTACTGGCAGGAGAACGATTCGCCGCTCGGGCCGTCGGTCCACGGCGGCCTCATCCCGGGCAACCTCGGCGGCAAGGCCGCGGAGCCGATCTTCCGGGCCCAGGGCCTCGATGAGGGCCTGGGGACGTTCGGGAGCCTCTACGCGGCGTCGATCGGCGCCAACAAGGTCGTGATCTTTGCCACCCAGGTTGAGGGCTTCCAGGCGGCCGCCGACGCGGCCGAGAAGGCGGCCAAGGAGCTCGGCCTGGAGACGCTGGCACGCCTCAACGTGCCGGCCGAGCAGCCCTCTTACCTGGCCGAGGCCCAGAAGATCGCCCAGCTGAAGCCGGACGCCGTCATCGTCCAGGCCGGCTCGGTGGAATCCGCCACGCTCATCAAGCAGGCGGCCGAGGCCGGCCTCTCGCTCAACTGGATCGGCGAGACCGGCTGGAGCCAGGCCGAGTTCATCAACACGCTGGGCACCGCGCCGATCGCCTCGCAGAAGGGGATCGGCTACACGAACTTCGCGCCCAACACCACGACCGATGCGTGGAAGTTCTACCAGCCGCTGCGGGACGCGTGGGTCGCCAAGTCCGGCGTCGACGCCACCGCGTACTACGGCGCGGACAACCCGTATGCCTACTCCACCTACGACCTGCTGGTCCAGACGGCCTTGGCCGTGGAGGCCGGCGGCTCGTACAAGGCGAGTGCCTGGGCGCCGGCCATGTTCAAGGTCGGCGACCCGCCCGGAGAGAAGTGCTACACGTACGCGGACTGCCTGAAGCTGATCCGCGCGGGCAAGGACATCGACTACGAGGGCGTCACCGGCCCCGGCACGTACACCGACGGTGGCGTCAACGCCATCACCCCCTCGTACACGCCGTACGGTCCGGACGGCAAGGCCCTGCCACCCGTCCTCCTCGACGCCCAGAAGTACCTGGAGATCCTCGACAAGATCAAGACCGTCGCGAAGTGCGATCCAGAGAACCCGCCCAACAAGTGCACCTGGTAGCGGTCGAGCGATAGCCGCGCCCTGATCCGGCGGCGCGGGCCGACGAGGCCGCGCCGCCCATCCTCGCGTACACCCGGGCCAGCGGTGGCCGTCGCCGGGGGATGTGGGTCCTCCCGGCCCCGGTCACCGCTGGCCTTCCCGTGCCCGCCGGCACACGCCGGACGCCGGTGCTGCCCCGTCCTCCCGCCCCCCGCCCCGGGTAGTCCCAATGGGTGGGGTCCCCACTGGTCCCGTTGGGTCGTGGGCAGGGGCCTCCCGAACCGCCACGCTTGGCGTCGTCGTTGGAGGACGCCGTGCCCCCTGCCCGTTCGCGCGCCGCCCGCGGTGGCGCGCCCGCGATCCCGCTCGCGGTGGCGCTCGCCCTGCTGCTCCTGGGTGGCCTGGCCGCCATCCCGGAGACGGCCGCTGCGGCCGCCCGGCCGATGATCCCCGCCTGCGCCGGCGTGAACCTCCGGACGCGCGCCTCGACGGGCGCGGCGATCAAGGTCAAGCTGGCGACGAGCGCGAAGGTCACGGTCGCGGCCACGGTCGCGGGCTCCAGCTGGCGCACCGCCTGCCCGGGCGCGAAAGCCGGCGCGACCTGGTACCGGGTCAGCCACGTCAACGGGAAGTCGGTGAAGTCCCTCTACGGCGTCGCCTCGCTCTACGCCGCCAGCGGGGTCCTGAAGCAGGCGCCGGCTTCGTCGGTGGCGCCCGTGCCGCCGGCGGCGACGCCCACGCCCACCCCCGTGCCCGCCGTCCCGGCGCCTGGTGTGGCCGACCCGCTCGGCGCGGAGCTCATGCGGCTGGTCAACCTCGACCGCGCCGCCCTCGGCCGGCCCGCGCTGCTGGTGGACCCGGGCCTCGTCGCCATCGCCCGCGACGCCTCCTTCACGTGCCCGACGGACCCCGGGCTCACCCTCCGCGGACGCGCCGCGGACATGGCCGCCCGCTCTTACTTCGGCCACTACGTCCAGGGCTGCCTGGTGGCCGGGACGACGACGCCGTACCCCGCGCTCGACATCGTCCGCTCGGTCTTCGGCTACTCCCTGGCCCGCAGCGAGATCCTCCACTGGAACATGGTCGGCTCGAGCCCCACGGCCTACGCCCTCGGCTGCGACATCGGCGGCGCGAGCTGCCCCGGGGGGACCACCACGGCACCCGAGACGGTGACGCTCGCCCAGCGCAGCTTCATGAGCTCCACGCCGCATCGGTCGTCCGAGCTCGCGGCCTACCAGCGGTTCGGCTGTGGCGCCGCGACGGTGCCGGGGATGAACCGGACGTACTTCGCCTGCCTCTTCGCGGACGGCGGGTCGTCCACCTTCGCGCCGCCCGCGCCCGCGCCGGCGCCACTGCCCGTCCCCACGCCCGCGCCCACGCCGGCGCCGGGATCCGACCCTGCGCCGCCCGATCCCGCGCCGACCCCGGCCGACGGGGCCATGGCGACCGCCTGCGACGGCGTCAACCTGCGGACCGCCGCGTCCACGAGCGCGTCGATCGGGGCGCGGCTCTCGGCCGGGACGGCGGTCACGGTGGACGCCACGTTCATCGGCTCCTCCTGGAGCACCGTCTGCGCCGGGTCGACGTCGGGCACGACCTGGTACCGGGTCACCCACGTCAACGGGACGGCCGTCGGCTCCCTCTACGGCGTCGGCGCGCTCTTCGCGGCCACGGGCCTCCTGGTGCCCGCGCCGGCCGCAGCCGCGCCGGCAGCGGCGACGCCGGTCCCGGCTCCGCCTCCCGCGACGGCGCCGCCCGCCTCGATCGGGGGGCTCACCGGGCTCGGTGAGACCGTGACGTTCTACGGCCGCGGCTGGGGCCACGGCGTGGGGCTTTCGCAGTACGGCGCGCGCGGGCGCGCCCTTGCCGGCCAGGGCGCCGCCGACATTCTCGCCCACTACTACCCGGGGACGACGATCGAGCCCCTCCCCGAGGGGACGGCGATCCGGGTGCTGCTCCTCGACGACTACCTGCCCGGCACCGCCAGCCCCCTCACCGTGTACGGCCGGGGCGACGCCTGGACGATCGACGGCACGGCCGCGACGTTTCCGCCCGACGCCCGGCTCCGGCTGGTCCCGACCACGAACGGTGCCGCGACGACCTGGCGAGTGGTCGTGGACACCGCTGCCGGCGACCTCCTGTACGACGCCCCGGCCCCGACCGACCTCCGGGTCGTGGGCCTCGCCGCCGCCACGACGCTCCAGCTGCCGGCCCGCTCGGCAACCTACGGCACGTTCCGCGGCACGCTGCGCATCCTGCTCGCCGGCGGCAGGGCCGACGTGGTCAACGAGCTCCCCCTGGAGTCGTACCTCCGCGGCGTCGTGCCGGTCGAGATGCCGTCGAGCTGGCCGGTCGCGGCACGCGCGGCGCAGACGATCGCGGCGCGCTCGTACGCGGCAGCCCACATCCGGCCGGGCACCTCCACGTTCGACGTCTACGACGACACCCGTTCGCAGGTCTACCGGGGCGTCGCCGGCGAGACCGCGGCGGCGGACGCCGTCATCGCGGACACCGCCAACCTGGTCCTCCGCAGCGGCGGCGCGATCGCGAACGCGTTGTTCCACTCGACTGGCGGCGGGGCCACCGAGAACAACGAGAACGTCTACGTCTCGGCGACGGGCGCCCGAACGGCAGTGCCCGTCTCGTACCTGCGCGGCTCGCCGGACCGGGACGCGAACGGCGTCGCCTACGACGCGGCCGCGCCCTACGCCACCTGGCAGACGAACGCGTATTCGATCGCCCAGCTCTCGGCGATCTTCGCCGCCGACAGCCGGACCAACGTCGGGACCCTGCTCTCCCTCGACCTCGGCGACCGGGGAGTCTCGGGGCGCCTGGTGAGCGTCACGCTCGTCGGGACGGCGGGCGCGACGACAGTGTCGGGTGGGGTCTTCGTGGCGGTCTTCAACGAGCACAAGCCGACAGGCGACCCGCCTGCTCGGAGCACGCTCCTCGACCTCGTCCCGATCCCCTGACGGCGGCGCGCAGCCGCGCGTCACCCCAGTGGCCGCGGCGCCACCGGCGGCCGCGCGTCACCCCAGCGGCCGCGGCGCCATCGCCGGGCGGATCCAGCGCGCGCCGGGCGGGCCGCCGGGCGTCTCAGGCGCGACTTGCCGGCCCCTGCCCGGTCGCGTCGGTGGTCTCGGCGGCGTGCCCCGCCACGCGCTCGACCGCCTCGCCGGCGACAAGGCCCGCCGCGGCCCCGATGACGCCGCCGGCCGCCGCCCCGATCGGCCCCGCGACGGCCGCGCCGATCGCGATGCCGAGCGAGGCGCCGACGCCGACCTCCACCATCTCGAAACCGCGGTCCTCCACCGGCCGGCCGGCGATGAGTCCCTCTTCGAGCGGCCCCTCGGCCTCCGCGGCCGCTTCCGTGGTCTCCGCTGGGACGAGCGTCCCGGTCATCGCTCTCTCCGTTTCCCTGGTCTCACGGCTGGTTTGTGGTGGCACGGACGATGAACGGCATGTCGGACGTGTTCGACTTCGTCGTGCCGGCGAGGTGGATGACCCCACGCATCGCCGCGTCGTCGCCCGCGGCGGTCCAGGGCACGTTCTCGAGCGGGACGGGGTGCTCGTCGATCTTGAGGTTCGCGTTCGTGTCCTCGCAACCGCTGATCGTGCTCGTGGCGGTGATCGTCGCGACGTCCCTCCACCCTTGGCCGCCGCCCGCGCTCTGCCTGCCCTCGAGCGCGCCGATGGTCGTGCTCGTGATGGCGCAGTCGGCCCACTCCGGCGGCATCGGCTTGGCGGACACGCCGGGACGTTCTGCCCGACGCCGGAGTGGATGCTCCACAGGAACGGACCGTCGAGCGCAGCGTCATCGTGACGTCGCCGGTGACGGTCGCCTGGACCGCCGGGATCACCGTCGACCTCGCTGAAGGTGAGCGAGACGCGGTTCTCGGTCACGAGCTTCTCGATCGCGGCCCGCTGTGCGCCGAGGGGTACAGGCTCTTCAGGTCGATCTCGCCGGTCATCTCCCGGCCGCAGTCCGCTGCGTCGACGGTGAGGGTCGCCATCTGGGGCAGGTAGTAGAGCTCGGGCCCGGAGCCCGGCTGCTCGAAGCGCGACTGGTTGACCGGGAGGAGCGGCTGGATCGTGATCGCCGGGCGCTTTGGCGCCTTGACCTTCCAGGCCGTGGTGCGCCCAGGCGCGCAATCGTCGACTGCGGTCACTTGCAGGGTCGCGGTCGCTCCTGCCTGGAGGTCCAGCGCCTTCTTCCGGAGGTCGAGCAGGTTCGGGGCCAGCCAGCAATCCTTGGGCAGGAAGGTCTCGGTCCCGAAGCCCAGCACCTTGATCACGCCCGCCGCGACGACGATCGTGAGGCCCACGACCGGGTTGGTGTAGCCGAGCAGGGTGGCGGCGCCGGCCGCGATGGAGGCGGTCACCTGGATCCAGCTCGCGGTCGAGAGCGAGGACTGCCACCAGGGGGTGAAGGTCTCGCAGTCCTCGCGCGTGCGCCAGATCACGCCGGGCGCCTTCGGGTCGTCGGGGGTGTGGACCCAGGTGTTCACCAGGGCGACGAGCGCCGACTTCCCGTCGTGCCACATCGTCATCAGGCGCGCGTCGCAGTTGATGCCCGCGCCCGGCACGCACTGCTCATTCTCGAACTTGACGTGCTCGAACGACGGATCGCGGCTCTTGCCCGTGTAGCGCACCTCGATCGGCACGACGGCCCAGCTCTCGACCACCATCGGGTAGGCGGCCATCTGGACCTCGGCGAGCGCGGTCCTGGCGAGCGGTGTCCGCGCCGACGCCGCGCGGTCCGGCGGCGCGGCCGGGACCGCTCCTCCGGGCGACGCCTGGAGCGGCCCCCGCTTGGTGACCACCGTGCCCTCCGGGTCGGTGATCGTCGCCTCGACCTCGGTCTCGGTGTAGGCGAAATCGATCCGGTATCCGGCCGATTCCACGGCGTTCAGCCGGCTCTGCGCGTCGAAGGTCAGCACCGAGGGCCCGCCCGCGCCGTGGAAGGCGACGATCGAACGCAGGAGCCCCGCCGGGTCGCGATAGAGCTCGAGCCGCTCCACGTCCGCGTCGTTCGGCTCGAGCTCGGCGACGGCGATGAGGGCGCTCGTTCGGTCCTCCGCGTAGGTGACGGTCCGGATTCCGATATCGGGCAGGGCCGGCCCGGTGGGCGTCGCGGTTGCCTCGGCCGCGGGCGACGGCGTCGCGGAGCCGGCGGGCGCGGCCGGCGAGCCGGCCGGACCGCAGGCGGCAAGGACTGCCGACACCAGGACGACGAGGAACCGGGAGGCGGAACGGCGCCGCCGCCCGATGCCGGCCATGCGGCCACGCTCCCGAGCCCGGGAGACTGCCTGTCCCAGCACGCCGCGCCTCCTCCCGTGAGTCACCGCAGGACGCCACGCCGACGCTAGCGTCGGCAGCGCGGCCCGGCGCGGGCAAGTGGCGATCGGCCCGAATCCGCGACGCCGCCCAGGCACCGCATCGCGGCGCGCGGACGCGCCGGAGCGCGCCGGTCACCGTCGACGACGGCGGCGCGCGGGATCGCGCGGTCAGGTGGCGGGCAGCCCCAGGACCGCGCGCACCTCGCGGACGATCTCGAGATCCTCGCGGGCCTGGATCACGAGGGTCCGAACCGCCGCCCCATCCATGCCGATCTCGCCGTCGCCGCGGGCGGCGGCGTTGGCCGCCTGATCCAGGGCGACGCCGAGGTAGGCGAGGCCCGCCGCCGCCCGCTCGCGGATCGCGGGCGCGTTCTCGCCGACGCCGCCGGTGAAGACGAGCACGTCGAGGCCGCCCAGGGCCGCGACCATCGCCGCGATCGACGCCCGCAGCCGGTGGAGGTAGACGCCGAGCCCCAGGATCGCCGCCTCGTCGCCGGTCGCCTCTGCCGCGAGGATCGCCCGCATGTCGGCCGTCCCGGCGAGGCCGAGGAGCCCGGAGCGGTGCTCCAGCGTGGACGCCAGCTCCGCCGCTGGCATCCCGACATGCTCCTCGAGCCACAGGACGAGGCCCGGGTCGATGCTGCCGGAGCGGGTGGCCATCACCAGCCCGTCGAGCGGCGTGAAGCCCATCGTCGTGTCGACCGACCGGCCATCCCGGATCGCCGCCAGCGAGGCGCCAGCGCCGAGATGGCAGGTCACGATCCGCAGCTCCCCGACCGGGCGCTGGAGCATCTGCGCGGCCCGCCGGGAGGCGTAGGCGTGCGACAGGCCGTGGAAGCCGTACTTGCGCAGGGCCCAGCGCTTTCGCCACTCGGGCGGGATAGCGTACGTCGTGGCCGCCGCCGGCATCCCGGCGTGAAAGGCCGTGTCGAAGCAGGCGACCGCCGGCACGTCCGGCAGGACCGCGTTCACGACGGCGAGCGCGGCGAGCGACTTCGGCTGGTGCAGCGGGGCGAGGTCGGTGAGCGCCCGCAGGTTCGCCTCGACCTCGGCGTCGAGCAGGACCGGGCCGCTGTACCGGGTCCCGCCGTGGACGATCCGGTGGCCGACCGCCCGGATCTGCCCGAAGCCGGCGACCGCCTGGGCGATGGCCCCCGCGTCCGCCGACCCACGCGGGGCCGGCAGGTCGGCCGTCGCGACGACGGCATCGGCCGCGTCGAGGAGCCGCAGCTTGAGGCTGCTCGACCCGGCGTTGACGACGAGGATCCGGGAATCCCCGACCCTCACGGCCTCGCCCCCTGGGTCGGCCACGTCCAGCCCCGGATCTCCGGCGCGTCCTCGCCCTCGAGCCGCGTGTAGGCCCGGCACTCCAGGCGCCGGTCCACCATTCGCTGGCGGAGGTGCGCCGCCCGGTCGGCGATCCCCGGCACGCGGTCGATGACGTCGATCACGAGGTGGAACCGGTCGAGGTCGTTGAGCATGACCATGTCGAACGGCGTCGTGGTCGTGCCCTCCTCCTTGTAGCCGCGCACGTGCAGGTTCGGGTGGTTCTTCCGCCGGTAGGTCAGCCGGTGGATCAGCCACGGGTAGCCGTGGTAGGCGAAGACGATCGGCCTGTCCGTCGTGAAGAGGGAATCGAACTCGCGGTCGGAGAGCCCGTGCGGGTGCTCGGACTCCGGCTGGAGCCGCATGAGGTCGACGACGTTGACGACCCGGATGCGCAGGTCGGGGAGCTCCTGGCGGAGGATGTCGACCGCCGCCAGCGTCTCCAGCGTCGGGATGTCGCCGGCGCAGGCCATCACGACGTCCGGCTCGCTGCCCTCGTCGCTGCTGGCGAAGTCCCAGATCCCGATTCCCCGCGAGCAGTGGAGGATCGCCTGGTCCATCGAGAGCCAGTTCGGCGCGGGCTGCTTGCCGGCCACGATCACGTTGACGTAGTTCCGGCTGCGCAGGCAGTGGTCGCCCACCGAGAGGAGCGTGTTCGCGTCGGGCGGCAGGTAGACCCGGATGTGCTCGGCCTTCTTGTTGACGACGTGGTCGATGAAGCCCGGGTCCTGGTGGCTGAAGCCGTTGTGATCCTGGCGCCAGACGAGCGAGCTGAGGACGTAGTTGAGCGAGGCGATCGGACGCCGCCAGGGGATGTCGGCGGTCACCTTCAGCCACTTCGCGTGCTGGTTGAACATCGAATCGATGATGTGGATGAAGGCTTCGTAGCAGTTGAAGAGGCCGTGCCGGCCGGTCAGGAGGTACCCCTCGAGCCAGCCCTGGCACTGGTGCTCCGAGAGGACCTCCATGACCCGCCCGTCGGGGGCCAGGCCGTCGTCACCCGGGACGATCTCGGCCATCCACGTCTTGTCGGTTACCTCCAGGATGGCGCCCAGGCGGTTCGAGGCGGTCTCGTCGGGGCCGAAGACCCGGAAGGTCTCCCGGTTGCGGTCCATGACGTCGCGCAGGAACGTGCCCAGCACGCGCGTCGCCTCGCTCGAGCTCGCTCCCGGGGCGGGCACGTCGACCGCGTAGTCGCGGAAGTCGGGCAGGGCCAGGTCGCGGAGCAGGAGCCCGCCGTTCGCGTGGGGATTCGCGCTCATCCGCCGGTAGCTCCGCGGCGGGAGCTCGGCGAGCTCCGGGACCAGCATCCCGTTCTCGTCGAAGAGCTCCTCGGGCCGGTAGCTGCGCATCCAGGCCTCGAGGATCGCGCGGTTGGCGGCGTTCGTCCGGACCTCGCTCATCGGCACCTGGTGCGAGCGCCACGTGCCCTCGACCTGCTTGCCGTCGATCTCCTTCGGGCCGGTCCAGCCCTTGGGGGTACGGAGGACGATCATCGGCCAGCGCGGCCGTTCGGTGGCACCGCCTTCGCGCGCCGCCCGCTGGATGGCGTGGATCTCTTCGATGACGGTGTCCATGACCGCGGCCATCTGCTGGTGGACGAGGGCCGGGTCGTCGCCCTCGACGACGTGGGCGTGATGCCCGTAGCCCTCCATGAGGGCCCGCAGCTCCTCCTGCGGGATCCGCGCCAGGACCGTCGGGTTCGCGATCTTGTAGCCGTTGAGGTGGAGGATCGGGAGGACGGCCCCGTCGCGGACCGGGTTCAGGAACTTGTTGGAATGCCAGCTCGTGGCGAGCGGCCCGGTCTCCGCCTCGCCGTCGCCGACAACCGCGCAGACCACGAGGTTCGGGTTGTCGAACGCCGCCCCGTAGGCGTGCGAGAGCGCATAGCCGAGCTCTCCGCCCTCGTGGATAGACCCGGGCGTCTCGGGCGCGACATGGCTGGGGATGCCGCCCGGGAAGGAGAACTGGCGGAAGAGCGCGCGCATTCCGTCGAGGTCGCGGGTGATGCTCGGGTAGACCTCGGAGTACGTACCCTCGAGGTACGCGTTGGCCACGGTCGCCGGGCCACCGTGCCCGGGGCCGATGATGTAGATCGCGTCGAGGTCCCAGTTGCGGATGACCCGGTTCATGTGGGCGTAGATGAAGTTGAGGCCGGGCGTCGTGCCCCAGTGGCCCAGCAGGCGCGGCTTCACGTGCTCCGGGCCGAGCGGCGCGCGCAGGAGCGGGTTGTCCAGCAGGTAGATCTGGCCGACCGAGAGGTAGTTGGCGGCCCGCCAGTAGCCGTTGATCCGCTCAAGCTCCGCCGGGGAGAGCGGCCCTGCCGCGCCCGTGCCGTGCTCGGTCGTCATGTCCGCACTCCTTGCCCTCGAGCGCTCGGTCTGTCGAGCACGAGTGTAGGCGGGCCGGCGGCCCGGCTGCCCGGCGGCGAGCGCCCAGGCTGCCCGGCTGCCACCGCCCAGGCGCGCGGATCCCCGTGGACGCCCGGCCCGACCGGGTCCTAGACTCCGGGCCAGGGCGTTGGCCCCGAATCTCGCGAATGGCCAGGCCCCCGCCGAAGGGACGTGCCATGCGAATTGCGGGGCTCGACGGGATTCGTGGCGATGGCCTCGCTTCGTCCGTCGTCGACGTCATCGGCGGCACGCCGGCCGTGGAGCTGGCCCGCCTGACCCGCGGGCTGCCGGGGCGGATCATCGCCAAGCTCGACTACCTGAATCCAGGCTTCTCGAAGAAGGATCGGATCGCCCGCGAGATCCTCGACGAGGCGGCCGCGTCGGGCGACCTTGCGCCCGGCCAGCCGGTCATCGAGCTCACGAGCGGCAACACCGGGACCGGCCTCGCGATCGTCTGCGCCGTCCGCGGCCACCCCTTCGTCGCCGTCATGTCCGAGGGCAACAGCCGCGAGCGGGCACGGATGATGCGGGCCCTCGGCGCCGAGGTCGTCCTCGTGCCCCAGGCCGGCGGGTCGCGGCCGGGCCAGGTGAGCGGCGAGGACCTGGCCCTCGTCGCGCAGCAGGCCCGCCGCCTCGCGCGCGAGCGCGGGGCGTTCCGGGCCGACCAGTTCACCCTGCCGGGCGCCCGGCTGGCCCACGAGCGCCACACGGGGCCCGAGCTCTGGGCCCAGGCCGGCGGGCTGATCGACGCCTTCTGCGAGTTCGTGGGGTCCGGCGGGACCTACGCGGGGATCACGATGGCCCTGAAGGCTCGCCGCCCGACGATCGCCTGCTACGTCGTCGAGCCGGAGGGGGCTGCAGTCCTGTCCGGCCGCGCCGTGACCGACCCGAACCACCGGATCCAGGGGGGCGGCTACGCGATGCGCGAGCTCGCCATGCTGGACGGGGTCCCCGTCGACGGCTTCCTGGCCGTGTCCGACCCCGAGGCGATGGAGGTCGCCCGGCGGCTCGCCCGCGAGGAGGGGATCTTCGCCGGGTTCTCCTCCGGCGCCGTCGTGGCCGCGGCGCTCCGGCTGCTGCGCGGTCAGCACGCCGGTGGCAACGTTGCCGTGGTCCTGGCCGATTCCGGCCTCAAGTACCTGAGCACCGACCTCTGGCCGGATCTCGACGAGCCGTCCACCTGAGCCGGCCCGCGCGAAGGCGGCGCGGGCCGCTACGCTTGGGGTGCGTCCAGCCGATCCCGGGGAGCGCAGGGAGGCCACGAACACGATGACCGTCAGCGAGCGCGCCGGGCGGCCGGCCGACCCGTCGATCCTCGTGGACGTCGACCGGCTCCTCGCCGCCTACTACGACCTTGCCCCGGACCCGTCGGTCGCGGCCCAGCGGGTCGCCTTCGGGACTTCGGGGCATCGCGGCTCGTCCCTGTCGCGCTCGTTCAACGAGGCGCACATCGTGGCTGCCAGCGCGGCCGTCGCCCGCTACCGGCGGATGAAGGGGATCAACGGGCCACTCTTCCTCGGCCGCGACACCCACGCCCTCTCCGGGCCAGCCACGCGGACGGCGCTCGAGGTCCTCGTCGCGGACGGCGTGGACGTCCTCGTGGACGATGCCGACGGCTACACCCCGACGCCGGCCCTCTCCCACGCCATCCTGACCTACAACCGGGGGCGGGCGGCGGGGCTCGCTGACGGCATCGTCGTGACCCCCTCGCACAACCCGCCGGAGGACGGCGGCTTCAAGTACAACCCGCCGAACGGCGGCCCGGCCGACACCGACGTGACGGGCTGGATCCAGGACGAGGCCAACCGCCTCCTCGAGGCGGGCGTCGACGGTATCGACCGGATCGCGTTCGAGCGCGCCCGCGCGGCGGCGCAGCGCTACGATTTCATGGGCATCTACGCCGGTGACCTGGGCACCGTCCTCGACATGGAGGCGATCCGCGCCTCCGGCCTGCGCATGGGCGTCGACCCCCTGGGCGGGGCCAGCGTTGCCTACTGGTCGGCGATCGGCGAGCGCTACGGCCTCGACCTGACGGTGGTGAACACGGCCGTCGACCCGACCTTCCGCTTCATGACCGTCGACTGGGACGGCCGGATCCGGATGGACCCCTCGTCGCCGTACGCGATGGCCGGCCTCGTCGCCCTGCGCGACCGCTTCGACCTTGCCGTCGGCAACGACGCCGACGCCGACCGCCACGGCATCGTGACGCCCGGGGCCGGGCTGCTCAACCCGAACCATTTCCTCTCCGCGGCGATTGCCTACCTCTTCGGCGGGGCCCGCGGCTGGGCCGCCGACGTGGCGGTCGGCAAGACGCTCGTGTCGAGCGCGATGATCGACCGCGTGGTGGCCGACCTCGGGCGGCGCCTGCTCGAGGTCCCGGTCGGCTTCAAGTGGTTCGTCGCGGGGCTGATCGACGGCTCGATCGGGTTCGGCGGCGAGGAGAGCGCGGGCGCCTCGTTCCTGCGCCGCGACGGGACGACCTGGACGACCGACAAGGACGGCATCATCGCCTGCCTCCTCGCCGCGGAGATGACCGCCCGCACCGGGCGCGACCCGGGCGCCGCCTACGCCGAGCTGACCGCCCGGTTCGGCGCCCCGGCCTACCGGCGCATCGACGCGCCGGCCACCCCGGCCCAGAAGGCCGTGCTCGCCCGCCTCTCGCCGGACGCCGTGACGGCGACAGAGCTGGCCGGCGATCCCGTCACCGGGATCCTGACCGCGGCGCCCGGCAATGGGGCCGCGATTGGCGGCCTGAAGGTCTCGACGACCCAGGGCTGGTTCGCCGCCCGGCCGTCGGGGACCGAGAACGTCTACAAGGTGTACGCGGAAAGCTTCCGCGGCGCCGAGCACCTGGCCCGCCTCATCGAGGAGGCCCAGGGAATCGTGGGCGCCGCGCTGGCAGCGGGCGCGTAGCGAGGCGCCGGCGGACGCAGGAGCCCCCGGCCCGCCGCTCGATGCCGGCGCGCCGATCGGCTACGCTTCGTCGACCAGCCGAGCGTCGAGGGGGCGTCAGGTGATCTGCGGGAGCTGCGGGGCCGAGAACAAGCCGGGCAGGAAGTTCTGCGTCCGCTGCGCGACGCCGCTGGCCGCGGTCTGCCCCTCGTGCGGCGCGCCCTACGATCCGGGTGACGCCTTCTGCGGCGAGTGCGCGACGCCGCTGAGCACGGGTGCCGCCGCCGCGTCCGCGGCAGGCGTCGCCGCCGGCCGGCCCGCCGTTCCCCCCACCCCCGCGGGCGTCCCCGCCCCGGCCGTCGCCGAGCGCCGCCTCGTCAGCGTCCTCTTCGCCGACCTCGTCGGCTTCACCCCGTTCGCCGAGGAGCGGGACGCGGAGGACGTCCGGGACACCCTGACCCGCTACTTCGCCGTCGCCAGCGAGGTCGTGGCCCGCTACGGCGGCACGGTCGAGAAGTTCATCGGGGACGCGGTGATGGCCGTCTGGGGCGCCCCGACCGCCCGCGAAGACGACGCCGAGCGGAGCGTGCGCGCGGGCCTCGAGCTCGTCGACGCCGTCCGGGCCCTGGGTCCGACGATCCAGGCCAGGGCCGGCGTCCTGACCGGCGAGGCTGCGGTCACCCTCGGCGCCGCGAACCAGGGGATGGTCGCCGGCGACCTGGTCAACACGGCGGCCCGGCTGCAGTCCGTGGCCCCGGCCGGGGCGGTCCTCGTCGGCGAGCCGACGATGCGCGCCGCGAGCGCCGCGATCGACTTCGAGCCGGCCGGCGAGCAGGCCCTGAAGGGCAAGCAGAGCCCCGTCCCGGCCTGGCGCGCCCTGCGCGTCGTCGCCCAGCGAGGCGGCTACGGGCGGGCGGACCTGCCGGAGCCGCCGTTCGTCGGCCGCGACGAGGAGCTCCGCCTGCTCAAGGACCTCATCGCCACCACGGGGAGGGACCGGCGGACCCGGCTGGTCTCGATCACGGGCCCGGCCGGCATCGGCAAGAGCCGGCTCGCCTGGGAGCTCGAGAAGTACGTCGACGGGATCACCGAGACCATCTACTGGCACCGCGGGCGGTCGCCATCGTACGGCGAGGGGATCACGTTCTGGGCCCTGGGCGAGATGGTCCGTCGCCGGGCGAAGCTGGCCGAGGACGACGACGAAGCGACGACCCGCGAGCGGATCCGGGCAACGGTTGCCGAGCACGTCCCGGCCGACGCGGACCGCCGCTGGGTGGAGCCCGCCCTGCTCACGCTCCTGGGCCTCGAGCCCGCGCCCGCGGGCGGCCGCGACGTCCTGTTCGCCGCCTGGCGCATCTTCTTCGAGCGAATCGCCGAGCGGGGCACGACCGTGCTCCTCTTCGAGGACCTGCAGTGGGCCGACACCGGGCTCCTCGACTTCATCGAGCATCTCCTCGAATGGTCGCGGGGCGTGCCCCTGCTCGTGGTCACCCTTGCCCGGCCCGAGCTGGCCGACCGCCGGCCCGACTGGGGCGCGAAGACCCGGAACCTGGCGAAGCTCGCCCTCCAGCCGCTGTCCGACGAGGCCATGCGGGCCCTCCTCGCGGGCTTCGTGCCCGGCCTGCCCGAGGCGGCGATCCGGGCGATCCTCGGGCGCGCCGACGGGATGCCGCTCTACGCGGTCGAGACCGTCCGGGCGCTCGTGGCCGACGGGCGCCTGGAGCGCGACGGCAGCGCCTACCGCCCGGTTGGGGAGCTCGGCGAGCTGGCGATCCCCGACACGCTCCGCTCGCTCATTGCGTCGCGCCTCGACGCGCTCGAGCCCGCCGAGCGCAGCCTCGTCGCAGATTCGTCCGTCCTCGGCCAGTCGTTCACCCGGGCCGGCCTCACCGCGATCAGCGGGATCGATGGCGAGACGCTCGAGCCCCGCCTCCGCCTGCTCGTGCGCCGCGAGCTGTTCGACCTCGAGATCGATCCCCGCAGCCCGGAGCGCGGCCAGTACCGGTTCGTGCAGTCGCTCATCCGGGAGGTCGCCTACGGGACCCTGGCCCGGCGCGAGCGACGGGCCCGCCACCTCGCCGCCGCCCGCTACTTCGAGTCGCTCGGCGAGGACGAGCTGGCGGGCGCCCTTGCCTCCCACTACGTCGCGGCCCACGAGGCCTCGGCCGAGGGCGCCGAGGCCGACGCCGTCGCCATCCAGGCCCGCCTCGCGCTCTCCGGCGCCGCCGAGCGGGCCGCGACCCTCGGCGCCCACGACGAAGCCGTCTCCTACCTGCGGACGGCGATCGCCATCACCGCCGATCCTCGCGATCGGGCGGGCCTGCACCTGCGGGCGGCCGCGTCGGCGAACGCGGCGGCGCGCCACGCCGACGCCGAGGCGCTCGCCCGAACGGCGATCGACCTGTCCGTGGCGGCCGGCGATCCGGCAGCGGCCGGAAGCGGCCAGGCGCTGCTGGGCGAGATCCTGATCGACTCGGGCCAGCCGCCGCAGGCCGTCGCGGTCCTCGAGGCCGGGATCGCCGCGTTCCCGGAAACGGGAGGCGACGAGGTTCGGGCTGCCATCCTGGCCAATCTTTCGCGGGCCCTGATGCGGAATGGCGAGCCTGCCCGGGCGATCGCGGCGGCCGACCTTGCCCTCGACCTCGCGGAGCACCTCGGCCTGGAGCGCATCGTCGCCGAGACGTTCAACAACAAGGGTTCCTCGCTCACTTACCTCGGCCGGATCCGCGAGGGCGTGGCCCTGCTGCGGGCTGCCATCGCGCTGGCCCACGACGGGGGATTCGTGGCCGCCGAGATCCGGGCGATGAGCAATCTCGGCGTGTCGATCGACAGCGCCCGGCAGGGGCGCGACGCGTACCGGGGGGCCGCGGAGCTGGCCCGCCGGGTCGGCAACCGCAGCCTTGGGCGGTGGGCCACCGAGTCTGCCCGCTACCAGGACTTCATCGTGGCCGACGGCTGGGACGACGCCCTGGCCGGTGCCGCCGTCGAGCGCGACGACGACCCGGGAAGCGTCCTCGACGAGATTCGGCGGATCGCCGTCTCGGCCCTCATGCAGGGGGCGAGGGGGCAGCAGATCGACGCTGCCATCGCGCGCCTCGAGGTGATCTCGACCCAGGTCTCGGACCCCTACGGCCAGTCCAGCCTGCACTTCCTGCGTGCGGACCGGGCCCTCCACGCCCGCGACTTCGCCCTCGCTTGCGACGAGGCTGTCCTCGCGGCCAGCCTCGACGACTCTCTCGCCTCCCTCTACCTTTCGCTCGCGATGCGGCCGGCCCTCTGGGCCGGCGACCTCGCTCGTGCGCGAGAAGTGGCCCGCCTGCTGGAGGCGGACCCGCGCACGGAGCTCGCTGTCACGGCGAACCGGATCGCCGCCCGGGCCGGGATTGCCGCCCTCGAGGGGCGGCGCGACGAGGCAGCCGCGGGCTACCGCGAGGCCCTGGCGCGCCTCCGAGACCTGGAGCAGGACTTCGACGTGGCGCGCGTCGGCCTCGACTTCGTGCTGCTCGTCGGGGCCGACCACCCGGCCACGCGGGAGCCGGCCGCCGAGGCGCGGACGATCTTCGAGCGCGTGGGCGCCCGGCCCTACCTCGAGCGGCTCGACGCGGCGCTGGCAGGGCGGCCGCCGGGAGCGGAGTCCGCGCGGGAGCGGTTGCCCGGGCCGCCCGCCGCTGGGGAGCGGCTGCCCGCCTGATCTCCGGCGGGGGTTGACGTCGGCCCGCGACGGCCCAGAATGCTCCCATGGGTGGCTGCTGCGGCGAGGGGATTCCCTCGTGCGAGCGCGTCTTCGACCGGCGAACCGCCGACGGCGACCTGCGGCGGCTCAGGCGCCATGGCCCGCCGTGGGCCACGCGCGAGCTGGTCGAGCAGCTCTCGGCGGGCATGGACCTCGCGGGGGCGAGCGCGCTCGACGTCGGGGCCGGCGTCGGCGCGGTCCACCTCGGGCTCCTGGAACGCGGTGCGGCGCGCGCGGTCGACGTCGACGGCTCCGGCGCGTACATCGCGGTCGCCCGCGAGGAGGCCGGGCGGCGTGGACTCGGCGATCGCGTCCTGCACGTGCTCGGCGACCTCACGATCGTCGCTCCGACGCTCGAGCCGGCGGACCTCGTGGCCCTCGACCGCGTGGTCTGCTGCTACGGCGACGTGGCTTCGCTGCTGACCGCCGCGGCGGCCCTCGCTCGGCAGCGCATCGGCATCGTCTTTCCGCGAGATCGCTGGTGGATCCGGGCCGGAGCCGCGCTCGCCAACCCGGTGGCCTTCCGGCGCTCGGCCGGGTACCGGATGCACGTCCATCGCGCGGCCACGATCGCGGCGCTCCTCCGGGCGGCCGGCTTTGTGCCGAGGACGGGCCGCGATGGCCGCGTCTGGCGCGTGGAGACCTGGGAGCGGGCGCCGGCCTGACGGCCGGCCGCGCCTGACGGCCGGGCCTGCGCGCCTGTCGGCCCGGCCGACCGCCGGCCTGACGGCCGGGGAACGGGCGCCGGTCGACCGACCGCAGGCACGGTACGATCCCGCTGCCGCGGATGGCGCGGCCCATGGAGCCGGACGAGCGTACCGAGACATGAGTCAGGTCGAGGTCGAGTACTCGCTGCCCGGTAGCGACGGCACCGAGCGGATCGCCCGGGCTTGGGCGCGCGTGCCGCTCGTCCCGACCCCCGCCCAGCGGGCCGAGCAGACGGCCCGGGCCGCCGCCCTGCTCAAGGAGCAGGACGCCGTTCTCGTCGCCCACTTCTACGTCGACGGCGATATCCAGGATCTCGCCCTCGAGACGGGCGGGTGCGTCGCCGACTCGCTGGAGATGGCCCGCTTCGGGCGCGACCACCCGGCCCGCACGCTGGTCGTCGCGGGCGTGCGCTTCATGGGCGAGACGGCAAAGATCCTGAGCCCCGAGAAGCGCGTCCTCGTGCCCGACCTCGAGGCGACCTGCTCCCTCGACCTCGGTTGCCCGCCCGAGGAGTTCGCCGCGTTCTGCGACGCGAACCCGGAGCGGACCGTCGTCGTCTACGCCAACACGAGCGCGGCCGTGAAGGCGCGCGCCGACTGGATGGTGACGAGCTCGTGCGCGCTGGCCATCGTGCGGCGCCTGGCGGATGCGGGCGAGAAGATCCTGTGGGCCCCCGACCGGCACCTCGGCAGCTACATTGCCCAGGAGACCGGCGCCGACATGCTCATGTGGAACGGCGCCTGCGTCGTCCACGAGGAGTTCAAGGGGATCGAGCTCCTGCTCCTCCGCGAGGAGCACCCCGACGCGCTGGTCCTGGTCCACCCCGAATCTCCCGCCAGCGTGGTGGCCCAGGCCGACGTCGTGGGCTCGACCTCGCAGCTGCTGAGGGCCGTGGTCGACGGCGATGCCCGCGAATACATCGTCGCGACCGACAACGGCATCTTCCACCGCATGCGCCAGCTGGCCCCCGGCAAGACCCTGATCGAGGCCCCGACGGCAGGCGACAGCGCCACCTGCAAGAGCTGCGCCCACTGCCCGTGGATGGCGATGAACGCCCTGTCGGGCGTGATCGCCGCACTGGAGGGCGGCAGCGGAGAGATCGTCGTGGCCGAGCCGACGCGCGCCCGGGCTCTCGGCTGCATCGAGCGGATGCTCGACTTCGTCGCCGCGAACCCGGCAAGCGTCGTGCCCGCGTATCGCGGCCACGTCCCGCACCTCGGCTCGGCATAGGGCGGCGGGCGGACGTCGTGTCGCGGTACCCGCTCGGCGTCGTCGACCGCAACGAGACGCTCAAGGAGGCGCGGGCCCGTAATGTCCGCGACGCGCTGGGCGAGGACATCGGGACCGGCGACTGGACCGCGCTGCTGGTCCCGCGACGTCCGGTCGCGGCGCGGGTGCGCGTGCGCGAGGAGGCCGTCCTGTGCGGGCGCGACTGGTTCGAGGCGTGCATATTCGCCCTCGACCCGGACGCCCGGGTCGAATGGTGGTACGACGAGGGCGCGGACATGCTCGCCGACACCCCCGTCTGCGAGGCGCGCGGCGACGCCCGCGCGCTGCTCAGCGCCGAGCGCCCGGCGCTCAACTTCCTGCAGCTGCTGTCGGGCACCGCCACGACCGCGCGGCGGCACGTGCGGGCGATCGAGGGCGCCTCGCCGAACCCCCGCGGCTGCGTGGTCCTCGACACGCGCAAGACGATCCCCGGTCTGCGCCTCGCCCAGAAGTACGCCGTGCGCGTCGGCGGCGGCCGGAACCAGCGCCTGGCCCTGTGGGACGGCATCCTGGTCAAGGAGAACCACATCGCCGCGGCGGGCGGGGTCGCCGCGGCGATCGAGCGGGCGCTGGCCCTCGACGCCGGCGTTGAGATCCAGGTCGAGGTGGAGAGCCTGGACCAGCTGGGCGAGGCGCTCGCGGCGGGCGCCACGAGCGTCCTGCTCGACAACTTCACGCTCGAGCGCACGCGCGAGGCCGTCGCCTTCAACGCCGGCCGGGCGCTGCTCGAGGTCTCGGGCGGGGTGACCCTGGCCCGGCTCCGGGAGATCGCCGCGACAGGCGTCGACCGCATCTCGATCGGCGCGCTGACGAAGGACGTGCGCGCGGTCGACTTCTCGATGCGGCTCGTGGGCTGACGGAGCCGCGGTCCAGCGGCGGCCGGCTACCTCTCGCGCGAGCCGCGGATGAGCACCGTCGGGAAGCTGGCCGGGAGCGTGTACGGGTAGTCGCGGCTGAAGTGGAGGCCGCGGCTCTCGTGGCGCGCCAGCGCCGAGCGGACCACCAGCTCCGCGCAGTCGACGAGGTTGCGCAGCTCGAGGAGGTCGCGGTTGACCCGGAAGTTCGCGTAGTACTCGTCGATCTCACCCCGCAGCAGGTGGATCCGCCGGAGCGCCCGGTCGAGCCGCTTGGTGGTTCGCACGATGCCGACGTAGTTCCACATGAAGAGCCGCAGCTCGTCCCAGTTGTGGGAGATGACGACCTGCTCGTCGGCGTTCTCGACCCGGCTCTCGTCCCAGGCCGGCAGGACCGCGACCTCGCCCGGCGGCTCGACGTCGATCCGCGCGGCGCAGGTCCGCCCGACGACGACGCACTCGAGCAGCGAGTTGCTGGCAAGGCGGTTCGCCCCGTGGAGCCCCGTGTAGGTGGTCTCGCCGACCGCGAAGAGCCCCGGCAGGTCGGTGCGCCCGTCGAGGTCCGTGACCACGCCGCCGCACGTGTAGTGCGCGGCCGGCACCACCGGGATCGGCTGCCGTGCGATGTCGATGCCGAGCTCCAGGCAGCGGGCGTGGATCGTCGGGAAGTGCTCCTTGAGGAAGGCCTCGCCGAGGTGGGTGGCGTCGAGCCAGACGTGGTCGAGGCCGTACTTCTTCATCTCGAAGTCGATCGCCCGGGCGACGATGTCGCGCGGCGCCAGCTCCATCCGCGGGTCGTGGGCGGCCATGAAGCGCGTGCCGTCGGGCAGCGTCAGGTGGGCGCCCTCGCCGCGCAGCGCCTCGCTGATCAGGAAGCTGCGCTCCTGGGGGTGGTAGAGGCAGGTCGGGTGGAACTGGATGAACTCCATGTTCCCGACCCGGCAGCCGGCGCGCCAGGCCATGGCGATCCCGTCGCCGGTCGAGGTGTCCGGGTTCGTCGTGTAGCGGTAGACCTTGCCCACGCCGCCGGTCGCGAGCACGACGGCGGCGGCGGGAAGCGTCTCGATCCTGTTGCGGTCGATGTCGAGCGCGTACACGCCGTAGCAGCGCGCCGGCTCATCGCGGTGGAGGTGCCGCGAGGTAACGAGGTCGACGGCCATCCAGCGCTCGCGCATCGTGATGTTCGGATGGCGCCGGGCGCGCGCGAGGAGCGTCTCGTGGATCGCCCGGCCGGTCGCGTCGGCCGCGTGGGCGATGCGCCGGACCGCATGGCCGCCTTCGCGCGTCAGGTGCAGGCCCAGGGGCCCCTCCGGGTCCGTGGTGAACGGGACGCCCTGCTCGACGAGCCATTCGATCGCCTGCGCGCTGTGCTCGGCGATGAACTCCGCCGCATGCTCGTCCACGAGGCCCGCGCCGGCATCCTGCGTGTCGCGGACGTGCAGTTCGACGCTGTCGTCGTCGCCGAGCACGCCGACGATCCCGCCCTGGGCCCACGCCGTGGCCGCCTCGTCGAAGCCGCGCTTGGCGAGCAAGACGACCGGGTGCCGGTCGGCCAGGTGGAGGGCGACCGTCAGGCCGGCGAGGCCGGCTCCGACGATGACGACGGGGCCGGCGGCGGGAACCGGGCCGGCGGCGGGAGCCGGGGCAACGGCGGGACCCGGGGCGGGAGTCGCGACAGGCCGTCCGGAGGCGGCAGGGTCGGTGGGGCTCATCGCCCGATTCTAGGCGTTCGCGCTGTCGTGTCCGCGTCGCGACCGCTACGCTGGACGCCAAGGGACATGCCACCACGCCGGCGGCACCCGAACTGGGGACGAGCATGGCCGCCATCGACCCGCTGCGCGAGCAGCTCATCCGGATCATCGACGGGCTCGACGCCCACCTGCCGTTCGAGGCCGCCGTCCGCGACTTCCCGGCGGACGCCATCAACCGCCTGCCGCCGAACCTGGTCTACACGCCGTGGCACCTCCTGGAGCACATCCGGACGGCCCAGTGGGACATCCTCGACTACATCCGGAACCGCGCCTACCTCGCGCCCGCGTGGCCGGACGAGTACTGGCCCGCCCGCGACGCGACCGCCACGCCGGAGGCGTTCGCCCGCACCGTCGATTCCTTCCGCGCCGACCGGCTGGCGCTCCGGGCGCTGGTCGCCGATCCGGCGACCGACCTGCTGGCGACCATCGCGGGGACGCCGGGCCACACGATCCTGCGGGAGATCCGCATCGTGGGCGCCCACAACGCCTACCACATCGGCGAGTTCGCGATCCTGCGCCAGGTCATGGGCACCTGGCCGCCCGGCCGCGACGAGGATGGGTAGCCGTTGGTGCATGATCGACGCGTGGAGGTCCAGCCGCTGCGGGTCGTCATCGCCGAGGATTCGGCGCTCATCCGCGAGGGCCTGGCCCGCCTGATCGTCGACTCGGGGGGCGTCGTCGTCGCCAAGGTGGGCGACGGCCCGTCGTTCGTGGCGGCGGTCGTCGAGCACCGCCCCGACGTCTCGGTCGTCGACGTGCGGATGCCCCCAACCCAGCTCGACGAGGGCCTGCGGGCGGCGATCGAAGCCCGCCGCCGGGTCCCGGGGACGCCCGTCCTCGTGCTCAGCCAGTACGTCGAGCGCCAGTACGCCACCGAGCTCCTCGCGGACCGGGCGGGTGGCGTCGGCTACCTGCTCAAGGACCGGGTCGCCGACATCCGCGAGTTCATGGACGCCCTCCGGCGCGTGGCCCGCGGCGGGACCGCGCTGGATCCCGAGGTGGTGGCGCAGCTCATGGTCCCGCGCCACGCCGACGATCGCCTGGCGGCGCTCACGCCGCGCGAGCGCGAGGTGCTGGCGGCGATGGCCGAGGGGCGGACGAACGTGGGGATCGCGGCGCTGCTGAGCATCTCCGAGGGCGCCACCGAGAAGCACATCAGCAACATCTTCGGCAAGCTCGAGCTGCCCGATTCGGAGAACGACCACCGCCGCGTGCTGGCGGTGCTGGCCTACCTCGGCTCCTGACCCGGCGAGCTGGAGGACCGGGAGTGTTCGGCGGCGTAGAAGCTGGCGGGACCAAGTTCGTGTGCGTCGTCGGGACCGGCCCGGATGACATCGCGGAAACGCTGCGCATCGACGTGGCCGGCCCGGTCGAGACGCTCGACGCAGCGCTCGGCTTCTTCCGACGCACCCTCGCCGGGGGAAGGCGACTGGACGCGATCGGGATCGGCTCGTTCGGACCCCTCGAGCTGCGCCGCTCGCACCCCCGGTACGGGTCGATCACGACGACGACGAAGCCGGGCTGGTCCGGCACCGACGTCGTCGGCCCGTTCGCGACGGCCTTCGGCATCCCGGTCGGCTTCGATACCGACGTCAACGCGGCCGCGCTGGCTGAGGGTCGCTGGGGGGCGGCGCGCGGGCTGGGTTCGTTCGTCTACCTGACCCTCGGGACCGGGATCGGCGGCGGGGCGGTCGTGGAGGGACGGCTGCTCCATGGCTTCGGGCACCCGGAGATGGGCCACGTCGCCGTTCCCCGCCGCCCCGGCGATCCGTTCGAGGGCGTGTGCCCGTTCCACGGCGACTGCTTCGAAGGGCTGGCGAGTGGGCCCGCGGTCGCAGCCCGCTTCGGGCGGCGGGCCGAGCACCTCGAGGGCGCGGATCGCACCGCTGCCGCGGAGCTCGTGGGGTTCTACCTGGCCGCGGGCGTGCGCTCGATCGTCTACGCCCTCGCGCCCGAGCGGGTGGTGGTCGGCGGCGGCCTCTCCGGGATGCCCGGCATGGTGGCCGCGGCGCGAGCGGCGCTCCGGGCCCAGCTGAACGGCTACCCCGGGCTGGCCGAGCACGCCGAGCCCGCGTTCCTGGTCCGGGCGCAGCTCGGCGGGGCGGCCGGGCCGGCGGGCACTCTCATCCTCGCCGCGCAGGCCGCCGAACGGGCGGCGGGCGGCGCGTGACTGGGTCCTGACCTACCCGGGCGCTTGACCGGCGCCAGTGGCCGGAGGCGCGGCCCCCGGGCCCGCGGATGCCGAAGTCGCGGCGTTGCCCGCGGAGGCCGGCATCGCAGGCATCGCAGCCGGGCCCGCATGCGCCGGCATCTCGGCCCGGATCAGCGTCGGCCCGCCGGGCGGGCTCTCCACGGTGAGCGAGCCGTCGAGCGCCTCGACGCGCCCCGCCAGCCCGGCCAGGCCGCCCCCGGGCACGATGAGCGCGCCGCCGGCCCCGTTGTCCCAGACCTCGACGACGAGCCGGTCCGCCTCGCGCCGGCAGCGGATCTCGCACCGCCGAGCGGAGGCGTGCTTGGCGACGTTGGCCAGCGCCTCGGCCACGACGAAGTACGCCGCCCGCTCCGTCGCGTCCGGCAGCCGTTCGCCCTCGGGCAGCGTGCTCGCGACGGTCGTCTGCACGGGTGAGCGCCCCGCCAGCGCGCTCAGCGCCGGAACGAGCCCGCGGTCGAGGAGGATCGCGGGGGCGATCCCGCGCACGAGGTCGCGCAGCTCGGCCAGCGCCAGCCGGGCCTGGTCCTGGGCCTCCGCCACGAGCGCCCGCGCGCCTGCGGGGTCGGCCTCGATCTTCTCGACGGCCATCCCGAGGTCGATCGTCAGCATGACGAGGCGCTGCTGGGCCCCATCGTGCAGGTCGCGCTCGATGCGGCGCAGCTCCGTC
Organism: uncultured Chloroflexia bacterium; assembly: GCA_963762445.1. GTDB lineage: Bacteria > Chloroflexota > Limnocylindria > Limnocylindrales > CSP1-4 > CTSoil-043. The sequence continues at coordinate 323,092 of CAVXLA010000010.1, forward strand.
GCCTCCACGTCCAGGACGGCCTTGCGGCTGACCTCGAGCGTCTCGACCCGGCGCTCCAGCTGGCGCCGCTCCGAGTCGCAGAGCAGGCCGGCGACCACGGCCCGGTGGAGCGTCATCAGCCCCTGGGCGACCGACGCCGCCACCGGGGCCAGGACGAGGCCCACCAGCCAGCCGACGGCCACCAGCCCCGGCGCGGCCGGCAACGCCAGCGTGTCCGGGAGCAGGCTCCCCGGCCCGAGGCTCGACGTGCCGTACCAGAGCGGCATCGACAGGAGCGCGAGCGAGGCCCCCCACAGGAGGACGACGACGACGAACTCGAGGATCGTCAGGGGCAGCGCGACGAACACGTAGACCACGTCACGCCAGCGGCTGACGTCGGCGAAGACGGCCAGCGCCAGGTCACGGAGCCCGCTGCCGTAGGGGCGATAGGCGTGCGGCCGAAGCGGGCGGGGGTCGGCCATCGCCGCCCGCCGCCGCTCGATCCGGGCGAGGAGCCGGCTCCCCTCCACGGCAAGCCCGATGAGCACGACACCCACCCCGACGACGAGGAGCGAGGTGCCGGCCGAGATGGCGCTGACGACGAGGCCGAACGCGAGAAGCTCCACCCAGAACCCGAGGACGATCGCCGCGGTGGCGCGCCAGGTTGCCGGGTGGAGCGGAGAGAGGATGAAGGCGCCGACCGCGCCCCGCTCCCGGCCCCCGACCCGAGCGCCCACGAGGGCGCTCATGACGAGGAGCAGGCCGAGGACGAAGGTCGGCGCGCCGATCACGATTGGGACGCCGGGCGGCGGGCCGCGCCCACGAGGAGAGCGACCCCCAGGGCGATGATGAAGGCCGGGACCACGGCCACGCCGACGCCCCAACCGGGGATCAGCGTGTTGGCCAGGGCGATCGCCCCGAACACGACGAGCAGGACGCCGACGTAAAGGCCGCCACGCCCGTCGTGGTGCTCGATGGGCTGGTCGGCGGGGGTCGGGACCCACCAGGTGGGCGCCGCGACGCCGTCGGGCGACGAGGCGGGGGCACCGGCCTCGCCGGCACCGGGCTCACCGGCCGACTCACCGCCCGCGGCCTGGGCCGGCGGCACGCCCCACGCGGGGCCGGCCGCCTGCCACGGGCCGGGTGTCGGCATCACGCGCGGATCGAGCGGGATGACGAAGGCGAGGATGATGTACAGCAGGATCGTGAAGCCGCCCAGGAAGGCCGACAGGATCCACAGGATCCGGACCAGCGTCGGGTCGACCTCGAGGTATTCCGCCATGCCGGCGGCGACGCCCGCAAGCTGCCGATCGCGACGGCTGCGGTAGAGACGACGGGGGTTCACTGACAGCCTCCCACGGGGTTCATGTCCACGCTACCAACGTTGGCCGTGATGGTCACGTCCGCGTGGTGGTTTGCCATCGAATAGCCGGGGCTCTCCCACGTTTCGCCGCTGCGCGCCAGCCCGTTGTAGGTCGTGGCGCTCAGGACGCCCTCGTGGCGGATCCGCAGGCCGAGCTCGCTCGGAGCACAGATCGTGATCGCGCCGGCGTTGACATCGAGGTCGGCGCCCAGGTCCTGGGCGGCCGACAGGTAGAGCGTCGCGGAGCCCGCGTTGACGCTCATCGAGAGATGGGCCACCGATGCCCGGGCCAGGTCGACCCGCGCGTCGGCGGCGTTCACGCCGAGCTGCACGCTGCCGAGCTGGGCGCCGGCCAGGTCGAAGCGGGCGCGTCCCGCGTAGACCTCGGCGGAGAGGTCGAGGCTGGTCGCCGTCGGCAGGGAGAGCCGCCACGCGTCGCTGCCCCGGAATGGGCCGAAGGGGCGGGCCTGGTCCGACGTCACGACCCGCAGCCGGTTGGCGGAGCCGTCGACAGAGGCGGCCGCGCCGGTGGCGTTGCCCGCCTCGAGCTGCCAGGCCGTGCCCGGAGCTGTGCTGACCGACAGTTCCCCGCAGCGGAGCTCCAGCTCCACGGACGCGGGGCCCTCGAAGGTTCCCTGCCGGGTGACGAAGGTCGCCGGCTGGATGTCGCTGCACTCCAGCCCCACCTGCGGAGCGGCCACGACGACGCCGCCGAGCAGGAGCCCGGGCATCGCGGCCGCGAGCATGCCGCCCGCCACCCCGAACCGGGTGCGCCGCAGGAGCAGGCCGACGCCCAGGGCGATGAGGACGATGGGCCACAGGCGCAGGGCCTGGGCGATGACGTCGTCGCCGACGACGTCACCCTGCGCGGCGAGCATCACGGCGCCCGCCGCAACGAGGAAGACCCCTCCGTAGAGGAGCCTCCGATTGACGTTCATGGTGTGTGCCTCCGGTCTGTCGGATCGGTTGCTCCGATCACGTTCGATGCCCACACGCTACGGTCGCGGGGGGCGCCGAACCAGCCGGGCAGCAGGCATCTTTGGGGTGGGGCCAGCCCCAGTGGCTGGGGGTGGCCACCCGGCCCCGCGCGCCGGCCCACCGGCGGTCAACGCTTGGGACGTGCAGTCGCCGCGAACCGCCTATCGTCACCGCCCGCCCCCGGCCATCCGCCCCAGCCAGGCCGGCGGGCGACCGGCAGCTGTCAGGCCTCCGGACTCGCCTCCGGGCATTCGCGGCGGTATTCGCACCAGCGGCAGCGCGATGGGGCCGGCTGGGCTCCGAAGCGGCGCGTCCGGATGCGGCCGACGGTCTCGACCAGGCCGGCCTCGAACGCGGCGAGCTGCGCGTCGCTGCGGATCGTCCAGGCGAGCTCGCCCGCCTCGGCGAAGTAGAGGCCGAGGCGGGACGCCGGCGGGAGGGTCTCGCCGGTCGCCGGGTCGCGGAGACCACCCCGGGCGCAGCCGAACGCGTACGCGGTGAGCTGCGCGTCGGCGTCGACGTCGGCCTGGGTCCGAGCGCGGCCGGTCTTGTAATCGACGATCTCGGTCGAGCCGTCCGGAGCGCGGTTGACGCGGTCGACGTAGCCGACGAACCGGACGGTGCCACGGCCTTCCGGGTCGCCGGCCGCGATAGCCACGTCCACGCCGAAGCCCAGCTCGACGGCGACCGGCTCGGCCGCCGTCGCCGCCTCGAGCTCGAGGAAGCGGGCGAGGACGGGCACGGCCCTCTGCCGGGCCTCGTCGACCTCGCCGGGCGCGAGGCCCGATGTGACGAGCTTGCGGTCGAGCGCCGCCTGGAGGACCCCGAGCCCGGGCTCGGTGGTGCCCTCCGCGCGGGCCCGGATGCGCTCGCGCCCGAACGCCTCGAACGCCTCGTGGACGGCGTTCCCGAAGGCGAACTGCGCCGGGCTGACCTCGCCCGGGCGGCGCTCGACGTACCGGTAGCCGTACCGCAGCGGGCACCTCCGGTACACGGAGATGGACGAGTGGCTCTCGTAGCCCGCGAGCGGCGCGTCGGCCATCGAGCGGGGAGCGGGCTCGGCCGGGGTGGCCGGCGGCAAGGCTGTGGGCGGGGATGGGGGCAGCTCGGTCGTGGTCACGGCACGATCCTGCGCCCGGCCCGTGACAGCTCGGCTGGCACGGCGTCGCGGCGCCGCGGCCCGCCCGGCCCCCGCGGCCGTCGCCAGGCCTAGGCATGACCGATCGCCTCGCCGGCGGACGGGGCGACCCGGCGATGCAGCGGCGATACTGGGCCGCAGCGGACCGAGAAGGGTGGCGGGCGTCGCCGGCGCGGTTCCGGCTCCGACCGCGACCGAAGGGACGCGCAAGGAGGTCGCTGATGGTGGTGTGCGTGCCCGTGACGGCCGACGGGAGCATCGATCCCCGTTGGGGGCGCGCCGCGCGCGTCGCGATCGCGGACGTGCGGGCGGGAGCGATCGCGAGCTGGCGGGAGTTCGACGTTCGCTGGGACGTGCAGCACGAGCTGGGCACCGAGGGCGGGCATCACGCCCGGGTCGCGGGCTTCCTGCGCGAGCACGGCGCCCAGGTTGTCGTCGCCCAGCACATGGGCCCGCCGATGCGGAACATGCTCGACCAGATGGGCATCCGCGTTCGGCTGCAGGCGAGCGGCGATGCGCGCCAGGCCGTCCTGGCGTTGACGGCCGCGCGGCTGAACTAGACCTCCGGTACCCGGCGCCCGACACTCGGCGCCCGTCGCCCGGCCCCCGCGGGAAGTCCGCTCGATGACAGGCCGTGCGTCCGCTGGCGGACCGGGTGGTCGGGCCGCCCGAGGGCACAATCCGCGAACGGGCGACCGCTGAGCGTCCCCAGGGGGAGTGGACCGATGGACAAGGACAAGGCCGAGTCGATCTCGGAGACGGCGGATTCCTCCGTCGACGAGACCGTCGCGATCGAGGCGGACACGGGCGGCGATGCCGACACCGAGGGGCACTCGCTGCTCACCGAGGACCTCGCCTGGACGATCACCCGCGAGCGGGTGCGCGAGGGAGAGCGGATGAGCCGCGACAGCGCCCGCGTGCGCGAGGCTCGCGCCGGCCGCGAGGGTGGGCTGCTCCGGCGGTTCCGCCGGCGCTGAGGCGGGCCGCGCTCGGCACGCGTCGGCCGGGCGCCAGACGGGATCTGCCGGCGGGCCGACTACAGATCGGCGCCCGGGTCGGCCGGCGCCCGGTCGTCGGCCGGCGCCGGCTCGCCCGCCGGCATGCCCAGCAAGGCCCGGAGGGCCCGGGAGAAGAGGCCCGGGTCGACGAAGTCTGGATCGACGTACAGCCCGAGGAGCAGGCCCGATCCGAGCGCGTTGACCAGCTTGGCGAACTCGATGCCGGTGAACGGAGGCCGCAGCCCGGCGCCCTCGAACTTCTCGTTGAACCGGGCGCCCATCTCCTCCCACAGCTCCGCATTGCCGCGCGCCATCGCCGCCCGGAGCTCGGGGTCGCGCATGCCGGCCAGCCAGAACTCGATCTGCAGCAGGTCCCAGCGTTCCTGCGAGCGAGCCTGCTCCACGAGGACGGCCCCTCCCCGGTCGGCGAGCTGCTCGAGCGAGAGGCTGGCGATCGCCGTGCCCTGGTCCGCGGTCTGGCGGAGGGTATACCGGCGATGGAGGGCGAGGAACAGGTCGCCCTTCGTGGCGAAGTTCGAGTAGACGGCGCCCTTCGTATACCCGGCGGCCTCGGCGACGGTCTCCAGCGACGCCCCGTGGTAGCCGAGCCGGTTGAACACGTCGTCGGCGGCGTCCAGCAGCCGCTCCCGGGTCAGCTCGCGGCTCTCCGAGCGCGAGAGCCGAGACCCTGGCGGTCCGCTGCGGGAGGAGCGCTGCTCGTCGGCGGTCACGGCGGAAGGATACCACGAAGTATTTCGATACGCCAAAGTATTGACATACTGTGTGGTATGTGGATACTGAGCAGTACGGGAACGTGAGGGCAGCCACACCAGGCGGTCTCGACCCGTCCAGGCAGGGGAGGCCACCGATGCTGCTCGAGGTCGAGGGGATCACGAAGACGTACCGATCGCGGCTCCGGCGGGGTCCCGGCACCCGCGCCAACGACGCGATCACCCTGGCGGTCGACGCGGGCCAGGTCTTCGGGCTGCTCGGTCACAACGGCGCCGGGAAGACGACCCTCGTCAACCAGGTCGTCGGCCTCCTCCTCCCGGACGCGGGCTCGATCCGCATCGCCGCCCGCGACGCGATCGCCGACCCGGGCTACGCGCGCCGGGTCTGCTCCCTGCAGCCCCAGGCGCAGCTTCCGATCGACGGGCTGACGCCGCGCCAGGCGATCGAGCTGGTCGGCCGGCTGCGCGGGGGGCGAGCGGGCGACGTCCGAGCGCGGCGCGACCGCCTGGTGGACTCGCTGGCGCTGGGGGAGTGGCTGGACACCGACGGGGCGCGACTCTCCGGCGGCGTGAAGCGCCTCGTCTCCTTTGCGATGGCAGCCGTCGTCCCGGGCCGGGTCGTGGTGCTCGACGAGCCGACCAACGACGTGGACCCGGTCCGGCGCCGGCTGCTCTGGGAACAGGTGCGGACGCTGGCCGACGAGGGCGCGGCCGTCATGCTCGTCACGCACAACGTGATCGAGGCGGAGCGCTCGGTCGACCGGCTGGCCATCCTCGACCGCGGCCGCCTCATCGCCGAGGGAACGCCCGGCGAGCTCAAGGCTGGCCTCGCCGACGACCTCCGGCTCGAGCTGGTCTTCGAGCCCGGCGCGCCGGCCCCGCGACCGGCGAGCTTCATCGGGCGCTACCTTCCCAACGGCTCGCGCGCCATCGCGACGGTTCCGGCCGACCGGGCCGGCCAGGCGGTCGAGTGGGCCGACGGGCTGCGGCGCGCCGGATCGATCGAGGAGTTCTCGCTCACCCCGGTGACCCTCGAGGACGCCTACATCCAGATCGTCGGCCGTGCCGACGGCCTCACGACGAGGGAGACCATCGATGAGCGCGCTGCCTAGCTACTTGCTGCTGGTCCGCTGGCAGACCCTTCGGCTCAAGGGGTTCCTGCCCCTCGCGATGGTGGTCCAGGCGCTCTTCGCCGTCGGGATCATCACCGGCTACCCGCTCCTCTTCCCCGAGCTGGACGTGACCACGATCCTCTTCCTGGCGACCGGCGCGCCGGCCATCACGCTGATCACCGTCGGCCTGGTCGCCGTGCCCCAGGTCGTCTCGCAGGCCAAGGCCCAGGGCACCCTGGAGTACATGCGCTCGCTGCCCGTGCCGCGCATGGTCTATCTCCTGGCCGACCTCAGCGTCTGGCTGATGATCGTCCTTCCCGGGCTGGTCTTCTCGCTCGTCGTCGCCTCGCTCCGGTTCGACCTCGCCCTCGACGTCAGCCCGCTGGTCGTGCCGGCGTTCCTGCTCGTGGCGCTGACGGCGTGCGCGGTCGGCTACGCGATGGCCTGCGTGCTGCCACCGATGGTGGCGGTGCTCCTGACCCAGGTCCTCGTGGTCTTCGTCCTGATGTTCTCGCCGCTGAACTTCCCGGCGGATCGGCTCCCGGGGTGGCTGCAGGCCGTCCACGCGGTCCTGCCGATCCAGGCGATGGGCGAGGTGATCCGGGGGACGCTGGCCGGCGGGTCGTTCCCGCTCACGGCCGGGCCGTTCCTGCTCCTCGGGGCCTGGTGCGCGGGCGGGCTCGGCGTGGCCTACCTGGCGCTCCGCCGCCGGGCCTGAGCGACGTGGTTCGGCAGACGCCCGCCCGAATGCGCGGTCGGAGACCGCCGCGTAGACTCCGCGCCCATGGAGAGCGTCGACGTCCTGGTGGTGGGGGGCGGGTCCGCCGGCCTTGCGGTCAGCCATGAGCTCGCGGGCCGGCGGATCGATCACGTCGTCTTGGAGCGCGGCCGGATCGGGCAGACGTGGCGAGATCGCTGGGACAGCTTCTGCCTCGTCACCCCGAACTGGACGATGCAGCTCCCGGGCGGCGCCTATGAGGGCGACGACCCCGACGGCTTCATGCCCCGCGACAAGATCGTCGCCCACCTCGAGCGCTACGCCGCGACGTCGCGCGCGCCCGTCCGCGAGGGTGTCGCCGTCCGGACGATCGACCGGGCACCGGGCGGCTTCGTCGCCCGGACCTCTGCCGGAGACCTGCAGGCCGCCCGCGTCGTCCTGTGCACGGGCGCGTTCCAGCGGGCATACCGCCCCGCGGGCGCCGAGGCGCTGCCGGCCGGCCTCCTCCAGATCGACATGGAGGCCTATCGGAACGAGGCCGCGCTGCCGGCCGGGCCGGTCCTGGTCGTCGGCAGCGCGCAGTCGGGCTGCCAGCTGGCCGAGGAGCTGCGGGAGGCCGGCCGCGAGGTGGTCCTCTCGTGTGGGAAGGCCCCGTGGGGGCCGCGCCGGCTTGGTGGACGGGACCTCGTCTGGTGGCTGGAGGCGGCGGGCTTCCTCGACCATCCCGTCTCGTCCCTGCCGTCTCCCGCCGCCCGCCTCGGCGCCAACCCGATCTCGACGGGCCACGGCGGCGGCCACGACCTGCACCTCCGGACGCTCCGGGCGATGGGCGTGACGCTCGTCGGCCGCTTCCTGGGGGCGGCGGGGGACGAGGCGCGGTTCGCCCCCGACCTCGCCGAGACGGTGGCCTGGGGCGATGCCCGCAACCGCGACATCATGGGATTCGTGCACCGGGCCGCGGACCAGCTCGGGCTCCCGCGACCGGACGTCGCTGATCCCGAGCCGTTCGACGGTGCCGCGCCCGAGGCCATCTCGCTCCGCGGCTTCGGGGCGGTCGTGTTCGCCGGTGGCTTCCGCCCTGCATTCCGCTCGTGGCTGCCGTGGGCCGACGCCTTCGACGAGATGGGCTTCCCGATCCAGGTCGACGGGGCGAGCACGGTGATCGACGGGCTCTTCTTCGTCGGGTCCCATTGGCTGCGGACGCGCAAGTCCTCGAACCTGCTCGGCGTCGGGGAGGACGCGGCAATCGTCGCGCGGGCGATCGCCGCGCAGAGGACCTCCGCCTGAGCCACCGCTACGACGCGGCGATCGTCTCCGCCACGCGCTCCGGGAGCCAGCCGGCACCGAGCAGCGTCCCGTCGCCCGCGTGCCAGCCGCGATGGAGGCCCACGAAGTACAGTCCCGGGACCGGGGAGGCGCCCTCGCGCTGGAACGGCGCGCCAGCGTCGGAGATCGTGCCCGGCACCCGGATCCATGAGAAGTCCTGGCGGTACCCCGTGGTCCATATCACCGACGCGACACCGTCGCGCTCGAGGTCGATGGAGGTGACGGGCTCCGGGACTTCGTCGGCCGGCCAGGCGCTGGCGAGCTCGGGCTCGGGGACTGCCTCGCCGCGCCCCCGGGCGAAGTCGCGGATCCGCCGGGCGAACGTCATTGCGTAGTCGTCGCCGGCCTGCAGGAGGCTCGCCAGGTCGGACGCGAAGTGGATCCGCTCGCCGTCGATGGACTCGAGGTGGCCGGCGAGGCGCACGCCATCGCGCCAGACCGTCCGCACGGTGAAGTCCTCGCTGCCCCAGCGGGAGAGCGCGGTGAACGGGTACTCCGCCGCCGGCTCATCGGGATTCCCGACCACGGAGAAGTAGTCGCCGTTCTCGAGCCGCCAGTACATCTGGTCGCGGCCGTAGAGGCGGCGGGGTACCCAGCCATGGCGGCCCACGGCGACGAGGACGTCGCGGCCGGCCTTCACGAGCTCGTCCGCGATCTGGAGGCCCGACTGGCCGGAGCCCACGACGATCACACCGCCGGGCGGCAGGTCCTCCGGTGCCCAGTACTCGTCGGTGTGGATCGAGCGGATGCGCGCCGGGAGTGCCGCTGCGATCGCCGGGATTCGGGCGCGGCCGAAAGCGCCCGTCGCGACCACCACGGCGTCGGCCTCGATCGAGCCCCCCGGCGTGTCGACGACGTAGCGGTCACCCCGTCGCTCCAGCCCTGCCGCTCGCGTCGACGGCCGCAGCGGGGCGCCGAACGATGCGGCGTAGCCCTCGAAGTAGGCGAGCAGCTCGGTCGTGTCGGAGAAGCCCTCGGGGTCGGGGCCGTCGTACCAGTGTCCGGGCAGGCGGTTGAGCCAGTTCGGGCTGACGAGCCGGAACGACCGCCAGCGCCGCGTCCGCCACGTCTGGCCGATCGCGCCGGCCTCGAGGACGACGTGCTCGACGCTGCGGACGGCCAGTTCGTGGCTGGCGGCCAGCCCCGCCTGCCCGGCGCCGATGACGACCGCGCGGACGCGCTCCATGGAACCCCCCCGAAGATGATCGACGTTGGGCGCGATGGTACAGCCCGCGCCCCGGAGGACCGACCAAGAGACAGGATCGTCGCGCCCGCCCATACTCGCCGTCCTGCACCAGGTCGGCGTCCCAGCCAGCCGGGGGATCAAGGAGGAGGCGGCGTGAACCTGAACAGCATCCTGATCGGAACCGCGGATCCGCAGCGCCTGAGCGACTATTACACGAAGCTCTTCGGACCGCCCGGCTGGCACGAGGGCGACTGGACCGGCTGGCAGATCGGCACCGGCTTCGTCACCGTCGGCCCGCACGACCAGGTCACGGGCAGCAACCCGCAGCCCGGACGCCTGATCTGGAACATCGAGACCACCGACGTCAAGGGCGACTTCGAACGGCTCTCGGCGGCGGGGGCGATCGTCGTCCGCGAGCCCTACCAGATGGCCGAGGCGCCGGGAGCGTGGATTGCCACCCTGGCGGATCCCGACAACAACTACTTCCAGCTCGTCAGCCCGGTGATGATGTAATCGGCCGCGGCCCGGCTGGGTGCCGGCGTGATGCGCAGGTCGCAAGGGGGGTGCACATGCTCAGCGACAATCCCGTGTTCCCGATCCTGCTCTCGACCGACATGACGGCGAGCCGGGCGTTCTTCCACGACACGCTCGGGTTGGAGGTCCTGGCGGAGGACGAGGAGCGGATCGTCCTTCGCTGCGGCGGCGGGACGCAGCTGGTGATCTCCCGCAGCACGATCGGCACGACGGACACCCAGACGCAGATGGCCTGGCGCGTGCCCGACGTGCGGGCCGCGCTCGCCGACCTCCGGGCGCGGGGTGTGCGCATCGAGGAGTACCAGGCTCCCGAACCCGTGACGGTGGACGGCGTCGCCGACATGGGCCATTCGTGGGCGGCCTGGTTCATCGACCCCAGCGGGAACGTGCTGTCGCTCGTCCAGCCGAAGGCCTGAGCGGGTCCGCCGTGGCCCGTCTGCAGGCGAAGTCGCTCGAAAAGCCCGACGAGGTCCGCCCGACCCCGCTCGGGCGCGTCGACATCTACAACCTCGACGACCTCGTGATCGGCAGGATGGTCTTCGAGCCCGGCTGGCACTGGATGGAGCACGTCCAGCCCATCGCCGGCACGAGCCTGTGCCAGTACCACCATGTCGGCATCTGCATCGCGGGGCGGCTCGGCAGCCGGCTGGAGGACGGCACGACCAGCGAGATCGGCCCGGGCATGGTCTTCGAGATCCCGCCCGGCCACGACGGCTGGGTCATCGGCGACGAGGCCTTCGTCGCCTATGACGTCGCCGGCGTCCGCTCGTTCGCCCGCGTCGACGAGGGGACGCAGCGCGTGCTCGGCGCCGTGCTGCTCACCGACATCGTCGATTCGACGGCACTCGCGGAGTCGCTCGGTCCGGCGCGCTGGCGGGAGCTCGTCGCGATACACAACGAGCGGATCCAGCTCGAGCTCGACCGCTTCCGCGGCCGGCTCGTCAAGACGACGGGCGACGGGGTGCTCGCCCTCTTCGACGGCTCCGAGCGCGCGGTCCGCGCGGCGGCGGCGATCTGCCTGGCGGCGAAGGGACTTGGACTGGCGATTCGGGCTGGGATCCACACGGGCGAGGTCGAGATCGCCGCCGGCGATGTCCGGGGGCTGGCGGTCCACGTCGCAGCGCGGGTCATGGCGCTCGCCGGCCCGAGCCAGGTCTACGTGTCGGCCACGACCCGGGAGCTCGTCGCCGACTCGGGACTGGCGTTCATCGACGCCGGGGCCCACGAGCTGAAGGGGGTCTCCGGGGCACGGCAGCTCTACTGTCTCGTCGGCCCCGGCGAGGCGTGACGGCCGCTCGCGGCGCCGCGGCCTCGTTGCGGCTGTCGGGTCTGGCACAGGCCGTGCTTGCGCTCAACGGCGCGCTCCCGCATCATGCGCCGATCGACGTGACGGGAGCGTGTGGTCGGGCGACAGGGGGTCGCCGCGGCCACGGGCGCAGGGGGCGCGACGCCGGCCCGTCACGAGAGGACAGCCTGAAGGCTGAGGGGGTTTCTGGATGCTCAAACGTGGGCTCACGCTGGCTGCGGCATTGGCTCTGGTGGGGAGTCTGCTCGCCGTCTCGGGAGGCGCGGTGATGGCCGCGCCGATCACCCCGCAGTTCACCATCACCGCCGACCGGATGAGCGCCATCCCGGCCGGCCATCGCTGGTCGTTCAACGACTACTTCCCGCGGACGGCGACGATCGAGACCGGCGGGACCTTCCAGTTCACCACCGAGGGGTTCCACACGGCGACGCTGCTGCCGCTGTCGTGGAGCGAGGCCGCCGACAACGACGTGAACGGGATCGCGGCCGCCGACATCGACGACCCGGGGCGCAACCCGAACGGGACGACGAAGGGGCTCGAGGTCATCCCGGGCGCCCTCCCCGTCCCCGTCCAGGGCTGCGGCACTCCCGAGGCTCCGTGCGTCTTCGACGGCACGGGCGTCGTGAGCATGGGTGCGCCGCTGGCCGGCCCGCCGGCGCCGTTCGTGATCACCGTGACCGCCCCTCCGGGCGCATACACGTTCCATTGCCGGATCCATCCCTGGATGGCCGGCACCCTCAACGTGGTCGCCAAGGGATCGGCGGGCGTCACGACGGCCGCGTCGGCCGACGCCGCTGCTGCGACCCAGGCCGCCGATGACGTGGCCGCCGGGCTGGCCGCCGAAGCCGCCGCCTCGACGGCCGGCAAGGTCAAGCGGGCCGACGGCACGACGCTCTGGAAGCTCACCGCCGGCACGTCCGATCCGGCAGGTCACGTTGCCGTGCTCGACATGCTCCCGCGCAAGGTCACGATCAAGAAGGGCGACACGGTCCTGTGGTACGCACTTGACCGCAACGAGCCCCACACGATCACGTTCCCGAAGGACCAGGGGACCGCCGCCGTGCCGATGTGCGAGGGCCCCGGCGGCAAGGACACACCGGCCGTCCCGACGGTCAACCCACCGACGAGCCCGTTCGACTTCGGCTGCAACGGCCACCCGGCCGACGAGTTCGAGTTCAGCGGCGGCAACGGCGTCAGGAACATCACGTCGCCGACGACGGTCTCCGATTCGGGGATCGTCGCCTACAAGACGGTCGCCATCGGCTTCAACATGCCGGCGACCACCACCCTGTCCAGCTGGTGGGTCAGGTTCACCGGCGCCAAGGCCGGCACCTATCACTACGTCTGCCAGATCCACGCGGGAATGGAAGGCGACATCGTCGTCCACTGACCGCCAGCCATCAGAGGAGGACCCCGGCGGCCTCGCCGCCGGGGTCCAGCCATGCCCTCCGCCGGGAGGCAGCGCGACCTGCCGCCCCACACGCTGCGAACCTACAGGGAGTTCCCGTGATCCGCCGACCGGGTCCAAACCTCATGGCGCCGCTCGTCGTCGCCGTCCTCGTCGCGATCGCGCTCGGAGCCGGCACGGTGGCGCCGGCCGGGGCGCTCACCACCACGGCCTTCTCGCGGCCGCTCATCATCCCCAGGGTCCTGACCGGCTCCAACATCACGCTGACCGCGAAGCTGGCCGACGTCCAGGTCCTGCCGGGCACGAAGACGCGGATGTGGACCTACAACGGCACGTTCCCCGGGCCCACGATCCGCCGTCCGACGGGACAGACGACCACCGTGACCCTGGTCAACGCCCTGCCCGCCGCGGCCGGCGAGCTGACGCTCCACAACCACGGCAACCATTCCACCGCCGAGAGCGACGGCCAGCCCGACGACCTGCTGGCCGCCCCGAACGGCGGCTCCGTGACCTACACGTACACGGGCACCGAGGGTGGCGGCAACGAGCGGGGGGCGTTCCAGTGGTACCACGACCACCGGATGGACGTGACCGGGCGCAACGTCTGGATGGGCCTCGCCGGCATGTACATCATTGACGACCCCGCCGACCCCCAGACGCTGCCCAAGGGCCAGTTCGACGTGCCGCTCCTGGTCGCCAACCGCTCGTTCGACGCAAACAACCAGCTCGCCTACAGGTTCAACGCCGCGGGGGTCACCGGCAACCGCATCCTCGTGAACGGCGTGCCCCAGCCCTACTTCAATGTCGGCGACCGCACGTACCGTTTCCGGATCCTGAACGCCTCGAACGCCCGCTCGTACGACTTCGCCCTGGGCAACGGCCAGCCGTTCATCCAGATCGGGACCGAGTCGGGCCTCCTGCCGGCCCCGGTCAAGCGTACCCACATCCTTCTCGGGCCGGCCGAGCGCGCCGAGGTCGTGGTCGACTTCGCCGGGAAGCTGGGCCAGAAGATCGTGCTCCAGAACCTCGCCGCCGACGGCGCCCTGCGCCAGGTCATGCAGTTCCGTGTCGAGCGGCACCTGGCCGACAACAGCTCCGTCCCGGCGAAGCTGAGGCCGCTGCCGGCGCTCGACGCGACCTCTGCGGCCACCCGGACCTTCGTGTTCGGCAAGAACCGGTTCACCGGCGCCTGGACGATCAACGGCCTGACGTTCGATCCGAAGCGGATCGATGCGAGCGTCAAGCTCGGCACCACCGAGACCTGGACCTTCGTGAACAAGAGCGGCTCGAACCACATCGTTCACATCCACGACGTCGACCAGCAGCTCGTCAGCCGGAACGGCGTCGCAGCCAAGCCCTACGAGCGGATGAAGGAGTCGTGGAGCCTCGGCATCGGCGAGACCATCGTCCTGAAGCTGAAGTTCACCGACAACCTGGGGACGTTCGTCTTCCACTGCCACATCCTCGAGCACGAGGACGTGGCGATGATGGCCCAGTTCGAGGTCGTCCCCTGAGGGGGACTGACTCAGCCGGGCCGAGAGGCGGCCGGCGCGGGCCGGGCTCGGCCAATCACTGCATGCACGGGAAGGACGCCGTCATCGAGGAGATACTCGATTGGCGCCCATACGACATCGCCCAGCTGGACGCCGAACTCGCTGCTCGTGACGCGGACCGCAGCCCCGAGCCCGAGCTGATCAGGCCCAGGCCGGGCTTCCTGTCCGGGCTTCAGCCGCTGGTGATCGCCGGCTGACGGACGGCCGAGGAGCGTGAGCGTGGAGCGGCGAGCGAACCGGCGTTCGCTATGGTGTCGCGGCCGACCGCCGGGCGCAGCGGGGGCCGGGGAGGCCCGGCTCAGATCGCGTCGGCCGGCGCGTCCTCCCCGATGTCCTCATTCCAGACTCTGGGGTGCGCGGCGATGAACTCCCGCATCAGCTCGACGCATGCGTCGGAGTCCACGTTGACGACCTCGACGCCGCGCGAGCGCAGGTAGTCCTCGCCCCCCATGAAGGTTCGGTTCTCTCCGATGACGACGCGGGGGATCCCGTAGAGGAGGATCGCCCCCGTGCACATGTCGCAGGGCGAGAGCGTGGTGTACATCGTGGAGCGGCGGTAGATCGACGCCCGCAGGCGACCGGCGGCCTCGAGCGCGTCGGTCTCGCCGTGGCGGATCGCGCTGCCTTCCTGGACGCGCCGGTTCCGCCCGGCCCCGAGGACCCGCCCGTCGGCCACGAGGGCCGCCCCGATCGGGACACCGCCCTCGCCGCGACCGATCCGGGCCTGCTCCAGCGCCACCTCGAGGAAGGCGCCGTCGTCGGGGCGCTCGGAAGCCGACGGCTGGCTGCCCGCGTGGTTGGCCATCGTGCGCTGACTCCCTTCCTCTCGACCGCTTGCCGGGCGGGTTCTGCAGCCAAGAGTAGCGAGCCCCGGACGCCCGGTGCGCGCCCCATCTCGCGCGTCGCTGTGCTTCCTCTCCATTGGTGACGCGCGGCTCTTGTGGTGGCAGTAGGTGCGCGGCAGGCTGGCCCTGGGTGACGCTGGTGGTCGGCCGGCCCACGGTCCCGCAGCACCGCAGGGGCGCCCGCCGGTCGGTCGCAGGGCACGGTGGATCAGATGGCTGAGGGCTGGGTGCTCGTCGCCGGACTCGCGACGCTCTTCCTCGCGATCTCGCTGGCGGCGTCTCGACGGTCGGCGGTTCATCGCTGAGAGGGGTCGTTGCCATGACCGGCTCGTTTCTCGACATGCAGGCGCACGTCGGCATCACGAAGCACATCGGTGGCATCCCTGCGACGAAGACCCTGCTCTCACTCTGCCACGTCGAGGATGCTGCGGAGATCCTGGAAGTCGGCTGCGGGATCGGCGTCGGGCCGGCCCGCGCCGCCAGGATGTACGGCTGCCGGGTGGTGGGCGTCGACATCTCGGAGCAGATGATCGATTGGTCGCGACGACGGGCCCGCGAAGAGGGGGTCGAGGACAGGATCGAGTTCCAGGTCGCCGACGTGCTGGCGCTGCCCTTCGAGGCCGAGCGGTTCGACGCGACGCTCTGCGAGTCGGTGCTCGCCTTCGTCGCCGACAAGGAGCAGGCGATCCGGGAGCTGGTCCGCGTCACGAAGCCCGGCGGCTATGTCGGTCTGAACGAGGCCTTCCTGCTCACCGAGTCCCCTTCGCCTAACGTGATGGAGCTGGCCCGCGGGATGGGGACCGAGGTGGTGGGCCTCGATGCCTGGCAGAGGCTCTGGGATGCGTCCGGCTTGCGTGACCGCGTCGTGCGGGCCTACCGCATTGACCCGGTTCGCGAGGTGCGAGGTCGCATGCGCTGGATCGGCCTGCGATGGCTGGTCAGGGGTTGGGCACGGGCCCTCCGCGTGTACCTGACCCAGCCGTCGCTCCGGCCGGCGCTTGAGACGCAGCTGGGTGCCGCGAAGGACATGCCGGGGGACGAGCCGGGAGCGCCGTCCGCCTGGGCGTCGTTCGGCTACGGGCTCTTCGTCGGCCGGAAGTAGCCCCCGACCGCCGGCACCACATCCGGGTGCGCCCCAGCCTCTGCTGGCGAGCACTTGCCCAGCCGCGCAGCCGCGGGTCGATGCAGCGTTGTGGCAGGAGCGTGGATGGGCGAGCGAATCGGGCGCAGTCAGGGTGTCGTGAAGGGGCCCCGGTCGCCCCTCCGTGCGCTGGCCGAGGCCGCTGCGGGGAGGCCAGCGGAGACCGCGGACAACGGGACTATTCGGTGTAGCTCGGTCCTGATGGGCCATAGGGGGCATCGAACCCGGACGAGAACAGCGAGATCACCTCGTCGGGGTCCTGGCATGAGGCCGTCAGGCCGAGGTCGATCCACGCCCGGCAGGGTGCTTCCCAGACCGCCCAGATGGCAAAGCGGCCTTCGGGGAGTCCCTCCGGGAAGTCGTGGACGAACCACTCACATGTCTCAGGTCCCGTCTGGGTCCTGTAGGTGGGACCGCACCGGTCGCTCGTGCCCCGCAGCACGTAGTCGGACGTGTAGCGGTAGGTGGGCGCATCGGGCCCGCCGTCCAGGCGCGTCACGTACAGGACGACATCGAAGCCCTCTCCGAGCGGCTCCTCCCGGTTGTTGATGAATCCCTCGCGGACGTGGAAGGGGCGGCCGGCCGTCCAGACGCCCGATCCCAGCTTCGGGTTCTCGGGGTCCAGCCAGTGCGCGTCGCGAAAGCACCCCAGCCAACACAGCTCGAAGAGGAAGTCCAGGCGATCAGCGTTGGGCACCCCGGTGATCGTTCCCAGCGGCAAGGGCCCGCGGCCGTCGTCACCGGGCAGGGCCCGCGCGAAGTCAGGAAGCGGGGTGCCGCCAGTCGGCAGCGGCGCCAGCCAGTGCATCCGGCGGAGCATCTCGTCGGCGATGGCCAGCCCGACCTGGTTGCGCCATTCGGTCGGTTCCCGCGAGTACGCGTCCGGCGCCAGGTGGATGAACGCGAGCACCTCCTCGTGCCCGGCGACCACGAGGTGGGCAGACGTTCCCGGGATGTACCAGACGCCACCCCTGGAGAGAGTCCCGACCCGGACCTCGGCGCTCGTGGCCTCGTTCGGCACGAAGTCCTCGAGCCGCAGCGGCAGGTCCGCGATCGACGACTCGGGGCCGGGATACAGCTGGACCAGGCCCCCATGGCCGTCCGCCGTCCACCCCATGCAGCCCGTGGGATCGGCCCATCTCGAGAAGGGCCCGGGCACGATCGTGCCACCGTGGTCGCGGTAGGCGTCGGTGACGAGCTCTGTGATCTCTTCGGGACTGAACCACGCGCACAGGTCGTGCGACCCGAAATCGAACGGCAAGCCCTGTTCCCGCGCTGCGCTCGAGGCGCGTTCCACCGGCGAGGGGGTCCGGACCGGCGTGGGCCCTGGCGTCAGGTGCTCCGTCGGCGTCGCGGCCGGCGTCGCGGCCGGCGTCGCGGCCGGCGTCGCGGTCGGCCCCTCGAGCGCCGATGGGCGACCCTGGTGTTCGATCGCTGCCCGGCCGACGAGCGCGATGCCGACGACGACCGCGATCGCGCCGACCAGGAGGACGGCGGTCAGGCGAGCCGACACGCCGCGCACGGGGACCTGCACCGGCGAAGGCCCCGGCGGCTCGTGGGACGCTCCGTTCAGGTGAGACATCGCTCGACCCCAAGCGAATCTGAGCCCTCCTGACCTTAGCTCACCAGCGGCGACCAGACCAGGTGGTGCGGGCGCCCGCGAAACTGGCGGACCCACCCGGTCGAGCAGCAACGCGGCCTTCACCGCCAGTCGACGTTCACGACCTCGATCGGCCCGGAGAGGCCCTTCAGCGTCGCGCTTCGGAGGCCGGATGTCCGGTGTGACGGCCCGACCGTCGCGACGCTCGCCACGATCTCGCCCGCGCCCCCGAGGGCCGCGATCCGGGACGCCTCGTGGACGCCCTTGCCGTGGAAGTCGCCGCCGACCTGCGTCGCGTCCGAGGCATGGAGGCCGATCCGGACCTGGGGCGCGAAGCCCTGTTTCGTGCGCTGCTCCGCGAGCCGCCGCTGGATGGCGATCGCGGCCGCCACCGCGAGGTCCGGCGAGTCGAAGCTGACGAAGAAGCCGTCGCCGGTCGTGGAGATCTCCTCGCCGCTGTGGGCCGCGAACACCTCCCTCAGGGCCGTGTTGTGCCAGCCGAGCATCGTCTCCCAGGCCTCGTCGCCGAGCGCCTCGACGAGGCTCGTCGAGGCCACGATGTCGGTGAACATGAAGGTCTTCAGGACGCGTCGGGCGGGACCCGTCTTGCCCCGCAGCTGCCAGGGCAGAAGCTCTGCCACGTCCTCGAGGATGATCGCGGCGGTCGGGCAGGCGAAGGCCGCGGCGCGGAGGACCTCTTCGTCGACGCTGTCGGCGCCGACGACGTCGCCCTTGCCGTAGTCGCCCGCGAGCCAGTCGAACGCCGTCGGGGCGAGGGTGATGCAGTTGCCTGCCCCGATGCACTTGTGGCGGTCGACGCGCGCCCGGACTGCCATCAGCGCGACCCCACCGAGGCGAGCCCTCGGAAGGCGAGCGAGGTCGCCTGCGCGCGGCTCGAGGTCCCGAGCCGCGCGAACAGCCTCGTGAGGCGCTGCACCACGTCGCCCTCCGCGATGTCGAGCTCGGCTGCGATCTCGGCGTTCGTCCGACCCTCGGTCAGGAGCTGCAGCAGCCGGCGCTCCGCATCGTCCAGGCTGGTCGCAGCCGCGGGCGCCGCGGCCCCCGGCTCGGCGCCAGTCGCGGCCTCGAGAGCGGGCGCGTCCATCGGACCGGCCAGGGCGACGAGCTGGCGCCCGATGGGCCCGGTAAGCCAGCGGACGCGGATCGATTCGTCGGTCGTTCCCTGCGCGATCCTCGACAGCGTGGACTGGAGGAAGCCGCGGACGAATCCCTGGACCTCCGGCGGCCCCCCGGCGAAGAGCGCCCGGGCTGCCGGGATGACGATCTCCAGGCTGGCGTCCTCGTGGAGGCCGGCCTGGAGGGCCCCGATGGCCGCACCGCCGGCCAAGGCCGCGGCCGCGATGTCGCCGCGCGCGAGGGCGACCGTGGCCAGGGCGGCGTCGGCCTGCGCCCCCCACGGCGCGTGGCCCGGCATGAGCGGCAACAGCTCCTTCACCTGCGCCGCCGACCGCTCGACGAGCTCCGCCAGCGCCAGGTCCGGCGCGCCGCCCGCGGCGTCTGCCGAGTCGGCGGACGTGCCACGTGCGAAGAGCCCCGCCGCTTCGATGGCGAGGCGGGCCAGGGCCTCGCACCGAGCGGACGCCCGTCCCTCCTCGGTCGCCATCGCAACGGCGCGCTCGAGATGACGGCGCATGCCCTCCATGTCCCCGGCGCCCGCCCGGGCGATCCCGCGCCAGATCTCGAGCTGCCGGGCGCGCGTTCGAGACGGGGCCTGGGACACCGCGGCGGCAGCCAGGCCGATCCACCGCTCGGCCCCCTCGATGTCGCCCAGCTCGAGCAGGCTCATCGCCACGCCGCCGGCCGCGAGGAACTCGATGGTCCGGTCGCCCAAGAGCCTGGCCGCGCGATGGGCTTCCTCGCCGCGGGACAGCGCCAGGTCCGGCACGACCTTGGCCCGCGAGTACACGTGGACCCCGAAGAGCATCTGGAGGTCGAGCCGGGCTCGCTCGCTCTCGGTGACGAGCTCGGACAGGCGGCTCGTCACGCGCCGGATCTCCTCCAGGTGCCGAGCCGAGGACGACAGGTGCATCACCGGCCCGTAGCGCGAGTAGGCCATGGCGATGACCGTCGACATCACGCCGGTTCGGTCACCAAGGCGCTCGAAGATGCCGAGCGCCCGCTCGAGGACCTGCGTCGCCTCGACGAGGAGCGGGCCGACCGGCGACGCCAGGATGAGGGTCTCGAGGTCGGCACCCGACGCCACCGCCGCGAGCAGCTCGTTGGCGCGGCCACCCGTGACCTCGCCGGCGAACCACGCGCGCCCATGGGTGAAGTCGATCATCCCGATCTCGCGCAGGGCGGCGGCAAGGCTGCGCTCGTCGCGGAGCTGCTCCGCGAGCTCGATCGCGCGGCGATAGGCTTCCTCGGCGCCGTCGAGGTCGATCTCGGTCGCGGCGCCGCCGAACGATTCGCCGAGCGGGCTCCGGAGGAGCGCCTGGCCGAGCTCGAGGGTCGCCCGGAGCTCGAGGGCGACGTCCCCTCGCTCGAAGGCGCGGGTGCGGACGCGACGGGCCAGCTCCGCGGCGGCGTCCTCGTCGTGGCTCATTCGCAGCGCCGACGCGCGCCGGAGCAGCACGTCGAGCTCGATGGACGGATCGCGCATCGCCTCGGCGAGCGCGGACAGCTCGGTGAGGCCGTCGAGCCGATCGCCGGTCCGGCGGAGGACCGCGAAGGCATCGTCGCGCGTCGCCAGCAGCACCCGCCGGTCGGCCGGCGACGAAACGACCGGAAGCGCCTGCTCGACGAGCCGGAGCGCCTCCTCGGGGGCATTGGAGGCGAGGGCGGCCACCGCCGCATCGATCGAGAAGCGCCCCGCCCGGGCCGTGTCGCCGGCCGCCAGCGCGTGCTGGGCGAGCATCGGCAGTCCGGCGGGGGCCGGGTCGCCACCCTCGAGCAGCAGGTCGACCACCGCGGCGTGGACCTGCCGGCGGCGGGCCGCCGAGAGCTGGCCCGAGGCGAACTGGCGGACCTGCTCGTGGGTGAACGTGTAGTCCGCGGGCTCGCCCTGGGCCTGCGGGAGCAGGAGGCCCGCCCGGACCGCGGGCCCAAGATCGTCGGCGAGCGGGTCGTCACCGTCGCCGGGGTCCGTCGCCTCGCCCTGCGCAGCCGCCGCGGCCGTCGCCGCGCGGTCGCGGGCCCCCTCCTCCGACGCGATCTCGCCATCGCCCACCCGCAGCCGGATCGCCCGAAGGTCTCGAAGGCTGAAGCTGCGGCCAAGGATCGCTGCGTCGCCCAGCGCCGCCCGTGTCCTGGGCGGGAGTCGGGCGGCGCGGCGATCGATGAGCGTCCGCACCGCGGATGGCACGAGCCGGGCCGCGTTGCGGCCGAGCCGCCACTCGCCATCGATCTGCTGGAGGGTCCCGGCCTCGCGGTGCGACCGGGCCAGCTCCTCGACGATGAAAGGCACGCCCTCGGACTGGGCGTGCATCGCGGCCGCGGAGGCGGCCTCGACCGGGCCGGCGAGGACGCGCTTCAGGAGCTCCGCCGTCTCGAACGAGCCGAACCGTCCGGGCCGCAACCGCCGGACGAGGCCCATCCGCTCCATGTCGGCGACGAAGTTCACGGCCTCGGTGACCGATGCGAACTCGTCCGGCCGGATGGTCAGGAAGAGGAAGACCGGCCGCTCGGCATCGCTTCGGACGACGTACCGAAGGAGCCGGAGGGTGTCGTCGTCGGCCCACTGGACGTCGTCGATGAGCAGCGCAAGCGGGCGGATCCCGGCGAGCGTGGAGATCGCCACGCCGGCGAGGTCGAAGGCCCGGAGGAGCTTGGCGTCCGGCGACATTGTCTCGAACCCGCGCTCGTCACGTCCCGAGATGGCCTCGACCACCCGCCTGACCGCGGCCTCCGCCGGCGTCCCTGCGGCCGCGTCGTTGATCGCGCTCGAGGCGAACAGGCTGCGCGCGACGAGGAAGGGCCCGCGAATCTCCTCGTCGGCCGTGATGGCGGCGCACGTGAACCCGCTCGCCGACGCGAGCTCGGCGGCGGCGAGCAGCAGGCGCGTCTTGCCGATGCCCGGCTCGCCCTCGAGGGTCACCGCGGCGAGATGGACGGAGGCCTCGCGCAGCTCCTGGGAGATCGCCTCGAGCTCGGCGCTCCGCCCGATGACCGCGCCCGTCGCCCGGCGCAGCTGGACCGCCAGCGAGCACTGGGGCCCGACAAGGGGGTCGAGCACACCTCCGTCGGCCAGCCGGAGTGGCGTCCCGCGCTCAACGGACGTCGACTCACCCACCATGCGGCGGATTATGCTCCCGCCGCGTTTTGGCACACGCGGGCCGGGTCGCGGCCGCCGCGGGCTCCCACCTCAGGTTGCGGCGAGGAGCTGGTCGGCGTACTTCGTGAGCGATCGAGCCACCCGGGCGAGCGGCTCCATGAGGGCGGGCGTGCACAGCTCGCCGCAGCGGACGGCGAACGCGGCCGCATCGCGCAGTCGCTCTTCCATCAGGACCCAGGCCGCCTCCCGGTGGGGCAGGAGGTAGTCGACCTGGTAGAAGAGCTCGAACCCCGGGCCCGCGGTGACGCCCGGCATGTCCGGGCCGACGGGCAGTGTCGTGACGACCGTCCCGAGCGGCTTGATCGCCGTGTACATCAAGCCGACCGAGACATCGGCCAGGACCGCGAGCTGCTCCGGCGACTCATCCGTGTGGGCGAAGTAGCGGGACAGGAGCTGCAGGAGCACCTCGTAGGCGACGTTGAGGAGGTCCATGCAGCGGGTCGTCCCCGGATCGCTGATGAGCGGCACCACGACGCCGGTGGCCTGCGGCCGGACGTTGGCCGCCACGACCGGCCGGGCGGGCTCGAAGCCCGGATCCGCCTGCCTGAGCTCCATGTATTCGTCGAGGATGCCCAGGAGGCGCCCGAAGTGGGCCTCGCGCCACTCCCCCCGGGCCCCCTCGCCCTGCTCGACGATCGTGTCGATCGCCTGCTTCGCAGAGGCGAGGTCGGTGACGGCGACGAGCTCCGGCCAGCGGAAGTGCTCCTCGGTCGCCTGGGCGTTCGGTGGGCCGATGAACAGGCGCTCCGGGCCGAGGCGATCGGCCAGGTGCTCCAGGCCGGCCTGGATGGATCGGTAGAGCTGGCCGATCGTGTCGAACTCCTGCAGGTGCGGGACGATCTCGTCCTGCTCGTCGTGGGGCAGCGCGACGGCCTGCGCGATCGCCTCGAACCCCTCGGCGTCCTCGACGTCCATCCCCTCGGGCCGCTCGAGGAAGGCGAAGTGGCGGAGCGCGGCTTCGCCGAACGGGCAGCAGCTCGATCCGGACGCCGGCCGGGTAGGCTGTAGGCCGGCATCGGGAAGTTCGGGCGGGCGAGGCGCGGGGCGGCGCCGACGGCCGTCAGCAGGTTCTGGACGAGCGCCAGGTGGAGCATCTCCTGCTCGCCGATCGCCAGCAGCGTCTTCCGCCACCGCTGGACCGCGGCGAGGGTCTCCGCCGTGAGCCCCTCGCCGACGCTCTGCTTGAGCGAAAACGCCGCGAACAGGTACTGGAGCATGATCAGGTGCTCGAGCTCGGCGGCCTTCCCGAGCGTGTAGATCAGCGCCTCCCGGTGCTCGAGCCCGGCACCCTGGCTCTCGCCCTTCCCCCGGCGGACTGCCAGGACACTGGCCAGCGGTCCGTGCGGGCCGAGCGAGATGTTCTCGATCATCGCGTGCGTCCTTCCAGTACGGGGGCGATCGAGGCCGGGGCCACGATCCGATCGATGACCTGCCGGGTCACTCCTCCCCGGCTTCGTAGCCGGTCGGGCCGCGGACGTAGATCCGGTCGTCCGGATAGCACCATTGCCAGTCCTCGTCGGGCTGGACGGAGCGGATCATCGGATGGCCCGTCTCGCGGAAGTGGGCCGTGGCATGCCGGTTCGGGCTCTTGTCGCAGCAGCTCGTCCGCCCGCAGGCCAGGCACTGGCGCAGGTGCACCCAGGTGGCGCCGATCTCGATGCACGCGGGGCAGACATCGAGCGGCGGGTCGACCTGGAGGTCCGTCTCGACATGGCCACAGAACCGCGTCACGTGGCAACGTTCTCCGCTGAGCGCGCGGCCGGGCGGACGTCGCCTGGCCAGCACCCGAGCCCCTTGACACTAGCACCGAGCGACCACGCCTTCTGTTCACCTCGTGTGAAGGTTCTGCTAACAAAGCAGTGTCTTGTCGCCGATCAGGGCCTCGCCGATACTCGCCGTCTTCGCACCGGGGGGCGTCCCCAGCCATCAGGCTGTCCAGACGCGCCCCTAAAGAGGGGGCTGGCATGCCGAAGATCGTCATCACTCATAAGGTCGTGGACGTCGAGCGCTGGCTGAAGGGCAAAGCAGAGCGGGCCGCCGTCATCGGGAAATAAGGCACGAACGTGACGGACCACGTCACGATGGACGGAGTAGCTCGGTCACAGCGGGCAAGCGCCGCGAGAGCCTGGTGGCGTCGCGGCGTCTCGCCCAGCCCTGGCCGGAGCCTGTCCTGCGCGGCCCCCATGGCTGAGCCCGCAGGAGGTCGCCGGTCCGGATCCAGCGCAAACCCACCACCGCGTTCGCGCCGAGCCTGAGCCCATCAGATGCCGGCCCTGCTCATGACTGAGGTGACGACGATGCTGTCCGAGTTCCTGGCGGTTACGACTCTGGTGGTGACCGACGTCGACCGGGCCAAGGGGTTCTACGAGGGACAGCTTGGCCTCACGCTCCTTGAAGAAACCCCAGCAGGGTGCCGGTTCGGTGCCGGCAAGGGATCCCAGCTGAC
The DNA here is from genome assembly GCA_963762445.1 of uncultured Chloroflexia bacterium. Lineage (GTDB taxonomy): Bacteria > Chloroflexota > Limnocylindria > Limnocylindrales > CSP1-4 > CTSoil-043. Next base: position 347,748 of record CAVXLA010000010.1, read on the forward strand.
GATCCGGCGCGGGCAGGCCCCTGCCGGTGGTCAGACGGTGCTGCATTTCGAGGTCGATGACATCGAGGCCGTCGTCCGCGATCTCATCTCGCGGGGGGTCACCTTCGAGGAGTACGAGACGCCGAAGACGGTCAACTTCATCGCTCATTTCGGTCCGACTCGCGGTGCGTGGTTCAAGGATCCCGCCGGCAACGTGCTCGGCCTGCGCGAGGGGCCGGTTCCAGCCGCCGGATAGCGCCGCGAGCGGGCGAGCGCCGACACACCGTCACCATGTACCCAGCCTCACCCGAGCCGAGGAAGTCGTCGCTGCGATCAACGACTGGCGAGCGTTGCAGCGGGCCCAAGGAGGGTCCGGAGCTCACGGCGGCCGTCAGGCCTCGAGCTACGTAGTGCGCCTCGACCGGCGGCGGTGCGGCCGTGGAGTCGAACGACTTCCGGCCGACGAACAGCCCGTAGCCGAACGAGGCCCACGCGGAAGGTGCCGCTGGCTCGGCCCCCGGCGCCTTGGGGAAGCGGCCGAACATGAGCCTGAGCGCCGGTCGCAGCGACGGCTCGGTCACGTACAGCCGGACGATGCGCGCCAGGCCTCCCAGCAGGCCGCGAAGCCCGATCCAGCGCAGCCGGTTCCGCACCTCGCGGGCGAAGTCGATGCGGTAGGCGCGCACGACGCGCTCGCGCAGGCCGGACGCTTCCCAGAGCGCATTCCAGGCAGCGAGGCTCACAATCTCGGTCGCCTGCAGGCGGCCGAGCGCGACTACCCGAGGCGACGGGGTCTCGGTGAGCAGGAACATCTCGTTCAGCCCGACGTAGCCACCGGGCTTGGTGACCCGGACCATCTCGCGGATCGCCTGCTGCTTGTCTCCGACGAACGCGAGCACCGACTCGCAGATGGTCGCATCGAACCGGTCGGACTCGAGGGGCAGCGCCAGCACGTCGGCGACCTGGAGCGCGATCCGATCCGCGACCCGTTCCTCGCGCGCCCGCTGGCGCGACCAGTCGATCATCCGTTCCGAGCGGTCGACGGCGACCACCCGGCAGCCGTACGTCCTGGCGGTATGGATGGGCCCGACGCCGATCCCGCAGCCGACTTCGAGTATCTCCCGGGCGTTCTCGGCGTGGCACGCGGAGAGGAGCGTCCGCCGCTCGCCGAGACCGCCGACGTGCACCGTGATGCCGACCTGGGCCTGCATGTCGAGGAACGAGCCCGCCATGGCGAACGACCTCCCCGGGAGCGCGAAGCGCGCCCGGGGAGGTCTCGCCGGTGGTTTGGTGTGGTTCCGGCGGCCCGTTGTGGGCGGCGGTCAGAGCTTCCCGCTCTCGGGCGAAGGCTGATGTGCGCTGCCTGGGACGGCTAGAGGCATCGGTCGTGAACTGATCGGGGACGCTCATCGGCGCGGGCAGATGCAGCGTCGCGACGCCGCTCGACCACCGGATCGCCGAGGACGTCCGGCACTCAACGGCGAGGACGCGCACGCGGAGCTCGCGCACCACGACGTGGCGAGGGCCGCCTCCTGCGCCTGACGGGCCCGCGCTAGTCGAGCTGCTCGTTGACCTTGATACCGACCGCGGCGAGCGCGATGTTGTAGCCAGCGAGAGCCAGGGGCCAGGGCATCGGCAAGCCCAGGTAGGCACCGATGGCAGCCAGCACGAGTCCCGCCAAGGCAGTAAAGATCCCGAACGCGATGGCCGGACGGTTCCCGACGAACACGCCAGCGGCGAGCAGGATGCTGAGGGCGAACACCGAGGCCAGACCGATCGGGAGCATGTTCGAGCCACCCAGGGGTCCGCTCGGGGCCATCGGCACGATGAGAATCGGGCGGAGCAGGAGTCCCGCCGCGAAGACTTTCTTCCATGTTGTCAGGGAGTCGGAGCGGCTACGCATGCCCGCCCGCATCGTATGCCAACCGGTCCCCTGTCCGTGGGTGCCAGGTGGACCGAGGCCGCTCCGGCAGAGCATCGTGGCACAGGCGAGGTGACGCTGCGCGGGCCACCGAGACGTGATTCGGGCGTCGCGCGCTCTCGCCGGGCATGATGTCCCCGTGAAGGTCGCCGAGGGCATCGACACGGTCGAGGGACTGCGGGTCGGGAACGCGTATCTCGTGCGGGGCGCGGATGGGCTGCTGCTGATCGACAGCGGGACTCCGGGGAGCGCGAAGCGGATCCTCGCGTCCATCGAGCGGATCGGGGGCAGGCCCAGTGACCTCCGCTACATCGTCCTGACCCACTGGCACGTCGACCACGTCGGCGGCGCGGCCGAGCTGAGGCGCCTGACCGGCGCGCAGGTCGCGATCCACGCGCTCGATGCCCCGGTCCTTTCCGGGAAGGAACGGCCGCCGAAGGGCCGCCTGGCGATGGCCGCCATCGAACGGCTGCTCCGGCTCGAGCGACCCGTCCCCGACATCCTCCTGGGCGGCGGCGAGATCATCGCCGGCCTCGAGGTCGTCCATATGCCCGGGCACACGGAAGGCAGCATCGTCCTCCGGCGTGGCGACGGCGTCCTGTTCTCGGGCGATGCGCTCATCGCGGACCGGCACGGGCGGGTACGGGATCCGGATCTCTCGCTGGCGCTCGACCCCGCTCTTGCGCTCGCATCGGCGGCGAGGATCCGAGCTCTGCCCCACACGCTGCTGCTCGCCGGTCACGGAGCAGCGGCTTCGGCGGAGGTGCCTCAGTAGCCTCGCGGAAGCGTGGCTCCCAGCGCCTCCGGGCGCGGTGAGCCCCTGGCCGTGCCTGCCCCGGTGCAGGGCGATGACCGCAGTTCGGGGCACGACCTTCAGGACGCGACGACAGCGGACGGAGGTGTCGCGAGCGTCGCGCTCCGATCGGCCAGCAACCGGACCCTGCCGACGGCGCGGAACCCGAGGCGCTCGAGGATCGGGTACGACGTATCGACGTTCGCGTTGACGACGAGCGCACCGGCCTCGAGCCGGACGGCGTCGTCCCAGCGGGCCCGAACGAGGGCGCGGTAGATGCCGCGTCCTCGGAACGACGGCAGCGTCACCCCTCCCGCGAGCCACAACGGCCCGTGGACCGTGCGGCGCACCGAGCCCTCGGCGACCGGCACCCCTTCGACGAGCGCGAGGTATCCCCAGCGGCCGGGGTCGTCCGCCGTCGCGGCCCACCGTTCGCGGAGCGTCGCCCTGATCGCGTCGCGCTCCTCGTCCGGCATGCTGAAGCCTTCGAACCTGATCTCCCACATCGCGGCGTAGTCCGCGAAGGTCTCGACGCGGCGGAGCTCGATATCGGCGGGGGATGGGGGTGGCTCGCGGTCGAGCACCATCGCCATGTAGTCGGATCCACCCGGGTTCGGCTCGGCGCCGAGGTCGAGGAGGCGACGCTCGAGGTCCGTCGGCGTCGTGCTCGGCCCGACGAGCCAGACGAACCGGGCCCGCCCGCATGCGGCGAACCACTCGTGCACCATCGCGACGGGGCCATCAACCGACGGCCCGAAGCGGACGCGACACGCCAAGCCGAACTCCGGCATCGGTGTCGGGCTGTGGGACAGGATGACATCCGGGCGCGTCTCTCGAACCTCGCCCGGCGTGGTGACGACGTAGCCGAACCCGTCCTCCGCGACCGCCGCTGGGTCCAAGGCCTACCCCCTCGCGGGACGAGGTCCCGCGTTCGGCAGCACCGTAGCGACCCGTCGTGTGACGTGCCAGCCATGGTCCTCGAGCCTGCAGTGGCCGCCGTCGACGTCCGCCTCACGCGCTCTCCGGGCGTCGCTGCGCGAAGACGAGGCCGAGCAGGGTCCACCCGGCCGCGAGCAGGATCAGCACCACGAGCGCGTAGTAGAGCGCCGCCTCGAGGTCCGGTGCCAGGCCCAGCAGGATGATGATCGGGGTGAGCGTCAGCGCGAGCACGTAGAGCACATAGAACGCGGATTCGACCACCGCGAGCCATCGCGGGCGCGACCCCACCCGGGTGGTCTCGATCTCCGCTGCCCAGCTCGCCCGGTACTCGGGCGTCCGGGCCATGGCGGCGACCATGACAAGGAGGCAGACGAGGAACAGGGCGCTGCCCAGCGCCCAGATCTGGTGCTCGGTGAGGTCAAAGCGGCCCAAGGTCGCCGGAGCGAGCGCCGCCACGACCGTCACCATCCCCAGCGACACGACGGCGCGCATCGGCGCGACCTCCTGCGGCTCGGTCGGGCCACCGCTCCGGATGGCGATGAGCGCCCCGAAGCCAACGAACACGCCGGCGATCTCGGCCAGCGGAATCAGCAGCTCGGTGTCCGCCATGGCTCGCTTCCTCCCATACGCTGCACGTCAGTCTGCGTACGGGAGTGTCGGCCCGGTCGGACGCCGCTGCCCAGAGGCATCGGTCGCGAAGGGCCCACTGGTCGCCCGACTCCGGGCTGGGCGGGGTCGCTCGGCACCGGCCTGCAGGATCGACCGGGACGGCCCGGAGCCGGGGCCGAAAGGAGGGGAGAGTCCGCTACTCCCGGTATCCTCGAGCGGCGTGCTCGCGCTCGAGCGGCCGAGACGTCGCCATGTCGATCGCGGTGAGCGCCTCGTCCCACGCGAGGCCGAGACCCCGCCAGGCGCCGACCGCATCGCCGTACAGGGAGAGGGCCTCCGCGGGACCGGCCATCGAGCGCGTCGAGGCTAGGCGTCAACTCGGTCGGTTGACACGAGCGTCATGCCCCAAGTACCGGATCGACGTACGCCGCGTATCTGACGACGGTTCGGAAGCCCAGGCGTTCGTAGATCGGGCGCCCCATCTCGCTCGCCTGGAGCGCCGCGACGTCGCAGCCCTCGACCACGCCGTCCGCCACCACCCGCGCTGTCATCGCCGCCCCGTAGCCACGCCGGCGCGCCGACGGGACCGTTGCGATGCTGTAGACCCCAATGGTTCGGCCGGTCCGCCAGCCAAGCCCGGAAACGACGGGGTCACCGTCCGCGTAACCCACGTAGAGGACACACCCAGACCGGTCGAGAAGGTCCGGGCACGCCGTTCCCAGCGCGACCGCCGGATCCGAGCCGAACCCCGCGGTCACGACCCGGCGATGGACGTCGATGCCGGCGGCGTCGGTCACCCGGCGAATCTCGAGCTCGGGAGCGGCATGTCTGGCGATGGCGTCGTGGTCGATCGGAAACGCGACCATGCCGGGTGTCGAGGTCTCCTCCCCCGCGGGCGCCAGTCCTGCCTGGGTCAGGGTCGGGATGAAGCGATCATCGGTGCCTTGACGCAGGCGAACGACGAAGGGGTGCCCTCGCTCGCGCGCCGCGGCCACGCCGGCGAGGACGCCGGCCGGCGTCGCCTCCTCTCGTTCGATCAGGACCTGGTTGAACCAGTCCATCGGCAGCCCGGTCAGGACAGCCACCGTCCCGCCGGTGCGCGTCACCTTGGCCGGGCCGGTACAGGTCACGACACCCGTCAGGTAGGCGATCCAGTTCTCGTGCTCGAGGGCGACCCGCTCGGCGTACGTCATCGCCCTATTCTGCTTGGGAGGTCCCGACCTCGCGGGCGCGCTCAGCCCGAGGCGGCCGCGACCAGCTGGTAGAAGCTGATGACCGCCACGGACAACTGGACGCACAGCGCGACCGCATAGACCGCGACCGAGCCGAGCAGGAGCGCGTTCGCTGCGAACAGGAGGAGGGCGGCGATGCCAGGCACGTACAGCAGTCGGCCGCCCCACGTGCGGAGCCCGCCGGCGCGGTAGAGCTGGCGACCCCGCGTCACCACGATCCACGCCGCGTAGAGCGCGACCAGGGCGCTCGATAGGACGACCGCCTGGCGGACATCGGCAAGCCAGGCGAAGGCGATCACTGGCAGCAGCGCCTCGTACACGACGTTGAAGCTGGTCGAGACGATCGCGCGCTGCCGGATCCGGTGGACCTGGCTCCATGAGCCGCCGGGCGGCGTGAGCGCGGCCGTCACGGCGGTGAACCCGGCGATGACTGCGGCGATCGAGGCGATCCCCAGGAAGAGTGCCTCGTCGAGCATGGACGGCATCCTACAGCGCCGTGCATGGCTGACACGATCAGCGTGCGATCGCGTCCGGGACGAAGGCACGAGCGGGCCCGAGCAGTCGTCCGGAGCATCAACCCGGGGACTGTGTGCCTTTCGAGCCCGCTGATAGCCGAACACACGGCTACCGCAAGTTCAGAAAGGGGAAGGTGGAGCGGGAGACGGGATTCGAACCCGCGACATTCTGCTTGGGAAGCAGACACTCTGCCAGCTGAGTTACTCCCGCTCGGGAGGGCCACATTCTACCAGCGAGCCGGCCCTGGTCAACGCGGGACGGGCCCATTCGCGATGAACCCCGGCACGCCCGTGGAAGGCCCGCGCGCGACGAACCCCGACACGCCGGCGATGGGCGTCTCGCAGCCCGGTCTCAGGGCGCCGAAACCGAGGCGTCCGTCGCGGGCAGCCCGTCCGCCGCTCTCGACCGGGGCACGCGCCCGCCACCGCCGCCGGCGCCCGGCCGCTCCAGCGCCGCGTCGAGGCGGGCGAGGAACGGCTTCGCCCCCATCCGCTCGAGTGCGCGGCGGCCGATTGCGATGGCCTCGGCGACCTCGGGCTGGCCGGGGCCGAGCACCGAGGCTGCCTCCACGACCGCGAGGGCGTGGTCCCAGGCGAGGCCGAGGTCGAGCATGCCCCGCAGCGCGTCGCGGTAGCCCCGCGCCGCCTCCGCGGTCCGGCCGTCGAGGGCCGCGAGGCCCGCCCGCGCGCAGCGGCGGCGAAGGTCCAGCGCCGGCGTGTGAAATCCCGTGGCGTCGAGGGCCTCCAGGGCGGATACCGCACCGGCGGCGTCGCCGGCGATGAGCGACAGGCTGGCGGCGGCGGCGAGCCAGCCGGGCCCCTGGCTCGGCATCTGTGCCGCCCCCTCGCGCCAGCGCCGCACCGCGTCGGCGTGGCGGCCGTCGCAGAAGGCGATCCACGCCGGCGCATCGATCGTCACCCACGCGACGTTCGAGTCGCTGATGCCCACGGCCAGGCGGTCGAGCTGGCCGATCAGCTCGGTCACGGGCTCCCCGCGCGTCGCCCGCGTGATGATCACGCCGTCGAGGAGGACCAGCGCGTCGGCGGGCTCCGGGTCGTCGGCGAGGCCGGCCTCGAAGGAGGCGAGCGCGCCCTCGAGCTCGCCCGTGATCAGCTGGCCCCAGCCGGTGAGCGCGCGCATCGAAAAGAGCGCCGTCCGGTCGCCCACCCGCCGGGCGATGGCCAGCCCTTCCTGCGTGATTGCGACCGCGGCGGCCGGATCGAAGTCGAAGAGGGAGCCGGACCGATTGTTGATCGCCCGCAGCAGGGTCGAGGTCAGCCCGTGCGTCCGGGCGAGCCGCTCGCCGATCTCGATGACCCCCAGGCTCTCGCGGACCCGGCCGAGGAAGCCGATCGCGGAGCCACGCGTGACGAGCGCATCGGCCAGCACGCCCACGAGGTCGGCGTGCTCCGCCGCTTCGAGGACGCGCTCCATGACTTCCAGGGCGCGCCGGTGCTGGTCGCCCAGGAAGTACGCCCGGCCGAGCTGCGCCTCCAGGGCGACGAACGCCGGGTCGGTCCCGAGGCCGGCGAGGTCGCGGGCCGCGGGCTCGAGGAGCTCGAGCGCACGATCCGGGTGGCGACCGTTGAGGAGGACCTTGGCGAGGAGCGTGATCGAGCGCGCGGTCGCGACGGCGTCGCCGGCCTGCGATCGCAGCTCGACGCCGCGGCGCAGGAGATCCTCGGCCGCGGCGTACCGGCCCGCCTCGGTCGCCTCCTGGCCGGCGCGGTCGAGCAGGTCGGCGCGCTCGGCGTTGTCGTCGGTCACCGTCAGCGCCTGCTCCAGGAAGGCGACGGCCTGGTCGTGCGCCCCGAGCGCAGCGGCCCGCTCGGCCGCCCCGCGGAGCGCGATGCGGGCCTGGCCCGCGAGGGCGTCCGCCTCGGGTCCCTCGGCCGCGTTCGCGTGGGCGGCCAGGTAGTGGCCCGCCAGGGCGCCCGCGAGCTCGTCGGAGCCCAGCACCTCGAAGAAGCGGGCCGCCGCGAGGTGGCGGGTTTTGCGGTCGCGACGGGCCAGGGTGCCGTAGGCGACCTCCCGGATGAGCGCCTGCACGAACGCGTACTGGCCGCGCTCGGGGCTCCGGGGGTCGGCGTTGAGCACGAGCAGCTCGCGGCGCACGAAGGTCCGCAGGTGGATCGCCAGCGCCGCCTCGGCGAGGCCGCTCACGGCGGCGAGGGCGGCGGGCGTGAAGCTCTGGCCCAGCACGGCCGCGTCCTGGAGGAGCGCCCGCTCGGCGGGCTCGAGGGCGTCGAGGCGGCTGCCGATGAGCGCGGTGAGTGTCTCCGGGACGGCAAGGTGGGCGAGGTCGCCGATCGGCTGGTAGACGCCGTCCACGAGGGCGAGGCGCTTCTCGGCGAGCAGCATCCGCACCGTCTCGACGGCGTAGAGGGGGATGCCGTCGGCGCGGGCCACGATGGCCTTCGCGGCGGGCTCCGGGAGGCCGGGCACCAGCCCGCGCAGCAGCTCGCGCATCGCCGGCGCGGGCAGCGGCTCGAGGCTCAGGCTCACGAAGTTGCGCTTGCCGGCGCCCCAGTCCGGCCGGCGCTCGAGGAGCTCGGGGCGCGACAGGGTGACCACGTAGATCGGGAGGCTCCGCGACCATTCCATGAGGTGGTCGACGAAGTCGAGCAGGCCCGAGTCGGCGAAGTGGAAGTCCTCGAACACGAGGATCACCGGGTAGGAGGCTGCGAGGCGCTCGAAGAACGTGCGCCAGGCGGCGAACAGCTGGTCCGCTCCCGAGGCCGTCTCGAGCCCCAGGAGCGCCAGCAGTGCCTCCTCGATCCAGCGCCGCTCGTCGGGATCGGGGACGTGTTCCTCCACCGTCGCCGCGACGCGCGCCCGCGTCGTCGCCTCGGCGTCCGCCTCGGCGAGGCCGCAGCGCCGCCGCACCATCTCGCCGAGGGCCCAGAACGACATCCCCTCGCCATACGCGGGGGAGCGCCCCTCGTGCCACCAGACGTCGTCCGCGAGGCCGTCGAGGTAGTTGAGGAACTCGCGCGCGAGGCGCGTCTTGCCGATCCCGGCCGGCCCGAGGACCGAGACGAGCCGCGCCCGCCGTTCGCGGGTCGTGGCGTGGAAGAGGTCCTTGAGCAGGCGGAGCTCCTCGTCGCGGCCGACGAAGGGCGCCTCGAGGAGGTCGCTGCGATCGCGGCCGCCCACCCGCGCCACCACCCGCAGGGCGCGCCACGCGGGGACGGGGCTCTCCTTGCCCTTGAGGACCTGCTCGCCGGCGGGCTCGAAGGCGACGGCGCGGTCGGCCGCGCGCTGGGTGGCCTCGCCGACCAGCACGGTGCCCGGCGCGGCCACGGACTGGAGCCGCGAGGCCGTGTTCACGAGGTCGCCGGCCACCATCCCCTGGTCGGTGGCGCCGAGGGTCACGGCCGCCTCGCCCGTCAGCACGCCGGCCCGGGCCTCGACCCCCGGTCCCAGGGCGCGGACGGCGTCGACAAGGTCGAGGGCGGCCCGGACGGCGAGCTCGGCATCGTTCTCGCGGGCGACCGGCGCGCCCCACACCGCCATCACCGCGTCGCCGATGAACTTCTCGACGGTGCCGCCGTGACGCCGGACGACGTCCCGCGCCAGCTCGAAGTAGCGGGCGAGGAGCTCGCGGGTGTCCTCCGCGTCGCGGCCCTCGGCCAGGGTGGTGAAGCCGACCAGGTCTGCGAAGAGGACCGACACGAGGCGTCGCTCGGCGATCGGCTCCTGGGCGGGCGGGGCCGCGGGGGCGGGGGACGGCGTCGGCGAACCCGGCGACGGCGCGGCCGGCGCTCCCGGCGTGGCCCCTTCGAGCTGGGTGAGGCGCGCCCCGCAGGTCCCGCAGAACTTCTCGCCCGGCTCCACCGCGGTGCCGCAGGCGGGGCAGGCGGACGCGAGGGTCGCCCCGCACTCGACGCAGAAGCGCCGGCCGGCCTTGTTCTCGGTGCCGCAGCTCGCGCAGACCACCGCCCGCAACCTCCCCCGTATGCGTGTGCGCGAGAGCGTAGCCGAACGGCGCGAGTCGCGATACGGGGCGTGTTCCCCGGCGGCGCGCGCCGGTGCGGGCGGTGCAGGGCGCGAGCCCGCCCCAACGGGGCCGTCACCGAATACCGGCCCCGCCTGTGCCGTCACCGAATAGCGGCTGGCGCGGTCATCCAGCTGGGTCGCACGCTCGATTACGCCGCCAGGCTGCGGTTTGGCCGCGTTTCCACGCTCATCGACCTCCAATCTGACCGGGTGAGCCGGTCGAACGACCGAATGCGGGACGTGCCGCCTCCGTGGCCAGGGTCAGCCGCGTGGCGCCAGACGAGGTGGCACGACAAGGGACAAGACTCGCACCGGGGAGCCGCACCGGTCCCGGCGCGAAGCCTGGGCCATTGCGTAACCGGGCGGCGTGAGGACGTGACGTCCGGCCCGCGGCGCGGGGCGCAGCAGCCGGTACGCTTCGAAATGGCGGCAGCGACGATCCGGACCGAGCTCGAGAGGTGACGATGGGCACGAGCGAGACGGCACCCGGCGTCCCCCTGGACGGCCTCACCGACGAGCAGCGGCGCATCGTCGCTTGGGAGGACGGCCCGCTCGTCGTGATCGCGGCGGCCGGGACCGGCAAGACCCGGGTGATCGTCGAGCGCGTCCGCCGGCTCCTCGAGACGAAGGGCACGCCCGGCGCCGCCGCCGGCCGAGACCCCCTCGCGGTCCCCGCGGAGGCGGCCGCGGCCGACCCGAACGACCCGTTCGTCGGCCCGCTCCTGCCCGAGCAGCTCCTGGTCCTCACCTACAACGTGAAGGCGGCGAAGGAGCTCGCCGACCGGCTCGAGAAGGCGCTCGGCCCGGCGGCCTGCGACCGGCTCGAGGTCGCCAACTTCCACAGCTTCTGTCACCGGTTGCTCGTCGAGAGCGCGCCCGACGCCGGCCTGCCGTCAACCCCGGACGTCCTCGACGGCGTCGGCCAGGTGCTCCTCCTGCGCGATCTCCGCCCCGGGCTGCCGCTCCTCTACTACGCGGGCAAGGGGAACCCGAACCTGTGGCTCGATCGCTTCGTCGGGTTCATCAACCGGGCGAAGGACGAGCTGGTCAGCCCGGACGACTTCGACGCCTTCGTCGCGAAGGAGCGTGCGGCCTTCGAGGACCGCTACGGCCCGTACGAGCGGGCGCTCGAGCGCCTGGAGGCCCTCGGCGCCTTCGACCGCGGGCGAGCCGACACGCGCAGCGCCTACGCCTCCTTCCGCGCCGCCGAGCGGGCCGCCGACGCCGGCGCTCCCGACGCTAATCCGGACTTCCGGAACGTCGAGAAGGCCGCCGACCGCGAGGCCCGGCGGGCGGTTTGGGGCACCGGGCAGGCAGTCCGGGCGAACCACATGACGGCGGAGCAGCGCGACGCCGTCGACCGCCTCGCCGCCACCTACGTCGCCGACGGCGCCGCCCTCGAGGTCCTCCGGCTCTCCGAGCTGGCGATCGTCTACCGCGCCTACGAGGCCGAGCGGGAGCGCCGCGGCGCCCTCGATTTCGGGGAGCAGATCGCGGCCGTCATCCGCCTCTTCCGCGAGCGGCCCAACGTCCTGCGGCGCTGGCAGCGTCGGTTCCGCTACCTCCTCGTCGACGAGTTCCAGGACGCCAACGTCGCCCAGATCGAGCTCATCGAGCTGCTGGGGCGGACGCCCGATCGGCCGGACAACGTCATGGTCGTCGGCGACGACGACCAGTCGATCTACCGCTTCCGCGGGGCCAGCTACGCCGCATTCGTCGAGTTCGACCGGCGGTTCTCCGGCCCGCCGGCCCACGCGCTCGATGCCCCCGCGCCCGGGGCCCCGACCCGGATGCGCATCGAGCAGAACTTCCGCAGCCGGCCGCCGATCCTGGTCGTCGCCAACCGCCTCATCGCCCGCAACGAGCTCCGCTACGAGAAGGAGAAGCGGCTCGTCCCGCATCGCGACGGCGCGGGGGCGCCGGCCGTGGAGCTGCTCACCTGCGACGGACCCGACGACGAGGCGGCCGCGATCGTCGAGCGGATCAAGCGCCTGGCCGGCTGGGATCCCGCCTCCGGGGGCCAGCCCACGGTCCCCTGGAGCTCGTTCGCGGTCCTGTACCGCAAGCACAAGCACCGCGACGCCATCGTCGCGCGCCTGCGCGAGGAGAGCATCCCGTACACCGTGTCGGGCGGGCTCTCGCTCTTCGCCGCGCCCGAGATCCGCGACCTGGAGCAGGCGCTCCGCATGGTCGCCGATCCGTTCGCCGACGTCGCCCTCGCCCGCGTCCTGACCGCGGGCCCGTGGCGCCTCGACGCGCTCGAGCTGCTGACGATCACCCGGGCGGCGAAGCGGGCGGAGCGCCACCTCCTGGAGCTGGTCCGCGACGCGGTCGGGACGGGCGAGGTGACGCTCGACGCGGTGCCGCCGATCCCCGACGACGGTGGCGTCGACGGCGACGACCGCACCCTCTCGCTCCCGCCGACGACCCGGGCGAAGCTGCGCCGCTTCCTCGCGACCCTCGACGAGCTGGCGCCCGACGCGCCGCGCGAGGGCCCCTTCACCATCCTGGAGCGGTACCTCCAGCGGACCGGGATGCTCCAGGACCTGCTGACCGCCGACACGCTCGAGAGCAAGCGGGCCGTCACCAACATCGCCAGCCTCATGCGCTTTGCCGCCGACTGGCAGCGCGAGCATCCCGAGCGCAGCCTCGCCGACTTCGTCGACTACCTCGACGCCTACCAGTCCGCCGGCGGGGAGCTGCCGACCAGCGTCGAGCTGGCCGAGGACGTGCAGGGCGTCCGGCTGATGACGCTCTACCAGGCGAAGGGCCTCGAGTACCCCCACGTCTTCGTGCCCCACCTGCTCGACGGGGAGTGGCCGGTCCAGGATCGCGATTGGAGCCTCTTCCCGCGCGAGCTGCTGCGCGAGGCGGTCCCCGAGGGCGACATCCACATCGAGGAGGAGCGGCGCCTCCTGTACGTCGCCATCACGCGGGCCCAGGAGACCCTGGCCCTCGTGACGCACCGCGGCCCGACGGTCCAGCGTCGGATCAGTCGCTTCGTCGACGAGCTCCGCGAGGGCGCCGGGCCCGAGCTGGTCGAGCGCGACCGGACCGCTGCCGTCGCGACGGAGGCGCACGCCTGGTCGGCCGAGGAAGCCGAGGAGGCCGAAGAGGAAGCCGGTGCCGGCGGCGACGAGGGCGCCGACCGGGCGGCCGCCGGCGCGACCGGGGCCCTCGAGCGGATCGTCGCCCTGCCGAGCCCCCGGGAGCGGCGGACCGCGCTCCGCCTGCGGGCGACCGAGCTGCTGTCGCTCCTCGAGGGGATCGCCACCGGTGAGCCCGAGGCCTCTGCCGCCCGCGCTGCCCTGAAGGCCGAGCTCGCCGGGGTGGGGGAGGCGGTGGCCGTCGGCGCCGCCGCGGCGCGGGCCGCCGGCCTCGATCCGCTGACCCTGCGGGTCGTCGCCGCCGACGCCGGGGCCGGGGCGAGCCTCCTGGCGGTCGCCCCGCTGCCCCCAGCCTTCAGCTACAGCCAGTTCGACGCGTACGAGCGCTGCCCGGCGCTCTACGCGTTCCGCCACGTCTACCGCATCCCGACGCTGGACACCGTCGCCGCCTTCACCTTCGGGACGACCGCCCACGCGGCGTTCGAGGCCTTCACGAAGGAGCGCCGCGAGCGGGCCGCGCGCGGGGAGCCGCCGCCCGACCGGGACGACCTCGGCCGGCTCTTCGCCGCCGAGTGGAAGCCGACCGGCTTCCCCGACCGGACGAGCGAGGAGACCTACCGGCGGCGCGTCGGCACGCTGCTCGACAACTTCTGGACTGGCGAGCTGGCCGGCTCCGGCGAGGCGCTCCACGAGGAGCTGCGCTTCGACCTGCGGCTCGACCCCGGCGACGGGAGCCCGGTCGTGCGGATCGGCGGCTCGATCGACCGGATCGACGGCCTGCCGTCGGGCGGGATCGAGGTGCTCGACTACAAGACCGGCCGGGTGGAGAGCCAGAAGGGGGTCGACCAGAGCCTGCAGCTCTCGATCTACGCCCTCGCCTGCCGCGACGCCCTCGGCCTCGGCACGCCCGCGCGGGTCACCCTCTACTTCACCGAGGCCGCGATCCGGATGAGCACGGCCCGCACGGACGACCAGCTCGACGCCGCCCGCGAGGAGCTCCTGGCCCGCGCCGCCGTCATCCGCTCGGGCGACTTCCGGGCGACGCCGTCGCGCGACGAATGCCGCCGCTGCGACTACCGCGCGATCTGCCCGAGCCGGGCGGAGTAGGCCCACGGGAGACCCCGGGGCTCGGATCGCCCGCCGCGGGGTGGGCTACTTGGTGGGGCTCGCCGGTCGCGGAGCGCCCACAGCAGGCCGGTCGCGCCTCGGCTTCGCCGGCTCGACCTCGACAACGTAGCCGTCGGCGAGAAGGCGGGCGTACCGGCCCCGCTCGCCGCGGGGCTTGTCGACGGCGTCGGGTTGATCAGGCGTCTTCTTCGTAGGCATGTCGTTCCCGCGCCGTGGCGCGTCGTGCGGAGATGATCCTGATGGTAGGTCCCGACTCGGCCGTTGTCACTCGCAAGAGTCGGCCCGCCCGGGTCTGGCCGATCGTGTTCCACCGGTGCCCAGCGGGATCGTGGCTCTCGTCCGGTTCCGAGAGACCGAGCGGGTCCTGGAGCGCCTCGATCGCTTCGCGGAAGTCGACGCCGTGCTTCCGCCAGTTCCCGGTCTCTTTCGCCTCGTCCCAGGTGATCCGCGGCGGCATGACAGGCATCCTGGTCCGCGGCGGGCGATGGTCTGCTCAGGAGTATGCCGTGGCTCGCTTACGCGGCGCCACCGCCGCTTCACTCTCAGTTGTCGCTCCCGCGGCCTGGAACTCCGGCTCGTCGCTCGCCTCCCGTGCCGGCCCCGCCCCCTCTTGCATCGGCGTGGGACAATCCGGGCATCGACCTCCACTCCCCGGGTCGCCGGGGCCGACGTCTCGGAGGTACGGCGGTGACGATGCCCTGGGCCATCGGGTCCGTCACGCGGCGGCGCAGGCCGGTCGGCCTGGCGCTTCTGGCCGCGGCAGACGCATCGTGCGGCGCCGAGAACCCCGTGACCCGCCCCCGCGCCGGGAACATCTCGAGCGACACCCGGGCGGGCGTCTTCGGGCGGACGGCGAGCTGAGTTCGATCGTCCGCTCGCACATACGAACCATGAGCCGGCGATCACGCCTCCCTCGATGGGAACCGCGAGACGCCGGCTCGTCTTTGTGCCAGACGGGAGTCCCCGATGAGCGCCGGGGGGTATCGTTGGGGTCATGAAGGGCGATCGAGTCGAGGCCGTCGTCGACACCGGCCAGGGCGTGCAGACGTTCGAGATCGTGGCCACGCGCGCCGGGCGCCGTATCGAGGTGGTCACGTCCCGCGGGGTGGTCGAGGTGCGCGAGGTGACCCGGACGGGCACGCCCGTGCGGACGGGCCGCTTCATGACGAGCCGGCTGATCGCGCTCGTCGAGCACCCCGCCATCGACGAGCGAGGCCGCGTCGAGGTCACCACCCGGCACCGCCTGCAGGCGCGCGAGCGAAGCTAGGGGCGGCCGGCCCCATCGTCCCGGCCGGCCTCGGCGGTATCCTGCGCGCGACATGTCGGCTGCCCGGTTCCCGATCCGTCTCGGCGCCCGATCCCGGCCGCTCCTGCGGCTGTTCGGGGCGCGGCACGACAACGCCTACGTCGACCTCGACGGCGACCTGGACGCGCGCTTCGGCCGGTTCCGGGTGCGCACGCCGCTCGACAACGTCGTCTCCTGGCGGATCGAAGGGCCGTGGCGGTGGATCACGGCGATCGGCGTCCGGCGCAGCATCCGCCACGCCGACGTCACCTTCGGCGGCAACCACCGGGGCGGGGTCAGGCTGGACTTCCGGAAGCCGGTGCGCCTCTCCGTCCTGCGCGTGCCCGCGCTGTACGTGACCGTCGAGGACCTCGAAGGATTTGCCGCGGCCCTGACGGCGCGAGGCATCGCCGGCGAGGACGCCCGAAAGGGAAGCCGGCCGGCCTGACGGCCAGGCGAGCCGCGGCCGGGTCGCGCCGATCCGCAGGCCCGCGGGCGCGCGCCTCGGTCAGATCGTGGGGCGGGAGACCATGAGCGTCACGATGGTGACGATCACCACCATGAGAAGCAGCCCGCCCCGCTGGATCTGCCGGATCGTGGCCAGGACCTCGGGTGGGGGCCCGCTGCGTGCCGCGCCGGGTTGGGCTGCCGGCGCCTCCCCGGGGGCGCCCGGAGCGCCGCCACCGGGCCCGCCCGCGCCCGGCCCGCCCGCGCCCGGCCCGCCCGACCCGCCGGTCAGCGCGACGAGGCGCTCGACGGCCCGGCCCTGCACCAGGACGGCGTAGCTCACGGCGAACACGTACAGGGCGATGCCGACGACCAGCCACAGCTGCGCCGGGTTGATGCCCGTGGACCAGATCATGAGCACGCCGCTGACCGGCATCGTGAGCGCCGCCGGGATCGTGATTTGTTTCGAGATCGCCGCGGAGACGCGCGTCGAGAAGTTGGCGTGCTGGGGCTCCGCCCCGCCCATCCTCCCCATCAGCGGGAAGGCGAACACCGGTCCGAACGCGACGATCGCGGCCAGGACATGGAGCAGCAGGAACAACGGAAACCATTGCGTCACGGCGCGCGCCCCCAGTCGGCCGGCGCGGCTCCCGATCGACGGGACGCTCCGGGCCGGATCGGGCCACGATACCGGTCGGGCGCCGCCGGGCGCAATCGGGGCCCGCCCAGCGCGACGAAGGGCGGCGGAGCGCGACGAGCGCCCCGCGGAGACTCAACGCCGACGAGCTGATGGCCGGCGTGGCTGCCGCATCCCTGCGAGCCTCGCGACTCGCCGCTTCCCTGGGCGGCGGTCGTCGAGACAGCGCAGGCGCCCACAGTCGGGCGGGTCGTCAGTCCATACGTCGAAGAGGATTTGAACACCGGCGAAAGCGTCTTTGACCGGCGATCCTTCGTAGTGCTCACACTGCCCCGAACCGATCGGCCGTTCGCAATGCTCATGAACGACGACCAGGTACGTGCGCATGAACGCCTCGGGGAAATGGAGGTGGAACGCACGTCGATAGCCGCGCGCCTCGTCACGCAACTCGTACTCATATCGCGTGCGCTCGTAGTCGTCGGGCCGTATGGAGGTGAACTCCTCGCGAATCTCGACGCGCGCCGGGACGCCGCCGTCTGGGTCCACCAGCTCGCCGAGCAGCTCGTAGCTCAAGACTCCGGTCGTGGTCGTTTCAAGGACCAGGTCCTCGCCTTCGGCGGGCTTGGAGAAGATGAGGCCGAACTGCTCGAGGAGCGCGGCCACCCGACCGAGATAGTCCTCGCAGTCCTCGTAGCTGAGGCGCATTGCCTGGCGTTCAGGCCGTCTTCACGCGGACTTCGCGGCGGGCATGCCGGGGCGGGGGCGATGCCGCCTCGACCCCCGGCTCCTCTTCGCCAAGGCCGAACCGAACCCCCTCGGCCACCTGCTTCTGGACCACCCGACGGACGGTGGCGGGTGTGCCGCTCTCATAGCGCTCCAGCGCGGGAGCAGGGATTCGATAGAGACGTTCGGAGACGCGGATCGCGGGTAGCTCACCGCGTTCGATCAGTCGACTAACCGTGTCGTGACTGACCCGCAGCCGTTCGGCCGCCTCCTTGATCGTGAAGTAGCGACCGGGCATGGCGGCGACCTCGGTTGTTGCGATGAATGCGATAACGTGAAGCATAGCGCCTATGACGCACACGTCAAGGCCGCCCCCTCTCGCGGTCGGGACCGGCGACCGGCCTCTCCACGGCGGCGTGCCAGCCCCGCGATCGCGCGGCAATCCTGGCTATTGTCTCGCTCGGTGCCGCTAACCAGGTTCGCTGGTGGGGCAGGGCGGCTCCGGCGCCGACCGGCCCTCGGCGGGTGCCCGGTGTCCTCGCCAATGCGTCGCCGGGGCGCCATTGGCGAGGGTTTCTCGACTCCCCAGGCTTGGCCCGCCGCATCCAATCCGCGTGGCCCGGCCAGGATGTCCGTTAGTGGTACACCCGGCGCCATTGGCGAGGAAATGCGGCGCTCGGGGCTCGCCCGCCCAGTTGCGCCCAAGCACTCCCCCCCGCGGCGCCCGCTTACAGCCGCTCGCCCGCCCGGATCGGGACCGTCAGCCAGTTCGCGCGCGGCGCCAGCGGGCAGCTCCAGCGGGGGTCGTAGGCGCACGAGGGGTGGTAGGCGTAGTTGAAGTCGAGCACGAGGCGGTCGCCCGAGCTGCCGAGGTCCGCACCCTTCACGGTGTCGAGCAGGTAGCGGCCGGCGCCGTAGGTCTCGGTCCCGGCCGTCGCGTCGCGGAACGGCACGAACACGCCCCCGCCGTAGACCGCGATCCAGTAGACGTCGAGGTCGCCGACAGGGAGGCGGACGCGGCCGATCCGTTCGAGCGGGAACTCCTCGCCGGTCAGGCTCGCGACCACGGCCGGCTCGGGCGGCAGCGGCTCGACGACGGCCTCGAACCGCAGGGCCGGGTCGTGCGGCCAGTACGGCACGCCGGCAAAGGCGGCCCGCCGCTCGGGGGCCAGGGGAGAGTCAGGATGCTCCCGGAAGAGGCGGTCGCGCCCCGCCCGGAAGCGCGCTAGCGAACCGATGGGATCGGCCGCGGCGTTTGCGCGCACGTCCGCGTAGAGGGCGGCGACCCGTCGTCGCCAGTCGAGCAGCGTCAGCGACACGGGCCGGACCTCCGGGAGCGATGAGCGGGCGATCGAGTGGGCGGTGGGTGGGCGATGGGTTAACGGTGAGCGGCCGGTGAGCGGGCGATGAGCCGGGATTGAGCTGCCGATGAGTCAGGGCCCTGGCGCGCCCCCGCCCCGGACGCGAGATCATGGCGCAAACGCGCCAGAGGCGCCGCGGGCGGACGTACGGGATCACCGCGAGCGCGGGCGAGCAGGCGGACCGGCCGCACGCGGGCGCGTACGCGGGCCCTCGAAGGCGATGCTGCCATGTGGGCCACGCGGCGCGCCGCTCGCCGCTCAACTCCGGCTACGCGAGTGGCCCCCGTCGGCGGCAGAGCCCCGCCCTCAGGAGCGAGGCTCGCTGAGCAGCGGCGTGGGTTGACAGGGAGATCGTTATTGCCGACTATTGACTTCGAAGGACAGGTTCGAGGAACAACGATGATCGAGCGCGAAGTCACCGAGTGCTTCCATCTCGCCTTCCTGACCGCCCTCGGCGAGGTCGCCGACCGCGAGCAGTACATCCTCAAGGGTGGCGCCAACCTGCGGTTCTTCCACGGGAGCGTCCGCTTCTCGGAGGACGTCGATCTCGATGTCCCGGACATCGCGGCCCACCTGTTCACGGAGAAGGTCGAGCGGGCGTTCAACGGCGCCCTGCTGAGGCGACTCCTTGCCCTGCTTGGCGTCGAGATGGTCCACCTCAACCCGAAGGACCGGACGGCGACGAAGGAGAGGTGGGGCGTCGGCCTGCGCCACGGGACGCTTGACCAGGCTGCCACTCGCGTCGAGATCTCGTACCGCGAGTCTGCGTACCCCTCGGACGCGTCCGAGGTCGCCCGCGTGAACGAGGACGTGACGAAGCACTGCGGCGCGGTCTTGAATTCGCCGCTCGTGCGCCACTATCTGCCGAAGGCCGCCGTCGGGCAGAAGGTCGTGGCGCTCGGGGATCGCAGGAACACCCAGCCTCGAGACGTCTTCGACCTCGATCTTCTCTTCCGCCGGTATCCCGGCGCTGTCGCCCCCGGTGACATCGCGAGGTCCGACCTCGAGGTCGCCATCGCCCGGACCTTCGAGATCAGCTACGACGAGTACGCCTCCAAAGTCGTGACCTTCATCGAACCCGACCTGGCCCCGGTCTACGCGCCGATGGACGCGTGGGGCGAAATGCAGTCCCGGGTCGTCGAGTGCCTCGAGCGTCTCCTGCCATGACGAGCGCCGTCGCGTCCCTCCAGGCCCTGCGCCGGCTCGGCCAGCCGATCGTCCGCACGCGAGACGCCGCCGACCTCCTCGGGATCTCGGCGGGCTACGCGACCCGGCTCCTCACGCGGCTCGCGGACGAGGGAGCGATCAACAGGGTCGGTCACGGGCTGTGGGCGATCTCCGAGACTATCGATGCGTTCGTCGTCGGGTCGTGGATCACGCAGCCGGCCCCGTCGTACATCTCGTTCTACTCCGCCCTGCGCTACCACGGGATCATCCAGCAGTTCCCGGGAAAGACCTTCGTAGCCTCGATCGCGAAGGGCCGGGAGATCAGGACCGCGGCCGGCATCTTCTCCGTCCACCAGGTCGCGCCGGCCGTCTTCGGCGGATTCCTCGAGGACCGCGGCCGGCGGATCGCGACGCCCGAAAAGGCCGTCTTCGACACCCTCTACCTGCGCCGCGCCCGGGGCGGGCGATTCCGCGGGCTGACCGAGGTCGAGCTGCCGCCAGGCTTCTCGGTCGACCAGCTGCGCGCGTACCTCGGGAAGATCGCCGACCCGAGCCTCCGGACGCTTGTCGCTGCCGGCATCGAGCGGTTCCTGCGCGACGCGGAATAGCGAGCGCGCCGCAGGCGCCCGGCCAGGTCGGAGACGCCGAGGCGCCGCGCCCCGGCACCCACCGCGGGACGTTGGCGGGCGCCCCAGTCCCTATTCGACCAGGCGGATCTTGCCGTTGGCGAAGAGGCTCGCGTCGAACGCGAAGCGGGCCTGGAGGTTGCTCAGGTTGCTGAAGTTGATCTCGGCTCCGATGATCTGGACGTTCGCCAGCCCGCTCGCCCGGATGTTGACGACGGCGTCCCAGTCGCTGGCCTGGCCGGTGGCGAGATGGGATGCGTAGATCGTCCCGCTCAGGCCGCCGAGCGGGCCGCACGGCGCGGGCACGGGGTGCGTGTCGGGCGGCACGCCGTAGTACATGAAGGCCGGCTGAACGCCCAGGGGCGTCGTGGCGGTGGTCGTGTCGCAGGCGGGCGCGCCCAGGTAGGGCTCGAGGCGGAGGCCCTGCGTCCCCTGGAGGAACCCGAAGGCTCGGTCCTGGAAGATGAGGAGGCCGCTGTAGCGGCCCGAAGTCGGGGCGTGCAGGATGATCTGGCCGCACGGCGCAACCGCAGGCGCACAGGTCCCGGCGATGGTCGCCAGGTCGATGTTGCCCCGTCCCTCGCCCGCAGGGGGGTCGACGGTCTGGGTCTTCGTGGCGCCGGTCGGCGCGTAGACCGCGTCGCCCGCGTAGACCGCTGTGATCCCCTTGTCGCCGAAGGTGGTGTAGGACGTGGTGCAGGAGGCCGTGAGGTGGCTGGCGTCGCCGCCGATGGTCACCCCGCCCGTGCAGGCGATCGGGTCATCACCGTTGTAGAACGTGAAGGATGCGGCCGTACCGGTCGGCTTGGGGTGGCCGCTGAGCAGCGCGAGGCTGAGGACGTAGGTCACCGGGTTGCCGGCCGCGATTGCGTTGCCCGGCGGGTTGAGGA
Source organism: uncultured Chloroflexia bacterium (assembly GCA_963762445.1). Classification (GTDB taxonomy): domain Bacteria; phylum Chloroflexota; class Limnocylindria; order Limnocylindrales; family CSP1-4; genus CTSoil-043. The sequence continues at coordinate 369,107 of CAVXLA010000010.1, forward strand.
CGGTGCCGCCGGTCCCAAGGCACGTCGAGAGGGGAAACGCGGGCGGGGGGCACGGCAGGCTGGTGTACAGGGTAGGGTCCGACGGGAAGCTCTCCGAGAACGCCTCCGCCCCGCCCGAGTTGTATATCGTCACCCCGTCGCCTTGGCTCGAGACGCTCGTGATGGATGCCATGCCGGTCACTTTGAAGCCGCCGCCCACCATGACGTAGGTGCCCGGCAGCATGATGACCTTGGGTTGCGAGCCGTTGTCGCCGTTCGTCGAGAAACCGCCGTAGTAGATACCCGGGCAGATCGTGAAGACCCCCTGGGTCCCGGCGATGGTGAGCTTGGCGGGGCTCGTGAAGGTGCCCGTCGGGAGCTTGAGCGTGGTGGGGAGTCCGTTGTAGATCTCGGCCTTGCAGCTGGCCGAGGCGACCGGCCCGCAGGGGAACGGCCCGCCCGGGCAGGTGCTCAGGGCGTTGATGTCCGGCGGCGGCATCTGGTTGAACGGCTTGCTGGGGTCGTCCAGCGGGTCGACGATCGGCGACATCCCGATGCAGACGTTCGTGTCCTGCAGGAATGGCGTGGAGTAGTGCATGTTCTTCGGTGAGTAGCAGCCAGGCGTCGCCTCCTGGTCGGCGTGGATGATGTCGTTCTCGCTCCGGGCCTGCCAGCCGCCGGCGGTGGCGATCGTGCGGGCGGACAGGATCGTCGGCGTCGATCCGCCGCTGTGGTCAACATAGAGCGACTGGCCGCACATCATGATCCGGTGCTCGCCGGCGGGCGGATTCCAGTCCGAGCAGGTGGGGGCGGTGCAGGGGTCCGTGCCGCCGCAGCGGTTCACGGCCTCGGTGCCCGAGTACCACCAGACGTGGTTCGAGGAGAGGTCGCCGTCGATCCGCAGGTCGTTGCCGTTGTCCAGGAGCAGCGTGTACTTGTCGTCCCAGTTGCTCAGCGAGCAGAAGTTGCACTGCGCGACCTGGGTGGGGATCGAGGCGACCGCCCGGGCGGACACCAGCCAGCAGCTCTGGCCGACGGCCCCCGCGAACGTCGTCTTCATCGGCCGCGTGGTGATCGCCTCGACGAAGTTGGTGTCGCCGGTGTGCGGTCCGGTCAGGGGCCCCCGCCGGACGACGACGCCGTTGGTCCGCGCGGTCCCGCCGCAGTCGGTGTAGTTGACCGCGAAGCCGTTCGTGGTGGCGATCGCGCTCGCCGCCACGACCATGTCGGTGTTCGAGGCGCCGCTGGCGGCGGCCACCGCCCCCGCCAATGCCGTCGTGTCCGCCGCCGCCTGGGCCTGGCGACGGTTGGCCCAGGCCATCCCGCCGTCGATGAGGAGGCCCGCCATCGCAATGATCGCGACGAGCGCGAGGGCGAACACCACGATCAGCTGCCCGTGCTCGCCCTCGCGGCCGTGGCGCCGGGGAAGGCCCATGCGGCGTGTCATGGTCGGGTTCTCCTTGGGTTGAGCGGCAGCCATCGGGCTGGGACGGTCGGCGCGGGTCATGACTGGATGCGCTGCTCGGCGAAGGCCGTAATCGTGATCCCGCCGGGGAAGAGCAACGAGAAGCCCGGCGTCATGAAGTTCACCGTGACCTGGATCCGGACGACCACGGTCGCGGCCGCGTCCGTGATGCCGTGGGGGTAGAAGCACGTGCCCCCGACCGTCGGATCCACCGGAAGCGGGCTCTGACAGTCGCCGGCGGCGCCGTAGATCGAGGCGTCGGTAATCGGGACCGCGGGCGCCATCACCTTGGCCGCATTCCGGATCGCCTGGTAGCGATTCTGAAACGGCGTCGCGGTGGCCGTGCTGATGTTCGCGGTCGACACGATGCCAAAGCGGACGGCCTCGTTGGCGTCCTGGGTGATCGTGTGCTGGGCGTAGATGACCCGCCCGAAGTCGAGCAGGGTCATCATCAGCAGCAGGAAGATCGGCAGGACGAGGGCGACTTCGACCAGGGACTGGCCCCGTGTTCGTGGCCGGCCGGCTCGCCGGCTGAAGGGGCGGGCCATCAGTACATCACCGCCGTCGTGGACGCGGACATGTGGACGGACCCGCCCAGGATCGCCCCCAGCAGCGGGGTGAGGAGCGACACGTCGTAGCTCGCGGCGATCTTCACGTTCAGGTAGGCGCCGGGGGTCGTCGAGGTGCAGGGCTCGACAGGCCCGGAGACCGGTGTGCACTGCGGCACCGCCAGGTTGATGCCCGACAGCGTCATCCCGCTCGCCTCGACCTGGACCTGGTAGGCGATGCTGTCCGGGTTGCCGGCCCAGACCGTGGCGCCGGGCGGGCAGGGGACGTCGTAGGACTCGCCCGAGCACCACTTGTTGTAACCGCCCTGGGCCGCGTAGATCGCGGCATTCGAGACCCCGTTGGTCAGGGAGACGTAGGACGTGAAGACGCGCGCCATGTCGACGACGCCGAGGGTGAGCAGGAGGAACAGGGGGAGGAGGAGGGCGAGCTCGACGATCGCCTGGCCCCGGCTGCGGCGGGCCGCCGCCCGCGGCGCGCGGCCATCGTCGGCCGCCTTCGGCTCTCCGCGGCGGCTCTTCCGTTGCGTGCCCGCACCCCCGGCGTGGGCAGTCTCCCCGATGCGGTCTCGCATACCACCCGAACCCTACGTGCCGCGACTTGCGGCCGATATCCCCCGAAAGGGTCCGCACCGTACTACACGGACCTGACATGTGACCTTGCAGAACGGCGGCTCGCGGGCGCCCCGCCGGCTCCCGGCCGGTCGCCGCCGAGAGTCCCCTGTACGAAGGTCCGCCTTCCCAGCTCGAGCACCCGGTCCGGACAATGTCGCCGCCCACGGCTGGCCGGTCCCCGCCAGCCCTTGCCCACTGCAACTCCCGGGAGCGTCGGCATTGAAGCTGAAGCTGCAGTGCTACTGGGCGGCGCGGGGCGCCGGCTGGGGGGTTGGCGCCGCGCGCACATGCCGAGAGCCCCGGGGTCACTCCCGGGGTTCTCGGCGCCAGTACATGGGAAGGCCCCGGGGTCGTCGCCCGGGGCCTTCTTCATGCGCTCAGCACCTCGCGGTGCGGGGGCTCGGGCCCCGGGATCGCCCGGGGCCCTCATAGCTGGATCGAGCGGACGTCACTCGATCGTGTATTCGGCGGCGAATTCCTTGGTCGCGTTCGTGACCGGGAACAGCGCGCCCTTGGCGGGCGCTGAGGTCTTCGGGACCACGATGTTGTCGGCCTTATTCCCGCCGCTGTCGTTCTTGATCCAGTTCAGGAGTCGGTACTCGGCGCCCAGGTTCTCCTTGTCGGAGCCCGAGGCGCCGGTGTTGCTGAGGTCCTTCTTGAGCCGGTTGGCCAGCGCGCTGCTGGTGCCGCCGCTCACGTCGAACCCGTCGCCCTTGTTGGCCACTGCAGCGTCCTCGGAGAGGAGGTTGGCCTTGCCGACGACGTGGAAGCCGTCGCCGGTGTTGCCCTTGCCGCGGTCGCCGGAGTCGAGCTTGAGCAGCTGGTTCGTGTCGCCCGTGACGGCGAAGCCGTTGCCGCCGTTGCTCATGGCATCCGTGTCGGTCAGCAGGTTGAGGTTGCCGTTGACCTGGACGCCGTCACCGGTGTTGCCCTCGCCCTTGCCGTTGTGAACGGTGTTGCTGTCGCCGTTGACGAGGATCCCGATGCCGTCGTTCGTCCCGTAGGTGTTGCGGATGTAGCGCTTCGTGCCGTCCGCCTGGACGCCCACCGCGCTGTTGCCGCCATGGACATCCATGGTGAAGATCGTGGTGTCGCGGCCGTTGATGAGCCCCCAGCCGGAGCTCGTCGCCGTGTCCTTGATCCACAGGGCCGGGCCGGTCCCGCCACCGGTGAGGGTGACGGAGCAGCCGAAGAGCGCAAACGGCTCTTCGTAGGTCGCCGAGACGACAACCTTCTGGTTGGCCGTGCCGCCGAGCGAACCGTCCTTATGCGCGACGACTAGCACGACCAGCTTGCCGTCGCCGTTGACATCGGTGACGCCATCGACGGCCGCCTGGATGGACTCCCCGAGCCACGTGTGGACGGTGATGTCCGGTCCGTTGGACATCGCGAGCATCACGTTGGTCATGGTCGGCTTGTTGCAGACGACCTC